>NZ_JBIASS010000002.1:584956-727329 GCF_042890955.1 Streptomyces sp. NPDC001933 | reverse complement strand
GTTGATAGGCCAGATGTGGAAGCCCGGTAACGGGTGGAGCTGACTGGTACTAATAGGCCGAGGGCTTGTCCTCAGTTGCTCGCGTCCACTGTGTTAGTTCTGAAATAACGAACGGCCGTGTTGTTCCGGTGTTGTTTATTTCATAGTGTTTCGGTGGTCATTGCGTTAGGGAAACGCCCGGTTACATTCCGAACCCGGAAGCTAAGCCTTTCAGCGCCGATGGTACTGCAGGGGGGACCCTGTGGGAGAGTAGGACGCCGCCGAACTCCTTTTACGGGAAAGCCCCGTGTCCTTGTGGACACGGGGCTTTTCTGCGTTCTACGACGGCCGATTCGATGGCGGCGGGCGCGGCCGGCCCGGCTTCCGTCCCGTCAGGTCCCGCCATCGCCGCGGGAGTGCGGGCGGGTGTGCGGTACAGGGTGCGGTGAGAGCCCGTCAGAGTCGTCTGTGACCAGTGGTTTTGAGCATCCCCGAGTTCAGGGTATGCTTTATCTCGTTGCACAGCGCAGCACGCCCCAATAGCTCAGTCGGTAGAGCGTCTCCATGGTAAGGAGAAGGTCTGCGGTTCGATTCCGCATTGGGGCTCCGAAGAACGGAAAGGCCCCCGCCAGCTGGCGGGGGCCTTTCCTGTTGGTGCGGGAGTTATCCGGCTGCAGTGCCCTCGTTGGTGACGACCGGTACGACATCGAAGGCGTCCAACTCCGTTGCGATGCCTACGTCGTCGGGGAAGCCCCCTGAGATGAGCTCCTGCCCGGATGCGCCGGCTGTCACCGCGGCAGTGACATCCGGTGTTGCATCGAAGCACGCGTCCGCTGTGGCCGCCTCGGCCCGCAACGACCACCGACCCACCGGCCGCGGCGGAGATCACCGAGCCGTTGGGGGAAGGCAGGACCAGACGTGGAGTGAAAGGCGCTTCTCTCAGGGCCGCCGACGACAACGCCCAAGGGGATGCCGAGCCGGCCGTGCGTCGCCCCACGGCCAGTTGTGCGTCCATACGGTCGGCGAAGCCCGATGCCGTCGCGTCACGCCAGGCATACGGGAAGACCTGGGTACCGGACTCCACGGCCACGGTCACCGACGTGGTGAACGACAGCACGTCGACCACCACCGGACACGCGACCGCCGACGAGAGCTGTTCGGCACCCGTGGGCCCCCAGTCGAACCGCGCTCCACTGCCCGCTCGCAGATACCAGTCGTCGTCCATGGCAGACGAGAATGGCAGGTGCTCGGCCGCAGGCCGCAAGGGCGGTGGCGTACTAGGCGGTGGGTGGTTCCGGGACGCGCATGGCGAGGATGGCCATGTCGTCCGAGGCCGGCTCGGCGGCGAAGCGTTCCACTGCTCGCAGGATGCGAGCCGCCACCGCACCCGCGGTGAGGCCGGTGCAGGTCGCCAGGACGTCCGCCAGACCGTCGTCGCCGAGCATCCTGGTGCCCTCCCGGCGTTCCGTGACGCCGTCGGTGACGCACAGCAGGACATCGCCCGGGGCGAGGGTGACCGTCTGCTCGTACAGTTCGAGGTCCTCGAGGACGCCCAGCAGGGGCTGGGGCTCGGCCGCTGCTTCGACCGATCCGTCCTGACGCAGGCGCAACGGCAGCGGGTGCCCCGCGCAGACCACCTTCAGGAGGGCGCTGCCGTCCTCCTGGGGCCACAGCTCGCCGTACAGGAGGGTCAGGAAGCGGCTGCGGGCGCCCTCGTCCAGGATGGCGGCGTTGAGACGCTCCAGGACGGCGGGGCCGCCGAAGCCCTCGCGGGCGAGGAGGCGCAGGGCGTGACGGGCGAGGCCCGTGACCGCGGCGGCCTCCGGGCCCGTACCGCATACGTCGCCGATGGCGAAGCCGTAGGCGCCGTCGCGGATCGGGAAGACGTCGTAGAAGTCGCCGCCGACCTCGTTGCCCTCGCCGGCCGCGCGGTAGATGACCTCGATCTCGACATTGGGGACCTCGGGCAGCCCCGGAGGCAGGAGGCTGCGCTGCAAGGACTGGCTGATCGCCATGCGCTCCGAGTAGAGGCGCGCGTTGTCGAGGGCCAGGGCGGCGCGGCGGGAGAGGTCCTCGGCCAGTTCCAGGATCTCCTGGCGGAAGTGGTCGTCGGAGGGCTTCCCGAGCGTGAGCATGCCGATGACGCGGTTGCGGGCCACGAGTGGCAGGACCACCGTCTCCCCGCCCACGGCGGCCGCGGTGGCGAGCGTCGTACGGATGCCGGAGCCGAGCCTGCCCGGTTCGACGAGCCTGCCGGTCTCACCGAGGCCGAGAGTCCGCATCGAACTGCGCAGGGCTGCCTGGTGGGCGGCCTCGGACGGGGCGGACCAGACCCGGGCGCCGGGGGTGGGTACCGGGTCCGGCGGCGCGATCTTGGAGAGCAGGGCCTTGAGGCCGTCGATGCGTTCCTCGTCCTCGTGCAGGACGTACGAGAGGTACGGCTCGGAGGACTGGTCGGCAATCGTGTACACGGCGCACCAGGTGGCCAGGGTCGGGACCGTCATCTGCGCCATCAGCGCCAGGGTCTGGTCCCGGTCGAGAGTGCCGGCGAGCAGGTCGGAGGCCTCGACGAGGAAGGAGAGGGAACCGCGGCGGAGGCGCTCCAGCTCGCCCAGGCGGGCCGATTCGACCGCGAGCGCGATCCGGTCCGCGGCGAACTGAAGGCGCAGGGCCTCCTCGTTCGAGTAGCGGCCGGCCGCTTCGGCGGCGACACCCAGCGAGCCCGTGAGCCGCCCTTCGACCTTCAGCGGGACGGTGACGACGGAACGCATCCCGGTGCCGCCCAGCAGCGGGACGGCGCCCGGGACGTGGTCGAGGTCCTCGTGGACGGCGGGCATCCGGGCGGATCCGTACCGTCCGGTTCCGGCTTCCACCGGGACCCGGGCGAAACGCTGGCGGGCGGAGGGCAGGCCGGTGGTGGCCCGTACCTCCAGTTCCGTTTCGTCGTCCGTCGCCAGCAGCAGGAAGGCCGCGTCGGCATCGAGCATGTCGCGGGCCCGCTCCACCGTGCGCTGGAGCAGGCCGTCGAGGTCGTCGGGGGCGGGGGAGCCGATGAAGATCTCGAACGGGTCGGTCTTGCCGCTCTCGGCGTTGGTGTCGGAGACCGGTGCGCGGGCCGGTGACTGGAGCACCGCGCGTTCGTAGTCGCGGACGAGGAGACAGACGGTCGAGGGCTCGCCGTGGGTGTCGCGGACCCGTAGGTGCGAGGCGTAGACGGGGATGGTCCGGCCGTCGGCGCCGCGGACTCCGTAGCTGCCCTCCCAGCGCGAGAGCTGGAGCGCGTCGACGATGCCCGTGTTGGTGCCGGGGGTCTGGGGCCAGGCGGTGAAGTCGGTGAGCTGCTTTCCGGTGACCTGATCCGTGGCGTGGCCGAAGAGGAACGAGGCGTCCTCGTTCCAGGCCGCGATGGAGCCGGTGCTGTCGATCTGGACGACCGCCACCCTGACGCGCTCGTCGGCGACGGGGAGCAGCCCCACGGGGAGCAGCGGGCCCGCCGAGCGGATGCCCACCGGGCGTTCGGGGAGATCGAGCTGGAACCAGACATGTTTGCGGGTGGGCGAGTACTCGACGCCCCAGCGGGTGGCGAGTGCCGCGCAGAGCAGCAGTCCGCGGCCGTTCTCGCGGTCCGGGCTGCCGAAGTCCGGGCCCGCGCTCTGGAGCGGGACCTCGCGTTCCGGATAGTGGTCGGAGACCTCGATCCGGACGCCGTCCTCCGTGCGAAGGCACAGGACGTCGGCGGCGGTGCCCGCGTGGACCACGGCGTTGGTCACCAGCTCGCTGGTGAGGACGACCGCGTCGTCGACGACATCCGTGTAGCCCCACCCCTGAAGGGTGTCGCGGACGAAGGCGCGGGCGGTCGCGACGGAGCGCCCGACCGGGTCGAAGGTGGCGGCCGCGCGCGCGGTGATCACAGAACTCCCCATGTGGTGTCTCGTCGCTTCCCCGAGTCCTGTGCCCGTTTCTCGCCGCTTCGATTCGCCTGCCAGGCTAGACGCTCGGTCTGCGTGCCGGGTACACGAGGGGCGACTTCGGACAGGAGCGAGCAGGAACCGGCCTGTGACCGGACAAGTGTGGCCTTCTCAACGGAGGGATGTGGGACAACCGTTGGAGGTGGCACTCCGGCTGCTTCCGGCCTGGTACGTTTCAACGATTTGACGTCCCCATGGTCACCCGTCGACGGTGGTCTGTGGCGGTGAGCCAAGAAGAACTGGGCAAGCTCCCAGATAAGGCCCGAGCGATACGGTCAACCCCTGCGGGAGGGACACGGTGGAGTCTGGCGTGGCGGCGCGGGGCAGAAGCACGCGCACAAAAGGCGGACAGTCCGTGAAGAAACAGCGCAATGGAACCATCGACGTCGACGCGGCGGCGCTCAACAGACTGTTGGCGGGCCTCGTGGCGATGCGCGACGGGAATTTCCGCAGGCGTCTGACCGTCTCGGGTGACGACGTGATGGCGGAGATCGCGGCGGTCTTCAACGAGGTCGCCGACCGCAATCTGCATCTCACCGGTGAGCTGGCCCGGGTGCGGCGGGTGGTCGGACGCGAGGGGAAGCTCACCGAGCGGCTGGAGACGGGCGCCTGCGAGGGCTCCTGGGCCGCCGCGATCGACGCCTCCAACGAGCTGGTCGACGATCTGGCCCGCCCGGTCTCGGAGGTCGGGCGGGTGCTGTCGGCGGTGGCCGACGGTGATCTCGAACAGCGGATGGAACTGCGTTCGCACACGTCCGACGAGACGGTACGGCCGCTGCGCGGCGAGTTCCTGAAGGTCGCCCGTACGGTCAACAGTCTCGTCGACCAGCTGTCGGCGTTCACCGAGCAGGTGACGCGGGTCGCGGTCGAGGTGGGTACCGAGGGCAAGCTGGGCGGACAGGCCCAGGTGCGCGGGATGTCCGGGTCCTGGAAGGACCTCACGGACTCCGTGAACACCATGGCGTACCGGCTGACCGCGCAGGTGCGCGACATCGCCCTGGTGACCACGGCGGTCGCCAAGGGCGATCTGTCGCGGAAGGTCACCGTCCATGTGGCCGGTGAGATGCTCCAGCTGAAGAACACCGTCAACACGATGGTCGACCAGCTGTCGTCGTTCTCCTCCGAGGTGACCCGGGTCGCCCGTGAGGTGGGTACGGAGGGCGAGCTCGGCGGTCAGGCGACTGTGCCGGGTGTGGCGGGTGTGTGGAAGGACCTCACCGACTCCGTCAACACGATGGCCGGGAACCTCACCTCCCAGGTGCGCGGGATCGCCGAGGTGACGACGGCGGTCGCCAACGGCGACCTGTCCCAGAAGGTCACGGTGAGTGCCCGCGGCGAGGTCGCGCAACTGGCCGAGACCATCAACCAGATGACCGACACGCTGCGCCTCTTCGCGGACGAAGTGACCCGGGTGGCCAGCGAGGTCGGTGGCGAGGGTCTGCTCGGCGGTCAGGCGAAGGTGCCCGGGGCGGCGGGGACGTGGAAGGACCTCACCGACTCGGTGAACACGGTCTTCCGGAACCTGACTACGCAGGTGCGGGACATCGCGCAGGTGACCAAGGCGGTGGCCAACGGTGACATGACGCAGAAGGTCACCGTGGATGTCGCGGGCGAGATGCTGGAGCTCAAGAACACCGTCAACACGATGGTGGACCAGCTCCAGGCCTTCGGTTCGGAAGTGACCCGGGTGGCCCGGGAGGTCGGTGTGGAGGGCCGCCTCGGCGGTCAGGCCGAGGTGCCGGGGGCGGCGGGGACCTGGAAGGACCTCACCGACTCGGTGAACGCCGCGTTCCGCAACCTCACGGGGCAGGTGCGGGACATCGCGCAGGTGACGACCGCGGTGGCCAACGGTGACATGACGCAGAAGGTCACCGTGGATGTCGCGGGCGAGATGCTGGAGCTGAAGAACACCGTCAACACGATGGTGGCGCAGCTCTCGAACTTCGCCGACCAGGTGACGCGGATGGCGCGGGACGTGGGCACGGAGGGCCGCCTCGGCGGCCAGGCCCGGGTGGACGGCGTCTCCGGTACCTGGAAGGAGCTCACCGACTCCGTCAACTTCATGGCCGGGAACCTGACTTCGCAGGTCCGCCAGATCGCCCAGGTGACCACGGCGGTGGCGCGCGGTGACCTGTCGCAGAAGATCGATGTGGATGCCCGGGGCGAGATCCTGGAGCTGAAGAACACCATCAACACGATGGTCGACCAGCTCTCCGCCTTCGCGGATCAGGTGACCCGGGTGGCCCGCGAGGTCGGTACCGACGGGCGGCTCGGCGGGCAGGCGCAGGTACCCGGTGTGGCCGGTGTGTGGCGTGATCTGACCGACTCGGTGAACGGTATGGCGGGCAACCTGACCGCTCAGGTCCGTAACATCGCGCAGGTCGCCACGGCGGTGGCGCGCGGTGACCTGTCGCAGAAGATCGATGTGGATGCCCGGGGCGAGATCCTTGAGCTGAAGAACACCATCAACACGATGGTCGACCAGCTCTCGAACTTCGCCGAGCAGGTGACCAGGGTCGCCCGTGAGGTGGGTACGGAGGGCATCCTCGGCGGCCAGGCCGAGGTGCAGGGGGTGTCCGGTACGTGGAAGGACCTCACCCAGTCCGTCAACGGCATGGCGAACAACCTGACCCTGCAGGTCCGCAACATCGCCGAGGTCACCACCGCGGTCGCCAACGGCGATCTCTCCAAGAAGATCACCGTCGATGCCAAGGGCGAGATCCTCGAACTGGTCACGACCGTCAACACCATGGTCGACCAGCTGCTCAACTTCGCCGACGAGGTGACGCGGGTCGCCCGCGAGGTGGGCACCGAGGGCATCCTCGGCGGTCAGGCCCGGGTGCCGGGGGCCACCGGCATCTGGAAGGACCTCAGCGACAACGTCAATCTGATGGCCAACAACCTGACCAGTCAGGTGCGGAACATCTCCCGGGTCTCCTCGGCGGTCGCCAACGGCGACCTGAGGAAGAAGGTCACCGTCGAGGCGCGCGGCGAGGTCGCCGAGCTCGCGGACACCGTCAACACGATGGTGACGACGCTGTCCTCGTTCGCCGACGAGGTGACGCGGGTCGCCCGCGAGGTGGGCACGGAGGGCGAACTCGGCGGCCAGGCGCGGGTGCCGGGCGTCTCGGGTACGTGGAAGGACCTCACCGAATCGGTGAACTCGATGGCGTCCAACCTGACCGGTCAGGTGCGCCAGATCGCGGCGGTCACCACCGCCATCGCCAAGGGCGACCTCACCAAGAAGATCGACATCGATGCGCGCGGTGAGATCCAGCAGCTGAAGAACACCATCAACACGATGGTCGACCAGTTGTCCTCGTTCGCCGAACAGGTGACCCGGGTGGCCCGCGAGGTGGGCACGGAGGGGCAGCTGGGCGGTCAGGCCCGGGTCCGGGACGTCGACGGCACCTGGCGCGACCTCACCGAGTCGGTGAACGAGATGGCCGGCAACCTCACCCGCCAGGTGCGGGCCATCGCGGCCGTCGCCACCGCGGTGACCCGCGGTGATCTCAATCTGAAGATCGATGTGGACGCGGCCGGCGAGATCCAGGCCCTGCAGGACAACATCAACACGATGATCGCCAACCTGCGCGACACCACGGCGACCAACAAGGAACAGGACTGGCTCAAGGGCAACCTCGCCCGGATCTCCGGTCTGATGCAGGGGCGCCGCGACCTGGACGACGTGGCCTCGCTGATCATGAGCGAGCTGACCCCGGTCGTCTCCGCGCAGCACGGTGCCTTCTTCCTGGCCATGCCTACCGGGGACACCGCCGCGGTGGGCTCGGACAGCGACAAGGACAACTCGTACGAACTCTGCATGAGGGGCAGCTACGGATACTCGGCCGGTTCGATGCCGACGTCCTTCCGGCCGGGCGAGACGCTCATCGGTACGGCGGCCGAGGAGAAGCGGACCATCCAGGTGGACAACGTTCCGCCGGGCTATCTGAAGATCTCCTCCGGGCTTGGCGAGGCACCTCCCGCGCATGTGATCGTGCTGCCGGTGCTTTTCGAGGGGAAGGTCCTCGGCGTGATCGAGCTGGCGTCGTTCCAGCCGTTCACCCACATCCAGCGGGACTTCCTCAACCAGCTCGCCGAAATGATCGCGACGAGCGTCAACACCATCAGCGTCAATACGAAGACCGAGAAGCTGCTCGAACAGTCGCAGGAGCTGGCCGAGCAATTGCGGGACCGTTCACAGGAGTTGGAGAACCGGCAGAAGGCGCTCCAGGCATCCAACGCGGAACTGGAGGAGAAGGCCGAACTGCTGGCCCAGCAGAACCGCGACATCGAGGTCAAGAACACCGAGATCGAAGAGGCCCGGCAGGTCCTGGAGGAGCGCGCCGAGCAGCTCGCGGTCTCGATGCGCTACAAGTCCGAATTCCTGGCGAACATGTCGCACGAGCTGCGTACGCCGCTCAACTCGCTGCTCATTCTGGCCAAGCTGCTCGCGGACAATGCCGAGGGCAATCTCTCGCCGAAGCAGGTGGAATTCGCCGAGACGATCCACGGGGCCGGTTCCGATCTGCTCCAGCTGATCAATGACATTCTCGATCTGACGAAGGTCGAGGCGGGCAAGATGGACGTCAGCCCGACCCGGATCGCACTGGTTCAGCTGGTGGACTACGTGGAGGCGACGTTCCGCCCGCTCACCGCGGAGAAGGGGCTCGACTTCTCCGTACGGGTATCGCCGGAACTGCCCGCGACCCTGCACACGGACGAGCAGCGGCTCCTGCAGGTGCTGCGCAATCTCCTCTCCAACGCGGTGAAGTTCACCGACAGCGGGGCGGTCGAGCTGGTGATCCGGCATGCCAACGAGGATGTGCCGAACGCCATCCGGGAGCAGCTCCTGGAGGCCGGCTCGCTGCGTGAGGCGGATGCCGACCTGATCGCGTTCTCGGTCACCGACACCGGTATCGGGATCGCCGCCAGCAAGATGCTGGTGATCTTCGAGGCGTTCAAGCAGGCGGACGGTACGACCAGTCGCAAGTACGGCGGCACGGGGCTCGGGCTGTCCATCAGCCGGGAGATCGCCCGGCTGCTGGGCGGCGAGATCCACGCGGCCAGTGAGCCGGGCCGTGGCTCGACCTTCACGCTGTATCTGCCGCTGCACCCGAGCGAGTTGCCGCCGCAGGGGTACCCGCAGATCGGGCCCGGTCCCATCGAGGGGCACGGCGCGGTGGCCGAGGAAGGGCTGCTGCCGGAGGCCGGTCCGGGTGCCGGCCCGGCGGCCGAGGCACCGGATCCGGGCGGCGCGGCCGGCCTGATGCGGCGTCGCCGCAAGAGCCTGGGGAGCACGGAGCGGCGGCTCGCGCTGCCGCCCCGGAGCGCCGCGCCGGCCGCTCCGCAGGAGCCGTGGGCGCTCGCCGGGCAGGAGGAACCCGAGGTCCGCAGAACGTTCCGGTTCCGTGGCGAGAAGGTGCTCATCGTCGACGACGACATCCGTAACGTCTTCGCGCTCACCAGCGTGCTGGAGCAGCACGGGCTTGCGGTGCTGTACGCGGAGAACGGACGCGTCGGCATCGAAGTCCTGGAACAGCACGACGATGTGACGGTCGTACTGATGGACATCATGATGCCGGAGATGGACGGCTATGCCACGACGGCGGCGATCCGACGGATGCCGCAGTTCGCCGGGCTGCCGATCGTCGCGTTGACCGCGAAGGCGATGAAGGGCGACCGGGAGAAGGCGATCGAATCCGGTGCTTCCGACTATGTCACCAAGCCTGTCGATCCTGATCATCTCCTTTCCGTAATGGAGCAGTGGATGCGCGGAGAGTGATCATTTAACGAGGGAATCCGGACGGGTTGCTGATCAACTGTGCGCGCAGGGGTGTGAGGGGGCGGAATACGGGGAACCTTCTCGTCCCCCACCGCGTTTCTGCTGTGTGCACAGTGACATCGCGGTGACAGGGTGTGGCGACGGGCGGGGTGCGGCTACCATGACCGGCACAAGGACGGACGGCGTAAGGGAGTCGTCCCCTGGGGCGGCGCCCGGTGCAATTCCGGGGCGAGGAGGACGGGCCATGGTGCAGAAGGCCAAGATCCTCCTGGTCGATGACCGGCCGGAGAATCTGCTGGCGCTGGAGGCCATCCTCTCTGCGCTCGATCAGACACTGGTCCGGGCATCGTCAGGGGAGGAAGCGCTCAAAGCGCTGCTCACGGACGACTTCGCGGTCATTCTGCTGGACGTCCAGATGCCGGGCATGGACGGTTTCGAAACCGCCGCGCACATCAAGCGGCGGGAACGGACCCGGGACATCCCGATCATCTTTCTCACCGCGATCAACCACGGCCCGCATCACACCTTCCGGGGTTACGCGGCAGGCGCGGTGGACTACATCTCGAAGCCCTTCGACCCGTGGGTGCTCCGCGCCAAGGTCTCGGTCTTCGTCGAGCTGTACATGAAGAACTGCAAGCTGCGCGAGCAGGCGGCGCTGCTGCGGCTCCAGCTGGAGGGCGATTCGGGCGGCGCGGACCACGAGAAGGAGCCCGCCGGGCTGCTCGCCGAGCTGTCGGCGCGGCTGGCAGCCGTCGAGGAGCAGGCGGAGGCGCTCTCCAAGCAGCTCGACGACGAGTCGGCGGACGCCGCGGCGGTGGCCACCGCCGCCCATCTGGAGCGCAAGCTGACGGGGCTGCGCCGGGCGCTCGACGCCCTGGAGCCCGGCACCGGCACCGGCCCGGCCACCCTTACTTCGTAACGCCGCATCCGTCGCTACCTCGTAACGCCGTATCAGCCGCGTCCCGCGCCGGGGGAGGGCTGGGTTCGCGGCGGGTCCGGCGGTGTGACTTCGGGCCGGGGGCGGGCGGTTGTCCGGGGATCGGCCCAACTGGCCCCTCCGGTCCGCCGGTCGGCGCGCGGAATCGGGGTGTCCGGCAGTGAGGCCGCGTCAGTTTGCGGCCCCCGCACAGCGACACGGTCGGGTGAAGCAGCAGTCGCACGTGTTCACAGGCGCCGACAACGGTAACCTCGGCACCATGGCCTCACGTACGTCCGGCAAGGGTTCCCAGGGCACGGCGGGCACCGCGAAGCGCGTCGGCGGTACCGCGGGGCCGGCCAGGAAAGCCGCGCCGAAAGCCGCGCCCGCGAAGAAGACCGCCGCCAAGAAGACCGCGCCCGCCAAGAAGACCGCGCCCGCCAAGAAGGCACCCGCCAAGAAGGCGGCGGCGAAGAAGGCGGCCCCGCCCAAGCCCGCCCCGTCGCCCACCGGTGGTGTGTACCGCCTGGCGCGCGCCGTGTGGCTCGGTGCGGCCCACGCCGTCGGAGCCGCCTTCCGCGGCATAGGGCGCGGCGCCAAGGGACTCGACCCCGCACACCGCAAGGACGGCGTCGCGCTGCTGCTGCTCGGCCTCGCTCTGGTCGTCGCCGCGGGCACCTGGTCGAATCTGCGCGGTCCCGTCGGCGACCTCGTGGAGATGCTCGTCACCGGGGCCTTCGGTCGGCTCGATCTGCTCGTGCCGATACTGCTCGGCGCCATCGCCGTACGGCTGATCCGCTACCCGGAGAAGCCCGAGGCCAACGGCCGGATCGTCATCGGGCTCTCCGCCCTCGTCATCGGGGTGCTCGGACAGGTCCACATCGCCTGCGGATCGCCCGGCCGGGAGGACGGCACCACGGCGATGCAGAACGCGGGCGGGCTCATCGGCTGGGCCGCCTCCAAGCCGCTGATCTACGCGATGGGCGAGGTCCTCGCCGTACCGCTGCTGTTGCTGCTGACCGTCTTCGGGCTGCTGGTCGTCACCGCCACCCCGGTGAACGCCATTCCGCAACGGCTCCGGCTGCTCGGCACCAAGCTGGGTCTCCTCCACCCGGAGTACGACCCCGAGGCGGACGAGGAGAACGACGACGAGCGCTACGAGGAGCAGTGGCGCGAGCAGCTTCCCGCCCGCTCCCGGCGCTCCCCGGCACGCCGCTCCGAAGTACCCGACGAGTACGACCCGGAGCAGGCCGAGGCCGAAGCGTTCTCCAAGCGCCGCCGGCCGCGCAGGCCCTCCGTGCAGCCCGCGATGAACCGCACCATGGACGCGGTGGACGTGGCGGCCGCCGCGGCCGCGGCCCTCGACGGGGCTGTGCTCAACGGCATGCCGCCCTCGCCGATCGTCGCCGACCTCACGCAGGGCGTCTCCGTCGAGCGCGAACGCCAGGGCACACCGGTGCCGGGTGCCAGGGAGGCCGAATCCTCCTCCGGAGGAGGGAAGCCGCCGGCCCCCACGGGCGGCGTACCCGATCTGACGAAGCCGGTGCCCGACTCGCAGTCCCAGCCGCTGCCGGCCCGTGCCGAACAGCTCCAGCTCTCCGGCGACATCACCTACTCGCTGCCCTCGCTCGACCTGCTGGAGCGCGGTGGGCCCGGCAAGACCCGCAGCGCCGCCAACGACGCGATCGTCGCCGCGCTGACCAACGTCTTCACCGAGTTCAAGGTCGACGCCGCCGTCACCGGCTTCACCCGCGGACCGACGGTCACGCGGTACGAGGTGGAGCTCGGCCCGGCGGTGAAGGTCGAGCGGATCACCGCGCTCGCCAAGAACATCGCCTACGCCGTCGCCAGCCCCGACGTCCGGATCATCTCCCCGATCCCGGGCAAGTCGGCGGTCGGCATCGAGATCCCCAACACCGACCGGGAGATGGTCAACCTCGGCGACGTACTGCGCCTCGCGGACGCCGCCGAGGACGACCACCCGATGCTGGTCGCGCTCGGCAAGGACGTCGAGGGCGGCTATGTGATGGCCAACCTGGCGAAGATGCCGCACGTGCTGGTGGCCGGTGCGACGGGTTCCGGCAAGTCGTCGTGCATCAACTGCCTGATCACCTCGGTCATGGTGCGGGCGACCCCGGACGACGTCCGCATGGTGCTGGTCGACCCCAAGCGCGTCGAGCTCACGGCGTACGAGGGCATCCCGCACCTGATCACGCCGATCATCACCAACCCGAAGCGCGCCGCCGAGGCGCTCCAGTGGGTCGTGCGGGAGATGGACCTGCGGTACGACGACCTCGCGGCGTTCGGCTACCGGCACATCGACGACTTCAACCAGGCCGTCCGCAACGGCAAGGTCAAGCCGCCGGAGGGCAGCGAGCGCGAGCTCTCGCCCTACCCGTATCTGCTGGTGATCGTCGACGAGCTCGCCGACCTGATGATGGTCGCTCCGCGCGACGTGGAGGACGCCATCGTCCGGATCACCCAGCTGGCCCGCGCCGCCGGTATCCACCTGGTGCTCGCGACCCAGCGGCCCTCGGTCGACGTCGTCACCGGTCTGATCAAGGCGAACGTGCCCTCCCGGCTCGCCTTCGCGACCTCGTCGCTGGCCGACAGCCGGGTCATCCTCGACCAGCCCGGCGCCGAGAAGCTCATCGGAAAGGGTGACGGTCTGTTCCTGCCGATGGGCGCGAACAAGCCGACCCGAATGCAGGGCGCCTTTGTCACCGAGGACGAGGTCGCGGCCGTCGTCCAGCACTGCAAGGATCAGATGGCGCCGGTCTTCCGCGAGGACGTGGTGGTCGGCACCGCCAAGAAGAAGGAGATCGACGAGGACATCGGCGACGACCTGGACCTGCTCTGCCAGGCCGCCGAACTGGTCGTCTCCACGCAGTTCGGGTCCACCTCGATGCTTCAGCGCAAGCTGCGGGTCGGCTTCGCGAAGGCGGGCCGGCTGATGGACCTGATGGAGTCGAGGCACATCGTCGGACCCAGCGAGGGGTCGAAGGCGCGCGATGTCATGGTGAAACCCGACGAGCTGGACGGGGTGTTGGCTCTGATCCGCGGGGAAACCGGTTCGTAAGGGTGTTACGGGCAACCGTTTCGTCGGGTCGTACGTCAACTTGGAGGGAGGGGCGGCAGAATTGTCCTTCCCGGGGCGGTCCGGCGAATCGGACAGTGATTCGAGTCCGATGGAGGACAAAGTCCTTCCTCCCGGTTGCCCCACCCTTTCGTACCCCCCCTAGACTGAACACCCAGCAGGTGGCTCACGCTCGAAAGGCGCCCCCGTGTCCATCGGCAACTCCCCCGAAGACGACCGGCCTTCGATCGGTCGAGTGCTCCAGCAGGCTCGCATCGCCGCAGGTCTCACGGTCGAAGAGGTCAGCTCGTCCACCCGGGTGCGCATCCCCATCGTGCACGCGATCGAAGAGGACGACTTCTCCCGCTGCGGCGGCGACGTGTACGCGCGCGGCCATATCCGTACGCTCGCGCGTGCCGTCGAACTCGATCCGGAACCGCTGGTTTCGCAGTACGACGCGGAACACGGCGGCCGTCCCGCTCCCACCCCCGCGGCGCCGCTGTTCGAGGCCGAGAGAATCCGTTCCGAACCCCGTCGGCCCAACTGGACGGCGGCCATGGTCGCGGCGATCGTCGCCGTGGTCGGTTTCGTCGGTTTCACCTTCCTCAAGGGCGGCGACGACGGTCCCGCGGCCACCCAGGTCGCGGAGGGTCCCGCACCCCACAAGAAGAGCCCCGCACCGAAGACCGGCAAGTCCGTCGACCCCAAGCCGGCGCCTTCGGACAGCGCCATCGCCGCGGCACCCAGGGACAAGGTGACCGTCCGGCTCAACGCCAACCAGGGCAAGAGCTGGATCTCCGCCAAGGACCACAACGGGCGGCTGCTCTTCGACGGTCTGCTGCTCCAGGGCCAGACCAAGACCTTCCAGGACCAGGAACGGGTCGACCTCGTCCTCGGTGACGCGGGCTCGATCGAGCTCTTCGTCAACGGCAAGAAGGTCGAGGACCAGTTCCAGCCCGGCCAGGTCGAGCGGCTCTCGTACACCAAGGGCGACCCGGCGGTCGGCTGACCCCGGTACGCACAGTTCCCTCAGGCGGCATCGACGACACGGCGAGCGCCCGGCAGACAAGCCGGGCGCTCGCCGCATTTGTTACTCGGTGTAACGGTGGAACCCTGCGCGGCAGGGCGAGTGCAGGGACAAAGTAGTCTTGAGCCCATGCCCGAACGCCGTACCGTCGCCCTTGTCACTCTTGGCTGCGCCCGTAACGAGGTGGACTCGGAGGAGCTTGCAGGCCGCTTGGCAGCGGACGGCTGGGAGCTCGTCCAGGACGCCTCCGACGCGGATGTCGCCGTAGTCAACACCTGTGGATTCGTCGAGGCCGCCAAGAAGGACTCCGTCGACGCCCTGCTCGAAGCCAATGATCTGAAGGACCACGGCCGGACCCAGGCGGTGGTCGCCGTCGGCTGCATGGCCGAGCGCTACGGCAAGGACCTCGCCGAGGCCCTGCCCGAGGCGGACGGCGTCCTCGGCTTCGACGACTACGCCGACATCTCCGACCGCCTCCAGACCATCCTCAACGGCGGCATCCACGCCTCGCACACCCCGCGCGACCGCCGCAAGCTGCTGCCGATCAGTCCGGCCGAGCGGCAGGACGCGGCCGTGGCCCTGCCCGGTCACGCACAGGAGGCCGCACCGGCCCCCGCCCCCGAGGACCTCCCCGACGGCGTCGCCCCGGTCTCCGGGCCGCGCGCGCCCCTGCGCCGGCGGCTGGGCACCAGCCCCGTCGCCTCGGTGAAGCTCGCCTCCGGCTGCGACCGCCGTTGCTCCTTCTGTGCCATTCCGTCCTTCCGCGGCTCCTTCATCTCGCGGCGCCCCTCGGACGTGCTGCAGGAGACCCGCTGGCTGGCCGAGCAGGGCGTCAAGGAGGTCATGCTCGTCTCCGAGAACAACACCTCGTACGGCAAGGACCTCGGCGACATCCGGCTGCTGGAGACGCTGCTGCCGGAGCTCGCCGACATCGAGGGCATCGAGCGGATCCGGGTCAGCTACCTCCAGCCGGCCGAGATGCGGCCCGGCCTGATCGACGTGCTGACCTCGACGCCGAAGGTCGCGCCCTACTTCGATCTCTCCTTCCAGCACTCGGCCCCCGGTGTGCTGCGGGCGATGCGCCGCTTCGGCGACACCGACCGGTTCCTTGAGCTGCTGGACACCATCCGGAGCAAGGCGCCGCAGGCCGGTGCCCGTTCCAACTTCATCGTCGGCTTCCCCGGCGAGACCGAGGCCGACCTGGCGGAGCTGGAACGCTTCCTCACCGGTGCCCGGCTCGACGCCATCGGCGTCTTCGGCTACTCCGACGAGGAGGGCACCGAGGCCGTCGGCTACGAGAACAAGCTGGACGCCGACGTCATCGCCGAGCGACTCGCGCACATCTCGCAGCTGGCCGAGGAGCTGACCTCGCAGCGTGCCGAGGAGCGCCTGGGCGAGTCGCTCCAGGTGCTCGTCGAGTCCGTGGACGACGAAGACGGTGCGGTGGGCCGCGCGGCGCACCAGGCACCCGAAACGGACGGCCAGGTGCTCTTCACGGCACGCGACGGCCTCGTACCCGGCCTTATGGTCGAGGCAAAGGTCGTGGGCACCGAAGGAGTGGATCTGGTGGCCGAGTGTTCCGGACTCGTGGAGGCAGCCAGATGACGGGAGCCCCGGCATCCGCGGCAGGCGGCTCCGGCGCGAAGCCGGTCCGCGGCGGCAAGCTGGGCACTGCGGCCGTCAATCAGGCCAGCCTGTGGAACATCGCCAATCTGCTCACCATGCTGCGGCTGGTGCTGGTGCCCGGCTTCGTGCTGCTGCTGCTGCACAACGGCGGGTACGACCCGGTCTGGCGTTCGTTCGCCTGGGCGGCCTTCGCCATCGCCATGATCACCGACCTGTTCGACGGTCATCTGGCGCGCACGTACAACCTGGTCACCGACTTCGGGAAGATCGCCGACCCGATCGCGGACAAGGCGATCATGGGCGCTGCGCTGGTCTGTCTCTCGTACCTCGGTGATCTGCCCTGGTGGGTCACGGGCGTGATCCTCTTCCGCGAGCTCGGCATCACGCTGATGCGCTTCTGGGTGATACGGCATGCGGTGATTCCGGCCAGTCGCGGCGGGAAGATGAAGACCCTGGCGCAGGGGACGGCCGTCGGGATGTACGTCCTGGCGCTCACCGGTCCACTTGCAACCCTGCGCTTCTGGGTGATGGCGGTGGCCGTCGTGCTGACGGTGGTCACAGGGCTCGACTACGTGCGTCAGGCCGTGGTGCTGCGTCGCAAGGGGCTCGCCGCCGAGCGGGCCGCCGCGGCGGCGGGGCAGGTCCAGGAGGCCACGGGAAGCCGTGATTCGGCGGAGGCCGAGCGGTGACTGCCGCGGCCAGGGTGCTGGAGCTGCTCGTGGAGCGTGGTGAGACCCTTGCCGTCGCGGAGTCGCTGACCGGCGGTCTGGTCGCGGCGGAGCTCACCTCGGTGCCGGGGGCCTCGCGCTCCTTCCGGGGCTCCGTGACGGCGTACGCGACGCCCCTGAAGCGGGATGTCCTGGGTGTGGACGGGGGCCTGCTGACGGAGCGCGGTGCGGTCGACCCGGAGGTGGCGCGGCAGATGGCAGCCGGTGTGCGCCGCGTCCTCGGGGCGGACTGGGGCATGGCCACCACGGGGGTCGCGGGCCCCGATCCGCAGGACGGCAAGGCCGTGGGGACGGTCTATGTCGCGGTGGCCGGGCCGGGCGGCGTGCAGAATATGGCCGAGCTGAGGTTGAACGGCGGACGGGCGGACATCCGTAAAGAGAGCGTACGGAGCGTGCTCGAGCTGCTCTCCGCCGAACTCGGCAAGAATGCAAGGGCACAGGATACGGAACAGAACGGGGGGAATTGATGTTTGCAGCCCTGAGTGAACACGACATCGCTCCCCGCACGGCCGCGGCGCGAGGCGGTACGGTGGGGCGTGAAGGATGCGGCTACGCGGTCCGAGGAGGGAGCCACCGATGATTCTGCTCCGTCGCCTGCTTGGTGACGTGCTGCGTCGGCAGCGCCAGCGCCAAGGCCGTACTCTGCGCGAAGTCTCCTCGTCCGCCCGAGTCTCGCTCGGCTATCTCTCCGAGGTGGAGCGGGGGCAGAAGGAGGCATCCTCCGAACTGCTCTCCGCCATTTGCGACGCGCTTGACGTACGGATGTCCGAGCTCATGCGTGAAGTGAGCGATGAGCTGTCGCTGGCCGAACTGGCCGAGTCGGCAGCAGCCAGCGATCCGGTGCCTGTGCCGGTCCGGCCAATGCTCAACTCCGTCTCCGTGACGTCGGTGGCAGGTGTGCCGACGGGACGGGTGACCATCAAGGCGCCCGCGGAAGCGGTGGATGTCGTCGCCGCCTGACCCGCGCGGTCCGGTGTGAAGCGGTGTGTTGCGGAGCCCCGGTCGTCCCCTTGAGGGGGCGGCCGGGGCTTCTGCATGCTCGGGGCGGGTTCAGGCGCTCAGGCCGTGCTCGTGGCGGGCTTGGGGTGGGCTTGGGGCGTGTTCGGGCTGCGCTCGGCGTGGATGGCTCGGGGTGTGCTCGGGCGGGTGGCTCGGACGGTTCTCAAGTGACCGATTTGTTTCGTTTGTGTAATCGTGGGTGAAGTCGAACGGGCAGAGAGAACATCCCCGTACCCGAAGGAGTCGCAATGGTTGACGAAGGCGCCAAGGACAAGATGAAGGGCAAGGCGAAGGAAGCCATGGGCAAGATGACCGGCGACCGTCGCAAGGAGGCCGAAGGCAAGATGGACCAGGCCAAGGGCCGGACCAAGGACGCCATGAGCGACGCCGAGAAGCGCGCTAAGGGCATGAAGGACTCGCTGCGCCGCGACGAGCACTGACCGCGTCCGCCGGGCCCCCACTCGAATCGGTGGGGGCTCAGTGGTGCCGAGGTGCCTCTCGTTCTGGATGCGGTCCGGGCGCTGCCGGGCGAGACTGCGGGGAGCGGGCCGCCGGCCGGTGGGATCCGGTGCGGTGAGGTCGCCCGCAGTACGGCGGGGTCGTGCGCTCCGGTCACGTACCGGAGAGTCTCCGGCCGCGGCGGGCCCGATCCGGCGCAGCACGCCCTGGAGTTCTGGGCAAGAGCGTGCAACGGTCTGCGGCTGCACGCCGCGCGCTGGTGGTGCGCCGATGCGCTCTCGCGCCGGGTGAGTGCGCCGCACTAGGTTCGGCCGGAGGAGGCAGCCATGGTACGGCGATGGGTGCCGGCGCTCGTTCTCGGCGGGGTGTGGTGGTGGGCCGTGCTGCGGCTCGTGCTGGAACCGGCCCATGCGGGACTTGTCGAGGGTGCGGTGGCGGCGGGTGGATGGGGTCTGAGTCTGCTGCCCGTGCATGTGGCCGCGACCGCCGGATCGACGGGTGCGGGCCGAAGGAGCATGGCGGCGGACGGCGGGGGCGCGGAAGCGGGTGCTGCCCGGTGGGCGGCCCTCGGCGTGCGGTGGGCGGGCTGGTGGCTCGCTGCCGGCGTGCGGAGCGCGAGCCGTTGGTCGGCTGCTGGGGTGCAGGGTGCGGAGCGGGTTCGACGGGTCACCAGGGCATGGCTACGCCGCCGTTCGGGCGGAGGATCTGGCCGGTCATGAAGGCCGACGCGTCGGAAGCGAGATGGAGCACGGTGTGGGCGACGTCCTCCGGTTCGCCCACCCGTCCCAGCGGGGAGATCCGGGCCATCGTCGTCTCCACCCGTTGCTGCCGGTCCGCGTCGTGGCGGGCGGTCATGGGCGTACGGATCCAGCCCGGGGCGACGGCGTTGACGCGGATCGCGTGCGGCCCCAGTTCGGTCGCCAGTGTCTTCGTGAGCTGGACGACCGCCGCCTTGGCCGCGCTGTAGCAGAACAGTCCCGGGCCCGAGGAGTCGACCGCTCCCGAGGCCATGGTGATCAGTGAGCCGGGGGCGCCGCGCGCGATCATGCCGCGGGCCACCTCTTGGCACGCGTACAGCACGCCCTTGAAATTGACCGCGAGGACGCGGTCGAGGTCCTCGTCCGAGGTCTCAAGGACGCTGCTCGAATGCATGATTCCGGCGACGGCCGCCAGGATGTCCAGGTCGCCCGCCGCTGCCACCGCGGCCCCGACCCGACTGCGGTCGGTGACATCGAGGACCTGGATGTGGGATGTGCCACCCGCTTCGTTGATCAGGTCCCGGGTTTCCAGCAGGCCCTTCTCGTCGAGATCCGCGCAGTGCACCGTGGCGCCCGCGGCCGCGAGCAGGACGGCGCTGGCCCGGCCGATGCCGCCTGCCGCGCCGGTGACGAACGCGGAGCGGCCCGTGAGGTCGTACGCGGTGAGGGGCATGACCGGACGGTACGACTGGAACTGACGGAGCGTCAACCAGTGGGCGGCCCTCAGCTGGTGGGGCCCGACTGGCAGTGCGGGCACCAGTAGGCGGGGCGGGCGTCCTGGTCCGCGGTGCGGATGGGGGTGCCGCAGCGCAGACAGGGGCGGTCGGCCCTGCCGTAGACCCAGAGCCGTTCCTTCGGGCCGGGGCCGGGGCCGCGTGGGGCGCGCGTGGTCGTGGTCGTGCGCATCGGGCGGTCGCGATTGGCTTCGAGGAGCTGCTTGGCCGTGGTGACCAGGCGGGCGGCGGTGGGGGCGGGGAGGTCACCGACGGCGAGCCAGGGGGTGGCGCGGGCCAGGAAGCAGAGCTCGGCCTTGTAGATGTTGCCGATTCCGGCCAGGTTGCGCTGGTCCAGCAGGGCTTCACCGAGCGGGCGGCCGGGGTCGGCGAGCAGATTGCGCAGAGCGGTCTCGGGGTCCCAGTCGGGGCCCAGCAGATCGGGGCCGAGGTGGCCGACCGCCTTCGCCTCGTCCCGGGTGCGGAGCAGTTCGAGGACGGGCAGCCGGTAGCCGACCGCGGTGTGCTCCGTGTTGGCGAGGATCGCGCGGATCTGATGGGCGGGGCCACCGCGCCAGCGCTCGCCCGGGGCGTAGACGCGCCAGGCGCCGTCCATCCGGAGGTGGCTGTGCAGGGTGAGGCCGCCCTCGACGCGGGTGAGGAGATGCTTGCCGCGCGAGATGACGTCCAGGACCGTCCGGCCGGTGAGGTCGGCGGTGGCGAATCGAGGGACGCGCAGGTCGGAGCGGGTGAGGGTCCGACCTGCGAGTGCGGTGTGCAGACGTACGGCGGTCTGCAGGACGGTGTCTCCTTCGGGCATGCCTCCATGATGCGGGGCGGGGAGCGCCGTGCGGGCGTGTGTGGGGTGCCGCGTACGGGGGTGTGCGCGGTGTGTGGCGATACGGGGTCGGGTACGGGTGCGGCGATACGGGTGTGTGTGCGGGGTGCCGCGACGGCGCCGGCGATGCGGTGGGCCAGGAGCGGGGCGTGCCGTTGTTTCAGGCGCGCAGGCGGTTCAGGCGCGCAGGCGGAGCCCCCTCGGGGTGGCCAGGAAGCCGGCCGCCTCCAATGTGCGGCCGAGCGGGGAGGTCAGGGACGGTGCGCCATTGGTGCGCTCCACCGTGACCGTGCCGAGTGCGCCCGCGCGGGCGGCCGCCGCCAGCGCCCCGGCCGCCGCGAGGAGCGCCGGGTCGTCCGGGTCGGTGGGCCAGGCCAGCAGTGTCTTGCCGCCACGCTCCATGTACATCGCGAGCTCTCCGTCGACCAGCACCACCAGGGCGCCCGCCTTGCGGCCGGGCTTGTGCCCGGCGCCGTCCGGCGGCTCGGGCCAGGGCAGAGCGGCGCCGTACGCGTTGGCCGGGTCCGCCGCGGCGAGGACCAGGGCATGGGGCGCGGCCCCCGGCTCCGTACGGTCGCGGGCGGTGGACGTGGCACGCAGCCGGTCCACCGCGCCGTCCATCGCGAACTGCGCCGCCCCCAGGCCCTCGACGACATAGCCGCGCCGGGCCTGCCCGTTGTCCTCGAAGGCGGACAGGATGCGGTACGTCGCGGAGAAGCCGCCTTCGACGCCCTCGGCCTGGACCGCGCCCCGGGTCACCACCCCGTGGCGGTCGAGGAGGGTGCGGGCCAGGGCGTGAGCACGGTGCGTGGGGTCGGGTTCGGTGGCGGGCAGCAGGGACCAGCGGCCCGAGACGGTGGGCGGGCCGGTGCGGGAAACGGGCCGGGCGGCGGAGGTGAGCGAGCCGTAACGCCCGCGCGGGACATTGCGTCTGGCGCGGTGGGCGGTCGACCCCGCCGTGCGGCCGGAGCCGAGCAGCGAGCGCAGCGGGGCGAGCGTGTCATTGGTGAGCCGGCCCGACCAGGCCAGCTCCCAGATGGCGTCGGCGAGTTGCGGATCGGTGCAGTCCGGATGGGTGGTGGCGCGGACCTGATCGGCGATCTGCCGGAAGAACAGTCCGTATCCGCCGCTCAGTGCGGTCAGGACGGATTCGTGCAACGCGCTGAGCTCCAGCGGGTGCGGGGGCGGGAGGAGCAGGGGTGCGCTGTCGGCGAGGTAGAGGGACAGCCAGCCGTCCTTGCCGGGCAGGGCACCCGCGCCGGCCCAGACGACCTCGCCGGTGGTGGTCAGCTCGTCGAGCATCGCGGGGGTGTAGCCCGTGACCCGGCCCGGCAGGATCAGCTTCTCCAGTGCCGACGCCGGGACGGGGGCGCCCTGCAACTGCTCGATGGCGCGGGCCAGTCCGTCGATTCCGCGCAGGCTGTTGCTGCCCAGATGCTGCCACTGAGGCAGGAAGCCGGCGAGGGCGGCGGGCGGGACCGGTTCCAGTTCGTGGCGGAGCGCGGCGAGCGAGCGGCGGCGCAACCGGCGCAGCACGGTGGCGTCGCACCATTCCTGGCCGATACCGGCGGGATGGAACTCGCCCTGGACGATCCGGCCGGACGCGGAGAGCCGTTGCAGCGCCCCGTCGGTGACGGCGGTGCCGAGGCCGAAGCGGTTGGCGGCCGCGGTGGAGGTGAACGGGCCGTGCGTACGGGCGTACCGGCCGAGGAGATCGCCGAGCGGGTCCTTCACCGGTTCGGTGAACGCCTCGGGGACGCCGACCGGGAGGGCGGTGCCCAGTGCGTCCCGCAGGCGGCCCGCGTCCTCGATCGCCGCCCAGTGGACGGCCCCGCCGATCCGGACCCGGATGGCCCGGCGGGCCGAGGACAGCTCCGGAGCCCAGGACGGGTCGGCGCCGCGTGCTGCCAACTCCTCGTCGGTGAGCGGACCGAGGACCCGGAGGAGGTCGGCGACGCCTTCGACGTCCTTGATCCGGCGGTCCTCGGTCAGCCACTGGAGCTCCTGCTCCAGCTCGGTCAGGACATCCGCGTCGAGCAGCTCGCGCAGCTCCGCCTGGCCGAGGAGCTCCGCCAGCAGATGGGAGTCGAGGGAGAGGGCGGCGGCCCGCCGCTCCGCGAGGGGCGAGTCGCCCTCGTACAGGAACTGGGCGACGTAGCCGAACAGGAGCGAGCGGGCGAAGGGCGAGGGCTCGGGGGTGGTCACCTCGACCAGCCGGACCCGGCGTGCTTCGAGGTCGCCCATGAGCTCCGTGAGGCCGGGGACGTCGAAGACGTCCTGGAGGCATTCGCGGACCGCTTCCAGGACGATGGGGAAGGAGCCGAACTCCGATGCGACCTGGAGGAGTTGCGCGGCGCGCTGGCGCTGCTGCCACAGCGGGGTGCGTTTGCCGGGGCTGCGGCGCGGCAGCAGCAGGGCGCGGGCCGCGCACTCACGGAACCGGGAGGCGAACAGCGCCGAACCGCCGACCTGGTCGGTGACGATCTGGCCGATCTCGCCCTGTTCGAACGTCACGTCCGCCGCGCCTACGGGCGGTTGGTCGCTGTCGTACGAGAGGCCCGGCAGCGGTGCCGGAGCCCGGCCCGGACTGCGCGCCAGGTCCTGCGCCAGGCCCGGTGCCAGATCCGGCGTCAGATCCTGCGCCAGGTCCTGCGCGGGGTTGAAGTCCAGGAGGTCCAGGCCCATCAGGTCGGCATCCGGCAGCCGGAGCACGATGCCGTCGTCGGCGTGCATCACCTGGGCGTCCATGCCGTACCGCTCGGCGAGGCGGGCGCTCAGCGCCAGCGCCCACGGCGCGTGCACCTGCGCGCCGAACGGGGAGTGGACCACGACGCGCCAGTCACCCAGCTCGTCACGGAACCGCTCGACGAGGATGGTCCGGTCGTCCGGCACGTGGCCGCAGGCGCGGCGCTGTTCGTCGATGTACGACAGGGTGTTGTCGGCGGCCCAGGTGTCGAGACCGGCGGCGAGCAGACGCTCCCGGGCGTCCTCCTGCGACAGTCCGCCGATCTCGCGGAGGAACGCCCCCAGCGCACGCCCCAGCTCCAGTGGGCGGCCCAGCTGGTCGCCCTTCCAGAACGGCAGCCGGCCGGGAACGCCGGGGGCGGGCGACACCAGGACCCGGTCACGGGTGATGTCCTCGATCCGCCAGGACGTGGTGCCGAGCGTGAAGACATCGCCGACCCGGGACTCGTACACCATCTCCTCGTCGAGCTCACCGACCCGGCCGCCGCCCTTCTTCGGGTCGGCGCCCGCGAGGAAGACGCCGAAGAGCCCCCGGTCGGGGATCGTTCCCCCGGAGGTGACGGCGAGCCGCTGTGCGCCGGGGCGGCCGGTGACCGTACCGGCCACCCGGTCCCAGACCACGCGGGGGCGCAGCTCGGCGAAGGCGTCGGAGGGGTAGCGGCCGGCGAGCATGTCCAGCACGGCGGTGAACGCGGACTCGGGCAGCGAGGCGAAGGGCGCGGCGCGGCGGACCGCCGCCAGCAGATCGTCCACCTGCCAGCTGTCCAGGGCGACCATGGCCACCAGCTGCTGGGCCAGCACGTCCAGCGGGTTGGACGGGACCCGGAGCGCCTCGATGGAGCCCTCGCGCATCCGCTCGGTGACCACGGCCGCCTGCACCAGATCGCCCCGGTACTTGGGGAAGACCACTCCGGTGGAGACCGCACCGACCTGGTGTCCGGCCCGGCCGACCCGCTGCAGGCCGGAGGCGACCGAGGGCGGCGACTCCACCTGGATCACCAGGTCGACCGCCCCCATGTCGATGCCCAGCTCCAGGCTGGAGGTGGCGACGACGGCCGGCAGCCGGCCCGCCTTGAGGTCCTCCTCGACCTGGGCGCGCTGTTCCTTGGAGACCGAGCCGTGGTGGGCGCGGGCGAGCAGCGCCGGGGCGCCCTTCGCCGCACCGGACTCGGCCATGATCTCGGCGGGGGAGTGGGACTCGGCGATCGTCTCGCCGGTGAGCCGCTCGTAGGCGATCTCGTTGAGCCGGTTGCACAGCCGCTCGGCGAGGCGACGGGAATTGGCGAAGACGATGGTGGAGCGATGCTGCTGGACCAGGTCGACGATCCGCTCCTCGACGTGGGGCCAGATCGACGGCTTGTCCGCCTGGCCCGCCTGGTCGGGGTCGGTGGCGGGGGAGCCGCCGAGCTCGCCCAGATCCTCGACCGGGACGACCACCGACAGGTCGAACCGCTTGGTGGACGGCGGCTGGACGATCTCCACCTTGCCCCGGGGCGAGAGGAAGCGGGCCACCTCGTCGACCGGACGGACCGTCGCCGACAGGCCGATCCGCCGTGCGGGACGCGGCAGCAGCTCGTCCAGACGCTCCAGCGACACGGCGAGATGGGCGCCGCGCTTCGTGCCCGCCACGGCGTGCACCTCGTCGAGGATCACCGTCTCGACGCCGGACAGCGCCTCCCGGGCGGACGAGGTCAGCATCAGGAACAGTGATTCGGGCGTGGTGATCAGGATGTCCGGCGGCCGGGTCGCCATCGAGCGGCGCTCGGCGGGCGGGGTGTCGCCGGAGCGGATCCCCACCCGGACCTCGGGCTCGGGCAGCCCCAGCCGCACCGACTCCTGGCGGATGCCGGTCAGCGGTGAGCGGAGGTTGCGCTCCACATCGACCGCGAGCGCCTTGAGCGGCGACACGTACAGCACTCGGCAGCGCTTCTTCGCCTCGGCGGGCGGCGGGACGGACGCCAGGGCGTCCAGCGCGGCGAGAAACGCGGCGAGGGTCTTGCCGGAGCCGGTCGGTGCGACGACCAGCACGTCCGAACCCTCGCCGATCGCGCGCCAGGCGCCCTCCTGCGCGGCGGTGGGCGCGCTGAAGGCACCCGCGAACCAGCCGCGGGTCGCGGGTGAGAACGAATCGAGCGCAGAGCCGGTCATGCCCCCCATCGTGCACCCCGCCACTGACAACGACCCCGACACCGTGCGTGCTGCCACTCGCGACGGTCCCGAAGCCGCGCACCCCGGCTCACCTGCAAGGGCTCCGACCGCCCTCGGCGGCCCTGCCCCGGAACTGCGAGAATTCGTGCATGGCGGCGATACCGGAATCGGGATCGGGGGAGTGGGCGAGGTACTGGCAGTACGCGGAGCTGCCCGACCTCGATCTGCTGCGTGCCCGCTATGTGCGCCACACCTTCCCGCGCCACAGCCACGAGGGCTATGTCTTCGGCACCATCAGCCGCGGGGTTGAAGACGTCGGGCTGCCGGGCGGCACCGTCCACGCCGGCCCCGGCACCGTTGTCATGATCAACCCCGAGGTTCCGCACACGGCCCGCGCGGGTGTGCCCGAGGGCTGGGTCTACGCCACGCTCTACCCGTCGTCGCAGGTGATCAACGACATCGCGGCCGAGACGACGAGCCTGCGCGGCACGGTCGGATTCACCGAGACCAGCGTCGTGGACCCGTACGTGGCCCGGCTGATCGGCGAGGTCCACCGGGCCGCCGAGGAGGGCAACGCGCTTGCCGCCGACACGGTGCTGAGGGTCATGGTCACGCGGCTGCTCGACCGGTGCGGCAGCGCGCTGCCCACCCGCGCGCCCCGCTCGGCGGGCGCCCGCGACGCGGCGCGGGCCCGCGCGGTGCTGGAGGGGCGGATGGCGGCGCCGCCCACCCTGGAGGCGCTGGCGGCGGAGCTGGGAACGAGTCCGTTCGCGCTGCTGAGAGCCTTCAAGAAGCAGTACGGGATGCCGCCGCACGCCTGGCTCACCGATGCCCGGGTGCGGGCGGCGCGGCGGATGCTCGACGCGGGGACGGCGCCCGCGGAGGCGGCCGCCGAGGTCGGCTTCACCGATCAGCCGCATCTCAATCGTCACTTCACCCGGATCGTGGGAGTACCACCCGGCGCGTACCAGCGCGAACGTGCAAGAACGTACAAGACCGGTCCTGATCTGCCCACGTAGCGTTCCGGTCGTGGCAGAACAGACAACACTCCCAGAGGGCGTCGGCGCATCGGCCGACGCACCCCACCGCGACGCGACCGGCCGAGGAGAGCAGCCGGACGCGGTCCGTGGGAAGCCGGACGGTGCGGAGCCGACCGGTGCGAAGCCGGATGCGGCCGTCGTACGCGATGCGCTCGGCGTCGGGATAGCCGTCGGGCTTTCCGGGTTCGCCTTCGGCGTGACCTCGGCCGGTTCCGGACTGAGCCTGCTGCAGACCTGCGTGCTCAGCCTCGCCGTCTTCACGGGCGCCTCGCAGTTCGCCCTCGTCGGCGCCCTCGCGGCGGGCGGCAACCCGTACACCGCGGCTGCCGGGGCCTTCTTCCTCGGCGTACGCAACTCTTTCTACGGCCTGCGGCTGTCGCAGCTGCTGGCGCTTCCCAGGGCGCTGCGCCCCTTCGCCGCCCAGTGGGTCATCGACGAGACGACCGCCGTGACTCTGCCGCAGCCGACCCGGCGGGCGGCACGGATCGGCTTCGCCGTCACCGGGCTGACCCTGTATGTGCTGTGGAACCTGACCACGCTGCTGGGAGCCCTGGGCGCCGAGGCGCTCGGTGACACCAACGCCTGGGGGCTGGACGCGGCATCGCCCGCGGTCTTCCTCGCTCTGCTCGCGCCGATGCTGAAGAGCACCACGGAACGCGTCACCGCCGCCGTCGCGGTCCTGCTCGTGCTCGGGCTGCTGCCCGTGCTGCCCGCAGGCGTCCCTGTCCTGCTGTCCGCGCTTGCCGCACCCGCCGTTCTGTTCCTGGGCGGACGCGGAAAGGGCGCGGGCCGGGGAACGGCCACCACGAAGGACAGCACGAGGAAGAGCACGAAGAGCACGAAGAGCACGAAGAGCACGAAGAGCACGAAGAACAGCACGGAGAGCACGGAGAAGGACCGATGAACGTCTGGATCGCCATCGCACTGACCGCCGTCGGCTGCTATCTCGCCAAGCTCGTCGGGCTGCTGGTGCCCGCCGGTGTGCTGGAACGCCCGCTCGCCCAACGACTTGCCGCACTCCTGCCCGTGGCACTCCTGGCCGCCCTCACCGCGCAGCAGACGTTCGGCGACGGGCAGCACCTGGCACTGGACGCCAGGGGGGCCGGCCTTGCCGCAGCGGCGCTCGCGCTGGTCCTGCGCGCGCCGTTCCTCGTGGTCGTGGGCGCCGCCGTGGCCGTCACCGCAGGGGTACGGGCCCTTGGTTAGGCACCCGCCCCGCACGGACGGTAAGGGGCTCGGTCCATGGAGCCGAGCCCCTTACCGTCCGGAGCCGACAGCCGGCAGCCGGCAGCCGGCCGGGCTCACCGGGCTGACCGCCACCACCCGCTCCGGCAACCGGGCTCAGCCGAGGCTGCGGCCATGGGCGCGCAGGGTCAGGAGCGCCTTGAGCGTCACGATGGGCCGCCCCTCCAGAGCCGTTCCCGGTGCCCACTGCCGCCAATTGACCGGCCAGCCGCCGTCCGGCTGCTGCTCGGCCGCGAGATGGTCGAGCGAGCGGGACAGCTCCTCGTCGGTGAACCAGTGACGGGCGAGCGACTCGGGCGTACGGGCGTAGTCGTACGGGAAGTGCTGCTCACCCGGCGCGTAGCCGGCCGCGACCGGGTACTCGGCCCGCCGTTCCGGATCCAGTACGGCGAGACGCTGATCCCGCACCAGCCGCCCGAGCCGGTCGGCCGCCTCCTCCGCCCGCGCCCGGTCCGGAGCGCCGTCCAGGAAGGCGAGCGCCGCCTCGATCTCGTACGGATGCGACCGGTCCAGCGCGTCCACCGCGGCCCAGCAGAAATCGGTGGCACGGAACAGCCAGGCGTGCCACACCGCGTTGCGGTGCAGGAGCCCGACGACGGGGCCGGTGGCCAACAGCTCCGCGGGGGGATCGTCGACGATCGGGATGAACGGCGCGGCGGGATAGCCGCGCTGCGTCGGCAGCAGAGCGGGAAGAGCACCCTCCTTTGTCGACACCTGGGTGAGGAAGCGGCAGATCCGCTCCACCCGCAGTCCGTCGCAGCGCCCGATGGAGTCCAGCACATTGAGCGCGTGCGCGGTATGCAGTGGCTGACTGACGGGGCCGCGCAGATCGGGTTCGAGCGCGTGCCCGTAGCCGCCGTCCGCGTTCAGATATGCGGCGAGTGCGGTTTCCACCGCGTCCGCACTTCCTTCCAGGAAGTGATGAGCGAACCGCCGTTGTTCCAGGACACGGGCCGTGAGCCAAATGAACTGCTCGGCACGGTTGAGGGGACTTGTTCCGGTTCCAGCCATGGACCGACCGTAGGGCGGTAAGCGCTCTCGGCAAGACGTAGCGGCCCGGCTGCACTCTCAGGAGCGGGATACTGAGGTCATGCGGTTGACGATTTTCTGGGAACGGATGGCGGACCACTTCGGAGCCGGGTACGCCGACTCCTTCGCGCGTGATCATGTGATGGCCGAACTCGGCGGGCAGACGGTGCACCAGGCACTGGCCGCGGGCTGGGAGACCAAGGACGTCTGGCGCGGTGTCTGTACCGCGGTCGGCATTCCGGCGGACAAGCGCTGACAGCGCTGACCCGGTGCGGACAGGCGCTGACCGCGGCGCGGACAAGCACTGACCCCAGCGCGAAAAGGCACTGACCCCCGTTCCATGGCCCGGACCTGTGCTGTTGTCCGGGGCGGGCGGTTGCCTGTCGAACCGGTAGGCGAGACTGGAACCGTGGCACCGACAGACGAGACAGCACAGACCCAGCCGCCCTCCACACCGCCCGTCCCGCCGGCCGCGCCACCCACCGCGTCCGCCGGCGGCGGACCGGTACGCATGCCCGCGTGGCTGCCGCGAGCCATGGTTCTCGCGCTGGCGCTCTATGCCTGCTTCCGGCTCGGCAGCTGGGCGTTCGACCAGCTCATCGGGCTGCTGATCAATGTGCTGATCGCGTTCTTCCTGGCGCTCGCCATCGAGCCGGCGGTGAGCCGGATGTCGGCGCGCGGCATGCGCCGCGGCCTCGCCACCTTCCTGGTCTTCATGGTGGTGCTGATCGCCGGGGTGGGCTTCGTCGTGCTCCTCGGCTCGATGCTCGCGGGCCAGATCGTCGACATGGTCGAGGAGTTCCCGAAGTATCTGGACTCGGTGATCAACTGGGTCAACCAGAGCTTCCACACCGACCTCTCCAGGGTCGAGGTCCAGGACAGCCTGATCCACTCCGACTGGCTGCAGAAGTACGTCCAGAACAGCGCGACCGGAGTGCTCGACGTCTCCACCACCGTGCTCGGCGGGCTGTTCCGTCTGCTGACGATCTTCCTGTTCTCGTTCTACTTCGCGGCCGACGGCCCCAGGCTGCGACGCGCCCTGTGCTCCGTGCTGCCGCCCGCCAGGCAGGCGGAGGTCCTGCGGGCCTGGGAGATCGCGGTCGACAAGACCGGCGGCTACCTCTACTCACGCGGTCTGATGGCCCTCATCTCCGGGATCGCGCACTACATCCTGCTGGTGATCCTCGGCGTTCCGTACGCGCCCGCACTCGCCGTCTGGGTCGGGCTGGTCTCCCAGTTCATCCCCACGATCGGTACGTATCTGGCGGGCGCCCTGCCGATGCTGATCGCGTTCACCGTCGACCCCTGGTACGCGCTGTGGGTGCTCGGCTTCGTCGTGGTCTACCAGCAGTTCGAGAACTACGCGCTGCAGCCCAAGCTCACCTCCAAGACCGTCGACATCCATCCTGCGGTCGCCTTCGGGTCGGTCATCGCGGGCACGGCCCTGATGGGTGCCGTGGGCGCGCTGATCGCGATCCCGGCCGTCGCCACGCTCCAGGCGTTCCTCGGCGCGTATGTGAAGCGGTACGACCTGACGGACGACCCGCGGATGCACGGTCACGGCCACGGCCGGGGCCGACGACGCGGCGAGCCGCTGCTCACGCGGCTGCGCCGTTCCTGGCGGGCCCCCGAGAGCGATGACGGCGAGAGGAGCGAGGGGAGCGACGGGAACGGAGGCGGACAGGGCGCTGCCGGGGAGCCGGAGGGCCCGGCACACGCCTGACCCCGTTCCGCCTTCCGGTCCGGGCCGCGAGCCCGTCGACCTCCTCGGGCACCAGATGGTCGACCCGGACAGGGATCCCGCGGCCGCCCGCCTCGTCCACAAGAGCCGCGCTCTCCTCCACGGTCCAGGGGCCACGGCCCGCACCACGGGTCGCCCCGGCGACCAGAGGCATCTACCTTGCCGGTTTTGTCACTATGTGGACGGAATCTAGCATGGTGCTGATCAGCTGTTCTTGACTTCCCGGGGCAGGGCGCCAGGGCGCCTCCCTGGGGCGAGGGCCGGTCAGGTGTGGTGCGCTTGACACTAAAATCGAACATCCATTCTCATGGGATTCCGGCCGGGTTTTCCCGGGCCCGACCGTGGAGTTGTCCACAGGCCGGGAGGACGTCGAGGCCCATTGTCAGTGGCAGGGGTTAGCGTCTTTGACGTGAAGCGATCGACTCAAGCAAATCGGGTGGAACCCATGGCAGGAAACGACCGCGAGAAGGCGCTGGACGCCGCACTCGCACAGATTGAACGGCAATTCGGCAAGGGTGCGGTGATGCGCCTCGGCGAGCGGCCGAACGAGCCCATCGAAGTGATTCCCACCGGGTCGACCGCCCTCGACGTGGCCCTCGGCGTCGGCGGCCTGCCGCGCGGCCGTGTGGTGGAGGTGTACGGACCGGAATCCTCCGGTAAGACGACGCTGACGCTCCACGCGGTGGCGAACGCGCAGCGGCTCGGCGGCTCGGTCGCCTTCATCGACGCGGAGCACGCCCTCGACCCCGAGTACGCGAAGAAGCTCGGCGTCGACATCGACAGCCTCATCCTGTCCCAGCCGGACAACGGCGAGCAGGCCCTTGAGATCGTGGACATGCTGGTCCGCTCCGGCGCCCTCGACCTGATCGTCATCGACTCCGTCGCGGCGCTCGTGCCGCGTGCGGAGATCGAGGGCGAGATGGGTGACTCGCACGTGGGTCTCCAGGCCCGTCTGATGAGCCAGGCACTCCGCAAGATCACCAGTGCGCTCAACCAGTCCAAGACCACCGCGATCTTTATCAACCAGCTCCGCGAGAAGATCGGTGTGATGTTCGGCTCGCCGGAGACCACGACCGGTGGCCGGGCGCTCAAGTTCTACGCCTCGGTGCGCCTCGACATCCGCCGGATCGAGACGCTGAAGGACGGCACCGACGCCGTCGGTAACCGCACCCGCGTCAAGGTCGTCAAGAACAAGGTCGCGCCGCCCTTCAAGCAGGCCGAGTTCGACATTCTCTACGGCCAGGGCATCAGCCGCGAGGGCGGTCTGATCGACATGGGCGTGGAGCACGGCTTCGTCCGAAAGGCCGGTGCCTGGTACACGTACGAGGGCGACCAGCTGGGCCAGGGCAAGGAGAACGCCCGCAACTTCCTCAAGGACAACCCCGATCTCGCCAACGAGATCGAGAAGAAGATTCTTGAGAAGCTGGGCATCGGTGTCAGGCCCGACGACAGCGCCGCCGAGTCCGGTGCGGACGCGGCAGCTGGTGCAGCGGCTCCGGCCGACAGCGCGAAGTCGGTGCCCGCTCCGGCCGGCAAGACCAAGCCGGCCAAGACCGCGGCGGCCAAGAGCTAGACCGTGACGCGTCGTACGGAGTGGCCGGTCAGCGCCACTGACCAGCACGCCGGACCCGGCCACGGAAGCACCGCCGGGTACATGGCAGGGTCCGAGGACGAGCACGAGCCGGAGGCCGGTGCCGGCACCGGTCGCGGCACGGGCTCGGGCGCCGGATTCGGCGAGGGGGCGGGCCGTCGTGACCGCTCCCGCACCAGGAGCGGCGGCTCCCCTTCCTCGTCGAGGGCCGAGAAGGGGGAGCCGCGAGACCCGGCCGAGCAGGCGCGCAACATCTGCCTGCGACTGCTCACCGGGACCCCGCGCACCCGGAAGCAGCTCGCGGACGCCCTGCGCAAGCGGGAGATCCCGGACGAGGCGGCCGAAGAAGTGCTGTCGCGCTTCGAGGATGTCGGGCTGATCGACGACGCGGCGTTCGCCGACGCCTGGGTGGAGTCCCGGCACCACGGCCGCGGCCTGGCCCGCCGGGCACTCGTCCGTGAGCTGCGCACCAAGGGGGTGGACTCGGCGGTCATCGACGAGGCCGTCGGGCAGCTCGACTCCGAGCAGGAGGAGGCGACCGCCCGGGAGCTGGTTGCACGGAAACTGCGCTCCACGCGTGGCCTGGACCGCGACAAGCGGCTGCGCCGCCTTGCGGGCATGCTCGCCCGCAAGGGGTACGGGGAGGGCATGGCCCTGCGCGTGGTGCGGCAGGCGCTCGAAGAAGAGGGCGAGGACACGGAAGGCCTGGACGAGCCCTTCTGACCGGGGGCGCGTATCGGGCGGGGCGGCTGTGGCGATCACTGCCCGGCGAGGGCAGCGCGGTTGATGGTGGCGTCGATCAGGGCGAGCGCATCCGCGGCGGTGCGGCCGGGGCAGCGATTCCATGGGCCGATCAGTCCGGTCCAGCCCCGGGAGCGGAGCTCGGCGACGAGCCAGGCGCCGGCCCGGTCCACGGTGTCGAGGGAGCCGTATCCCAGGCGGTGCGCGGTGAGGAGGGCGCCGCAGATGCACCGTGCGCCGCGTGCGTTGCGGAGCCGGTACGGGGTGTTCTGCCAGCCCCATTCGGTCAGGATCTGCCTCGCATAGGCGAGATGCGTGGAGGGCCTCACCTCGGGCTGGCCGATGCGCCGCCAGGAGTGAAGCCGGTCCGGAAGGACCGCGCCCAGCCGCCCGGGAAGCGGCCGCTCGCGCGGTGCGGTCGGAGGCAGGGCTCGGACGGAGTCGGCGATGAGCTGGTCGACCGGCACGGACAACAAATCGCGCCAGTCGGCCGGCTGACGGGCCGGCAACAGCCGTTCTGCAACGGCGGGGGAGGAAGGCCGTACGGGGTCGCGGTCGGGGCCGGGGGCTGTGGCGTCCCAGCCGCTGATGATCTGCTGCCACGCCTCGGTGTCATGGAGACGAGTGGCCTGGGCGTCCAGTTGATCGGGGGTGAGGGTGGGGGTCGGCATGGGTGCGAGGTCTCCGTCACATCGGTCCTTGGCGTTGAGGTGAATGTCGGTCGGGTACGGGGATTGCTCCACCGGAGCGTGGCGTTCGGGTGTGTCGGGGCGGATTCGGGGGAACCGCGGGTGGCGTGGAGGAGCGGCCCCGGACGAGGACACAGCAGGATCCAGCGCGCAGGTGCCCGTGTGCGGAGCGCTGTGCGAGATGTGGCCGGAGAGCCGTGCCGGACAGGGAACCTGCGCGGGGTTGGGCGTTCGGTCCAAGGCCCGGGACGTCGAGACGGTCCGGGCGGATGCCGGGGGCGGGGGATGCCGGGCGCTGGGGCCTCTCAGCAGGACCCCGGCAGCCAGGCATCCCGAGCCCGACCCGTCACAGCGGAACAGGGTCCGACCCGCCACCCCGAGACCGGCCCTGGCTCACCAATGTGCGGCTCGGCCCCGGCGCATCTACTCGCGGCTCGGCCCTGGCCCCTGCCCCGGCCGTCACCCCGAAAGCCGTCATTCCGAAACCAGGGCGCCGACCGCCACACCTCGCCCGTGACACCTCGGCCGGCAGGCTCCGCCAGTCGCCCCCCGCCCGTCCCACCCTGCCCGTCACACCTCGACCGGCAGGCCCGCCGTGCGCCATGCCTGGAAGCCGCCGATCAGGTCGGTTGCCCGGTGCAGTCCCAGCTGTCGCAGGGACGCGACGGCGAGGCTCGATGCGTAGCCCTCGTTGCAGATCACCACGATGCGGAGATCGTGGCTCACCGCCTGCGGGGCCCGATGGCTTCCTCGCGGGTCGAGCCGCCACTCCAGTTCATTGCGCTCGACGACCAGCGCCCCCGGAATCAGTCCGTCCCGTTCCCGCAGCTCCGCGTAGCGGATGTCCACGAGGAGGGCCTCGCCCGCTGCAGCAGCGGTGGCCGCCTCCTGCGGGCCGACCCTGACGAACCCCGCCCGGACCCGTTCCAGCAGCTCATCGATCCCGACCGGCTCCGTACCGCCGCGGCCGCCGGCGCTCACTGCCAGTCCTCCGGCCGTTCGACCTGCTCAAGACGGAGCACCGTGCCGGTACGGCTGTAACGGCGGATCTGCGGCAGCGGTGGATAGTACGCGTGGACGGAGACGGCGTGCTCCGTGTCCGAATCGTTCAATACCTCGTGGACGTGGTGGCGGCCGAACGCCCTGCCCTGGCCGGTGGCCAACTGGCGGGAACGGTCGATGCCCTCGGCGAGTTCGAGGGTCTTCCAGCCGTCGGTGGGCAGCCGGGCGGCGAGCGACAGCTCCTTGAGCGTGCCGGTCGCCGTGGTGAAGGCGCCGATCGAGTCGGCGTGGTCGTGCCAGCCCGTACCCGTACCCGGCGGCCAGCCGATCAGCCAGGCCTCGCTGCCGCCGGGCCCTTCGAGCTGGACCCAGGTACGGCCCTCGGGATCGAGCGGGAGCGAGGCGACGATCGCGGCGTCGGCGGCGACACCACGGACGAAATCGAGCAGTTCCGCCGCTGTTGGACCGGAAGCATCATCGGCGGCGGAGGACATGCGTACAGAGGGTGACGAAGGGGCAGACACAGGGACCGTCCTGAGGGTTCGCGCGGATGCCCGCCCGTACGGCAGTGCGCACGGCGGGGCAGAGGAAGGCGATTCAGCAGGACGGCCGACACATGCAGCCCGCATAGCGGACGAGGTCCATATGGACCCTCCGCCACAGGCGCACATCGGTGTCGGTCACGTTCCGGAGTACACCATCTGCGTCCGCATCGGTCAATTGATGCCCGCAGTCTGGTCGGAACGTACGGCGGCGCGCACCGCTCCGCCACGTACCGCGTCCGCCGCCGCGAAGAGGTCCCGCGGCTGCACCCCGCCGAACGACGCCACGAGATGACCGTCCGGCCTGACCAGCAGCACGGTGTGGGCCGATGCTCCCGGGTAGCTCTCGGTCACCAGCAGCTCGCCCTTCATCGGCAGGGCGTCGACGGCGGCGGCGAGACGGGGCATGACACCGGCGGTCATCCAGTGACGCCGGTCCCAGACCCCGGTCCCGGGCGCCACCAGAACCACGAGCAGATGCCCCTGCCCCAGCCGTTCCCGGAGCCGTACGGTTGTCCCGTCGGGGGCCGTCACCCGCACATCGGCCACCGGCGCACCGGGGGGCGTACCGACAGATGCGTGCGCCTCGGCGCGTGGGGGCGCAAGGGGCGAATGCGAGTACGAGGGGGGCGCACCGAGGGGGCCGCAGCCCAGATGTCCGTCGGCGAGCAGCGAATCGTGCTCCCGTGCGCTCCCCGGGACCAGCGTCCGCAACCCTCCGCCGCCCCGCAGTATCGGCAGCGACTGGTCCGCGGCACGCAGCCGTGCGGCGACCGCGGCCCGGCGCTCGGCCTGGTAACTGTCGAGCAGGACGTCGGAAGCGCCGTGGTGCCAGTCCTGGGCCAGCTTCCAGGCCAGGTTCTCGACGTCCCGCAGCCCCTCGTCGAGCCCCTGCGTGCCCAGCGCCCCCAGCAGATGGGCGGCGTCGCCGGCCAGGAAAGCCCGGTCCACCCGCCAGCGCAGGGCGAGCCGGTGGTGCAGCGTGTACACGCCCGTGTCCAGCAGCTCGTACGGCGGTGTCTCCCCGCACCAGCCCGCCAGCGTGTCCCGGACGCGGGTGATCAGGGCATCCGGGGTGACGAGCTCGCCGCGCGGCGGCAGTAGCCAGTCCAGCCGCCAGACACCGTCCGGCAGCGGGCGCGCCGTGACCTCGGCGCCGCCGGTTCGCCACGGCGGCAGCCGGTGCAGCACGGCCTGTCCGGGCCAGGGCAGCTCGGTACGCAGCGCCGCGACAGCATGCCGCTCCACCGCCGTACGTCCGGGGAACCGGATGTCGAGCAGCTTGCGCACGGTGGACCTGGCGCCGTCGCAGCCCACCAGGTAACTCCCGCGCCACCAGGTCGCGTTCGGCTCCCTGGTGTGCACGGTGACGCCGGTGGCGTCCTGCTCCAGAGTGTCGATCCGGCTGTACGGGGCCACCCGCACCAGCTCCTGCGCGGCCACCGCGTCCCGCAGCCCGCGCGCCAGCACGTGCTGGGGCAGATGGATCGGGGCCGGCAACGGATCACCCTCGGCGGAGTCCTCGCCGAGCGGCAGCTCACGCACCAGCTGCTTCCGCCGCATCGACCGCCACCCGGACCACCGCACCCCCTCGTGCCGGAGCGCCTTGCAGCCCAACCGCTCCACCAGGGCCGCGGTGTCCTCGCGCAGCACCACGGTGCGGGCGGGGCGCGTCTCGTCCTTGCCCGGGTCCTCGTCGAGCAGGACGGAGGGAACACCCTGCGCCGCGAGGGCGAGCGACAGCGCCAGGCCGACCGGCCCGGCACCGACGACGATCACCGGGTCCACGGCGCGACTCCTGGGATCCGTTCACACGACGCGGACGCGCAAAGCGAGCGGCTCGGAAGGTGGATGGAGGGTTGAGGAGGTGTGGCGACGGAGAGGACAGGGGGCGCGATCACAGAACGTATGCAACCTACTGCCGGTGCTTGCGTCAAGCGACACCGAAGAGCGGTGAGGGGCGGTGGCTCATCTGCCACCGCCCCTCGGGAACTCCATACGACGGTCCGTCAGGCGGCGTGTCTGTCATCGACGACGAGCGACGGCGCGCCGGCCGTCTTGGGTGCGCCCCCGGGCGCGGTGCCCTTCCCCTTCTTGCTGCGCCGGAGCCAGCGCTCCAGCCAACTCGCGAACGAGGTGAGCGCGAAGTTCACCAGGAGGTAGATCAGGGCGATGACGGTGAAGCACGCGATGGTGTTCGCACCGTAGTTGGCAGCCATCGGGCGGACCGAGGACAGCAGCTCGGAGAAGGTCAGCACCCAGCCACCGAGCGCGGTGTCCTTCACGATGATGACGAGCTGGCTGACGATCGCCGGCAGCATCGCCGTCACCGCCTGCGGCAGCAGCACGGACAGCATGATCTGGCCCTTGCGCATGCCGAGTGCCTTGGCCGCCTCCGCCTGGCCCTTCGGCAGGGTCTGGATTCCGGCCCGCACGATCTCGGCGAGCACCGAGGCGTTGTAGAGGACCAGGCCCGTGACCACGGCGTACAGCGGCCGCGAATCGGCGTCGATGTTTGTGTACTCGGCGTACACCGCGTTCGCGGTGATCATCAGGATCAGCACGGGGATGGCGCGGAAGAACTCCACGACCACGCCGGCCGGGACCCGGACCCACCGGTGGTCGGAGAGCCGACCGATACCGAAGAGCGCTCCGAGCGGCAGTGCGATGATCAGGGCGAAGAACGCCGCCTTGAGCGTGCTCTGGAGACCCGGCCAGATGTAGGTCTCCCAGGGCTGGGAGCTGGTGAAGAAGGGCTTCCACTTGATCCAGTCGAGCTGGTGCTTCTCGGCCAGGCCGTCGTACACCCACCACACCACGGCTGCGGCGCACAGTACGAACAGCACTGTGTACAGGATGTTGCGCTGCTTGGCGCGCGGTCCTTGGGCGTCGTAGAGGACGGAACTCATCGCTTCACCGCCACCTTCTTGCTCACCCAGCCGAGGATCAGGCCGGTCGGGAGGGTCAGAACGATGAAGCCGAAGGCGAATACCGCGGAGATGAGGATCAGTTGGGCCTCGGCCTCGATCATGCCCTTCATGAGGTACGAGGCTTCGGCGACTCCAATCGCGGAGGCGACCGTGGTGTTCTTCGTCAGCGCGATCAGAACGTTGGACAACGGGTTGACCACCGCACGGAACGCCTGAGGAAGGATGATTAGCCGCAGTACCTGCGTGAAGCTCAGCCCGAGTGCGCGCGCTGCCTCGGCCTGGCCGACCGGAACCGTGTTGATTCCGGAGCGCAACGCCTCGCACACAAAGGCGGCGGTGTAGGCGACCAGGGCGAGTACCGCCAGCCGGAAGCCGATGGTCTTGGAATCGCTGGCGCCGAGGCTGATTGAAAGGGTCTGGTAGAGACCCAGCGATGCGAACACCATGATCACGGTCAGCGGAGTGTTCCGGACCACGTTCACATATGCGGTGGAGAAGCCGCGCATCAGGGGGACCGGGCTGACCTTCATGCCGGCCAGCAGCGTTCCCCATATGAGGGAGCCGAGGGCGGAGTAGACGGTGAGCTGCACCGTCACCCAGAAGGCCCCCAGCAGGTCGTAACCATCAAGAAAGTCGAACACGATCTCCCGCGCTTCCGCGTGTAGGAGGGCACGGCGCGCCGCCATTCACGGACGGCGCGCCCGGTCAGCCCTGCTTCACTTGACGATGTTGCCGATCTTCGGGGCGGGCTCGTTCTTGTAGTTCGCCGGGCCGAAGTTGTCCTTCACGGCCTTCTCCCAGGAACCGTCCGAGACCATCTTGGTGAGTGCGGCGTCGATCTTCTTCTTCAGATCGGCGTCGCCCTTCTTGAGGCCGATGCCGTAGTTCTCGTTGGTCATCTTGAAGCCGGCCAGCTTGAACTTGCCCTGGAAGTTCTGCTGCGAGGCGAAACCGGCCAGGATGCTGTCGTCGGTGGTCAGCGCGTCGACAACCTTGTTCTCCAGACCGGTCAGGCACTCCGAGTACCCGCCGAACTCCTGGAGGTCGGCCTTCGGGGCCAGCTTCTCCTTGACGTTCTTCGCCGAGGTCGAGCCGGTGACCGAACACAGCTTCTTCTTGTTCAGGTCAGCCGGGGACTTGATCGAGTTGTCGTCGGCGCGGACGAGGATGTCCTGGTGCGCCAGCAGGTACGGACCCGCGAAGTCGACCTTCTGCAGCCGCTCGTCGTTGATCGAGTAGGTGGCGGCGATGAACTTGACGTCGCCGCGCTCGATCGCCGTCTCGCGGTCGGCGCTCTTGGTCTCCTTGAAGACGATGTCCTTGGCGTCGTAGCCGAGCTCCTTGGCGACGTACGTGGCGACGTCGACGTCGAAGCCGGTGTACTTGCCGTCGGGGGTCTTCAGGCCGAGGCCGGGCTGGTCGATCTTGATGCCGATCGTGATCTTCTTGCCGTCGCCCGAGCCGCCGTCCTCCTTGTCGGAGCCACAGGCGGTGGCGGTGATGGCGAGGGCGAGCACGGCGGCCGAGGCGGCGGTGACCTTACGAAGCTGCATGGTGGTTTTCCCTAAGAGTTGACGCGATGTGAGTGATCAGCCGGTCCGGGGCCCGGCGGTGCAGGATCAATCAGTGCAGTGCAGTGCAGGATCAGTCAGTGGTGAAGGATCTTCGACAGGAAGTCCTTGGCCCGGTCACTGCGCGGGTTGCTGAAGAACTGGTCGGGCGTGGCCTCTTCGACGATCTTTCCGTCGGCCATGAAGACGACCCGGTTCGCGGCCGAGCGCGCGAAGCCCATCTCATGGGTGACGACGACCATCGTCATGCCCTCCTGGGCGAGCTGCTGCATGACCTCCAGCACCTCGTTGATCATCTCCGGGTCGAGCGCGGAGGTCGGCTCGTCGAAGAGGATGACCTTCGGGTCCATCGCCAACGCCCGTGCGATGGCCACGCGTTGCTGCTGTCCGCCGGAGAGCTGGGCGGGGTACTTGTCGGCCTGCGTCGCGACACCCACCCGGTCGAGCAGCGAACGGGCCTTGTCCTCGGCGGCCTTCTTGTCCGTCCTGCGGACCTTGATCTGGCCCAGCATCACGTTCTCGAGCACCGTCTTGTGCGCGAAGAGATTGAACGACTGGAAGACCATGCCGACATCGGCACGCAGCCTGGCCAGTTCCCTGCCCTCCGCGGGCAGCGGCTTGCCGTCGATCGAGATGGCGCCCGAGTCGATCGTCTCCAAGCGGTTGATCGTGCGGCACAGCGTGGACTTCCCGGACCCGGAGGGCCCGATGACGACCACGACCTCGCCACGGGCGATCGTCAGGTCGATGTCCTGGAGCACATGCAGCGCGCCGAAGTGCTTGTTGACGTTGCTCAGCACGACAAGGTCGTCCGCCGCAGGCGCGGCGTCCCCGGCACCCTTGGTCACTGAAACTCCGCTCATCGGCTTCATGCTCCGTCCTCCTCGGTTGGGAAGGACCCTAGTGACGCGGTGCTACCAGCGTCATTACATCTGAGCGGAAATTGAGGATAACGATCCGGCGGCAACCGGACACTCCGTGTGAAGGGGGTGCGGGGTGTGACGCCCGTGGCGTACCGGGTGGATAACAGATGGCCGGATGCGGCGGGCAGGCCTTGACTGACCTGCCTCTCATCGGAGTGGATGCCCTGGTACGCCATGACGTGAAACGCCTCGGTACGGGGAAGTGACGAGGAGCGTACGGAGACCGCACCGACACCCGCCGACGCCTGCCGGCAGGTATCCCGTCGCAACCATCGGAGAACCGGAGAGGGAGGCCATGAGACTGCTGCTCGTCGAGGACGACAACCATGTTGCCGCCGCCCTCTCCGCGATCCTCGCCCGGCACGGCTTCCGGGTCGTGCACGCGCGCAGCGGCGAGGAGGCCCTGCAGGCCCTGCTGCCCGCCGATACGGAGCCGTTCGGCGTCGTGCTCCTCGATCTCGGCCTGCCAGATCAGGACGGCTACGAGGTGTGCGGGAAGATCCGCAAGCGCACCTCCACGCCGGTGATCATGGTGACCGCGCGCGCCGACGTACGGTCGCGGATCCACGGCCTCAACCTCGGCGCCGACGACTACGTGGTCAAGCCGTACGACACCGGCGAACTCCTCGCCCGTATCCACGCCGTCAGCCGGCGCAAGGCACCGGGCGAGGACACCGTGCCCATGCCCGTCGCAGGGCTGCGTCTCGGCCATGTCCACATCGAGCTGCCGACCCGCAAGGTCAGCGTCGACGGATCGGAAGTCCAGCTCACCCGCAAGGAGTTCGACCTGCTCGCGCTGCTCGCCCAGCGGCCCGGAGTGGTGTTCCGCCGGGAGCAGATCATCAGCGAGGTGTGGCGTACGAGCTGGGAGGGCACGGGGCGCACGCTCGAAGTGCACGTCGCGTCCCTGCGTTCCAAGCTGCGGCTGCCCGCACTGATCGAGACGGTGCGCGGAGTCGGCTACCGCCTCGTCGCGCCGTCCGCGTAGAGGCGTACGTCCCAGGTGCGCACCCGGCTGCTTCCCCTGCTCATCGTTCTCATGGCGGGCGTACTGCTCGCTCTCGGCTTCCCGCTGGCCGTCAGCGTGGCCGCCGCCCAGCAGCAACGCGTCGTCATCGACCGCATCGACGACACGGCACGCTTCGCCGCACTCGCGCAGTTCATGACCGATCCGGTCGCCGGATACGACGAGCGCCGACGCACCCTGCGCAATGAACTCGACACCTACGAGTCCGTGTACGGCATCCGCGCCGGTATCTTCCGCCGCGACGACAGCGCCATGGCCAAGGCCCCCGCCGCCTGGCAGCTGCCACTGGAGGGGGAGGGGCGCGAGGCGTTCAAGGAGGCCCTGCTCGGGCGGCGCAGCCACGATCCACCACAGGTCTGGCCGTGGCAGAAGGGCAGGGTCGTCGTCGCCTCACCCGTCGTACGGGACGGCGATGTCGTCGCCGTGGTGGTCCTCGACTCGCCCACCGACGAGATGCGCTCGCGCACGATCCGCGGCTGGCTGCTGATCGCGGCCGGCGAAGCGATTGCGATGCTGGTCGCCGTCGGCGCCGCGATCCGCCTCACCGGCTGGGTCCTGCTGCCGGTGCGGACGCTGGACGCGGCCACCCACGACATCGCCAGCGGACGCATGCGATCGCGGGTCGCGGCTTCCGGCGGGCCACCGGAACTCAGGCGCCTGGCCCGTTCGTTCAACGAGATGGCCGACAACGTCGAGGACGTACTGGAGCAGCAGCGCGCCTTCGTCGCCGACGCCTCGCACCAACTGCGCAACCCCCTCGCCGCGCTGCTGCTGCGGATCGAGCTCCTCGCGCTCGAACTCCCCGAGGGCAACGAGGAGATCGCCTCCGTGCGCATGGAGGGCAAGCGCCTCGCGCAGGTCCTCGACGACCTGCTCGACCTGGCGCTGGCCGAACACGCCGCGGCCGATCTGCAGCTCACGGACATCGGCGCGCTCACCGCGGAGCGCGTGGCGTCCTGGCGGCCGGTCGGCGAGGAGAGGGGGGTACGGCTCCGGGCGGACGGCTCGTCCGCGGTGACCGCCTGGGTGGACCCCATCGCGCTGTCGAGCGCCCTCGACGCGATCATCGACAACGCCCTGAAATTCACCCCTGCCGAGGAAGAGGTCGTCGTCACGGTCGCCTCCGGCCACGATGACGTCACGGTCGTCGTCGCCGACCGCGGGCCCGGCCTCACCGCACTGGAGATGGAACGCATCGGCGACCGGTTCTGGCGCAGCACCCAGCACCAGAACATCAAGGGATCCGGCCTCGGGCTCTCCATCTCGCAGGCGCTCCTGGCGGCCTGCGGCGGCTCCCTGAGCTACGCGGCCCGTGAGCCGCACGGGCTGCGGGTCACGGTCTCGGTGCCGCGCAACGGCCCGCAGGGCTGAGCCGGAGGAACAAAGGGGGGCGGGGTCAGGGCTTGACCGAGCGGTAGTAGCGGCTGGCCCCTTCGTGCAGTGGCAGCGGGTCGGTGTAGATCGCCGTACGCAGATCCACCAGCTGGGCCGCGTGCACCTCGCGCCCGATCCGGTCCCTGCTGTCGATCACGGTCCGGGTGAACGCCTCCGTCAACGCCGGATCCGAGCGGTCCGTGGTCACCAGCACATTGGCGACCGCGACCGTCGGCACCGCCTGGTCCTGCTGCGCGTTGCCGTAGGCGTCGGCGGGCATCATGGCCGAACGGTAGTAGCGGGCGGACCCGCCCGCTGCCTGGAGCTTCTTGACCAGCGGAGCCTCCAGCGGCACCAGCCGGATCGCGAACCGGTCCGACAGCTCCTGCACGGCGGAGGTGGGCAGTCCGCCGGACCAGAAGAAGGCGTCGAGCCGGCCGTCCTCCAACTGCTCCGGCATGGTGTCGATACCGGCGGGGACCGGGGTCACGTCCTTCGCGGGGTCGAGCCCCGCGGCCGTCAGCAGCCGGTCGGCGACCAGCCGCACGCCCGAACCCCGCTGCCCCACCCCGACCCGCTTTCCGCGCAGGTCCGAGACCTTGCGCACCTCGGAGTCGCGGGGTACGACCAGCTGGATGTAGTCGTCGTACAGCCGCACGCAGCCCCTCAGCCGGTCCGCGCCGGGCTTGCCGCTGCGCAGATAGGTGGCGAGGGCATCGGTGGTGGCGATGGTGAAGTCGGCCTTCCCGGTCGCCACCCGGGCGATGTTCTGCTGCGAGCCCTCACTGGTCTGCAGCCGTATCGACACCTTGGGCAGATCCCTGGCCAGGTCCCCCTTGAGGCGCTCGCCGTAGCGCTGGTAGACCCCGCTGCGCACACCGGTGCTGAAGGTCAGCGTGCCGGTCGGGGCCGGCTGTCCGAGCGGCAGCAGCCACCACAGCAGCAGCCCGAGCACGACGGCGACGGCGGCGGACATCTGAAGGACGCGCCGTCTGCCGATACGGGAGAGTGCCTGGAGCATGGCGGCGATCCTGCCAGCCCGCCCCGGCGATGACCAGGCCCGCCTCCCGCTGGTGGGTGGCCGCCGGGCGGGGTAACCATCATCGGGGCCCGGGCAGAGCCCTTACCCTGGACGGGTGAGCGGCAACGACGTGGCTGGTGGAGTAGTGGACGGTTTGAAAACGTACGAGGTGCGCACCTACGGGTGCCAGATGAACGTCCATGACTCCGAGCGGCTGTCGGGGCTGCTGGAGGGCGCGGGTTACGTACGTGCCGCCGAGGGCTCCGACGGCGACGCCGACGTCGTGGTCTTCAACACCTGCGCGGTGCGGGAGAACGCCGACAACAAGCTCTACGGCAACCTCGGCCGGCTCGCCCCGATGAAGACCAAGCGGCCCGGCATGCAGATCGCAGTCGGCGGCTGCCTGGCGCAGAAGGACCGCGACACCATCGTCGAGCGGGCCCCCTGGGTCGATGTCGTCTTCGGCACGCACAACATCGGCAAGCTGCCCGTGCTGCTGGAGCGCGCCCGCATCCAGGAGGAGGCGCAGATCGAGATTGCCGAATCCCTGGAGGCATTCCCCTCCACGCTCCCCACCCGCCGCGAGTCCGCCTACGCCGCGTGGGTCTCGATCTCCGTCGGCTGCAACAACACCTGCACCTTCTGCATCGTCCCGGCCCTGCGCGGCAAGGAGAAGGACCGCCGCACCGGCGACATCCTCGCCGAGATCGAGGCCCTGGTCGCCGAGGGCGTCTCAGAGATCACCCTGCTCGGCCAGAACGTGAACGCGTACGGCTCCGACATCGGCGACCGCGAGGCTTTCTCCAAGCTGCTGCGCGCCTGCGGGAGGATCGAGGGCCTGGAGCGGGTCCGTTTCACCTCGCCGCACCCCCGCGACTTCACGGACGACGTGATCGCCGCGATGGCCGAGACGCCCAATGTGATGCCCCAGCTCCACATGCCGATGCAGTCGGGCTCGGACACGATCCTCAAGGCGATGCGGCGCTCGTACCGGCAGGAGCGCTTCCTCGGCATCATCGAGAAGGTGCGCGCCGCGATGCCGGATGCCGCCATCTCCACCGACATCATCGTGGGCTTCCCCGGCGAGACCGAGGAGGACTTCGAGCAGACCATGCACGCGGTCCGCGAGGCGCGCTTCGCCAACGCCTTCACCTTCCAGTACTCCAAGCGCCCCGGGACCCCGGCCGCCGAGATGGAGGGGCAGATCCCCAAGGAAGTCGTCCAGGAGCGGTACATGCGCCTGTCGGCACTCCAGGAGGAGATCTCCTGGGAGGAGAACAAGAAGCAGGTCGGCCGGACCCTGGAGATCATGGTCGCGGAGGGCGAGGGCCGCAAGGACGGCGCCACCCACCGCCTCTCCGGCCGCGCCCCCGACAACCGCCTGGTCCACTTCACCAAGCCGGACGAGGACGTGCGTCCCGGCGACGTGGTGACCGTCGAGATCAGCTACGCGGCCCCGCACCACCTGCTCGCCGAGGGCGCACCGGTCGCCGTGCGGCGGACCCGGGCCGGGGACGCCTGGGAGAAGCGCAACTCCGCCGAGGCCGCCAAGCCGGCCGGAGTGATGCTGGGACTGCCCGGCATCGGAGCCCCGGCACCGCTGCCGGCCGCGACGGCCCCGGGCTGCGGCTGCGACTGACAGCGGGGAGCCCGGCGGCGGGACGGCCGGTTTCCCGCACCGCAGCAGTACCGGGCTGCGGCTGCGACTGACGGGGGAGGCCGACGGCGGTCGGTCTCCCGCGCGGCGGCAGGACCGGGCAGCGCCCGGGACGACCGGGGGCCGAGACCGCGGGGGCCTCGCGGCCAGGCAGTACGCTGCCCTCCATGCTTGTCGCCGCCGCTGTCTGCCCCTGCCCACCCCTGCTGGTACCCGAGGTCGCCGCCGGGGCCGCTCCCGAGCTCGACACCCTGCGGGACGCCTGCGCCGACGCTCTCGGCGTGCTCGCAGCCGCGCGTCCCGACCTGCTGATCGTGGTCGGGCCCGCGGACCGGCCGGGCCGCGGGCCGCACCCCGAGGGGGCGACCGGAACCTTCGAGGGGTTCGGCGTCGACCTTGGCGTACGGCTCGGCCGCGACCTCGGACCGGTGGGGGCGGACCACTCGCTTCCGCCGTCCCTCGCCGTCGGCGCCTGGCTGCTGGCCCGCGCGGAATGGGCAGGTGCACCGGTCGAGGGGCTGGGTGTGGGGGAGCAGCTGGCGGCCGAGCGCTGTACGAGCGCCGGGCGGGACCTGGCCGCACGGGCGGACCGGGTCGCGCTGCTCGTATTGGGCGACGGCAGCGCCTGTCGCACGCTCAAGGCCCCCGGCTACCTGGACGAACGCGCCGAGGCGTTCGACGCGGCGGCCGCCCGCGCGCTGGGCGAGGCGGACCCGGACGCGCTGATCGCGCTTGACGAGTCACTGGCGTACGAACTGAAGGCGGCGGGCCGGGCACCCTGGCAGGTCCTCGCGGGTGCGGCACAAGGGGCAGGCCTGGGAGGACGGCTGCTGTACGAGGACGCCCCGTACGGCGTCGGCTACCTGGTCGCCGCCTGGTCCTGAGCAGCTGCCGCCCAGGGTCCTGCGGGTGACGGCCATGCGGCGTCGCCGCTCCACGGCCGTCACCCGCAGGACCCGATCAGTTCATGGTCAGGAAGCGGGCGGCGGCGTACCACCCTCGTCCTTCTTGTGGGACAGGCGCTCGACCGCGTCCTTGGCCTTCCTCGTGCCGGACTCGATCTTGTCGCTGTACTTGCCCTTGGTCTTTTCGTCGACCGTGCGCGCGGCCTTGTCGAGCCCATGGTCGATCTTTTCCCCGTGCTGATGCGCGAGTTCGCCGACCTTGTCCTTGGCGGGGCTCAGCTTGGCCTTCAAATTGTCCAGGAAGCCCATCGGGCACCTTCCCTGCTGGGGGACTACGGCCGGACGCTTCTTCAAACCGTGAAAAAACGCCCATATTCAATGTGAATTCTACTGGCGTGCGAGACGATCCGCGCCGCCCGGAGGGGCCTGGCGAACGGGTCCGGGCCGGGACGGCGAACGATTCCCTTTCCTGGCCGGTTACCTCACTCGTTCGGGAAGAGTGCCTGAGGTTTGCGAGACTGTGGCGGTGAGAAGCTCAGCTCCCGCACCGCGGGTCATCACCGTCGTCGGTCCCACTGCGGCCGGAAAGTCCGATCTGGGAGTATTTCTTGCTCAGCAGCTCGACGGCGAAGTGGTCAACGCCGACTCCATGCAGCTCTACCGGGGGATGGATATCGGTACCGCGAAGCTGACGCTCGCCGAACGAGAATCAGTCCCGCACCACCTGCTGGACATCTGGGACGTCACCGAGACCGCCAGCGTCGCCGAGTACCAGCGGCTGGCCCGCGCCGAGATCGACCGGCTGCTCTCCGCCGGCCGCACCCCCGTCCTGGTGGGCGGCTCCGGGCTCTACGTGAAGGGCGCCATCGACGCCCTGGAGTTCCCCGGCACGGACCCCGATGTGCGGGCCAGGCTGGAGGAGGAGCTGGTCGAGCGCGGCTCCGGAGCGCTGCACGCGCGGCTCGCCGCCGCCGACCCCGAAGCGGGCCGGGCCATCCTGCCCAGCAACGGCCGCCGGATCGTCAGGGCCCTCGAAGTCATCGAGATCACCGGCAAGCCCTTCACCGCGAATCTCCCCGGTAACGATGCGGTGTACGACACCGTCCAGATCGGCGTCGACGTGGCCCGCCCCGAACTCGACGAACGCATCGCCCTGAGGGTCGACCGGATGTGGGAGGCCGGGCTCGTGGACGAGGTGCGAGCCCTGGAGGCGCACGGCCTGCGCGAGGGCCGGACCGCGTCCCGGGCGCTCGGCTACCAGCAGGTACTCGCCGCGCTGGCCCGGGAATGCACCGAGGACGAGGCACGCGCCGAGACCGTCCGCGCCACCAAGCGATTCGCCCGCCGTCAGGACTCGTGGTTCCGCCGCGACCCGCGGGTCCACTGGCTGAGCGGCGCCGCGGAACACCGCGGGGAACTCCCGCGCCAGGCGCTGGCGTTGATCGAACGAGCGGTTACAGCCTGATCACGTGATGGCATCGGGAAGCCCTGCCCGTCATTTCGACGACCCGGAGCGTGCCATCATCGAGCATCGATCGACCAGTGGAGTCCGAGTTGGGAGGGCGCGTGGCGATGGAGGCCGGCCCTCGCGACACTGAACAAGACGCACCGGACGCGCTGCACGGAGCGGGAAGTCTGAGCCCCGACGGGCCGGACGAGCTCGAAGCGACCCCCGAGGTCGAGGTCGAGCTGCGGCCCGCTCGCAAGCTGCGGATCTGGCAGCTGGCACCGATCGTCATGCTCGCCGCGGTGGGATCGCTGATGTTCGCCTTCCCGCTCGCCTTCGAGTTCGGCGACGGCGGCGCGGTCGTGGCGATGCTCGGCCTGCTGATCAGCTGCTGTGCCGCGGGCTGGGGCATGATGGCCGCCCGCCGGGTGGGATACACCTGGCCCGGCCTGCCGCAGCGGGGCTCGGGCGAACGCTCGGACTGGCGGGTGATCGCCCTGTACGTCGCAGTCGGCGGCACGCTGGTCGCCCTGGCCGTCTGGCGGGTGGCGCGGCTCCAGTGACGCCGGAGCCGTCCCGGGCGGTACGGCTTCCGCGGTGGTCGGAGCTGTCGTGCCGGCGCCCGCGGGGCGGGCCGGGGCCGTCGGTTGTCGGCGCCGTTTCGTACAGTTGCCCTGTGAGCACCTCGCAGATCGCCTTCCTCAAGGGTCACGGCACCGAGAACGACTTCGTGATCGTTCCCGACGCGGACAACGCCATCGACCTGCCCGCTTCCGTCGTCGCCCAGCTCTGTGACCGCCGGGCCGGTATCGGCGGTGACGGACTGCTGCACGTCGTACGGTCCGCCTCGCACCCCGAGGCGAAGGCCATGGCCGCCGAGGCCGAATGGTTCATGGACTACCGCAACGCGGACGGCTCGATCGCCGAGATGTGCGGCAACGGGGTCCGGGTCTTCGCCGGATACCTCCAGCGCGCCGGGCACGTCGAGCAGGGCGACCTGGCCGTCGCGACCCGGGGCGGCGTGAAGAAGGTGCACATCGCCAAGGACGGCGCCATCACGGTCTCCATGGGGCGCGCGCTCCTCCCCGAGGAAGGCGTCACGGTCAGCCTCGACGGCCGTAGCTGGAACGCCCGCAACGTGAACATGGGCAACCCCCACGCCGTCGCCTTCGTCGACGACCTGACACACGCCGGCGATCTGCTCTCCGTACCGCCCTACAGCCCCGCGGCCGTCTACCCCGACGGTGTCAACATCGAGTTCGTGGTGGACCGCGGACCGCGCCATGTCGCCATGCGGGTCCACGAGCGCGGCTCCGGCGAGACCCGCTCCTGCGGCACGGGCGCCTGCGCCGTGGCCGTCGCCGCGGCCCGCAGGGACGGCGCGGACCCCACGGAGACCGGCACCCCGGTCACGTACACCGTCGATCTGCCGGGCGGCACCCTCCTGATCACCGAGCGGCCTGACGGCGAGATCGAGATGACCGGACCGGCCGTGATCGTCGCAGAGGGGCTGATCGATCCCGCCTGGCTCGAAACGGTGGCCGGTTAGGACTTCGCTCGAATGGGTGATCCCTTTCACGCTCGGCGAGAGCGGCACTCCGCCGCGTGGTGGGCTCGGTAGCATCAAGCACCGGCCCGGAGGCGCGACCGCACCTCCCCACCGCCGGTCGACGTCGCCGGAGGTGCCCCCATGAGCGCAGAGGCCACCAGCCCAGGTGCCCCCATCCGCAGACGGGGCCGTCCCCGGATCGATCTGCGCAGGCTCGGCCGCGTCGCGCTGCTCGGCCCCGCGTCCCGCGACCGGCTGCCCGACGCCATCGGCCACGTCGCCGAGGCGCACCGGGCCCACCACCCGGATGCCGACCTCTCGATCCTGCGCCGGGCCTACGTACTCGCGGAGTCCTCGCACCGGGGACAGATGCGCAAGAGCGGCGAGCCGTACATCACGCACCCGCTCGCGGTCACCCTGATCCTCGCCCAGCTCGGCGCCGAGACGACGACACTCACCGCATCGCTGCTCCATGACACCGTCGAGGACACCGATGTGACCCTCGATCAGGTGCGGGAGCAGTTCGGCAAAGAGGTCTGCTACCTCGTCGACGGCGTCACCAAACTCGAAAAGGTCGACTACGGAGCGGCGGCCGAGCCCGAGACCTTCCGCAAGATGCTGGTCGCCACCGGGGACGACGTCCGGGTCATGTCCATCAAGCTCGCCGACCGGCTGCACAACATGCGCACCCTCGGCGTGATGCGGCCCGAGAAACAGGCCAGGATCGCCAAGGTCACCCGCGACGTACTGATCCCGCTGGCCGAACGGCTCGGGGTACAGGCCCTCAAGACCGAGCTGGAGGACCTCGTCTTCGCGATCCTCCACCCCGAGGAGTACGAACGGACCCGCGCGCTGATCGACGCCGCGTCGGCGCGGCCGGACGGCTCCGGCGCCGCCCGTCAGGACCCGCTCGCGGCCATCGCCGAGAACGTCACGACGGTGCTGCGGGAGGCCGGCATCGCTGCCGAAGTCCTCATCAGGCCACGCCACTTCGTGTCCGTGCACCGGGTCGGCATCAAACGCGGCGAGCTGCGCGGCACCGACTTCGGCCGGCTGCTGGTGCTGGTCGGCGAGGACGCCGACTGCTACGGGGTGCTCGGTGAACTGCACACCTGCTTCACGCCGGTGATCTCCGAGTTCAAGGACTTCATCGCCGCCCCCAAGTTCAACCTGTACCAGTCGCTGCACACTGCCGTCGTGGGCGAGGACGGGGCGGTCGCCGAAGTCCTCATCCGTACCCACCGGATGCACAAGGTCGCCGAGGCCGGAGTCATCGCCCTCGGCAACCCGTACGCCGCGGACAACGGCACCGGCCCCCAGGCCGCCGAACCCGCCGACGGGGAGCGCGCCGACCCCACCCGGCCCGGCTGGCTCTCCCGGCTCCTCGAATGGCAGCAGTCCGCCCCGGACCCCGACACCTTCTGGACCACGCTCCGCGCCGATCTGGCCCAGGACCGGGAGATCACGGTCTTCCGGACCGACGGCGGCACGCTCGGGCTGCCCGCCGGAGCGAGCTGCGTGGACGCCGCCTACGCGCAGTACGGGGACGAGGCGCACAACTGCATCGGCGCCCGGGTCAACGGCCGCCTGGCCACCCTCGGCACCGTACTCAGCGACGGCGACACGGTGCAGCTGCTGCTCGCCGAGGACGCCGCCTCGGGCCCCTCGCCCGACTGGCTCGACCACGCCCGGACCCCCGCCGCCCGCATCGCCATCACCGGCTGGCTGGACGCCCACCCCGAGGCCACCCGCGGCCCGCAGGGCGCCCGGCCCGCGGAGTCCGGACCCGAACAGCAGGCGCAGGGGCACTCCAGGCCCGGACCACAGGCTCAACAGACCGCGGGCACCGGGCCTGCCGTGGCCGCGAGCGCTGTGGTGGACCGGCCGCACGCCCCCGTACGGCTCGCGGGCTGCTGCACCCCCGTACCCCCCGACGCAGTCACGGGATTCCTCGTGCGCGGCGGCGCCGTCACCGTGCACCGCCTGGAGTGTCCCGCCGTCGCCCGGATGCGGTCCGTCGGCCGGACGCCGGTCGGGGTGAGCTGGGGAGAGGCCACCGAGTGCCGGGTCACACTGGTCGCCGAGTCCTTCGGACGCCCCCGGCTGCTCGCCGATCTCACCGAGGCGATCGCGACGGCGGACGCGGCGATCATCGCCGCCACCGTCGAACCGCCCAGCGAACAACGCGTCCGGCACACCTACACCCTGCAACTCCCCGACGCGGCCGGACTGCCGGCCCTGATGCGCGCCATGCGTGACGTGCCCGGGGTGTACGACGTGAGCCGCGCCCAGCACCGGGCGGCCACTGTCTGACCCCGTCGGCGGGAGCCATCTGCCCACAGAGATCTCGTTCGGGTGGCGCGGCGCGCGCCGCGCCTGTCCGGCGGGAAGTCGCTGGTAGCGGTAGTTCATGCCGTTCATCTCCCGCCGCCTGCGGGCCGCTCTGCTGGCCACCGCATCAGCCACCCTCGTCGCAGCCACCCTCCCCTCGCCCGTGCCGCTCGGCATCGGCGATCCGCTCTTCCCTCATCTCGGCAATCCGGGGTACGACGTCCGCGCCTACGACATCGGACTCACCTACCACGGCGACAACAGCAAGCCGCTGGACGCCGTCACCAGGATCGACGCGCGGACCACCGAACCGCTCGACCGGATCAACCTCGACTTCACCCGGGGCACGGTCCGTGGGGTCGAGGTCAACGGACTCCGCGCCGACTTCGCTCTCAAGGACGAGGACCTGGTCATCGAGCCGGCGGGGCGGCTCCCCGCCGGGGTGCCGCTGAGCATCACCGTCCGGCACACCAGCGACCCCAGCGGCGACCAGGACACCGGTGGCTGGCTGCGTACCGCCGACGGCCTGGCCATGGCCAATCAGGCCGACGCCGCGCATCGGGTCTTCCCGAGCAACGACCACCCCGCGGACAAGGCGTACTTCACCTTCCGGGTCACCGCGCCCAAGGGCCTCACCGTGGTGGCCAACGGACTGCCCGCCGGCACGGCCCGGCACGGCGCCGACACCACCTGGACCTACCGGACCGAACACCCCATGGCCACCGAACTGGCCCAGGTCTCGATCGGCCGGTCCACCGTCCTGCACCGGACCGGCCCGCACCGGCTGCCGATGCGCGACGTGGTGCCCACCGCCGACCGCAAGCTCCTCGAACCCTGGCTCAGCAGGACCCCCGCCCAGCTGGAGTGGATGGAACAGCAGGTCGGCCGCTACCCCTTCGAGACGTACGGGCTGCTCGTCGCCGACACCGAGACAGGCTTCGAGCTGGAGACCCAGACGCTCTCACTCTTCGAACGTTCCCTGTTCGCCGGGGTCGGCTATCCCGAGTGGTACCTCGAATCGATCATGGTGCACGAGCTCGCCCACCAGTGGTTCGGCGACAGCGTCTCCCCGCAGCGGTGGTCCGATCTCTGGCTCAACGAAGGGCACGCCACCTGGTACGAGGCCCGCTACGCCGAGGACCACGCCGACAAGCCGCTGGAGGACCGGATGCGCGAGGCGTACACCAGGTCCGACGGCTGGCGAGCCGCGGGCGGTCCGCCGGCCCGCCCCGACGCCCCGGCGCCCGGGCACAAGATCAGCCTGTTCCGGCCGGTGGTGTACGACGGCAGCGCGCTGATCCTCTACGCGCTGCGCCAGGAGATCGGGAGCAGCGCGTTCGACCGGGTGGAGCGGAGCTGGGTGAAGAAGCACCGGGACTCCAACGCGACCACCGAGGACTTCGTCCGCCTGGCGTCCCGGACCGCGGGCCGCGACCTGACCTCGTTCCTCGAGGGCTGGCTGTACGGGGAGAAGACCCCGCCGATGCCTGGGCACCCGGACTGGCGCAGCACCGCGCCCGCCGCACAGCGATAAACCCGGGTGACTGGCGAGGCGCGGCCGTGCAACCATCGACGGGTCGCCGCGGCGGCCGGACCGGAGATTCCCGACGGAGGGAATCATCGGAAGGGGTCACGCGTTGTGACTGATGTAACGGACTTCCAACGACGTAAGGATCCAATGACCTCCTCTTCTTCCCTTCCCCAGGACGCGCAGGACGCGCAGAGTGCTACGGAGAATGTCACCGAAAGCCTCACCGAGAGCCTTCGGGCCGACGCCCTGATGGAAGAGGACGTCGCCTGGAGCCACAAGATCGACACGGAGCGGGACGGCGAGCAGTTCGACCGCTCCGAGCGCGCCGCGCTGCGGCGTGTGGCCGGGCTCTCCACCGAGCTCGAAGATGTCACCGAGGTCGAGTACCGACAGCTGCGCCTGGAGCGCGTGGTGCTGGTCGGTGTCTGGACGTCGGGGACCGTGCGTGACGCGGAGAACTCCCTCGCGGAGCTGGCCGCACTGGCGGAGACGGCGGGCGCCCAGGTGCTCGACGCCGTCTTCCAGCGCCGCGACAAGCCGGACCCGGCCACCTACATCGGTTCGGGCAAGGCGCTGGAGCTGCGCGACATCGTCCTCGAATCCGGGGCCGACACCGTCGTCTGCGACGGTGAGCTCAGCCCCGGCCAGCTGATTCACCTGGAAGACGTCGTCAAGGTCAAGGTGGTCGACCGGACCGCCCTGATCCTCGACATCTTCGCCCAGCACGCCAAGTCCCGAGAGGGCAAGGCGCAGGTTTCGCTCGCACAGATGCAGTACATGCTGCCGCGGCTGCGAGGCTGGGGTCAGTCGCTCTCCCGTCAGATGGGCGGCGGCGGTTCCAGCGGCGGTGGCGGCATGGCCACTCGTGGTCCCGGTGAGACCAAGATCGAGACGGACCGGCGGCGGATCCGCGAGAAGATGGCGAAGATGCGCCGGGAGATCGCGGAGATGAAGACGGGCCGCGAGATCAAGCGCCAGGAGCGCAAGCGCAACAAGGTGCCGTCGGTCGCCATCGCCGGCTACACCAACGCGGGCAAGTCCTCGCTGCTCAACCGGCTCACCGGGGCAGGCGTCCTGGTGGAGAACGCACTGTTCGCCACCCTGGACCCGACCGTGCGCCGGGCCGAGACGCCGAGCGGCCGGCTCTACACGCTGGCCGACACCGTCGGGTTCGTACGGCATCTGCCGCACCACCTCGTCGAGGCGTTCCGCTCCACCATGGAGGAGGTCGGCGAGTCCGACCTGATCCTGCACGTGGTGGACGGCTCCCATCCGGCGCCGGAGGAGCAGCTCGCCGCGGTGCGCGAGGTGATCCGCGAAGTCGGTGCGGTGGACGTGCCCGAGATCGTGGTGGTCAACAAGGCGGACGCGGCCGATCCGCTGGTGCTCCAGCGACTGCTGCGCATCGAGAGGCACGCGATCGCTGTCTCGGCGCGCACCGGCGCCGGTATCGATGAGCTGCTCGCACTCATCGACACCGAACTGCCGCGGCCGTCGGTCGAGATCGACGCGCTCGTCCCGTACATCCAGGGCGGACTCGTCTCCCGGGTGCATGCCGAGGGCGAGGTGATCTCCGAGGAGCACACGTCGGAGGGCACCCTGCTCAAGGCGCGGGTGCATGAGGAGCTGGCGGCCGAGCTCTCCTCGTTCGTCCCCGTGGCGCACTGACCGCGACGCGAAAAGGCTCGTATCGCCCGAAGGACCGCCCCGACCAGGGGCGGGCCTTCGGCCGTCTTGGGGTGGAGGCGGCGGTCAGCGGCCGGCGAACTTCTCGCTCGTCGTGGTGAAGACGTCCTTGGCGCCCGGACCCAGGTGGGGGCCGGCGAGCCAGCCCGAAGTCACCGGCCCGATGGACGTGTTGGAGACCAGCACCGACTTGCCGTCACTGCCCTTGCGGAACCAGCCGCCGCCGGACGACCCACCGGTCATGGTGCAGCCGATGCGGTACATCGCCGGAGTGCTCGGGCTGATGGAGAGACGGCCTGGGCGGTCGACGCACTTGTGCATGATCAGGCCGTCGTACGGGGGAGCGGCCGGGTATCCCCAGGCGCCCATGGCGTCGATCCGCGAGATCTCGGGAGCGTCGAAGTCGACCGACAGGGCGTTGCCCACGGTCTCCTCCAGGGACTTGGTGCCCCTCTCCGGCTTCACATGCAGCACCGCGTAGTCGTACGGGGCGCCCTCGCCCCCGGTGGGTCCGCCGTCGGCGAGCCATTCACCCGAGGTCGTCGCCCAGTCCGCCCAGTACGCGCCGTACGGGGCGATCTCCTGCGGCTGCGCGCTCTCCAGCGCGGCGGCGGACTTGCCCTTGTCGTTGTACGCGGGCACGAAGACGATGTTGCGGTACCAGCCGCCCTTCGAACCGGCGTGCACACAGTGCCCGGCGGTCCACACCAGGTTGGACTTGCCCGGGTTCTCGGGGTCCTTGACGACCGTGCCCGAGCAGACCATCGAGCCCTCGGGGGAGTCGAAGAACACCTTGCCGACCGGGGCCGCGTAGTCGTGGTACGGCGTCTTCTCGCGCTCTGCCTGCACCGGAGCGGGCTCCGGGTCGCTGATGCCCTGACCGCCGGAGACGTCGCCGGCCGCCATGGTCTTCGCCGGGTCCTTGGCGGTCTTCATCCGGTCGGGCTTCCACAGCCCTTCGATGACCGGATTGACGAAGTCTTTGGCCTCACGCAGCCACTTGTCCTTGTCCCAGTTCTTCCACTCGCCGTTCTTCCACTTCTCCGGGTCGACACCGTGCTTCTTCAGCGTCTCGGCCAGACCGTCGGGCAAGCGGTCGCCGGCGTCCTGGCCGCCCGGGGATTCGGCGGCGGGCTTGCCGGACGCGTCGTCCTCGCTCGGACCGCAGGCCGTGGCCGTCAGCGCGAGCGCGGCGACGAGACCGGTCGCGGCGAGCAGCGGACGTATGGATCGCATGGAAAGGTTTCCCCCTGAAATTGCCAAAATTGCCATGAACGTGTCATGTGGTTCGATGGGTCGGGCCAACGGCCACCGAGCATGCAGGGGCCACCCTATGACGGTCCGGAGCATGCTCCCTGCCGCGGCGGCACGTCCCGCACGGGTCGCGGCCGGGCGGCGGTGCCGCACGACGGACAGGGGCCCCCGGCGCGCAACTGCCGCGCCGGGGGCCCCTGATGTGCTGTCGCCGTCACCGCTCCCGGGACCGGGTCGAGTGACGGTCCGTCATCACTGTCCCGCGTACTTCTTGCTGACCGAGTCGTAGACGCCCTTGGCCTCCTGCCCGAACCGCGGTCCGGCCAGCCAGCCGGCCGTCACCGGCCCGATGGAGGTGTTCGAGACCAGCGCGGGCTTGCCGTCCTGGCCGTTCGCGACCCAGCCACCGCCCGAGGCGCCGCCGGTCATGGTGCAGCCGATGCGGTACATCGTCGGGTCCTGAGCGGTGAGCGAGAGCCGGCCCGGCTTGTCCGCGCACTGGAACGCCTTCTGGCCGTCGTACGGCGGAGCGGCAGGGAAGCCGGTCGCGGTCATGCTGTCGATCTTCGGCACGGCCGGTGCGTTGAACTCGACGGGCAGCGCGGAACCGACCGTCTCCTCCAGGGACTTGCCCGTCGAGCCCTTCTCCGGCGTCACGTGCAGCACCGCGAAGTCGTACGGCGCGCCCTGCCCGCCCACCGAGGCACCCTGCGAGATCCACTGGTCGGACGTCTGCGCCCAGGTGCCCCACCACACGCCGTACGGGGCGATCTCCTGCTTCGTCGCCTTCTTCAGCTCGGCGAGCGAAAGGCCCTGGTTGTTGTACGACGGCACGAAGGCGATGTTGCGGTACCAGCCGCCCTTCTTGCCGGCGTGCACACAGTGCCCCGCGGTCCACACCAGGTTGGACTTCCCGGGGTGCGCCGGGTCCTTCACCACGGTCGCGGAACAGACCATGGAGCCCTCGGGGCCGTCGAACAGCAGCTTCCCGGACTCCGCGGCGTTGGCGTGGTACGGCGTCCGGACGCCTGCGGCCTGGACCGGCGCGGGCGTCGGGTCCGTCACGCCGACGTCACCCGAGATGTCGTTGTCGACCGGCTTCTCCGGAGACTTGTCCGCGTCCCGCATCCGGTCCGGGTCCCAGAGGTCCTCGATGATGGGGTTGACGAAGTCCTTGGCCTCACGCAGCCACTTGTCCTTGTCCCAGTTCTTCCACTCGCCGTTCTTCCACTGGTCGAGGTCGATCCCGTGTTCCTTGAGCCGGTCCTTCAGATCGTCCGGGATGGTGATCTTGCCGTCCGAGGACTGGCCGGCGGGAACGCTCGGCTTGTCGCTCGCGTTGTCCTCTTCGGGACCGCAGGCGGTGGCGGTGAGCGCGAGGACCGTGGTGGCCGCGGCCACGGCGAGCACCGACGAAGGCCGGCGGCGCCCCCTCCCCTGACGTGCGGCGAGAGCCGGTCGAATGAGTCGCATGTGGTGATCCCCCTGGGACTTCGTAACTCAACACTTCTGTACTGCACCGCGGTACTGCTCCGAGCCACCTGCTCCGAACAACCTGCGGACTCCCGGACGACTTTCCGAGGTCCGGTGCGGCCCCCACTATGCCGGTGCCGATGGGGACGGTGAGCGGCAGGGCCGCGGTTCCGCCCCCGCAAGGATCTTCCGATTTACCCGTGCTCCGCCGCGCCCGGCGTCGTTGGTACGTGCGAGGGGCTCGGGAGAAGCGTTCATCCCCGCAGTCCGTCCGTGCACCGACGTACTGATGTGCAACGCAACCGTTACAGCGGGAGGACCAACAGCCGTGGCCGTGACCGAACCAGCCCCGGTGGCAGCACCGGCGGTGCACGAAGGGATCCTGCGCCGCCAGTCGCTGCGCGAATCCGCCGCCCGTACCTATGCGCGTTCACTGCCGATCGTGCCGGTGCGGGCCCGTGGGCTGACCATCGAGGGCGCCGACGGGCGGCGGTACCTCGACTGTCTCTCCGGAGCCGGGACCCTGGCGCTCGGCCACAACCACCCGGTGGTCCTGGAGGCGATCAAGAAGGTCATCGACTCGGGCGCGCCGCTGCACGTGCTCGACCTCGCCACCCCGGTCAAGGACGCCTTCACCACGGAGTTGTTCGCCAGCCTGCCGCGGCAGTTCGCCGACAACGCCCGGATCCAGTTCTGCGGACCGGCGGGCACGGACGCGGTCGAGGCGGCGTTCAAACTGGTCCGCGGAGCGACCGGCCGCAGTGGCCTGCTCGCCTTCACCGGCGCCTACCACGGGATGACGGCGGGTGCCCTCGCCGCCTCGGGCGGCGCCGAGGACGTACGGGTGACCAGGCTGCCCTTCCCCCGGAACTACCGCTGCCCCTTCGGCGTCGGCGGTGAGCGCGGCGCGGAGATCGCCGCCCGGTGGACCGAGAACCTCCTGGACGACCCCAAGGGGGGCACCCCGGCCCCGGCCGGGATGATCCTCGAACCGGTGCAGGGGGAGGGCGGAGTGAACCCCGCCCCCGACAGCTGGATGCGCCGGATGCGCGAGATCACCGAGGCCCGCTCCGTCCCTTTGATCGCCGACGAGGTCCAGACGGGCGTCGGACGCACCGGTGCCTTCTGGGCGATCGAGCACAGCGGCATCGTGCCCGACGTGATGGTGCTCTCCAAGGCGATCGGCGGTTCCCTCCCGCTCGCCGTGATTGTCTACCGCTCCGAACTCGACACCTGGCAGCCGGGCGCCCACGCCGGCACCTTCCGGGGCAACCAGCTCGCGATGGCGGCGGGCACCGCCACCCTCGCCTTCGTACGGGAGAACGGCCTCGCCGAGCGCGCCGCGATCCTCGGCGCCCGCATGCTCGCCCGCCTCCAGGCGCTCGCCACCGACCACCCCACCATCGGTGACGTACGCGGACGCGGCCTGATGATCGGGATCGAGCTGGTCGACCCGGACGCCGCCGCGCCCGGCGACAGCCCCGAGCCGCCGCCCGCCCCCGCCCTCGCCGCCGCCGTCCAGCAGGAGTGCCTGCGCCGCGGGCTCATCGTCGAACTCGGCGGACGCCACTCCACCGTCGTGCGCCTCCTCCCTCCCCTCACGCTCACCGACGAACAGGCAACAGCGGTCGTGGACCGCCTCGCCGACGCCCTGGCAGCCGCCGAGCGCCTGCCGCACCACCGCACCACGACCGGGTCGCTCCGCTGACCCCGGACACCTTCACAAGAAAGACCGCCGTGAACCCCACCCCCACTCCCACGCCCCAGGCTGACGGCTCGTCCCCCACCCAGCAGCTCGCCGGCCCACTCGTCGTCGAACAGTCCACCCTGCCGCGCCAGATGACGGCACCGCACGACGAGTGCCGCACTCCGAAGTCCCCAGCCACCGGCAGGGCGGCGGCCGACCCGCTCGACCACCCGGACCCGCTGCGGGCCGCCGACACGGCGGGCACGGAGAACCTGCTGCGCTGCTGGGTCCGGGAAACCGGCCTGTCCGGGCCGGACGGGTACACACTCCACATCCCCCTCCCCGCCAGCGGCACGGCCCTGCTCGTCCCCGTCCTCTACTGGTCGGCCACGGGCTGGCACCGCTTCGGCGTGCCCGTCCTGGAGGGGGCGCCCGAAGGCGCACCGCCCGCCGACGCCGTCACGATCGCCGCGCTGCTGGGCCGCGAGGCCGGCCGCGACGAGGGGGCCGACATGGTGGCCCGGGTAGCCGATTCGGTACGCCGTACCGCCGGATTCATCGCCGAGCGGCGCCTCGCCCCCCACGCCCCGGCCGAAGCGGACCTCTTCCTCACCGCGGAGCAGTCGCTTCTGCTCGGCCATCCGCAACACCCCACCCCCAAGAGCCGCGAAGGGCTCTCCGACGCCGAATCACGCCTCTACTCGCCCGAGTCGCACGGCTCCTTCGCGCTGAACTGGATGGCTGTCGACCGGTCCGTCCTGGCCACCGACTCCGCCTGGACCGACGGAGGCCGCCCGGTCCCGGCCACGGAGCTGATCACCGCCCACGCCCAGGGACTGGACCTCCCCGCCAACACCGCACCGATTCCGCTCCATCCCTGGCAGGCCCGCGAACTCCGCCACCGTCCCGAAGTGGCCGCCCTGCTCGACGCCGGACTCCTCCACGACCTGGGACCGCACGGCGAACGCTGGCACCCCACCTCCTCCGTCCGCACCGTGCTCCGGCCCGGCGCCGAGGTGATGCTCAAGCTCTCCCTCGGCGTCCGCATCACCAACTCCCGCCGCGAGAACCTCCGCAAGGAACTCCACCGCGGAGTGGAGGTCCACCGGCTGCTCCGCAGCGGGCTCGCCACGCAGTGGCACGCCGCCCATCCGGGTTTCGACATCGTCCGCGACCCCGCCTGGCTCGCCGTCGACGGCCCGGACGGCAAACCCGTCCAGGGACTCGACGTGATGCTCCGCCACAATCCGTTCGGGCCGCTCGACGACGCGGTCTGCATCGCGGCCCTGACCTCTCCCCGCCCGTGGCCCGGCAGGACGGGCATGCACTCACGCCTCGCCCGGATCGTTCAATCCCTGGCCGCCACCACCGGACGGACCGTGGGCGCGGTCGCCGCCGAGTGGTTCCTGCGCTATCTGGACCGCGTGGTGGGCCCCGTGCTCTGGCTCGACGCCCACGCGGGCGTCGCCCTCGAAGCCCACCAGCAGAACACCCTGGTGCTGCTCGACCCCGAGGGCTGGCCCGTAGGCGGCCGGTACCGCGACAACCAGGGCTACTACTTCCGCGAGTCCCACCGAGCGGCGCTGGAGCACCGGCTCGCCGGCATCGGATCGGCCAGCGACACCTTCGTCTCCGACGAGGTCACCGATGAACGCTTCGCCTACTACCTCGGCATCAACAATGTGTTCGGCCTGATCGGAGCGTTCGGCGCCCAGCACCTCGCCGACGAACGCGTACTCGTCGCGGCCTTCCGCCGGTTCCTCGGCCCGGCCGCCGCCATGGGCTCCCCGCTCCCCACGCACCTGCTGGAAATGACCCACCTGCGGTGCAAGGCCAACCTGCTGACCCGTATGCACGGCCTGGACGAACTGGTCGGCCCCGTCGACACCCAGTCCGTCTACGTGACCATTGCCAACCCCCTGTGTGCCTGAAGGAACATGATTACCGCCTGAACCGCCGAGAGGAGAGCGACATCGTGGCTCCCGCCGATGCGCACACCGACGCAGGGACCGGCCCTGCCCCGCAGGCCGACACAGGTGCCGAGGACACACTGGACCTGGAGCTCTCCGAAGAAATCCTCGCGCTGTTCGGGGAGGACCCCCCGGACACCGGGGCACCGCACCTGCCGCCGGGCGCGCCCGCGTCACCCGCGTCACCCGTCCCGGGCGGCGCGGGCCCGGCGGCGCGCGCCCGCCCGGCCATCAGCAGGGCGGCCGCCTCCGATCTGCTCGACCACCCGGCCGACTGGCGACCGGTCGCCACCCCGGCCGGAGTCTTCCAACTCGTCCCCGTGCGGCTCGAACGCGATCTCGGCGTACTGACCCGCTGGATGAACGACCCGGCCGTCGCGGCCTTCTGGGAGCTCGCCGGGCCGGAAGCCGTCACGGCCGCCCATCTGCGCCCCCAGCTGGAGGGCGACGGGCGCAGCGTCCCCTGTCTGGGCGTGCTGGCCGGCATCCCCATGAGCTACTGGGAGATCTACCGGGCCGATCTCGACCCGCTGGCACGCCACTACCCGGCCCGTCCGCAGGACACCGGAATCCATCTGCTCATCGGTGGTGTGCAGAACCGCGGACACGGCGTCGGCACCACCCTGTTGCGGGCCGTCGCCGACCTCGTGCTCGACAACCGCCCCCGGTGCGCCCGTGTTGTCGCCGAGCCCGATCTGCGCAACACCCCGTCCGTCTCAGCATTTCTGAGTGCCGGTTTCCGCTTCTCCGCAGAACTCGAACTTCCGGAAAAAAGGGCCGCCCTGATGGTCCGCGAACGAATCCATCGTGCCCAACTGTGAACGAAACGCTGCCTCATTCACCCCGCTCGAACCCCATCGGTTCCGTCCCGAGGAGTCCCCGTGCCGAAATATCCCGCGAGCCATGATTCAGCGGAGTCCGCCGAGCTGCTCAGTACGCCAGAACTGAACCGGACGGTCTGGGACGGAGCAGCCGCCCGACTGCTCGCGAAGATGCTCGGCCAATTCGCCTACGAAGAAGTCATCGAACCGGTCGCGCAGGCCGGCGCAGACGATGCGTACACCCTCGCAATGGACGACGGGAAAACCCTCGTCTTCCGTGCCCGGCGGGGCGTGTACGGAAGCTGGCGCGTCGTCCCGGACTCGATTCTGGAACTGCCGGGGGGCGCCCCCGGGACGCCGGACGGCACGGCCCCGGCGCCCGGCCCGGCCACCGAGCCGGGCGCCGGGGCCGTGCCCTTCCGCGATCCGCTCCAGTTCCTCGTCCGCGCGCACCGCCTCCTCGACATCGACGGTGCCACCCTCGGACACCTCATCCGCGAGATCACCACCACCCTCACCGCCGACGCCCGGCTCGACCACACCGCGCTCCCCGCCGCCCGCCTGGCCGAGCTCGACTACGCCGAGCTGGAAGGCCACCAGACCGGCCACCCCTGGCTCGTCGCCAACAAGGGCCGCCTCGGGTTCTCCGCCGCCGACGCCGCCCGCCACACCCCCGAGGCCCGCAGGCCCCTCACGCTGCCGTGGATCGCGGTCTCCACGAGGATCGCCGCGTACCGCGGAGTGGCCGCCCTGGCCGGCCCGGAGCGGCTGTACGCGCAGGAGCTCGACCCGCCGGTCCGCGAATCCTTCGCCGCCGCGCTCCGTACCCGCGGCCTCGATCCCGGCAGCTACCTCTTCCTTCCCGTGCATCCCTGGCAGTGGGACGAATGGATCGTTCCGGTCTTCGCCCCCGCCATCGCCGCCGGTGACATCGTCGCGCTCCACCCCGACCCGGACCTCAGACTGCCGCAGCAGTCCATCCGCACCTTCAGCAACGTGGCCCGCCCCGACCGGCACACCGTCAAGCTGCCCCTGTCGATCCTCAACACGCTGGTCTGGCGCGGACTGCCCACCGAACGCACCCTCGCGGCCCCCGCCGTCACCGCCTGGGTCCACGGCCTGCGCGACCAGGACGCCTTCCTGCGCGACACCTGCCGGGTCATCCTGCTCGGCGAAGTGGCCTCGGTGACGGTCGAGCATCCGCTCTACGACCACCTTCCCGAGGCCCCGTACCAGTTCAAGGAGATCCTCGGCGCGATCTGGCGCGAACCCGTCCAGCCGCGGCTCGCACCCGGCGAGCGGGCCCGCACCCTCGCCTCGCTGCTCCACACCGATCCGCGGGGCCGCGCCTTCACGGCCGAGCTCGTCGCCCGCTCCGGGCTGACCCCCACCGTCTGGCTGACGCACCTCTTCGCCGCGCTGCTGCCGCCGCTGCTGCACTTCCTCTACCGGTACGGCACGGTCTTCTCCCCGCACGGCGAGAACGCCATCGTGGTCTTCGACGACCGGGACGTACCGGTGCGCCTGGCGATCAAGGACTTCGTCGACGACGTGAACATCAGCGCCCGCCCGCTGCCGGAGCACGAGTCGATGCCCGAGGACGTCCGCCGGATCCTGCTCACCGAGGACCCCTCCTTCCTCACCCAGTTCATCCACTCCGGACTGTTCATCGGGGTGTTCCGCTTCCTCTCCCCGCTGTGCGAGGAACAGCTGGGGGTTCCGGAGGCCGATTTCTGGTCACTCGTCCGGGCCGAGATCCTGCGCCATCACGCCCGCTTTCCCGAGCTCAAGGAGCGGTTCGAGATGTTCGACCTGCTGACACCCCGCATCGAACGCCTCTGTCTGAACCGCAACCGCCTGCACGTCGACGGATACCGGGACCGCCCCAAGCGTCCGCACGCGGCCATCCACGGGACCGTTCCCAACCCGCTCCACCCCACCGCCGGTGTCCGGGAGTGACCCTGTTGTCAGTGACGCCCCGTACGCTGGTCGGGCTATGACGAAGCCATCCCTCCCCGAGCTCCTGCACGCCGCCGTGACCGCCGTCGGCGGAACGGAACGACCTGGTCAGGCCGCCATGGCCGAGGCCGTCGCAGCGGCCGTCGACGACAATTCCCATCTGCTCGTCCAGGCCGGCACCGGCACGGGCAAGTCCCTCGGCTACCTGGTGCCCGCGCTGGCGCACGGGGAGCGGGTCGTGGTGGCCACGGCGACGCTGGCGCTCCAGCGCCAGCTCGTGGAGCGCGATCTTCCGCGCACGGTCGACGCGCTGCATCCGCTGCTGCGCCGACGCCCCGATTTCGCCATGCTCAAGGGGCGGTCCAACTACCTCTGCCTGCACCGGCTCCACGAAGGAGTGCCGCAGGACGAGGAGGAGGGGCTCTTCGACCAGTTCGAGGCGGCCGCCCCGTCGAGCAAGCTCGGTCAGGACCTGCTGCGGCTGCGGGACTGGTCGGACGACACCGAGTCCGGTGACCGCGACGACCTCACGCCCGGAGTCTCCGACCGTGCCTGGGCACAGGTCTCCGTCTCCTCCCGCGAATGCCTGGGCGCCAGCAAGTGCGCTTACGGCGCGGAGTGCTTCGCCGAGCTCGCCCGGGAGCGGGCCAAGCTCGCCGATGTCGTCGTCACCAATCACGCCCTCCTCGCCATCGACGCCATCGAGGGCGCGCCGGTGCTCCCGCAGCACGAGGTGCTGATCGTCGACGAGGCCCATGAGCTGGTCTCCAGGGTCACCGGAGTGGCCACCGGCGAGCTCACCCCCGGCCAGGTCAACAGGGCGGTGCGCCGGGCGGCGAAGCTGGTCAACGAGAAGGCCGCCGACGCGCTGCAGAGCGCGTCGGAGGGTTTCGAGCGGGTCATGGAGCTGGCGCTCCCCGGCCGCCTGGAAGAGGTCCCCGAGGACCTCGGCTACGCACTGCTGGCGCTGCGCGACGCCGCGCGCAACGTGATCTCGGCCCTGGGCGCCACGCGAGACAAGTCCGTGCAGGACGAGGACGCCGTCCGCAAGCAGGCCCTGGCATCGGTGGAGACGATCCACGGCGTCGCCGAGCGGATCACCCAGGGCTCGGAGTACGACGTCGTCTGGTACGAGCGCCATGACCGCTTCGGCGCCTCCCTGCGGGTCGCACCGCTCTCCGTCTCGGGGCTGCTGCGGGAGAAGCTCTTCACCGAGCGGTCCGTCGTCCTGACCTCGGCCACGCTCAAGCTCGGCGGGGATTTCAACGGGGTGGGGGCCTCGCTCGGCCTGGCTCCCGAAGGCACCGCGGGCGACGACCTTCCGCAGTGGAAGGGGCTCGACGTCGGCTCACCGTTCGACTACCCGAAGCAGGGCATCCTGTACGTCGCCAGGCATCTGGCCACACCGGGGCGGGAGAGCTCCCGCACCGACATGCTGGACGAGCTCGCCGAGCTGGTGGAGGCGGCTGGCGGGCGCACCCTCGGGCTGTTCTCCTCGATGCGGGCGGCCCAGGCCGCCGCGGAGGAGCTGCGCGGCAGGCTGGACAAGCCGATCCTGCTGCAGGGCGAGGAGACGCTGGGCGAGCTGATCAAGAACTTCGCCGCCGATCCCGAGACCTGCCTCTTCGGCACGCTGTCGCTCTGGCAGGGCGTCGATGTGCCCGGCGCCAGCTGCCAGCTGGTGATCATGGACCGGATCCCGTTCCCCCGCCCCGACGATCCGCTGATGAGCGCACGCCAGAAGGCGGTCGAGGAAGCGGGCGGCAATGGATTCATGGCCGTCGCGGCGACGCACGCCGCGCTGCTGATGGCCCAGGGAGCGGGGCGGCTGGTCCGGGCCACGGGCGACAAGGGCGTGGTTGCCGTACTCGATCCGCGCCTGGCCAACGCCCGGTACGGCAGCTATCTCCGGGCCTCGCTGCCCGACTTCTGGTACACCACCGACCGGAACCAGGCGCGCCGCTCACTCGCGGCGATCGACGCGGCGGCCAAGGCCGACGGCAAGTAGTCCGCTTCGGGTGTCCGGCTCCACTTCGGATGCCTGGAGGCACGGGCAGGGCCCCGGGATCGGCGCAGTGGATCCCGGGGCCCGGTCGGAGACGGCGGGTTTCACACCCGCCGCAGCACGGCCACCACCTTGCCGAGGATGGTCGCCTCGTCGCCCGGGATCGGCTGGTACGCGGAGTTGTGCGGGAGCAGCCAGACATGGCCATCCTCCCGCTTGAAGCGCTTGACCGTGGCCTCGCCGTCCAGCATGGCCGCCACGATGTCGCCGTTCTCCGCGACGGGCTGGCGGCGCACGGTGACCCAGTCGCCGTCGCAGATCGCCGCCTCGATCATCGAGTCACCGACGACCTTGAGCACGAACAGCTCGCCGTCGCCGACGAGCTGGCGGGGGAGCGGGAAGACGTCCTCGACCGACTCCTCGGCGAGGATCGGGCCGCCGGCGGCGATCCGGCCGACCAGCGGCACGTACGACGCCGCGGGCTTGCCGGTGGTGTCGGTGGGCTGCGAACTGGGCTGGTCCGAACCACGGACCTCGTACGCCCGCGGGCGGTGCGGGTCGCGGCGCAGGAAGCCCTTCCGCTCCAGGGCCATCAGCTGATGGGCGACGGAGGACGTGCTGGACAGGCCCACCGCCTGACCGATCTCCCGCATCGAGGGCGGATAACCACGCCGCTGTACGGAATCCCGGATCACCTCGATCACCCGCCGCTGCCGGTCCGTGAGCCCCGAGCTGTCCGCCCGGATTCCAGGAGGTCGGCCGGGCAATGAGCGCGCCGGGCGCGGCTCTGGCCCCTCCATGTTCGTGACTGAGTCATTCATGGCATGCACCGGCTCGAATCGGCTCTGGGAGCGGTCCTGGGCAGTGATGGTGGCACTGTCAGCGGTGGTGGTCACGTCGGCCCCTCTCGAATGGTCTCCCTAGCTGGACAACGGTAGTAGCTTTCGAAAGGTTGCGCCAAACACACGTTCGAGTGAAAAACGAATAAAAGTCTGCCGCGTGCTCTCTGCCGGGTGTATGTGCGATGACTGGAGGGTCCGGACCGGACTGCGATCCGGTTTTTCACCGTAGTGGCCGTCGGTGCGGCACTGCCGTGCGGGGTGTCCGTCGGGCCGTTGTTCGAGTCCGACAGCCGGGGCCCCGTAATCCTGGTGGCCGGACCGTTCCCGTAACCTCGTACACGGCCGTACGCTGCCTGCCGGTCGCTCGTGATGCGCGACACGCGGTAGGGCCGAATGCGCACCCAAACCCAAGATCTAGTGGTTGGATTGCTCCAGCCACCCAGAAGTTGTGGTCCCTGGTCCGCCGGGGGTGTGGCCATCGCCTATGCTTGTGACAGCTTCGAGGGGCCCCGGCGGGCCCTGGAGAGGCTATTCAGTCGTGCTGTGAAGGAGGGTTGGGAGCCATGCACTGCCCCTTCTGCAGGCACCCCGACAGCCGGGTCGTCGACAGTCGCACCACCGACGACGGCACGTCGATCCGACGCCGCCGCCAGTGCCCCGACTGCTCCCGCCGTTTCACGACGGTGGAGACCTGTTCGCTGATGGTGGTGAAGCGCAGCGGTGTGACCGAACCCTTCAGCCGCACCAAGGTCATCTCCGGTGTGCGCAAGGCGTGCCAGGGGCGGCCGGTCACCGAGGACGCCCTCGCCAAGCTCGGCCAGCGGGTCGAGGAGGCGGTGCGTGCCACCGGCAGCGCCGAGCTGACCACTCACGACGTGGGCCTGGCGATCCTCGGCCCCCTGCAGGAACTCGACCTCGTCGCGTACCTGCGCTTCGCGTCCGTGTACCGGGCGTTCGACACACTCGAAGACTTCGAGGCCGCCATCGCGGAACTCCGTGAGCGGCGGCCTCGCGTGGAAGAACGCGGGAGGGGCGAGATCCTTGAGGTCCCCGTTCCCGCCGTCGCCGCCGACTGATCGGCACCGGCCGACCGACACGGTTCCGTGGATCGGCGGCCGGGCGGCTTCATAGACCTGCTCCGGACGCTCTGCGTGGCGTCCGAGGTATCAGAGACAGACTGTGCCCCGGGAAGTTCTGGGCACTTCAGGGCGTTTTTGCCCACATATGGGAGGCGGCATGACAGAGACGGCGAGCGGCCCGGCACGAGGTTCCCGAGCCAAGGGAGCCAAGTCGAGCAAGGGTCTGCGTATCGAGCGCATCCACACCACCCCCGGCGTACATCCGTACGACGAGGTGGCGTGGGAGCGCCGTGACGTCGTCATGACCAACTGGCGCGACGGCTCGATCAACTTCGAGCAGCGTGGCGTCGAGTTCCCCGACTTCTGGTCGGTGAACGCGGTCAACATCGTCACCAGCAAGTACTTCCGCGGGGCCGTCGGCACCCCGCAGCGCGAGACCGGTCTGCGACAGCTGATCGACCGGATCGTGAAGACGTACCGCAAGGCCGGTGAGGACCACGGTTACTTCGCCTCTCCCGCGGACGCCGAGATCTTCGAGCACGAGCTGGCGTACGCCCTCCTGCACCAGATCTTCAGCTTCAACTCGCCGGTCTGGTTCAATGTCGGAACGCCCCAGCCGCAGCAGGTCTCCGCCTGCTTCATCCTGGCCGTCGACGACTCCATGGAGTCGATCCTCGACTGGTACAAGGAAGAGGGCATGATCTTCAAGGGCGGCTCCGGCGCCGGCCTGAACCTCTCCCGTATCCGCTCCTCCAAGGAGCTGCTCTCCTCCGGCGGCAACGCCTCCGGTCCGGTCTCCTTCATGCGCGGTGCCGACGCCTCCGCCGGAACGATCAAGTCCGGTGGCGCCACCCGGCGCGCGGCCAAGATGGTCATCCTCGACGTCGACCACCCCGACATCGAGAACTTCATCGAGACCAAGGTGAAGGAGGAGGAGAAGATCCGCGCCCTGCGCGACGCGGGCTTCGACATGGACCTGGGCGGCGACGACATCACGTCCGTCCAGTACCAGAACGCCAACAACTCGGTCCGCGTGAACGACGAGTTCATGAAGGCCGTCGAGTCCGGCGGCAAGTTCGGGCTGCGTGCCCGGATGACCGGTGACGTCATCGAAGAGGTCGAGGCCAAGTCCCTCTTCCGCAAGATGGCCGAGGCGGCCTGGGCCTGCGCCGACCCGGGCATCCAGTACGACGACACCATCAACGCCTGGCACACCTGCCCGGAGTCCGGCCGGATCAACGGCTCGAACCCGTGCTCCGAGTACATGCACCTGGACAACACCTCGTGCAACCTCGCCTCGCTGAACCTGATGAAGTTCCTCAAGGACGACGGCAAGGGCAACCAGTCCTTCGAGTCCGAGCGCTTCGCCAAGGTCGTCGAGCTGGTCATCACCGCGATGGACATCTCCATCTGCTTCGCGGACTTCCCGACCCAGAAGATCGGCGAGAACACCCGCGCCTTCCGCCAGCTCGGCATCGGCTACGCCAACCTCGGCGCCCTGCTGATGGCGACCGGCCACGCCTACGACAGCGACGGCGGCCGTGCCCTCGCCGGTGCCATCACCTCGCTGATGACCGGCACCTCGTACAAGCGCTCCGCCGAGCTCGCCGCGGTCGTCGGCCCGTACGACGGCTACGCCCGCAACGCCGAGCCGCACCAGCGCGTCATGAAGCAGCACGCCGACGCCAACGCCGCGGCCGTCCACATGGACGACCTGGACAACCCGATCTGGGCCGCCGCGACGGAGGCCTGGCAGGACGTGATCCGGCTCGGCGCGAAGAACGGTTTCCGCAACGCGCAGGCCTCGGTCATCGCGCCCACCGGCACCATCGGTCTCGCGATGTCCTGCGACACCACCGGCCTCGAGCCCGACCTCGCCCTGGTCAAGTTCAAGAAGCTGGTCGGCGGCGGCTCGATGCAGATCGTCAACGGCACCGTCCCGCAGGCCCTGCGCCGCCTGGGCTACCACGAGGAGCAGATCGAGGCGATCGTCGCCCACATCGCCGAGCACGGCAATGTGATCGACGCCCCCGGCCTGAAGACCGAGCACTACGAGGTCTTCGACTGCGCGATGGGCGAGCGTTCCATCTCCGCGATGGGCCACGTGCGCATGATGGCCGCGATCCAGCCGTGGATCTCCGGCGCGCTCTCCAAGACGGTGAACCTGCCGGAGACGGCCACCGTCGAGGACGTCGAAGAGGTCTACTTCGAGGCGTGGAAGATGGGCGTCAAGGCGCTCGCGATCTACCGCGACAACTGCAAGGTCGGCCAGCCCCTCTCCGCGAAGACCAAGGAGAAGGAGAAGGAGGCGGTCACCGCCAAGGCCGAGGAGACCATCCGTACCGCGGTCGAGAAGGTCGTCGAGTACCGCCCGGTCCGCAAGCGCCTCCCCAAGGGCCGTCCCGGCATCACCACCTCCTTCACGGTGGGCGGCGCCGAGGGCTACATGACCGCCAACTCCTACCCCGACGACGGTCTCGGCGAGGTCTTCCTGAAGATGTCCAAGCAGGGCTCCACCCTCGCGGGCATGATGGACGCCTTCTCCATCGCCGTCTCGGTCGGCCTGCAGTACGGCGTCCCGCTGGAGACGTACGTCTCGAAGTTCACCAACATGCGCTTCGAGCCGGCCGGCATGACGGACGACCCGGACGTGCGGATGGCGCAGTCGATCGTCGACTACATCTTCCGCCGCCTCGCGCTGGACTTCCTGCCGTTCGAGACCCGCTCGGCGCTCGGAATCCACTCGGCCGAGGAGCGTCAGCGCCACCTCGACACGGGTTCGTACGAGCCCTCCCTCGAGGACGAGGAGCTGGACGTCGAGACCCTGGCCCAGTCCGCCCCGGTGCGGACGGAGCCGCTGAAGGCGGTGGCCGCGGTGCAGGAGGCGGAGAAGCCCGCCCCGAAGACCGCGCACACCTCGGCGGAGCTCGTCGAGATGCAGCTCGGCATCAGCGCGGACGCGCCGCTCTGCTTCTCCTGCGGTACGAAGATGCAGCGCGCCGGATCCTGCTACATCTGCGAAGGCTGCGGCTCGACCAGCGGTTGCAGCTGACCGGCAGCGCGACCGCGCCGGACACACCGTTTGCGCACGGTGTGTCCGGGTGGCTGAACCACAGCCCGGGAGGGCGTCGACTTCTGGTCGGCGCCCTTCCGGCGTGTCCCGCGCGCGAGCGCTCCGGGCGCGGACCGGTTCGGGTGCGGCGGCTCCTGCGGTGTGGCACCATCTCGCAGATGACCAGCAGACCCGACGAGGCACAGCGCCTGAGCGACCTTGCGCGTCTGCGTCGCGTCCGTGACCGGATGGACCGGGAGTTCGACCAGCCGCTGGACGTCGAGGCGCTCGCCCGTGGCGTGCACATGTCGGCGGGGCATCTGAGCCGCGCGTTCCGGCAGGCGTACGGCGAGTCTCCGTACGGCTACCTGATGACGCGGCGCATCGAGCGGGCGATGGCGCTGCTGCGGCGCGGTGATCTCAGCGTCACCGAGGTCTGCTTCACGGTCGGTTGCTCGTCGCTGGGCACCTTCAGCACACGCTTCACCGAGCTGGTCGGCATGCCGCCCAGCGCCTACCGCCGCGAGGCCGCGCGGGCCACCGCGGGCCTGCCGTCCTGCGTCGCGAAGCAGGTGACCAGACCGATCAGGAATCGAGAAGCGCGGCCCCCGGGCCACGATTAGCGTGACGCCCATGGACCTCACGATTCACACGAGCTTCCTTCCGCACGACGACCCGGACGCCGCGCTGGCCTTCTACCGCGACATCCTGGGCTTCGAGATCCGCAACGATGTCGGGTTCGGCGGGATGCGCTGGATCACGGTCGGCCCCACCGGTCAGCCCGGCACGTCGATCGTCCTGCACCCGCCGGCCGCCGACCCCGGCATCACCGAGGACGAGCGCCGTACCATCACCGAGATGATGGCCAAGGGCACGTACGCCATCATCACCCTGGCCACCCCCGACCTCGACTCCGCGTTCGACCGGCTGCAGGCCGGCGGCGCCGAGGTCGTCCAGGAGCCGACCGAGCAGCCGTACGGGATCCGCGACTGTGCCTTCCGCGATCCCGCGGGCAACCTCATCCGCATCAACGAGGTGCGTTGAACCGTCCGGCGGTCACAGCCAGGACCCGCACATGAACCGCTGCGGGAAGCCGGTGACGGAACCGGTGCCGAAGGCGGTGCGATCCGGTCTCAGCCGGCTCTGCCCGATGACGCACCGCTGATATCGACCCAGGCGACGCAGACGGAGACCGCGACGGCGGCTCCGCCCGACAGATGGAGACACGATGAGCATGGCCAAGAGGACGGACCCGCAGTCGCCTGCGCCGCACGCCGCCGACAGCCACGACCTGATCCGCGTGCACGGTGCGCGGGTGAACAACCTCAAGGACGTCAGCATCGAGATCCCGAAGCGCCGGCTGACGGTGTTCACCGGGGTCTCCGGTTCGGGCAAGAGCTCGCTGGTGTTCGGCACCATCGCCGCGGAGTCGCAGCGGCTGATCAACGAGACGTACAGCGCCTTCGTGCAGGGCTTCATGCCGACCCTCGCGCGGCCCGAGGTCGATGTGCTCGACGGTCTGACCACCGTGATCACCGTCGACCAGCAGCGTCTCGGCGCCGACCCCCGATCCACGGTCGGCACCGCCACCGACGCCAACGCGATGCTGCGCATCCTCTTCAGCCGGCTGGGCAAGCCGTACATCGGCTCGCCCCAGGCGTTCTCCTTCAACGTCGCCTCGGTCCAGGCGAGCGGCGCGTTCAAGGTCGACCGCGGCGCCGACCGGACCAGGACCGTCAAGCGGACCTTCACCCGCACCGGCGGCATGTGCACGCGCTGCGAAGGCCGGGGCACGGTCTCGGACATCGACCTCACCCAGCTCTACGACGACTCCAAGTCGCTCTCCGAGGGCGCGTTCACCATCCCCGGCTGGAAGTCGGACAGCTTCTGGACCGTGCGGGTCTACGCCGAGTCCGGACTCCTGGACCCGGACAAGCCGATCCGCAAGTTCACCAAGAAGGAGATGCAGGACTTCCTCTACCGGGAGCCGACCAAGGTGAAGGTCGAGGGGGTCAACCTCACCTACGAGGGACTGATCCCCAAGATCCAGAAGTCGTTCCTGTCCAAGGACAAGGAGGCGTTGCAGCCGCACATCCGGGAGTTCGTGGAGCGGGCGGTCACCTTCACCACCTGCCCCGACTGCGAAGGCAGCCGGCTCAGCGCCGAGGCCCGGTCGTCGAAGATCGGGAAGCTGAGCATCGCCGACGCCTGCGCGATGCAGATCAGCGACCTGGCCGAGTGGGTGCGCGGCCTCGACGATCCGTCGGTGGCCCCGCTGCTCGCCGCACTGCAGCGGACCCTCGACTCGTTCGTGGAGATCGGTCTCGGCTACCTCTCGCTCGACCGGCCGTCGGGCACGCTGTCGGGCGGCGAGGCGCAGCGCGTCAAGATGATCCGCCACCTCGGTTCCTCGCTCACCGATGTCACCTATGTCTTCGACGAGCCCACCATCGGCCTGCACCCCCACGACATCCAGCGGATGAACGACCTGCTGCTGCGGCTGCGGGACAAGGGCAACACGGTGCTCGTCGTGGAGCACAAGCCGCAGACGATCGCGATCGCCGACCACGTCGTCGACCTCGGCCCCGGGGCGGGCACGGGGGGCGGCACCGTCTGCTTCGAGGGCACCGTGGAAGGGCTGCGCGCCGGCGACACCGTCACCGGCCGCCATCTCGACGACCGGGCGGCAGTCAAGGAGACGGTGCGCAAGCCCACCGGGGCGCTGGAGATCCGGGGCGCGAGCGCGCACAACCTGCAGGGCGTCGACGTCGACATCCCGCTCGGCGTGCTGACCGTCGTCACCGGCGTCGCGGGCTCCGGCAAGAGCTCGCTGGTGCACGGGTCGGTCCCCGCGGGCGCGGACGTGGTCTCGGTCGACCAGGGCGCCATCCGCGGTTCGCGGCGGAGCAACCCGGCGACGTACACCGGGCTGCTCGACCCGATCCGCAAGGCGTTCGCGAAGGCCAACGGTGTGAAGCCGGCGCTGTTCAGCCCCAACTCCGAGGGCGCCTGCCCGACGTGCAACGGCGCCGGTGTGATCTACACCGATCTGGCGATGATGGCGGGCGTCGCGACCATCTGCGAGGAGTGCGAGGGGAAGCGGTTCCAGGCGTCGGTGCTCGACCACCACTTCGGTGGCCGCGACATCAGCGAGGTGCTCGCGATGTCGGTGACCGAGGCGGAGGAGTTCTTCGGTGCCGGCGAGGCGCGCACACCGGCCGCGCACAGGATCCTGGAGCGGCTCGCCGACGTCGGCCTCGGCTACCTCAGCCTCGGCCAGCCGCTCACCACGCTGTCCGGCGGTGAGCGTCAGCGGCTGAAGCTGGCGACGCACATGGCCGACAAGGGCGGCGTGTACGTCCTGGACGAGCCGACCACCGGCCTCCACCTCGCCGACGTCGAGCAACTACTCGGTCTGCTGGACCGGCTCGTCGACTCCGGGAAGTCGGTCATCGTCGTCGAGCACCACCAGGCGGTCATGGCGCACGCCGACTGGATCATCGACCTGGGCCCCGGCGCCGGTCACGACGGCGGCCGGATCGTCTTCGAGGGCACCCCCGCCGACCTCGTGGCCGCCCGCTCCACCCTCACCGGCGAGCACCTCGCGGCGTACGTCGGCTCCTGACCGACGGGCCTCGCGGCCTGCACCGGCTCCTGACCGGGGCCTCGCGCGGACGTGCGACACGACCGCGCGAGGCCCGAAGTGGTCGTGCGCCCACAGCACTTGGGCGGGACCGCGTCCCGTGACGCATCACGCGCCGGACGTACGGTTCCCCATCGTCGCGGCGAACGAATCGGGGTCGCCGTCGAAGCCCCGGACCGTACCGTGGAACTCCCAGACCCCGGAGGTGTCCCGGACGAACTCGGCCACGGTCGCCGCGGTCGCCGCGCCGACCGCGGAGAAGTCGTCCTCCGCCAGGCTCATGTAGCCCTCCCGGACCTGAACCGCGGTGTTCGCTATCTCGGCGAAGGTCTTGCGGCCGTCGCGCTGCTGGATGGCCACCCCGACGAGGACCCGCGAGTACGAGGCAGACAGCCGGTTCAGTTCCAGCGTCATCACCTCGTCGAAGCCGAAGCCCTGCCCGGTCCGGCTGTCGCGGTTGAGGATGATGGTGCCGTCCGGCGACCGGCTGTCGAAGTGCACGAGGTAGGCAGGGCTGCCGTACGGCGCTTCGGCGAGGTAGGTCGCCGCGATTATGTCGAGGTCATGGGGTGGGGCACCATGAGGGCTGGGATCCCATTTGAGTCTGACCTCGACCTTCTCGATGTCCTTGTTGGGCGTGCTCATCGGACTTGCCTCCCTGGCTTCCGCTGGGCCGTCGGGCCGTTCGCATCACCCGATCATGTCCGTAACCGACCGTGGATCCAACCGGCTTGGATTTCGGCGATGGAATCGGGCCACAGGGGCACGGGGCCGCGGGGCACAGGGGCATCGAGCCGCCGGGCCGGCTCAGTGCGGTATGCGGCGCGGCGGTCGCTGCCGCACCTCGTCGCGGAAGTCCTCGATGGCGCTGCTGACCTGACGGATCAGATGAGTGTCCTCGATGCGGTCGAGGTAGCGGCAGTTGCGGGCCACCCCTTCCAGCTCGAAGACGAAGCAGAGCGTCATCAGAGGGTTGATGAACAGTTCACTGCCCCGGGTGCGTGAGGTGAACTGGACATCTCCGAAGGCCCCTTGGACGGCGGCTGCTATCGACCCGTTCACGATGCTGGGGTGGTCGGGCGTGTGGTGCCGGGCGTGCGCCACGGCATCGACGAAGAGCGCGCCCTCGCGCGTCGTACGGGACACGGAGAACGCGCCCAGGCACGAACCGTCGCGTTCGAGTGCGGCGATGTTCTCCAGTACGAGACCGTGGCTCACCCCGTGATGGGCGTCGATGCCGAAGCCGATGGACACGACGAGGCGTTCCGGTACGTCGATAGCGGCGAGCGCGGCGACGCTGGCCAGATCCTCCTCCGGGGTGCCGAGGCCGGACTCGTCGCCGCGCATCAGAATGTCCGTACCGCCGTCGACCAGGACGACCGCGTCGATCGCGTACTTCTCGATCAACGCCCGGTAGGCCGCGCGAAGCGGCTGCACGCCGACCCGGGAGAAGGCATGGACCGTGCTCGGGTAGCCGTGCAGATCGAGCCACTGGGCGAGCGTCCGCTCCGGGAAGTACACCTGGTGGAGGGCCGTTTCGGGGGTGATGGCGGCGACGTCCGGGGCGAGCCAGGAGTCGAGCGGCAGCCCTTCGAGGGCGCTGAACGAAAGATTGGCCAGCTGTACGTGCTTGCCCTGGTGGAGCAGGGAGAGTGCGAGGGGGAGTCCGGCGTAGATGTCGAAGCCGCCGCCGGCCCCCGCTACGAGGACACGTTCCGCGGATTCGAGCCGGGCGAACAGTGGGTTGGTGTGCAGCGAGACCATGGGGGTCATTCTGTGGTCCCGGTGGTCGCTCCGGGCGCACTCCACCGGACTCCGCCAGAGCGTGACTCGCGCCGCGCCGTGCACCGTACGATGGCGCGGTGCTGGTCAAGTGGATTCGTTGCACCGTGGTGGACCGTCGAGGTTTTGAACGGGGGCAGCGGAAGTGGGCGGAGCTGCCGGGTGAGCCCGGGTTCAGCGGTCAGGGCGGCGGGTGGAGCCGTGGGCGTCCGGACGTGGCGCACATCTTCGCCTTCTGGGAGAACCGCGTCTTCTACGACTCGTTCATGGCGCGCGCGCACGACGGCCTGGCCGCCGCGCAGTCCGGTACGTACAGCGGCATCCAGGTCAAGCTGTTCGAGCACCGCTTCGATGTGAAGACGGGCTTCGAACCGCGCTTCACCGATGCGGATGTCGTCCGGGTGGCGCACAGCAAGGTGCGTGAGGACCGGGTGGAGCACTTCGCGCTGATGCAGGAGCGGGTGTGGAACCCGGCGATGGCCGGATCGCCCGGCATGTTGCGAGGGGTGTTCGGGGAAGCGCCGGGCCATGAGTTCCTCGTGCTGTCCATGTGGCAGTCGAGCGCAGAGCGTGGCAAGTACCGTGCGGGGAGCATCGAGCGGCTGTCGCAACGCACACAGATCGAGGACGATGTGGCGGAAGTGGCGGGAGATGTCGTGCAGTTGGAGCCGTCGTGGACGGTGTGACCGGCATGACCGATATGGCCAGTGCGACCGGTGCGAGTGATGTGACTGGTGCGACTGTTGTGGCCGAGCGAGCGGCCTGACAGGACCGGCGTCGGCGGGTGGCACCGGAATGCTCCGCGGCGCACTCCAAGGTGGGACCGGGGCAGCCGTGCTCCACCAGGCCGGTCAGGACGACGTCACGGACCGCTGCCCGGATACGCGCGGTCCTGCCGCCGGGACACCGGCGACATCCGTCGGTCGGAGTCCGGACGACTGCTCGAACGAGTCGCGGTCGATCTAGGGTCGGTACATGGCACGACCGCAACGCATTGTCCTCGTCCGGCACGGGGAGTCCGAGGGCAACGCCGACGACACGGTGTACGAGCGCGAGCCGGACCACGCGCTGAGACTCACTCCGAAAGGGCTGAGACAGGCCAGGGAGACGGGGGTCCGGCTGCGCGAGCTGTTCGGCGGCGAGCGGGTCAGCGTGTACGTCTCGCCCTACCGCCGCACCCACGAGACGTTCAGGTCCCTCGGCCTGGCCCTGGAGAACGTGCGGGTGCGCGAGGAGCCGCGGCTGCGCGAGCAGGACTGGGGAAACTGGCAGGACCGTGACGACGTGCGCCTTCAGAAGGCGTACCGGGACGCGTACGGCCACTTCTTCTACCGCTTCGCGCAGGGGGAGTCCGGCGCCGACGTGTACGACAGGGTCGGGGCCTTCCTGGAGAGCCTGCACCGGAGTTTCGAAGACCCCGACCATCCGGAGAACGTCCTGCTGGTCACGCACGGGCTGACCATGCGTTTGTTCTGCATGCGGTGGTTCCACTGGTCGGTCGCCGAGTTCGAGTCACTGTCCAATCCGGGCAACGGGGAGACCCGCACGCTGATAATCGGAGCGGACGGGCGCTACACCCTTGACCGGCCGTTCGAGCGCTGGCGTATCCCTGAGCCGTACGGCATCACCGGATAGAGTGGAAGGGCGATGACAACCGCTGACTCTGCTTCCGGCCAACGGGCCCTGCGCGCACTGGCCAGCCTGCGCGGGCTCTCCGTGGGAGACGCACTGGGCTCCCAGTTCTTTGTACCCGTCAACTATCCGCTGCTGAAGCGGCGCGAACTTCCGTCCGGCTCCTGGCAGTGGACTGACGACACCGAGATGGCGTGTTCGGTGCTGGCCGTGCTGGTGGAGCACGAGCGGATCGACCAGGACGCGCTCGCACGTTCCTTCGCCGACCACCACGACTTCGACCGTGGCTACGGCCCCGCCGTGAACCGGCTGCTCAGGCTGGTCCGGGAAGGAGGTGACTGGCGGGAGCTGGCGTCCGCGCTGTTCCAGGGCCAGGGGTCCTGGGGCAATGGCTCGTCGATGCGCATCGCGCCGCTCGGCGCCTGGTACGCGGACGATCCGGAGCAGGCCACCCACCAGGCCGAGATCTCCTCGTACACCACGCACCAGCACCGCGAGGCGGTGGTGGGCGCGATGGCCGTCGCCGCGGCAGCCTCACTGGCCGCGGCGACGACCGGGCCGCCCACCCCGGCGGAACTTCTCGACGGCGTGATCGCGCTCGTACCGCGCAGTGCCGTCGGCGCCGGGCTGCGCCGGGCACGGGACATGCTCGACTACTCGGACGCAGGGACGGTCGCAGCGGTCCTCGGCAACGGCCGGCGTACCAGTGCACATGACACCGTTCCGTTCGCGCTCTGGTCGGCGGCGCGGAGCCTCGGCGATTTCGAGCAGGCATTCTGGGTGACCGCCCAAGCGGGCGGCGACGTCGACACGACCTGCGCGATCGTCGGCGGGGTCGTCGCGGCGGGCAAGGCGGGCGCGCCACCGGCCGACTGGACGGCACGCACGGAGGAGCTGCCGGACTGGCTTCCGCGGCGGAACAGCGGCTCCTGAATCGCCGACGAGCCGGGCGCCGACCCTGCCACCGGACTGTCACGGTACTGCCACAGCTCCTCCCCGCGCGGTTCGCAACAGCGAGCGGAAGCTACTCTTTCGGCCACGCCGCCGTTGATGATCATCCAGACGGGCGTGCGCCGAAAATGAGACGCCGGGGTGCCCCAGCCGCCGCACTGCGGGCGGTGTGCGCGGACCTCGGTGCGGGAGGGGTCCCATGTCCGATCACACGTCACGAACGCCCCGGCCGGCAGACGAACCCGAGCCGCCCGGGCTGTCGGGGCAGGCCGGAACGTCCGAGCCGACCGCATGGTCGAAGGCTCCGCTGCCCGAGCCCCGAAGCACTGCTCCCGAGCCGCCGAAAGTGCCCGTCTACGCGCAGCGGGGCGGGCAACCGTCCCCACCCAACCCATGGCGGCAGGGCAGCTCTCAACAGGTCTCCGCGCTGTCGACACTGCGCCCGGCGGCGCCCGCCGCCATTCGTGGCGCGACGCTCTGCTGCGTCGTCGTCACGGCGGTGCTGAGCGCCCTGTTGCTGGGCGACGGTCTCGGCCCGAACGCGCTGATCGTCGCGGTCCCCGCAGCGCTCGGGGCATACTTCGCCGCCCGTACGGCCGGTCGCCGCCTCCGCCCGTGGACGGCCTTCTGGGCGGTCGGCGGACTGGCGCTCCTCGCCGTCCCGGCGCTGAGGGACGCCGGCTGGCCCGTCTTCCTGGCTGTGGTGTCGGCCATCGCACTGGGCTCGCTCGCCCTGCACGGCAGCCGCAGCTGGCTCGGGGTGTTCCTGGGCTCGCTCGGTCTGTTCAGCGCCATCGCGGACGGTCTGGCCTGGGGCGGTCGGGGCGTGCACGCGCTGACGGCGGGTTCCCGCGGCCGGCTGGGGGTCGTTCTGCGCAGCGTCGCGGTGGCGGTCGTACTGCTCATCGTGTTCGGGGCACTGTTCGCGAGCGCCGACGCCGCCTTCGCCGATGTGCTCGGCGATCTGATGCCCGACGTGTCGCTCACCGGCACCCCGTGGCGGTTCCTCCTCTTCCTGGTCGGGCTGATCGGCGCGCTCGCCGCCGCGTACGCCGCAGCCGCTCCGATCCGCTGGGACGGCCTCACCGTCCGTCCGGGGAAGGCCCGCGGGCGGGTGGAGTGGGCCTTGCCGCTCATCGTGCTGAACCTGCTGTTCGCCGTCTTCATCGCCGTCCAGCTCACCGTGCTGCTCGGCGGATACGACAAGGTGATGGCCGAGACCGATCTCAGCTACTCCGAGTACGCCCGGCAGGGCTTCTGGCAGCTTCTCTGGGCCACGGTCCTCACGCTGCTGGTGATCGCGCTCGCCCTGCGCTGGGCCCCCCGCGGTAAGAGCGGCGACCGCACTCTCGTCCGGACCGTGCTCGGCGTGCTGTGCCTGCTCACCCTGATCGTCGTGGCCTCCGCGCTGAGGCGGATGGACCTCTACGTCGACGCGTACGGCCTGACACGGCTGCGGATATCCGTGGCCGCCGTGGAGCTCTGGCTGGGCGTGGTGCTCGTTCTGATCATGGCCGCCGGGGTGTTCGGCGCCCGCATGCTGCCGCGTGCCGTGGCCGCGAGCGCGGCCGTCGCCGTCCTCGCGTTCGGACTGATCTCGCCCGACGGGCTGATCGCGGAGCAGAACGTCCAGCGCTACCGCGACGACCACTCGATCGACGTCGCCTACCTCAAGGACCTCTCGGCCGACGCCGTACCGGCCCTGGACACACTGCCCGAACCACTGCGCTCCTGCGCGCTCCTGGGCATCGAACGGTCACTGCGCTCCGACGACGTCCCCTGGTACGCCACCAGCTGGGGCGAGGCACGGGCCCGCGACATCCTGAAGCGGCATCCGGCCGATCCGACGCAGCCCTGCACCGGATCGCGTACGGGCATCGGAGGCAGCGACCGCGACATCGACGAAAGCGATCCGTACGACCCGTACTGAGCCGGTTCCTTACCTCCGTACCGAGTAAGTTTCCGTTCCCCGTACCGAGCGAGTACTGACCGGGCCGAGCCGCGCACCCGCGGCTCGGCCCGCCGTGCTCACCGGCCTCGGCGCCACCCCCTCCGGGGCGCCCGGCATACGGAACACCGGCCTCCACGGCCGCGCCGCGAGTACGTGGCGGCCGACGGGCGCCCCGGGGTGTTGTCGGCCGCCCCATCGGCGTACGCTGACAGGCGCCATGCCGTACGAACCACCCACGCACACCGTCGAGCGCTCACTGCGCGCCACCACCGGTGCCAAGACCGTCGCCGGTGTCGACGAGGTCGGACGCGGAGCGTGGGCGGGACCGGTCACAGTGTGCGCGGCCGTCACCGGCCTTCGCAGACCTCCCGCCGGGCTCACCGACTCCAAGCTGATCAGCCCCAAGCGCCGTGCGGAGCTCGCACCGTTGCTGGAGCGCTGGGTCACCGCGTTCGGTCTCGGCGACGCCTCTCCACAGGAGATCGACGAGCTCGGGATGACGGCCGCGCTGCGCCTCGCCGCCGTACGCGCCCTCGAAGCCCTGCCGGTACGGCCGGACGCGGTGATACTCGACGGCAAGCACGACTACCTGGGACAGCCCTGGCAGGTCCGCACCGTGATCAAGGGCGACCAGTCCTGTATCGCGGTCGCGGCCGCTTCGGTGATCGCGAAGGTCCACCGGGACCGGATGATGGCCGAACTGGGCGCCGATTCCGGCGAGTACGCCGCATTCGCCTTCGAGGCCAACGCCGGTTACCCGTCCCCCGTACACAGGGCCGCGCTGGAGGAGTGGGGGCCGACACCCCACCACCGCCTGTCGTGGTCCTATCTCGACGCGCTGCCCAGGTGGCAGCACCTCAAGAAGGTCCGCATCTCCGCCGAGGCGGCTGCACTGGAAAGCGGGGGCCAGCTCGGCTTCGACTTCTGATCGCGCACATGTACCCACCCGCCGACGCCCCGTGTGCCGGCGTTTGATAGACAACCACCCATGCCTCTCATCCCCGAGGAGCCTCAGATTCACGAGAGCGCCCAGGGTCCCCGCGTCACTCCGGCCGCAGGCCGCACCGCGTCGACCCCCCGTCCCGTACCCGGCCCGCGTTCAGCGGCCACGCCGCGCCCCGGTCGTCCCGGGCCCGGCCCCGCGAGGCCCGCGCCCCCGGCGCAGCGCCCGCATCCCACCCCCGGCCGCCCCCAGGCGGACCGGCAGGAGAATCGTTCCGCACCGCAGATCCAGCTGATCCCCGCCTCGGCGGACGGCGCACTCGACGCCGCCGACGAAGCAGTGGACCTGCTGCTCGACTCCGGCCGTGCACCGGGCGACATCCTGGTGCTCACCACCGGTGAGCAGCACCCGTGGGCCGCGCACGAACTCTCCTTCGGCGAGGCCGCCTACTGGGCGCAGCACGAGGCCGGCGACGATGTCTTCTTCGCCGGTGCCGCAGCCGCGGACCGGGTGCGGACCCGCCCGGTGGTGATCGTCGCCGTCAACGGCGGTGACGCCGCCCCCGGCGTGCTGACCGGTGTGCGGGAACGCGCCGGAGCACTGCTGATCGTGTGCGGGGACCCGCAGCGGATCAACGCGGTGCTCGGCGCCGGAGTCTGATCCGCGGGGCGTACCCGGCCGTGGCCGCGGGCCCGGCTGCCCGACGGGGCGGCCGGGTCGGCGGGCCGTGGATCAGCGGGCCGCGGTGTGCCGCAGCGCCTGCGCCGCGCCGCCGCCGGTGCGCAGCGGGGCCGGATCCTGGTCCAGCGAGGCGTCTGCGAGAGCGGACGGCTGCGACATGGAGTGGGGACGGCGCCCGCCACGGCCCTCGCCCAGCACCTGCCAACCGTCGCGGGTCAGCGTGATGTACGCGCCGCACCGCAGTCCGTGCAGTGTGCAGGCGTCCCGCAGGCCCCACATCCACGCCCCGTCCTCCTCCGTCCAACGCTCGTCGCCCTCACGGCAGTAGAGAAGCACCGCGGTACGGACGGGGGTGCGGCGGCGGAGATCGTGCGGGATGACCCGGCGCAGATGCGCCAGCAACGCGTTGCGGAACTCCCAGCCGTCCGAGGCGGTGGAGCGGCGGGCGAACGAAGCGCTGGCCGTGAGGCGTTCCTCGTGGTCGAGCACGGCGACCACAGCGGTCGCCGGGGTCGGCCGGTGCCGGGAGTGCAGGCCGCTGACGACCTCACGGGGGCTGCGCAGCAGCGGTATGCCGGCTTCGGCCCACTCGGCGGGCTCGAGCATCCTGGCGAGACGGTTGGCGGAGTCGGCGGACGCCGACATCGAAGTGGCTGCGGACGGAGCGAATCCGAAGGTCACGATCCTCCCTTCGCATACGCGCCCATGGTGCGGGCAGGGTCGAGTGAGGGCGCACCGTGGCACAGCCCTTCCGGGCCGCGAAAGGGACTGTGCGGGGAGCGAGTCCAATTCTTCCTGGCGTATCGGCAGGCGGCAACGAGCAATTGGCGCAGCTGACGGGAATCAGCCGAAATGACTCTGATATCCCTGCCCACACCGTGCCCGGATGACGCCTCCCGCCACACCTGAACGGCGAGGACCAGCGGAAACACCGCTCCGCCCCGCTCGGCTGCCCGTCAGATCCCGGGTGATCCCCGAGCGCTCCCCGCACCCGGGAACACTTGGCCGAACGGTTCTCTGTGAGCTGTGGGTCACGTGGGGTGAAGTGGCCGATTGTCCGAGGCATCGGGTTGCATGGGGGCATGGACAACCTGGAGCTCCGCGCCGAAGCCGATGACACCCTTGCCGAGCTCGTCGGTGACCCCGGGGGCTCGGCGCGGCTGCGGGAGGACCAGTGGCAGGCGGTGGCGGCTCTGGTGCGGGAGCGCCGCCGTGCGCTGGTGGTGCAGCGCACGGGCTGGGGCAAGTCCGCGGTGTACTTCGTCGCCACCGCCCTGCTGCGCCGGCGCGGCTCCGGGCCCACGGTGATCGTCTCGCCGCTGCTGGCGCTGATGCGTAACCAGGTCGACTCGGCGGCGCGGGCGGGTATCCGGGCACGCACCATCAACTCGGCCAACCCGGAGGAGTGGGACACCATCTACGAGGAGGTCGAGCGCGGCGACACCGACGTCCTCCTCGTGAGTCCGGAGCGCCTCAACTCGGTGGATTTCCGCGATCAGGTGCTGCCCAAGCTCGCGGCCACCACCGGTCTGCTGGTGGTGGACGAGGCGCACTGCATCTCCGACTGGGGCCATGACTTCCGTCCCGACTACCGCAGGCTGCGGGCGATGCTCGCCGAGCTCGCCCCCGGCGTACCGGTGCTGGCCACCACGGCGACCGCGAACGCGCGGGTCACCGCGGACGTGGCCGATCAGCTGGGCACCGGCGCGGGCGAGGCCCTGGTGCTGCGCGGTCCGCTGGAGCGGGAGAGTCTGCGGCTGGGTGTGGTCCGGCTGCCGGACGCCGCGCACCGCCTGGCCTGGCTCGCCGAGCACCTGGACGAGCTGCAGGGTTCGGGAATCATCTACACCCTCACTGTCGCGGCGGCCGAGGAGGCCACCGCCTTCCTGCGCCAGCGCGGCTTCCGCGTGGCGTCGTACACGGGGAAGACGGAGAACGCCGACCGCCTGCAGGCCGAGGCCGATCTGCAGGAGAACCGGGTCAAGGCACTGGTCGCGACTTCGGCCCTGGGCATGGGCTTCGACAAGCCCGACCTGGGCTTCGTGGTGCATCTCGGCTCGCCGTCCTCGCCGATCGCCTACTACCAGCAGGTGGGGCGGGCGGGGCGCGGCGTGGCGCACGCCGATGTGCTGTTGTTGCCGGGCAAGGAGGACGAGGCCATCTGGCGCTACTTCGCCGATACCGCCTTCCCGCCCGAGGAGCAGGTTCGACAGACTCTCTCGGCCCTCGCCGCTGCGGGGCGGCCGCTGTCCGTGCCGGCCCTGGAGGCCGTGGTGGACCTTCGGCGCACCCGCTTGGAGGCGATGCTGAAGGTGCTGGACGTCGACGGCGCGGTCAAGCGCGTGAAGGGCGGCTGGACGGCCACGGGAGCCGAGTGGGTGTACGACGCCGAACGCTACGCGTGGGTGGCTCGGCAGCGGGCAGCCGAGCAGCAGGCCATGCGCGACTACGCGAGCACGTCCCGGTGCCGGATGGAGTTCCTGCGCCGGCAGCTGGACGACGAGGGGGCGGCGCCGTGCGGCCGCTGCGACAACTGCGCCGGTGCCTGGGCCGATTCAGCCGTTTCGGCGGACACTTTGATGGGCGCGACGAAGGAACTGGACCGCCCGGGGGTGGAGGTCGAACCGCGCCGGATGTGGCCGACGGGGATGCCCGCACTGGGCATCGAGCTCAAGGGCCGTATCCCGGCCAAGGAGCAGTGCTCCACCGGGCGTGCCCTGGGGCGGCTCTCGGACATCGGCTGGGGCAACCGGCTGCGCCCGCTGCTGGCCGAGAACACGCCCGACGGGCCGGTCCCCGACGACGTCCTGAAGGCCGCGGTGGCGGTCCTCGCCGACTGGGCGCGTTCCTCGGGCGGCTGGGCGCCGAATGTCCCGGACGCCACTGCCCGGCCGGTGGGAGTCGTCGCCGTACCGTCCCTGACCCGTCCGCAACTCGTCGGCTCCCTGGCCCAGGGAATCGCGACGATCGGCCGCCTCCCCTTCCTCGGCACCCTGACGTACACCGGGGCGAGCGGCGCGCATACGGCACGCCGCAGCAACTCCGCCCAACGACTCAGGGCGCTCTCCGGCGCCTTCGCCGTCCCCGGGGAACTGGCCGACGCCCTCGCCCGTACACCCGGTCCCGTCCTGCTCGTGGACGACTGCACCGAATCCGGCTGGACCCTCGCTGTCGCCGCCCGGCTCCTGCGCCAGGCGGGGAGCGACCAGGTCCTTCCGCTGGTCCTTGCCGCGGCAGGCTGATCCCGGCCACAGCCGTTGCACCGGCGATCGACCAGCCGTTCCCGCCGGCGAGTCGGACACGTACGGAGTCGGCCGCGGCCCTGGGTTCTGCGCGGATCATGTGGCTCATGTCCCCATGCAACCCGATGGGTAGGACAGACGGCCAACGCCCCGCGACCCCTGTGGACAAGTTATCCACAGGGGGTCGCGGAATCCGGCCGCTCGCGGGACGGTCGTGCCATGAACCAGCGCCACGAATCCAACGGTCCGGCCGACGAGCAGCAGATCACCCTCCGAGGACCTGCCGAACTCGCCGATGCTCTCCCGTATCTCATGGGGTTTCACCCGAACGACAGCGTGATCATGGTCGCCCTGCACGGCGGCAGGGGTCGCTTCGGCGGGCGGCTCAGGCTCGGCATCCCGCAGTCGCCGCAGGAATGGGCGCCCGTCGCCGAGCAACTTGCCGAGTGCCTGATCAAGGGGAGCGAGCGGCGTGGTGAACGCCCTGACGCGATCGTCATCTTCCTCTGCAAGGATCCTGCCGAGGGCGAGTCCGGCAACCAGGTCATGGAGCGGCTGCGACCACTCGCCCAGCGTCTGCGTACGGCCTGTGGCGGGCTGGACGTACCGGTGCTCGAAGCGCTCTGCATTTCCGACGGCCGGTACTGGTCCTACTGCTGCCCGGACGGGCGGTGCTGTCCCGCGGAGGGGAACCAGCTGGCCATGCCCGGCACTTCGGTGATGGCGGCCGCTGCCGCTTACGCGGGCATTCAAGTGCGCGGAACGCTACGGGAGATGGAGGCGCGGCTCGCGCCTCTGACCGCCTCGGCGGCAGCGGGCCAGCAACACGCACTCGACTCGGCGGGTGCCGAGCTGATGCCCAAACTCCTCGACGAAGCGGGACGCGAGGATGTGGCCCGAGAGACCCTGGACCTGGCCCGGAGGCTCATGAAACGCCTCAGGGAGGCACCGGTGGCGGCTCCGTCCGCCGCGGACATCAGCGATGACCGGCTGATCAGTCACGACGAGGCAGCCGCGGTGATCCTCGGCCTGCAGGACCGGGAGACCCGCGACAGGGCAGCGGAGTGGATGGAAGGCCCGGAAGCCGATTCGGCGCTGCGGCTCTGGCGCGCACTGTCCCGTCGTTGCGTGGCACCGTACGAGGAGCATGCCGCGGCGCCACTGACCCTGGCCGGATGGGTCTCGTGGTCGACGGGCGACGAACCGGGTGCGCGGGTTGCTCTGGGCCTCGCCCTGCGGATGGACCCCAATTACACCTTCGCCCAACTGCTTCACGAGGCGTGCAACCAGGGCCTCGACCCGGAGACCCTGCGCCGATGCCTGCGCGGGGAGCGCAGTGCGCGGACGGGGCGGCGCGGGCACCGGACGGACCGGGGTACGCGCCCCCGCACGGCGCGGCCGGCCACCGCGCGCCGGAAGAAGCCCTCGTCCGGCGCCACCCGTCCTGAACCGGCGGCCACCCGGCGCGGGTCCAGGCAAGCCACCCCCGGTCGTCGCACATCCCGTGACGATGAATGACCCGCACACTCCGTAGCCGTAGCCGTAGCCGTAGCCGTAGCCGGTGGCGAGTGCCGGTGCGAGTGCAGGCTTCGATTCTCGGCCGGCTCGGCTCCTGCCGCCTCGGACGTGCTCTTCCAGGAGCTCTTGGAAGAGCACCGCGAAGGGAGTGTTTATCGTCAGGCAGACGACTATGATCACGGCATGCCGCCCTACGACCCGTCGACCTTCCCGCCCTTCGCTGTCACCGTCGACCTGGTCGTGCTCACGGTGCGCCGCCACGCGCTCTGCGCGCTGGTGGTACGCCGTGGTGAGCCACCGTTCCAGGGGCGATGGGCGCTGCCCGGCGGATTCGTCAGAGCCGATGAGGATCTCGGTGCCGCAGCAGCGCGCGAGCTCGTCGAGGAGACCGGTCTGTGCGCCCAGGATCCGGCGGCCCCGGCGGTCGGGAACGGCGCCCACCTCGAACAGCTCGCCACCTACGGCGACCCGGGTCGTGACCCGCGGATGCGAGTCGTCAGCGTCGCCCATCTCGCCCTGGCGCCCGATCTGCCGGCCCCACGGGCGGGCGGCGACGCGAACAGTGCGCGATGGGCGTCCGTCGAGGACCTGCTCGGGGCGGACGGGAGCCTCGGCCACGAGGACGAGAACCAGGCCCCGCTGGCCTTCGATCACGCGCAGATCCTTGCCGACGGGGTCGAACGCGCCCGCTCCAAGATCGAATACTCCTCCCTGGCCACCGCTTTCTGTCCGCCGGAGTTCACGGTCGGCGAGCTCCGGAGGGTGTACGAGGCGGTGTGGGGAGTGGTTCTCGACCCACGGAACTTCCATCGCAAGGTCACCGGCACCCCCGGCTTCCTGATGCCCACCGGAGGGACGACCACTCGCCAGGGCGGCCGTCCGGCCCAGCTCTTCCGGGCCGGTGCGGCCACCGTGCTCAACCCTCCGATGCTGAGGCCGGAAGTCTGACCTCGCGGAACGCCCACGGGGCTGGTGCTGCGCGAAAAGTCGGATATGTCGGGTTATCTTTCTGCGGTACCCGCACTGCCGTCGAGCGGTCTCACCTTCCGCGAGGGAAGCGATGCTCCAGGCCATCGGACTCACCAGCACCCCCCGCCGCGGCCTCCGGGCCGCCGTGGACGACCTCACCTTCGAGGCCCGGCCCGGCCACGTCACCGCACTTCTGGGCGTCCCGGGCTCGGGCAAGACCGCGGCCCTCCGCCTCATGCTCGAGCTCGACGCGGGGCGGGGGGTCACCTACTTCCGGGGCAGGCCGATGCACCGGATCCCGCACCCCGCGCGTGAGGTGGGAGCGCTGCTCGGAGACGTGCCGGGGCACCCTGTCCGTACTGTTCGCGGCCAGCTCCGGATGCTCTGCGCGGCCGGAGGCGTACCCGCGGCACGGGCCGATGAACTGCTTGAGCTCGTAGGTCTCGCCGGCCTCCGTGACCAGCGCATCGGCACGCTCTCGCTCGGCATGGACCGACGCCTCGCCCTCGCTTCGGCGCTGCTGGGCGATCCGCACACGCTCGTCCTCGACGATCCGACGGAAGGCCTCGCGCCGCGCGAGGGCTGCTGGGTGCACGGGCTGTTGCAGGCCCATGCGGCCCGGGGAGGGACCGTTCTGTACTCCACGGCGGACCCCAAGGAGGCCGCGCGGGCCGCCGACCGCGTCGTCACCATCGACGGCGGCCGCCTGGTCGCCGACCAGGATGCCGATGACTTCTCCCGGACCCGCCTCCGCCCCCGGGTCGCGGTCCGGACCCCGCACGCGGCTCGGCTCGCGGCAGTGGTCAGCCGCGAGGCCCGGGCGGCCCGGCGCTCGGTGGAGGTGGTCACCGAAGCAGGCGGCCGTCTCGCCGTGTACGGCTCCTCCTGCGCGGAGATCGGTGACACGGCGTTCCGGCACGGACTTCCGGTCCATCAGCTGGCCGATGAGATCGGTGACACCGGCCCCACCGCACCCAGGGCCGACGTGGACCCCATGGATCCCGACGGCTCAACCGATCCAGGAGCCTCCTCGGCCCCCCTGGACCCCGAAGGCCCCGCAGGGCGAGGCAGCGGCAAAGGGGGAGGTGATCCGCGACCGGTCGCGCGGGCGTCGGCACCGCAGTCGGTGCTTCCCATCCGGAGGCGTCCGGCCCGCGGTCCGCTCCACCCGTTGCGATACGAGTTGCGCCGTCTGCTCGGTGTCAGAACAACCACCTTGATCATGGCCGCTGTTCTGGTCGTCTCCGTCGGGCTCTCCGTGCTCCTCGCCCGCAACGGCCATGCGCCGTTGCCGAAGGTGCTGGCGGCCTGGCCGTCGCTGCTGCCCCTGCCGCCTGCGGCGGTCGGGGCAGGACTGCTCGGCGCCCTCTCGTTCGGTGACGAATTCCGCTACCCCGCGCTCGCCGCGGGCCGCGGCACCGTCCCCCGCCGCCTGGGGCTGCTGCTGGCCAAGCTGGTGGTGTCCGCGGGCGTCGCCGTGGTGCTCGCTCTGGCCGTCGTGCTGGTCTCCGCCGAAACCCTTCGCCTCGTGTACGGCCATGACTGGATCCATGTCCCGCCGAATTCGGTTTCCCTGGGCGTGAGTTGGGCGGCGCTGACCGTGGGCTGCGCCTGGGCGGGCCTTCTGGCCGCCGGGGTCTTCAGGGTGACGACGGCCGGTGTCGCCGCGGTGCTTGCTGTACCTGTACTTGTTGTACCGCTTGTCCAGATGGTGCTGACGGGACCGGGGTCCCGTCCGATCGCCGGGTTTCCGGCCAGGCTCCGTGAACTGATGTGGCCGCGCTGGCCGCACGAGACGGACCGATGGATCGCCCTCGCCGTGGGCGTCGTGGCGCATCCGGTGGGGACCGCGCTGGCGCTATCGCTGTCGGTCCTGGTCTGCGCGTATCTGTTCACGGGCCTTCATGGCAGGGTTCGTTGGCGGCCTCAGAGGGCTGCCGGATCGGGGCAGGCTTCGTAATCCTCTTGAAAATGCCCGGTTTATACCAGTAAAGCGTCAATTGGGGGGCTGGCGCCGATCACCCTTTCGTGTGCTTTTCACCAAAGACCTCAAGAGCCGAGTGAGCTACGCCGACAAATGATGCGTGAGTACCCTTGCGCACACCATGATGACCGCCGCCCGCTCCGCCGATTCCGGCCTCGCCGGCCCGGGTGAAATCGATCGCTACTCGTACGCGGAGGCGCCGGCCGGCGAGCGTGCCGCTCTTCGTGCCTGGGACAGCCCCGAGGCCGACCTCGGCCGGGTGAACCGGCGGGGCTCGGCCAGCCGGGGCCGCGGCCTCCACGGCCAGCTCGTCCAGCAGCTCGGCCAGATGATCGTCTCCGGCGACCTGGGCGCCGACCGTCCTCTCGTGCCGGAAGAGATCGGCCAGCGTTTCGAGGTCTCCCGCACCGTCGTACGCGAGTCGCTGCGTGTCCTCGAAGCCAAGGGCCTGGTCAGCGCCCGGCCCAACGTGGGCACCCGGGTCCGCCCCGTCAGCGACTGGAACCTGCTGGACCCCGACATCATCGAATGGCGCGCCTTCGGCCCTCAGCGAGAGGACCAGCGTCGCGAGCTCGGGGAGCTCCGGTGGACGATCGAACCCCTCGCCGCGCGTCTCGCCGCGGGCCACGGCCGTGAGGACATTCAGCAGCGCCTCGGCGACATGGTCGAGATCATGGGGCACGCGGTCGGGCAGGGCGACGCGATCACCTGCTCCCGGGCCGACGCGGAGTTCCACTCCCTGCTCATCCAGGCGGCGGGCAACCGCATGCTGGAGCACCTCTCCGGCATCGTCTCCGCCGCACTGCAGGTGTCCGGCGGTCCGGTCACGGGCTGTGACCGCCCCGGCGAGGCGTCCCTCGGCCACCACGCCCGGATCGTCGATGCCCTCGCGTCCGGTGACGCGGCGGGCGCCGAAGCGGCCATGCGTCAACTGCTCGTGGTCCACCCCGAGGTGGAGCGAGTGGTGCCGGCGCCCCGCGAGCACTGAGCGCAGCGCGGCCAGGGTGTGCGAACCGCGTGTCGCCGGACCGCCACGGTCCGGCGACACAGTTGTGGGGAATTTGCACTCTTGGTCACGTTCATCGTAAATGAGGTGTGACTCGGGCCACGCGGATTGGGCGTAACACTCCTCGAAGCAGTGCGATGACTTAAGAGGTGACCGTCGCGGAAGGAATACAGCAGCCATTCAGTGCGCTGTGCAGTTCTGAGGCCAAACCCGCGCCGCCGGTACATTCCCAGCCCGGCGGTCGTCGGCTCCAGCCCTCTCCAGGGCCGGGCCGGAAGCCGTTTCCATCGTTCCGAGAGGTTGTTCGTGTCGGCCAGCACATCCCGTACGCTCCCGCCGGAGATCGCCGAGTCCGAGTCTGTGATGGCGCTCATCGAGCGGGGAAAGGCTGATGGGCAGATCGCCGGCGATGACGTGCGTCGGGCCTTCGAGGCTGACCAGATTCCGCCAACCCAGTGGAAGAATGTTCTGCGCAGCCTCAACCAGATCCTCGAGGAAGAGGGTGTGACGCTGATGGTCAGTGCCGCGGAGCCGTCCAAACGTGCCCGCAAGAGCGTCGCAGCGAAGAGCCCGGTCAAGCGCACCGCCACCAAGACTGTCGCGGCCAAGACAACCGTGACCAGGACGGTCGCGGCCACTGCCGCTCCGTCGGCAGAGACAGTGGACGTGGTGGCCGACGACGCTGCCACGGCCGGCCCTGCGAAGAAGGCAGCAGCCAAGAAGACGGCTGCCAAGAAGACCGCCGTGAAGAAGACGGCGGCCAAGAAGACGGCATCGAAGAAGTCCGGAAAGCAGGACGACGAGCTCCTCGACGGCGACGAGGCGATCGAGGAAGTAAAGGCCGGCAAGGGCGAGGAAGAGGAGGGCGAGGGCGAGAACAAGGGCTTCGTCCTCTCCGACGACGACGAGGACGACGCACCTGCGCAGCAGGTCGCCGTCGCCGGCGCCACCGCCGACCCGGTCAAGGACTATCTGAAGCAGATCGGCAAGGTTCCCCTCCTCAACGCCGAGCAGGAGGTCGAGCTCGCCAAGCGCATCGAGGCCGGTCTGTTCGCCGAGGACAAGCTGGCGAACTCCGACAAGCTCGCTCCGAAGCTCAAGCGCGAGCTGGAGATCATCGCCGAGGACGGTCGCCGCGCCAAGAACCACCTGCTGGAGGCCAACCTCCGTCTCGTGGTGTCGCTGGCCAAGCGCTACACCGGTCGCGGCATGCTCTTCCTGGACCTCATCCAGGAAGGCAACCTCGGTCTGATCCGCGCGGTCGAGAAGTTCGACTACACCAAGGGCTACAAGTTCTCCACGTACGCCACCTGGTGGATCCGTCAGGCGATCACCCGCGCCATGGCCGACCAGGCCCGCACCATCCGTATCCCGGTGCACATGGTCGAGGTAATCAACAAGCTCGCCCGTGTGCAGCGTCAGATGCTCCAGGACCTGGGCCGTGAGCCCACGCCGGAGGAGCTGGCCAAGGAACTCGACATGACCCCCGAGAAGGTCATCGAGGTCCAGAAGTACGGTCGTGAGCCGATCTCCCTCCACACCCCGCTGGGTGAGGACGGGGACAGCGAGTTCGGTGACCTGATCGAGGACTCCGAGGCGGTCGTCCCGGCCGACGCGGTCAGCTTCACGCTCCTCCAGGAGCAGCTGCACTCGGTGCTCGACACGCTCTCCGAGCGTGAGGCCGGTGTCGTCTCGATGCGCTTCGGTCTCACCGACGGCCAGCCGAAGACCCTGGACGAGATCGGCAAGGTCTACGGCGTGACGCGTGAGCGCATCCGTCAGATCGAGTCGAAGACCATGTCGAAGCTGCGCCACCCGTCGCGTTCGCAGGTGCTGCGCGACTACCTCGACTAGGTCACAGGAGTTACACGGACCGAGGGCCCGGATCCCATTGGGGAGCCGGGCCCTCGGCCTATCAACGCGTGCGGTCGGCGACCAGCGGGATGACTCTGGGTGGGAATGGTTCACCACAGAGTCAGGAGTGCGCATGTCCCGTACCGTCTTCCGTGCCCTGACCGGGGCGTTCGCCCTGGTCGCCGCCACGGCTCTGATACCGCTCGGATCTTCCGCCCGGGCCGCCGAGGACGGCGTCGTCATAGGCGGTCAGCCCGCGCACGTCAAGGACAGCCCCTGGGTCGTGGCACTTTCCAGCCGCGACCGGTTCGGGGAAGAGCGCGCCGGCCAGTTCTGCGGCGGTGTCGTGGTGGCACCGAAGAAGGTGCTGACCGCTGCGCACTGCATGAGCCGGGCAGCGCTCGGCGTAGATGTTGCCGACGTGCGCGATCTGCGCGTCATCACGGGCCGCGATGCCCTGCTCGGGACCGGAGGGAAGGAGATCGCCGTCCGGGAGACGTGGACCAATCCGGCGTTCGACCCCATCACGAACGCGGGGGACCTGGCCGTGCTCACCCTCGCCGAGGCGCTCCCCGAGAAGAGCACGATCCCGATGGCCGAAGCCGGCGACGAGGCGTACGTACCGGGCACCGAGGCGGCCGTCTACGGATGGGGTGACACAACGGGCAACAGCGACTACGCGTCGTCGCTGCGGTCCGCGAAAGTGAGCGTTCTGCCCGACGCCCTGTGCGCGCAGGCCTACCCGGGCGGCAGGAACGGCACGTACGACGCCTCAGCGATGCTCTGCGCGGGCGAACTGCTGGGCGGGCACGACGCATGCCAGGGTGACAGCGGCGGGCCGCTGGTGGCCCGTGGGCGGCTCATCGGCCTGGTGTCCTGGGGGAACGGCTGCGCCCGCGCGGGGAGCCCGGGTGTGTACACGCGGATCTCCGCCGCGATCGGCTGGATGCCGAAGGGCAGCTGAACCGCACCACCGCGCAGGTACGAGAACGGGCGGCTCCCCTCTGGGGAGCCGCCCGTCGGCAGGTCCGCGACCTGGCCCTTGCTCGTCGTGGATGCGAGGTGTCAGTGTTGTTCCTCTTCGGCGGCTTGGGCCTGCACAGCCGTGAGCCGGTCCGTCTCATCCTGTATTTCCGCGGCGATCTTCTTGAGTTCCGGCTCGAACTTGCGACCGTGGTGGGCGCAGAAGAGCAGTTCACCGCCGCTGATCAGGACGACGCGCAGATATGCCTGGGCGCCGCAACGGTCACAGCGGTCTGCTGCGGTCAGCGGGCTCGCGGGGGTCAGAACAGTAGTCACGTCGCCTCTTCTCTAGCTCGACGAGCTGTCGTACCAGGGTCAACATCCAACCAGGCCGAAAACGTTCCCGCTCGTGGCTTTTCTTCGAAACTTCTTCTCGAGATGGCTGTCTGTTGCCGGTTGGCGGCGAATGTGCCGTATTGCGGAGCGCTACGGTTTCGCATTGCTTGTCTTGGTGGGATCCTCCCGGCCGGCTTGCCGGTTTGTTCATGAGGACGTGCCCGGAGCCTAAATGGTTCATGCCTGGAAGGGAACGTGATGTTCACGTCACTCGTACGAGGGATCGAACGTGTATGCGAGGCTGGACTAGTGTGAGGGTTGTCGAAGGGTGGCGTTACAACCGCTCTACCAGGCCTCGGTACCCTCTCAGCGGCGACCGAAGCCGAGCCCGTTACCCACTGGGCCCCAAATGAAATTCAGCGAGGAGCGAACCGCGTGACCGCCGATACGTCCGTGCCGTCCACTGCGCTGCTGACCGGAGCAGACCGAGACGGCTCCAACTACACCGCGCGGCATCTGCTCGTACTCGAAGGGCTCGAAGCGGTTCGCAAGCGCCCGGGGATGTACATCGGGTCCACCGACAGCCGCGGCCTCATGCACTGCCTCTGGGAGATCATCGACAACTCCGTCGACGAGGCCCTGGGCGGGTACTGCGATCACATCGAGGTCATCCTCCACGACGACAACTCCGTGGAGGTCCGGGACAACGGGCGGGGCATCCCCGTCGATGTCGAGCCCAAGACAGGTCTGTCCGGCGTCGAGGTCGTGATGACCAAGCTGCACGCCGGCGGAAAGTTCGGCGGCGGCTCGTACGCCGCGTCCGGCGGTCTGCACGGCGTCGGCGCCTCCGTCGTCAACGCGCTCTCCGCCCGGCTCGACGTCGAGGTCGACCGCAACAGCGCGACGCACTCGATCAGCTTCCGGCGCGGAGTCCCGGGGATCTTCACCGAGCAGGGGCCGGACAGCCCGTTCGACCCGGCCAACGGTCTGCTCAAGGGCAAGCGGGTGCCGAAGGCGCGCACCGGCACCAGGGTGCGTTACTGGGCGGACCGGCAGATCTTCCTCAAGGACGCCAAGCTCAACCTGGAGACGCTCCACCAGCGGGCACGGCAGACGGCCTTCCTCGTTCCGGGCCTCACGATCGTCGTCCGCGACGAGCGCGGGCTCGACGGCGAGGGCAAGACCGAGGAGACCTTCCGTTTCGACGGCGGCATCAGCGAGTTCTGCGAGTACCTCGCCCAGGACAAGGCGGTCTGCGACGTCCTGCGCCTGACCGGGCAGGGCACCTTCAAGGAGACCGTGCCGGTCCTGGACGAGCGCGGTCACATGACGGCGACCGAGGTCACGCGTGAGCTCGCGGTCGACATCGCCCTGCGCTGGGGCACCGGATACGACACCAATCTGAAGTCCTTCGTCAACATCATCGCCACCCCCAAGGGCGGCACGCATGTGACCGGATTCGAGCGCTCCGTGACCAAGACGGTCAACGAGGCGCTGCGCTCCGCCAAGCTGCTCCGCGTCGCCGAGGACGACATCGTCAAGGACGACGCGCTCGAGGGCCTCACCGCTGTGGTCACCGTGCGCCTGGCCGAGCCGCAGTTCGAGGGCCAGACCAAGGAGGTGCTCGGCACCTCGGCGGCCAACCGGATCGTCGCCAACGTCGTGGCCAAGGAACTCAAGGCGTTCCTGACCTCGACGAAGCGCGACGCGAAGGCCCAGGCCAGGGCGGTCCTGGACAAGGCCGTCGCGGCCGCACGGACCCGCATCGCGGCCCGCCAGCACAAGGACGCGCAGCGCCGCAAGACGGCGCTGGAGTCCTCCTCGCTGCCGGCGAAGCTCGCCGACTGCCGCAGCGACGACGTGGACCGCAGCGAACTCTTCATCGTCGAGGGCGACTCCGCGCTCGGTACGGCGAAGCTCGCCCGGAACAGTGAGTTCCAGGCGCTGCTGCCGATCCGGGGCAAGATCCTCAACGTTCAGAAGGCGTCCGTCTCGGACATGCTGAAGAACGCCGAGTGCGGTGCGATCATCCAGGTCATAGGAGCCGGGTCCGGGCGGACCTTCGACATCGACGCGGCTCGCTACGGGAAGATCGTTCTGCTGGTGGACGCCGATGTCGACGGCGCGCACATCCGCGTGCTGCTGCTGACGCTCTTCCAGCGGTACATGCGGCCCATGGTCGAGGCCGGACGGGTCTTCGCCGCGGTGCCACCGCTCCACCGGATCGAGCTGGTCCAGCCGAAGAAGGGCCAGGACAAGTACATCTACACGTACTCGGACAGCGAGCTGCGCCAGCGGCTGCTGGAGCTCCAGCGGAAGAACGTCCGGTACAAGGACTCGATCCAGCGCTACAAGGGTCTGGGCGAGATGGACGCCGACCAGTTGGCGGAGACCACGATGGATCCGCGCCACCGCACCCTGCGCAGGATCAACATCGGCGACCTGGAAGCGTCCGAGCAGGTCTTCGATCTGCTGATGGGCAATGAGGTGGCGCCGCGCAAGGAGTTCATCACCAGCTCCGCCGCCACCCTGGACCGCTCGCGCATCGACGTCTGAGCGACGCCGTCTCCACCCGCGGGTGGAGACGGCACCTCCACCCGTGATCAGCCCCTGAGCCGATGCTCCGACGGCGAGGAGATCGTGGAGTACGTGGCCGAACTGGCCCCCGATGCCGTTCTCTCACCGAGGACGCAGGGGGCGAGGAGGCCGTGCGGGCCGTCCAGGCCGTCCAGGCCGTGCTGTCCGGCGAAGCCGGCCTCTCGCCCAGCGTGCGGTGTCGTCTGCTGGGGCGGGTGACCACGGGCCCGCCGCGTGCGTCCGAGCCGCAGCTGCCCGACGGCCTGACGCCACGCGAGCTGGAAGTGCTGGTGCTGATCGCGGAGGGGCTGCCCGATCCGGAGCTCGCCCGCAGACCGCACATCTCGCAGGCCACCGTGAAAAGCCACATCAACGATCTCTTCGCCAGGGGCGGAGTGTGTGACCGGGCACAGGCCGTTCGCTATGCGTACGTTCGGGGCCTCGCACAGCCGCCCGGACGGGCCGTCACCTGAAGAGGTGAAGACCGCCGAATGAACTGCCCGGGATCTTCCCGATCTGCCCATTCTTGGGTACACGGCCGAAGTGGTCCGTGGACAAGGGGAGTTGTTCCGTGGAGAAGGAAGCAGGGCGTGAGGCCGCAGCGATGCGACTCGACGACCCGTGGTACGACGTGCTGGCCTCCGGATGGGGCGAGCTGGACGGTACGGGGAGCTTCGCTCCCACCGGACCACCCGGGCCCGCGGACCCGCGGCGTGGCCACAGTGCGGCCGACATCTATCTGGAGGTGCAGCGCGGCGAGGCGTTCCAGGAAGTACGCCGCCGGTACCGGCGGTTCGTCGTCCCCGCCACGTGCGCCTTCCTCGCCTGGTACCTCGTCTACGTCGTCGCCGCGATCACCGCGCCCGGACTGATGGCCCGCCCGGTGGCGGGGGCGGTCAATGTGGCGATGGTCGCGGGGCTCGGGCAGTTCCTCACGACCTTCCTGCTCACCGGGGCGTACGCGCGCCACGCGCGGCTGCGCAGGGACCGGGCCGCGCTCGAACTGCGCTGGGAGACACAGGAGATGACGCGGGGAGCCGGACGTTGAACGGGAACCATCAGACGCTGGCGCTCCTGCTGTTCAGCGCCTTCATCGCGGTTACGCTCGCCATCACCACCTGGGTGAGCCGCAACCGCCACGGTTCGGCCGAGGAGTTCTACGCGGGCGGCCGTCTGTTCTCCCCCATGGAGAACGGTTTCGCCATCGCGGGCGACTACATGTCGGCCGCCTCGTTCCTCGGTATCTCCGGTCTGATCGCCCTCTTCGGTTATGACGGCATGCTCTATTCGGTCGGCTTCCTCGTCGCCTGGCTCGTCGTCCTTCTGCTCGTCGCCGAACTGGTGCGCAACTGCGGCCGGTTCACGCTCGCCGACGTGGTGGCGGCGCGGATGGCGGAGCGCCCGGTCCGGATCGCGGCGGGCACTTCGTCCGTCACCGTCTCGGTGCTCTATCTGGTGGCGCAGATGGTGGGCGCGGGCAGCCTGGTCGCCCTGCTCCTCGGCGGTACGAGCGGCGCAGCCCGCTCCTGGACCGTCATCGGTGTCGGGGCACTCATGGTCATCTACGTGTCGCTCGGCGGGATGCGCGCCACCACCTGGATCCAGATCGTCAAGGCGGTTCTGCTGATGGCGGGAGCGGTCGTGCTCACCGTTCTCGTCCTGCTCCGCTTCCACGGCGATTTCAACGCCCTGCTCAACTCCGCCGCCGAACGGAGCGGGCACGGAAGCCGGTTCCTCGCGCCAGGTCTCCGGTACGGCGGATCGTGGACCGCGCGCATCGACTTCATCAGCCTGGGGCTGGCCCTGGTGCTCGGTACCGCCGGGCTGCCGCACATCCTGTCGCGGTTCTACACCGTGCCCACCGCCCGTGCGGCCCGCCGTTCGGTCGTCTGGTCGATCGGGCTCATCGGCAGCTTCTACCTGATGACGATCGCGCTCGGGTTCGGGGCGGCCGCTCTGGTCGGTTCGGCCGATGTGCGGGCGTCCAACGCCGCGGGCAACACGGCGATCCCGCTGCTGGCCATGGAGCTGGGCGGTGGCGAGGGGTCCACCGGGGGCGCGATCCTGTTCGCCGTGGTCGCCGCGGTCGCCTTCGCGACCATCCTCGCGGTCGTCGCTGGGATCACCCTCGCCTCGTCCGCCTCAGTGGCCCATGACCTCTACGCCTCGATCAGGCGTCCGGGCTCCAAGCAGTACAGCGAGGTCGCCGTGGCCAGGGTGGCCGCGGCCGCGATCGGGGTGGCAGCCATCGGGCTCGGGCTGATCGCCCAGGACCTGAACGTGGCGTTCCTGGTCGGGCTGGCCTTCGCCGTCGCCGCCTCGGCCAACCTTCCGGTGCTTCTGTACTCCCTGTTCTGGCGGAACTTCACCACCCGGGGCGCGGTCTGGTCCGTCTACGGCGGGCTGATTCCCGCCGTGCTGCTGGTGCTGCTCTCGCCGGTCGTCTCCGGCAGCCCTGCCTCGCTCTTCCCGGGCGTCGACTTCCAGCTCTTCCCCCTGGAGAACCCCGGGCTGGTCTCCATCCCCCTGGGCTTCCTGGCCGGCTGGGTCGGAACGATCACCTCCACCGATCCGCCCGACGCGGCCAAGCACGCGGAGACCGAGGTCCGCGCACTGACCGGGGCGGGTGCGGTGTAGCCCCGTATCACCGCACGGTCGGGGTCAGGTCTGTGTGCCGGTGGACCAGGTGTAGCGGTGTTCCGGGCGGCCCGTCTCGCCGTACCGCAGCGTCAGCCGCACCCTGCCGGTCCGTTCCAGCAGCTTCAGATAGCGCTGGGCGGTCTGCCTGCTCATGCCGGCGCTCTCCGCGATCTCCTGCGCGGAGAGCGGCCCGTCGGCGCTCCGGAGTGCCTGCCTGACCAGTTCCGCCGTGGTCGGCGAGTGCCCCTTGGGCAGATCGGGTTCGCCCGCCGCCCACAGGGCGCCGAAGAGCCGGTCCACCTCGCCCTGTTCGGCCTCGCCACCGCGTTCCAGCGTGTGGCGCAGCGCCGCGTACGCCTCCAGCTTGGTGCGCAGCCCCGAGTACGCGAACGGCTTCACCAGGTACTGCAGCGCGCCGTGCCGCATGGCCTCCTGGACGGTGGCGACGTCGCGCGCCGCCGTCACCATGATCACGTCGGTGTGGTGGCCGAGCCTGCGCAGCTCCCGCACCATGGCCAGGCCGTTGCGGTCGGGCATGTAGTGGTCCAGCAGCACCAGATCGACGGGCCGGCTCTCGATCGTGGCGAGGGCCTCGGCGGCGGAGTGCGCCTGGGCGGTCACCCGGAATCCCGGCACCCTGGCGACATAGGCCGCGTTGACCTTCGCGACCCGGATGTCGTCGTCCACGACCAGGACCTCGATCACTGAGCTTCTCCCGCCGTGCCGGTATTCGTTTCGGTCATTTCCACTGTGTCGGCAAGGGCCTCCGGCAGTACGACGGTGAACTCGGCGCCGCCGTCCGCGCCCTCGTCGACGGTGACGCCGCCACCCTGCCGTTCCGCCAGCCGCCGCACCAGGGCGAGGCCCAGACCGCGTTTGCCGTGTGCCGGGACCTCCTTCGTCGACCAGCCCTCCGTGAAGATCGATTCACGCTGACCGGGCGGCACCCCGGGACCGCTGTCGCCGACCCGCAGCACCACCGTACGGCCCTCGGCGCGCAGACCCACCTCGACCAGAGCGCCGTCCGCACCGGCCGCCGCGTCCAGCGCGTTGTCCACCAGGTTGCCGACGACGGTGACCAGCCCGCGAGGGTCCACCAGCCGGTCCGGGAGCAGCGTCCCCGGGGCCATGCGGAGCGCGACACCGCGCTCCGCCGCCACGGTCGCCTTGCCGACCAGGAGCGCGGCCAGCAGCGGATCGTGCACCTTCTCGGTGACCTGCTCGGCGGTCGCCCGCTGGACGCCCACGATCTCGGTGACGTACTCCATGGCGTCCTCGTGCAGGTCCAGTTCCAGCAACCCCAGGAGCGTGTGCATCCGGTTGGCGTGCTCGTGGTCCTGGGCCCGCAGCGCGTCGATCAGGCCGCGCGTCGAGTCGAGCTCGCGGCCGAGGTGTTCGAGTTCGGTGCGGTCGCGGAGGGTGGCGACGGCGCCCCCGTCGTCGGTCGGCATCCGGTTGGCGAGCAGGACCCGGGTGCCCTGGACCGTCAGCAGATCGTCGCCGAGCACCCGGCCCGCCAGCACATCGGCCGTCCGGCCCGCGCCGAGCACGGCGTCCAGCGGGCGGCCCGCCGCGTCGGGGCCGAGCCCGAGCAGCCGCTGCGCCTCGTCGTTCAGCAGCCGTATCCTGCCCGTCCGGTCGAGCGCGACGACTCCTTCCCTGATGCCGTGCAGCATCGCCTCGCGCTCCGTCAGCAGCGCGGAGATGTCGGAGAACGCGAGGTCATGGGTCTGCCTCTGGAGACGCCGGGAGATCAGATAGGCGGCCAGCGCCCCCACGGCCAGCGCACCGCCCGCGTAGGCGAACAGCCCGGGGATCGTGGCGAGGAGCCGGGCGCGGACACCCTCGTACGCGATCCCGACGGAGACCGCGCCCACGATGTGCTGCGCCTCGTCGCGCAGCGGCACCTTGCCACGGGCGGAGCGGCCGAGTGTCCCGTTGTCGATCTCCATGACGTTGCGGCCGGCGAGCGCGTCGCTCGGGTCGGTGGAGACGACCTTGCCGATCTCGTCGGCGTCGGTGTGCGACCAGCGCACCCCGCGCCGGTCCATGACGACGACGTACTCGGCGCCGGTGGCGCGCCTGATCCGCTCGGCCGCGGACTGCACGGGTCCGGTGGGGGACGGGTCGGTGGCGAGCAGCGCCTCGGTGATCTGGGGCTGGGCCGCCGTGCTCTGCGCGATGGCCAGGGCACGGCGCATCGCCTGGTCGTCCAGCTGCTCGCTGAGGGGCGCCAGGAAGAGGCCGGTGGCGAGCACGGTGACGCCGGTGGCGACGGCCAGCTGCATCAGCAGGACCTGGGAGAAGACCCGCTGCGGCCAGACGGGCCGGCGCGCTCTCCTGGCGGTGGGCGGTGCGGCGCTCATCGTATGAACGGTAAAGGGCATTCCGGCGCTTTCCGAAATTCCCCTCCCGGAACCCCCGGAGCCCGCCTCTCGGAGTGCCTCGTCCCGGAGTCCCCTTCCGCGCTTCCCCGCGGACCGCCTATCCCGGCGGTTCACCCATGGCGGTGGCACCGGCCTCGGGCAGCGGCTGAGGCGGCCGGGGCCCGCCGTACTGGCCGCTGGGGCGCATCCGCAGGGGCCGTTCGCCGTACTCCTCCAGGGCATGGGCGATCCAGCCGGCCGTGCGGGACACCGCGAACACCGTCTCGCCGGCCTCGGCGGACATGCCGCAGGAGACCGAGAGCACGGCGAGCGCCAGGTCGACATTGGCGTGCAGGGGAGCGTGCCGGGCCGTCGTGGCGACCACGTCACGTGCGGCCGCCAGCGCCGCGGCCGCCTGCGGCACCTGGGCGAGCAGGGCGAACAGCGCCCGCGCCCGCGGGTCCTCGGCGGTGTAGAGCCGGTGGCCGAGTCCGGGCACCCTGCGCCCGGTACGGAGATGGTCCGCGACCACCGGCACGGCGCTGCCCCGCTCCAGGACCTCGGCCAGCATCCGGTGCGCCAGCCCGCTTGCCGCCCCGTGCAGCTGGCCCTCCAGGACTCCGAGGCCCGCGGAGACCACCGCGTAAGGATGGGCGCGGGCGGATGCGGCGACCCTGGCGGCCAGCGTCGAGGCCGCGAGGTCGTGGTCGATCAGCAGGGCGAGGGCGGTGTCGAGCGCGGCGAGCGACGGTTCGTCGGCCGGCCGTGCGGTGAGTTTCGGCCACAGCTGCCGGGCCAGTCCGGCGCTGCTCCCCTCCGTCCGCTCCTCGGTCGCCCTGGCCGCCGGCGGTGCGCCGACGGCCGGGGGCAGTGCGCCGACCAGGGTCGGAACGAGGCTCCGCGCGGCGGCGAGCACCGCTTCGTGCGAGAGGTCGAACCGGAGCGGATCGGCGGTCGACGAGGCGACCACCGCCACCCGCAACCGGTCCGTCGAGCCGCTGTGCACGGGCAGCGCGTCGACCGCCCGGCGCGCCGCGGCCAGCGCCTCGACCGGTGCCGTGAAGCGGACGCCGGGCCGCAGCTCGCCCGTCCAGAGCCACTCGGCGACCTCCTCGTAGGCGTACCGCCGGGCCAGCTCGACCGCGTCGACCCCGCGGAAGTAGTAGCGGTCGTCCTCGATCAGCGTGATGCCGGTGCGGAAGACCAGGTCGCCGGTGGCGGGGGAGGGGGGCCTGCGGGACGTGCGGCGGGCCAGCGCGTCGACCTCGGCGGCGTCGAACGTGCTGCCGCGTCCGCCCGGGGCGCGCCTGCTGCTGAGCTGGCCCCGGCTGACGTACGCGTACACCGTCTCGGGCTTCACCCCGAGGCGTTCCGCCGCCTCCCGGGTGCTCAGCCGCTGCGGAGCCATCGCCTCCGGACCGTCGCCGGGAGCTGCTTGATCCTTCATGCCGACACCGTATCTATGTTGATTCAATCAATGTTGACAGGATTCAAGTCAATCATGGAAGGTCGAAATCAATACCACTGAGACCCGCCGGGACGCTCACGGAGGAAGAGATGCCGACCATGACCAGCGGAACCCCGCTCGACGTACCCCGAGGCCTCGCGGGCGTCGTCGTCACCGACACGGCCCTCGGCGATGTCCGGGGGCGCGAGGGCTTCTACCACTACCGGCAGTACTCGGCGATCGAACTGGCACAGGTCCGCAGCTTCGAGGACGTCTGGTACCTGATGTCCGAGGGCACGCTGCCCGACGCCGCGGCCCGTACCGAATTCGCCGCCCGCACCGCCGCGCTGCGCCGGCTGCCCGCCGAGGTGCGCGAGGCGCTGCCCGCCATCGCACGCGCCGGCGCCGCCTCCGGGCCCCTGGCCGGTCTGCGTACCGCCCTCTCGCTCCTCGGTGCCTCGGCCGGCTTCCGGCCGGTGTACGACATCGACGCCGACCGGCGCCGCGCCGACGCCCTGGCCGCCTGCGCCGCCGTTCCCACCGTGCTCACCGCCCTGCACCGCCTCGGCCGGGGCCTCGAACCGGTCGAGCCGCGAGACGACCTGCCCCACGCGGCCAACTACCTCTACATGCTCACCGGCTCGGAACCGGACCCCGCGCGCGCCAGGGCCGTGGAGCAGTACCTGATCTCCACCATCGACCACGGCTTCAACGCCTCGACGTTCACCGGCCGCGTCGTCGCCTCCACCGGTGCCGACATGGCGGCCTGCCTGGTGGCGGCCGTCGGCGCGCTCTCCGGACCGCTGCACGGCGGAGCGCCCAGCCGGGCGCTCGACACCCTGGACGCCATCGGCACCCCCGACCGCATCGACGGCTGGATCCGCGAACGCGTGCTCGCGGGCGAGCGGATCATGGGCTTCGGGCACCCCGTCTACCGCACCGAGGACCCCCGCTCACGGATGCTGCGGGGCATCGCCCAGGGCTTCGGCGGCCCGCTGGTCGACTTCGCCGTCGAGGTCGAGCGCCAGGTCGAGGCGATACTCGCCGAGCTCAAGCCGGGCCGGGAGCTGCACACCAACGTGGAGTTCTACGCCGGGGTCGTCATGGAGCTGTGCGGGCTGCCGCGCGAGATGTTCACGCCGACGTTCTGCGCGGCGAGGGTGGTCGGCTGGAGCGCCAATATCCTGGAGCAGGCGGAGGACTCGAAGATCATCCGCCCGGCGGCCCGCTATGTCGGTACGCCCCCGCCGCAGCCGGTCCCCGTGCCCTGAGGTCCCCGAGAGAGGTCCGAGTTGAACCCGACGTCCCCGCCCCGCAAGCAGCAGATCCCGGTCATCGTCCTTGCGGGGTTCCTGGGGTCGGGCAAGACGACCTTGCTCAACCACCTCCTGCGCAACCGCGCCGGAAACCGGATCGGTGTGATCGTCAACGACTTCGGCTCCATCGAGATCGACGCCATGACGGTCTCCGGACAGGTCGGCTCCACGGTCTCGCTGGGCAACGGCTGCCTGTGCTGCGCGGTCGACGCCAGCGAGCTCGACACCTTCCTGGAGACACTGACCGGGCCCGCCGCCCGTCTCGACGTGATCGTGATCGAGGCCAGCGGACTGGCCGAACCGCAGGAACTCCTGCGCATGATCCTGGCCAGCGAGAATCCGCACATCGTGTACGGGGGACTGGTCGAGGTCGTCGACGCCGCCGAGTTCGACGCCACCCGGGACCGTCATCCGGAGATCGACCGCCATCTCGCCGTCGCCGACCTCGTCGTGCTGAACAAGACCGACCGGATCGGCAGCGAGGAACAGACCCGCATCCGGGACGCCATCGCCGCGGCGGGTGCCCCCGGCGGCGCGGCGGCCGTCATCGGTGCCGCGTACGGACGCATCGACCCCCAGCTGCTCTTCGACCCGGCGCTGCGGCCGGACGGCGAGGAGAAGGTACGCCAACTCACCTTCGAGGACCTGCTCCGGGACCGCAGCGAGGAAGAGGGCGGGGACGGGCACGAGCACCACCTGCACGCCGCGTACGACAGCGTGTCCTTCACCGCGGACGTGCCGATGAACCCCCGCCGCCTGATGGAGTTTCTCGACTCCCGGCCGCAGGGCCTCTACCGGATCAAGGGATTCGTCGACTTCGGCGTGGGCGACCGGGCCAACAAGTACGTCCTGCACGCGGTCGGCAGGTTCCTGCGGTTCGAGCCGCAGCCCTGGAAGCGCGACGAGCCACGCCGGACCCAGCTGGTGCTGATCGGCTCGGGCATCGCCCCGGACGCCCTGCACAAGGAGATCGCGGACTGTCGCGAGAGCGCCGCACCGGGTCCGGACGCGACGCAGGACGCCGCACATGAGCGAAGCATGTGGGGCGTCCTGCGGTACGTACAACAGCCCGACCGACCGGGCGACGCGTAGCACTCCGCCACGCGCCGCCCGGCCGCCCGGCTACACCGGTCCGGCGACCACCGCGACCGGCTTGCCCAGCGGCGTCCCCGAACCGTCGCGCCGCGGGTCCGGCTCCGGCAGCTCGCTCGGCGTGCCGTTCCCCTGCGCGGCGCGGGCGGGCGTCGCACCCGCCCAGCCGAACACCAGGACGTCCTCGCCCTTGAGGAACCGCTGGCAGCGCACCCCACCGGTGGCCCGGCCCTTGCGCGGGTACTGGTCGAACGGGGTGAGCTTGCACGTCAGCACCGAGTCGTCCAGCGTGCCGTGCGAGCCGGCGACGGTGAACACCACCGCGTCCGCGGCCGGATCCACCGCCGTGAACGAGATCACCTCGGCGTCCGCCGTGAGCTTGACCCCCGCCATGCCACCGGCGGGACGGCCCTGCGGCCGCACCTGCGCCGCCGGGTAGCGCAGCAGCTGCGCATCGGACGTGATGAAGACCAGATCCTCCTCGCCGGTCCGCAGCTCGGCGGCGCCGACGATCCGGTCCCCGTCCTTGAGGGCGATGACCTCCAGCTCGTCCTTGTTGGCCGGGTAATCCGGCACCACCCGCTTGACGATCCCCTGAAGGGTGCCGATCGCCAGCCCGGGAGAGGCCTCGTCGAGCGTGGTGAGGCAGACGACGGACTCGTCGCTCTCCAGCGTGAGGAACTCGGCGATCATCGCCCCGCCCGACAGATTGGGCGCCGCATGGGTGTCCGGCAGCTGGGGCAGATCGATCACCGCGAGCCGCAGCAGCCGGCCCGTCGACGTCACCACGCCCACATCGCCGCGGGCCGTCGCCGGCACCGCCGACACGATCACATCGTGCTTGGAACGCTTGGCGTCCTCGGCGAGCACGATCGGCTCGTCATTGGCGGTACGGGCCAGCAGACCGGTCGAGGACAGCAGCACCCGGCACGGGTCGTCCGCGACCTCCAGCGGCACCGAGGCGACCTGCGCACCGGCCGACTCCAGCAGCACCGTACGACGGTCGGTGCCGAACTTCTTGGCGACCGCGGCCAGTTCCGAGGAGACCAGCTTGCGCAGCTCGGTGTCCGATTCGAGGATGGCGGTCAGCGCCTCGATCTCGCCGTTGAGCCGGTCCCGCTCGCTCTCCAGCTCGATCCGGTCGAACCGGGTCAGCCTGCGCAGCGGGGTGTCCAGGATGTACTGCGTCTGGATCTCGCTCAGCGAGAAGCGCTCGACGAGCCGCTCCTTCGCCTGCGCCGAGTTGTCACTGGACCGGATGATCCGGATGACCTCGTCGATGTCGATCAGCGCGACGAGCAGGCCCTCGACCAGATGCAGCCGGTCGCGGCGCTTGCCCCGGCGGAACTCGCTGCGCCGGCGCACCACGTCGAAGCGGTGGTCGAGATAGACCTCCAGGAGCTCCTTGAGCCCCAGCGTGAGCGGCTGTCCGTCGACCAGCGCCACATTGTTGATGCCGAAGGACTCCTCCATCGGCGTCAGCTTGTAGAGCTGCTCCAGCACCGCTTCCGGCACGAAGCCGTTCTTCACCTCGATGACCAGTCGCAGGCCGTGCTCGCGGTCGGTCAGGTCCTTCACGTCCGCGATGCCCTGGAGCTTCTTCGCCGAGACCAGGTCCTTGATCTTGGCGATCACCTTCTCCGGGCCGACGGAGAAGGGCAGTTCGGTGACGACCAGGCCCTTGCGGCGGGCCGTCACGTTCTCCACCGAGACGGTCGAACGGATCTTGAACGTGCCGCGGCCGCGGGCGTACGCGTCCTTGATGCCGCCCAGGCCCACGATCCGGCCGCCGGTGGGCAGGTCGGGACCCGGCACGAACCGCATCAGGGTCTCCAGGTCCGCGCCCGGATGCTTGATCAGGTGCCGGGCGGCGGCGATGACCTCGCCCAGGTTGTGCGGCGGCATGTTGGTCGCCATGCCGACCGCGATCCCGGACGACCCGTTGACCAGGAGGTTCGGATACGCGGCGGGGAGAACGGTCGGTTCCGTCTCCTGGCCGTCGTAATTCGACTGGAAAGCGACGGTGTCCTCGTCGATCGACTCCGTCATCAGTGACGTCGCGTCGGCCATCCGGCACTCGGTGTACCGCATGGCGGCCGGCGGGTCGTCGTTTCCGAGCGAGCCGAAGTTGCCGTGGCCGTCGACGAGGGGGAGCCGCATGGAGAACGGCTGCGCCAGACGGACCAGCGCGTCGTAGATCGACGTGTCCCCGTGCGGGTGCAACTTGCCCATGACCTCGCCGACGACGCGGGCGCACTTCACGAAGCCGCGATCGGGGCGCAGGCCCATCTCGTTCATCTGGTACACGATGCGGCGGTGCACCGGCTTCATGCCGTCGCGGGCGTCGGGCAGGGCCCGTGAGTAGATCACCGAGTACGCGTACTCGAGGAAGGAGCCCTGCATTTCGTCGACGACGTCGATGTCGAGGATCTTCTCCTCGAAGTCGTCCGGCGGCGGGGTCTTCGTGCTGCGGCGGGCCATCGCTGCTGCGACTCCTTCACGGATTCTGTTCGGGCAACCTCAGGTTCTGACGCGGACCATTGTGGACCGCCGCACTGACATCGCCGACCTCGACCCGTCCCAAGAGGCGTTCCGGGCCCCGGCCGAGGCGCTTTCGCGCCCCGCCGAGCGGGGGATGCGCCCCTCTTTCATGCGAACTTCCGCGTTACGGGAACTTCGCCAGGGGTCCGTGCGCTTGCCTAAGGTGGCAGGTCTCGCAGGAAATCCAGTATCGCGATCGAAGGGACGTACATGCCCATGGGTCACACGGCCACCGCTCAGGCCGGCTCCGGCGGCTTGACAGCGACCGAGCACCGCCTGGCCAACGGCCTGCGCGTGGTGCTCTCCGAGGACCATCTGACCCCGGTCGCCGCGGTCTGCCTCTGGTACGACGTCGGCTCGCGCCACGAGGTCAAGGGGCGCACGGGGCTGGCTCACCTCTTCGAGCACCTGATGTTCCAGGGCTCCGGCCAGGTCAAGGGGAACGGCCACTTCGAGCTGGTGCAGGGGGCCGGCGGCTCGCTCAACGGGACCACCAGCTTCGAGCGCACCAACTATTTCGAGACCATGCCCACGCACCAGCTGGAGCTGGCCCTGTGGCTCGAGGCCGACCGGATGGGCTCGCTGCTCGCCGCGCTCGACGAGGAGTCCATGGAGAACCAGCGCGACGTCGTCAAGAACGAGCGCCGCCAGCGTTACGACAACGTCCCCTACGGCACGGCGTTCGAGAAGCTGACGGCACTGGCCTACCCCGAGGGCCACCCGTACCACCACACCCCGATCGGCTCGATGGCCGACCTGGACGCCGCGACCCTGGAGGACGCGCGCACCTTCTTCCGTACGTACTACGCGCCGAACAACGCGGTGCTCTCGGTCGTAGGCGACATCGACCCCGAGCAGACCCTCTCCTGGATCGAGAAGTACTTCGGTTCCATCCCGTCCCACGACGGCAAGCAGCCGCCGCGCGACGGCACGCTCCCCGAGATCATCGGCGAGCAGCTGCGCGAGGAGGTGCGCGAGGAGGTCCCGGCGCGCGCGCTGATGGCCGCCTACCGGCTGCCGCACGACGGCACCCGCGAGTGCGACGCGGCCGACCTCGCGCTGACCGTGCTCGGCGGCGGCGAGTCGTCGCGGCTGTACAACCGCCTGGTGCGCCGTGACCGTACGGCCGTGGCGGCCGGGTTCGGACTGCTGCGGCTGGCCGGTGCGCCCTCGCTGGGCTGGCTGGACGTCAAGATGTCCGGCGGCGTCGAGGTGCCGCAGGTCGAGGCCGCGGTCGACGAGGAGCTCGCCCGGTTCGCCGCCGAGGGCCCCACGCCCGAGGAAATGGAGCGCGCGCAGGCCCAGTTGGAGCGCGAGTGGCTGGACCGCCTCGGTACGGTCGCCGGCCGTGCCGACGAACTGTGCCGGTTCGCGGTGCTGTTCGGCGACCCGCAGCTCGCCCTGACCGCCGTTCAGCGGGTGCTCGACGTCTCCGTGGAGGAGGTCCAGGCGGCCGCCAAGGCCCAGCTGCGCCCCGACAACCGTGCGGTGCTGGTCTACGAGCCGGTCGAACCGGCCGAGCCCACGGACGCAGCGGACACCGACGACACTGACGCGACCGACGCCGACGACACCGACGCGCACGAGGGGGCGGACCAGTGACCGACGCTGCCGCGACTGGAGTTTCGATGCAGTACCACCCGCAGCCGGCCCCCGGCACCGCCCGTCCCTGGGCCTTCCCCGCTCCCGAGCGCGGCGCTCTGCCCAACGGCCTCACGGTGCTGCGCTGCCACCGCCCCGGCCAGCAGGTCGTGGCGGTCGAGATCTTCCTCGACGCCCCGCTGGACGCCGAGCCCGAGGGCCTCGACGGCGTGGCCACGATCATGTCGCGGGCACTGAACGAGGGCACCGACAAGCACAGCGCCGAGGAGTTCGCCGCCGAGCTGGAGCGCTGCGGCGCCACCCTCGACGCGCACGCCGACCACCCCGGTGTCCGGGTCTCCCTGGAGGTCCCGGCCTCCCGGCTGGCCAAGGCCCTCGCGCTGGTCGCCGAGGCGCTGCGGGCGCCCGCCTTCGCCGAGAGCGAGATCGAGCGGCTGGTGCGCAACCGGCTCGACGAGATCCCGCACGAGCAGGCCAACCCGGCCCGGCGCGCCGCCAAGCAGCTGTCCAAGGAGCTCTTCCCGGCCGAGGCGCGCATGTCGCGCCCGCGCCAGGGCACCGAGGAGACGGTGGAGCGGATCGACTCGGCCGCCGTGCGCGCCTTTTTCGACGCCCACATCCGGCCGTCCACGGCGACCGCCGTGGTCGTCGGTGACCTCACCGGCATCGACCTGGACGCCCTGCTCGCCGACACCCTCGGCGACTGGTCGGGAGACACCGCGGCCCCGCGCCCCGCGCCGCCGATCACCGCCGACGACACCGGGCGGGTGGTGATCGTCGACCGTCCGGGCGCGGTGCAGACGCAGCTGCTGATCGGCCGGATCGGCGCCGACCGGCACGACAGCGTGTGGCCGGCCCAGGTGCTCGGCACGTACTGCCTTGGCGGCACCCTCACCTCCCGTCTCGACCGGGTGCTGCGCGAGGAGAAGGGCTACACGTACGGCGTAAGGGCCTTCGCTCAGGTGCTGAGGTCGTCGGCCCCGGACACCGCCTCGGGGGCGACCGGCGCCGCGATGCTCGCCATCAGCGGTTCGGTGGACACGGAGTCCACCGAACCGGCGCTCAAGGACCTGTGGACCGTGCTGCGGACCCTGGCGGCCGAGGGGCTGACCGACGAGGAACGCGAGACGGCCGTGCAGAACCTCGTGGGTGTGGCGCCCCTGAAGTTCGAGACGGCGGCCTCAGTCGCGGGCACCCTCGCCGACCAGGTCGAGCAGCACCTCCCCGACGACTACCAGGCGCAGCTGTACGCCCGGCTCGCGGAGACCGGCACGGTCGAGGCGACCGCGGCGGTCGTCAACGCCTTCCCGGGTGACCGGCTGGTCACGATCCTCGTCGGCGACGCGGCACGGATCGAGGAGCCCGTCCGTGCGCTGGGTATCGGAGAGGTGTCGGTGGTCACCGGCTGACGAGTGGCCCGGCGGACGCCGGGCGGGGCCGGTCATCATCCCTGCCCCGCCCGTCTCCACTCTCGGCATATCGCCAGATATCGGGACAGAAGGAAGGCTCTTGCGAGCGCGATCTCGCCGGGGTCTTCCTTTTTGTCTGTTCTGAGGGGGAGGTTGCCTGTCTGCCCTGTGGGATGCGCTACAAAACGGCCTGTCCGTTTGGTGAATGAAAGTGACCCCGCTTAGCGTCGGCTGGACTGTCCGTCACTCGTATGCCGCATCCGCGACGTACCGGACAGTCATCGCCGAGTCCCCGTCAGGCGCGAGCCTGGGGAGCCGGGGACCCACGAAGTCCCTGGGGTGAATCGGATGCCTGAGCCCGGACGGGCCGGGGCATCCGTAGGAGACCTTCCTGCTCCGAACCCGTCAGCTAACCCGGTAGGCGAGAAGGAAGGAAAGGACCAGCCACTCCATGGCGTTCACCCGTGCCACCGGGAAGCACCGTGCCCCGAGCCGACTGACGCGCCGCAGCGCGAAGGTCGTCGGCGTCGCGGCTCTGGCCACCACCGGCGTCATCGGCGGCCTGGCCGCTCCCGCCTTCGCAGCGGACTCCGACGCCCCCTCCACGAGCGAGACCGGCCTCGGCCAGGTCATCGCCATCGACAAGACCCTCGCCGACCGGATCGACGCCCAGGCCGACGCCCAGCAGCACCAGGCCGACGCCGCGGCGAAGGCGAAGGCCGAGGCCCACCGCAAGGCCGAGGCCAAGAAGAAGGCCGAGGCAAAGGCCGAGGCCGAGGCGAAGGCCAGGGCCGAAGCGAAGCGCGCCGCCGAGGCCCGCGCCGAGAAGGCCCGCGCCGCCCGGTCCGCCGAGCGCACCCGCCTGGGCGCCTTCCGGCTTCCGGTCGCCGGCTCGTACGTCAGCACCGGCTACAAGTCCAGCGGCTCGCTCTGGTCCTCCGGCAGCCACTCCGGCATCGACTTCCACGCCGCCTCCGGCAGCTCCGTCGTCGCCGTCGGCGCCGGCACCGTCGTCGAGGCCGGCTGGGGCGGTGCGTACGGCAACAACATCGTGCTCCGGATGACGGACGGCACGTACACGCAGTACGGCCACCTCTCCTCGATCGGCGTCTCCGTCGGCCAGAGCGTCGGCGCGGGCCAGCAGATCGGCCTCTCCGGCTCGACCGGCAACTCCACCGGGCCGCACCTCCACTTCGAGGCCCGGACGACCCCGTCGTACGGCTCCGACATGGACCCGGTCGCGTACCTGCGCGCCCACGGCGTCGACGTCTGACCGACGCCCACCGCACCACCTCGCCCGAAGGCCCCTGCAGCATGCCGGGGCCTTCGGCATTCCCGCCGCCCGCCAGCGTGGGACGACTGCCCGCCCGGCCACCCCGTGGCCAAAAGATATTCATGAATTTTCGCCCGGCATCGGAAATGCGGCCGCATTGCAATAGAGTCGCGTAACAGGCGTCGGCCGGCCGCGTTTCGCGGGGGATTGAGGCGGAGGTTCGGACATGCGCATTCCGGCGCATTCGGTATGCACGGCAATCCGTGACGACATCGTCTCCGGTGTCTTCGAACGCGGAAGCCGTCTCACGGAGGAGTTGCTGGCCCGCCGTTACGGGGTCTCCCGCGTCCCGGTACGGGAAGCGCTGCGCACCCTGGAGTCCGAGGGTTTCGTGGTCACCCGTCGGCACGCGGGTGCCTGCGTCGCCGAGCCCACCGAGCTGGAGGCGGCCGACCTCCTGGAGGTCCGCACGCTGCTGGAGCCGCTGGGCGCCGCCCGCGCCGCGCAACGCCGCACCGAGGTACACCTCAAGGTGCTCCGCGGCCTCGTGCGGCTCGGCCAGGACCGGGCCCGGCGCGGCGATGGCGAGGACCTGCGTGCACTGGGCGGCTGGTTCCACGAGACGTTGGCGCAGGCCTCCGGCAGCCCCGGCCTGATCGCGCTGCTCACCCAGCTGCGACACAAGATCGCCTGGATGTACGCGGTCGAGCAGCCCGCCCGCCCGGTGGACTCCTGGGCCGAGCACGGGGCCATCGTGGACGCGGTGGCGCGCGGCGACGCGGAACGGGCCAGGGCGCTGGCCGCGCACCACGCGGAGCGGGCCGCGGCCGCGCACCGGCTGCGACGGCGGCCCCCCGCCCCCGGCGCCGGCCGGGTGAGGACCACGCAACATTCCGTAAACACCGCAGGCGTCCGGCATTAACAATTACGCCGTATACAAAGAGAAGCCATCGCGCGGGATGTCACCGGGCCGGGGCGAATTTCGCGCCACCTGAATTTCGCATGCCCGTGCTCCGCCTGCCCGCATTGCGTTCATTCGAATTCTCGCCGGAGGGTCCGCTCCGGAAAACAAAAGAGCCGCGGCCCCGGTTCAGGGTGCCACGGCTCTCTCGCGGAACATGTTTCAGACGGTCTCCGGGAGCTCTTCGAGCCCCTCCGCGACGAGCTTCGCCAGGCGGTCCAGAGCCGCTTCGGAGTTGTCGGCCTCGGATGCGAGCACGATCTCCTCGCCACCCTGCGCGCCGAGACCGAGGACCGCGAGCATGGAGGCGGCGTTCACCGGGTTGCCGTCGGCCTTGGCGATCGTCATGGGGACGCCGGAAGCCGTGGCGGCACGGACGAAGATGGAAGCGGGGCGGGCGTGCAGGCCCTCGGCCCAACCGACGTTGACGCGGCGCTCAGCCATGGTTCTGCCCTTCACGAATCAAAAGTTGTCTAGACCAGTCTCTCACGCGGTGCGCGGTGCTCCGGCCGGCCCCGGGAACAGCCCGCAATGCCTGCGACCCCGCCGATCGGCCCTCTCAGACTGCCCCGGCCCCGGGACCTACGCGACCGCTGACAGAGCCGTACGCTTTGCCCATGCAGCCCGCGCCCGAGCAGAGTCCGCATCACGCTTATCCCGACCACTGGGAAGCGGACGTGGTGCTCCGCGACGGAGGCACCGCACGCATCAGGCCCATCACCACGGACGACGCCGAACGGCTGGTCAGCTTCTACGAGCAGGTCTCCGAGGAGTCGAAGTACTACCGGTTCTTCGCCCCGTACCCGCGGCTGTCCGACCGGGACGTGCACCGCTTCACCCATCACGACTACGTCGACCGGGTGGGGCTCGCCGTCACGGTCGGCGGCGAGTTCATCGCGACGGTCCGCTACGACCGGATCGACGAGCGGGGCAGGCCCGCCTCCGCCCCCGCCGACCAGGCCGAGGTCGCCTTCCTCGTCCAGGACGCGCACCAGGGCCGGGGCGTGGCCTCGGCGCTGCTCGAACACATCGCGGCCGTCGCCCGCGAGCGCGGCATCCGCCGCTTCGCCGCCGAGGTGCTGCCCGCCAACAACAAGATGATCAAGGTGTTCCGGGACGCCGGATACACCCAGCGGCGCAGCTTCGAGGACGGATCCGTCCACCTCACTCTGGAGCTCGAACCGACCGCCGAGTCCCTCGCCGTCCAGCGCGGCCGTGAGCAGCGGGCGGAGGCGCGGTCCGTGCAGCGCCTGCTGGCCCCCGGATCCGTCGCGGTCATCGGCGTCGGCCGGACTCCGGGCGGCGTCGGCCGCACGGTCCTGCGCAACCTCCTCGGGGCCGGCTTCACCGGCCGCACATACGCCGTGAACCGCGCCTTCGCCGCCGACCAGGCGACCGTCGACGGCGTCCCCGCCCACCGCTCGATCGGCGAGATCGACGAGCCGGTCGACCTCGCGGTCGTCGCCGTCCCCGCCGACCGGGTCCCGGAAGCCGTCGCGGACTGCGGCGAGCACGGCGTCCAGGGCCTGGTCGTGCTCTCCGCCGGATACGCCGAATGGGGCGCCGAGGGCAGGGAACGGCAGCGCGAACTGGTCCGCCAGGCCCGCTCGTACGGGATGCGGATCATCGGCCCGAACGCCTTCGGCCTGATCAACAACGCCGAAACGGTTCGGCTGAACGCCTCGCTCGCCCCCGAGCCGCCCGCCCCCGGGCGCATCGGCCTCTTCACCCAGTCCGGAGCGATCGGCATCGCGCTGCTCTCCGGGCTCTACCGGCGCGGTGCGGGCCTGTCCACCTTCATCTCGGCGGGCAACCGCGCCGACATCTCCGGCAACGACTTCCTCCAGTACTGGTACGAGGACCCCGACACCGACGTCGCGCTGCTGTACCTCGAATCGCTCGGCAACCCCCGCAAGTTCACCCGGCTCGCGCGGCGCACCGCGGCGGTGAAGCCGGTGGTCGTGGTGAAGGGCGCCCGGCACAGCGGTTCCACCCCGCCCGGCCACGCGGTCCCGGTCAGCCGGATCCCGGACGCGACGGTCTCGGCGCTGATGCGGCAGGCGGGCGTGATCCGGGTCGACACGGTGACCGAGATGGTCGACGCGGGTCTCCTCCTCGCCGACCAGCCGCTCCCGGCCGGTCCCCGGGTCGCGATCCTCGGCAACTCCGAATCGCTCGGCCTCCTCACGTACGACGCCTGCCTCGCCGAGGGGCTGCGCCCGCGCCCGCCCCTCGACCTCACCACCGCCGCCACCCCGCAGGACTTCAGGAACGCCCTGGCCGAGGCTCTCGCCGACGACGGCTGCGACTCGGTGGTGGTGACGGCGATCCCGTGGGTCGGCGAGGACGGCGAGGCGGAATCGGGCGACGGGGAGGTGCTCGCGGCCGCCCTGCAGACTGCCGCCGCCGCAGGCCCCGCCAAGCCGGTGGCCGTCGTGCACGTCGAGATCGGCGGGCTGGCCGAGGCCCTCGCAGCGGCCACCAGCACGGTCGCCCAGCCCCGCCCGACCCCGCCCCCGGCCCAGAACCCGCCGGCCCCGGCAGCGCGGACCGGATCGACCACCCCGCCCGGCCCTGGTCCGGCACCAGCGGTCCCCCTCGCCGGTGCACCCGGTGCCCCCGGTGCCCGGAACGGCCGGATCCCCGCCTACCCCGCCGCCGAACGGGCGGTGCGCGCCCTGGCCGAAGCGGCGCGGTACGCGCAGTGGCGACGGCAGGCCGCCGTGCCCGGCAAGGTGCCCGAGTTCCTCGACGACACCATCGACGAGCCCGGCACCACCGGCCTCATCGACACCCTCCTCGGCCCCGACCCCGACCCGAGGGGCCTCCAGCTCACCCCCGACCAGGCCCGCGAACTCCTGGGCCGCTACGGCATCACCGTACGGCCGACGCTCCCGGCGCCCGACCCGGACGCCGCGGTCGCGGCGGCGGCCCGGCTCGGCTACCCCGTGGCGCTCAAGACCACCGCGCCGCACCTGCGCCACCGGGCCGATCTCGGCGGTGTCCGGCTCGACCTCGCCAACGAGACCGCGCTGCGCCGGGCGTATGGCGAACTGACCGACCTCCTCGGCAAGCCCGCCGAACTCCAGCCCGTGGTCCAGGCCATGGCGCCGCGCGGCGTCGACACCGTCGTACGGGCCACGATCGACCCGGCGGCCGGCGCCGTCCTCTCCTTCGGGCTCGCGGGCGCGCCCTCCGAACTCCTCGGCGACACCGCCCACCGCCTCGTCCCGGCCACCGACCGCGACGCCGCCGAACTGATCCGGTCCATCCGGGCGGCCCCGGTGCTGTTCGGCTGGCGCGGCGCGGCGCCGGTCGACACCGCCTCGCTCGAAGAGCTGCTGCTGCGGGTCTCCAGGCTGGTCGACGACCACCCCGAGGTGGTCTCCATCGCCCTGGAACCGGTCGTGGTCGCCACCCAGGGGCTGACCGTCCTCGGTGCCAGCGTCCGCCTCTCGCCGCCCCCGGCCCGCACCGATCTCGGCCCCCGCCGCCTCCCCAACTACTGACCCGGGCGCCGTCGGGCCCGTGTGGCCCGGAGCGCCCTGCCGCGCAACGTCCCCGGCAGTCATCAGCCCCCCGTAGGATGGTCCTCATGGCAAAGACCGGTACGACGACCCAGGGGCTGCGCGCGGCGATCGAGCGCAGTGGCTACTACCCGGCCCTCGTGGCCGAGGCGGTGGAGGCCGCCGTGGGCGGTGAGCCGGTCGCTTCGTACCTGGTGCACCAGGAGACCACCTTCGACTCCAACGAGGTGCGCCGCCACGTCACGGTCCTGGTCCTGACGGACAACCGTTTCATCGTCAGCCACACCGACGAGCAGAACGCCGACACCAGCTCCCCGACCCCGTACGCCACCACCTCCACGGAGTCGGTCAAGCTCGACCGGATCTCGTCGGTCGTGGTCAGCCGGGTCGTCGCCAACCCCGAGAAGTACGTGCCCGGCACGCTGCCCCGCGAGGTCGTCCTCACCATCGGCTGGGGCGCGGTCTCCCGGATCGACCTGGAGCCGGCCGCCTGTGGCGACCCCAACTGCGAGGCCGACCACGGCTACACCGGCAACTCCACCGCCGACGACCTGAGCCTGCGGGTCAGCGAGGCCGGGGACGGCCCGGACACCGTCCGCCAGACCCTCGCCTTCGCCCAGTCCCTCTCCGAGGCCACGGCCGCGACCGCGGCGACCGGCCGCTGATGGCACAGCCGGCCTGGCAGGACCCCGTTCTGCTCCCCGTCGAGAGCGCCCCGGTGCCGGAGTACGGCAGCGGATCGCTCGCCGATCTGCTGCCCACGCTCGTCGCCGGACAGGGTGTTCCGGGCTTCACCGCGGCGATCCCCGAACTCACCCCCGCCGACCGGAACTGCGTGTTCCTGATCGACGGCCTCGGCTGGGAGCAGATCAAGGCCCACCCCGACGAGGCACCGTTTCTGCACTCCCTGCTCCCCACCTCGCGCGGCGGCACCGGCCGTCCGATAACGGCGGGCTTCCCGGCCACCACGGCGACCTCGCTGGCCTCCGTGGGCACCGGCCTCCCGCCCGGGGAGCACGGCCTGCCCGGCTACAGCGCGCGCAACCCGGAGACCGGCGAGCTGATGAACCAGCTCCGCTGGCGGCCCTGGACCTCCCCGAAGGCCTGGCAGCCGTACCCCACCGTCTTCCAGCTCGCGGACGCCGCGGGTGTGCGTACCGCCCAGGTCTCCGCCCCCGCCTTCGAGCAGACCCCGCTCACCAAGGTCGCGCTCAGCGGCGGCTCGTTCCTCGGCCGGCTCTCCGGCGAGGAGCGGATGGACACCGCCGCCGAGCGGCTCGCCTCGGGTGACCGGTCGCTCGTCTACACGTACTACAGCGAGGTCGACGGCAAGGGCCACCGCTTCGGTGTCGACTCCGACGCCTGGCGCGGCCAGCTGATGTACGTGGACGGCCTGGCGCGGCGCCTGGCCGAACAGCTCCCGCCCCGCTCGGTGCTCTACATCACCGCCGACCACGGCATGATCGACATCCCGTTCGACGAGCAGTCCCGGATCGACTTCGACGAGGACTGGGAACTGCGCGCGGGTGTCGCCCTGCTCGGTGGCGAGGGCCGGTGCCGGCATGTGTACGCCGTCCCGGGCGCCGAGTCGGACGTACTGACCGTCTGGCAGGAAGTGCTCGGCGAGCAGTTCTGGGTGGCGAGCCGGGACGAGGCGATCGCGGCCGGCTGGTTCGGCCCGAAGATCGACGAACGGGTCCACGGCAGGATCGGCGACGTCGTCGCGGCGGCCCACGACGACGTGGTGATCACCGCCTCCGTCAACGAGCCGAACGAGTCCGCGATGGTCGGCATGCACGGCTCGATGACCCCCGTCGAGCAGCTCGTCCCGCTCCTCGAAGTACGCTCCTGACCGCGTTTCTCCCCCACATCGCTTCCCATGCCCGAAAGGTGCTCGACCCCTCATGCCCGAGCTTGTGTTCTTCTCCGGAACGATGGACTGCGGAAAGAGCACGCTGGCGCTCCAGATCGGCCACAACCGGTCGGCCCGCGGCCTGCAGGGCGTGATCTTCACGCGTGACGACCGGGCGGGGGAGGGCAAGCTCTCCTCGCGCCTGGGGCTGGTCACCGAGGCCGTCGAGGCCGACGAGGGTATGGACCTGTACGCCCATCTCGTCGACCGGATAAGCCGGGGCGGCCGGGCGGACTATGTGATCGTCGACGAGGCGCAGTTCCTGGCTCCCGTCCAGATCGATCAGCTCGCACGCATCGTCGACGACCTGGACCTGGACGTCTTCGCGTTCGGCATCACCACCGACTTCCGGACCAAGCTGTTCCCCGGCTCCCAGCGGCTGATCGAACTGGCCGACCGGGTGGAGACGCTCCAGGTCGAGGCGCTCTGCTGGTGCGGCGCGCGGGCCACGCACAACGCCCGGACGGTCGGCGGCGAGATGGTTGTCGAAGGCGCCCAGGTGGTCGTGGGGGACGTCAACCAGCAGGCGGGCGAGGTCGGTTACGAGGTGCTGTGCCGACGGCACCACCAGCGCAGGACCACCAGCGCCACCGCCCGCGCGGGCGTGCTGTCGCCGGACGTACTGCCCGTCACCTCCGCCTGAACCGCCCGTCGGCCACCCGCCCGCGGCTGCTTAGGATGAGGCCGTGAACACGGTGAGCGCGGAAGCGGAAGAGGACGACTCCGGACCGGGCCCGCTGGGCAAGGTGCAGCCCAGACAACTGATCGTGACCGTCTACGGGCTGTACGCGCGCGACACCGACGGCTGGATGTCGGTGGCCTCGCTGATCCAGCTGCTCGCCGACCTCGGCGTCGAGGCGCCGACCGTACGCTCCTGCGTCTCCCGGCTGAAGCGGGCCGGACTGCTCGAAGCACGGCCGGTGTCCGGAGCGGCCGGCTACCGGATCTCGCCCGAGACCGAGCGGATCCTGCGCGACGGCGATCCGCGTATCTTCGCGGCCCGGCGGGCCACCGTCGACGAGGGCTGGGTACTGGTCGTCTTCTCGGTGCCCGAGTCCGAACGTGCCAGGCGGCACACCCTGCGCACCCAGCTCACCCGGCTCGGCTTCGGTTCCGTGTCCGCCGGGGTGTGGATCGCGCCGGGGCATGTGCACGACGAAGCGGAGTCCATGCTGGCCAGGCACGGCCTGCGCTCGTACGCCGACCTCTTCCGGGCCGACTACCTTTCGGCCGGCGGGGGAGACGCAGAGGAACTCGCCGCGAAGGTCCGTTCCTGGTGGGACACCGCCCGGCTGCAGCGGCTGTACGTCGAGTTCCTCGCCGCGCACCGCCCGGTGGCCGAGCGGATCGCGAACGGCAGCGCGGTGACGGACCGGGAGGCGTTCGCGACGTACATCAGGGTCCTCACCGACTGGCGCCGGCTCGTCTACCTCGATCCCGGGGTCGCGCGTGAACTGCTGCCCGCCGAGTGGAGCGGAACCCACGCCTCCGAGCTCTTCGACGAGATGCACGCCCGGCTGGCCGGCCCCGCCCGTCGGCACGTCGAACGGGTCCGGGCCGGCTGAGACGCCGCCGTCGGACCGGCTCAGCGAGGGGCCGACCGGACGATCGTGAACGCCGCGCCCTCCGGGTCCGCCACGGTCGCCACCCGGCCGCTCGCGCCCTCCCGGGGCGGCTGCAGGACGTACCCGCCGAGCTCCACCACCCGCCGGGCGGCCTCGTCGGTGTCGGAGACCTCGAAGTACGTCATCCAGTGCGGGCCCCGGTCGCGCGGCAGGGCGTGGCCGACACCGTGCAGCGAGGCCACCGGGCGGCCCTCCAGATGCAGGGTCTGGTAGTCGAAGTCGGCCGAGACGACCGCCTCCGCCTCGTAGCCGAAGACGGTCTGGTAGAACTTGCAGACCGTCGCGGTCTCGCGGGTCACCAGTTCGTTCCAGACCGGCGTGCCGGGGGCACCGGCGAGCGCGGTACCGACGTGCGCGGCGGCCTGCCAGATGCCGAAGACCGCGCCCCCGGGGTCGGAGGCGATGGCGAGCCGGCCCGCCTCACCCGCGTCGAGCGGGCCCACGGCGACCGTGCCGCCGCAGGCCCGGATGGACTCCGCCGTGAGATCCGCGTCGTCGGTGGCCAGATAGGTCGTCCAGGCGACCGGCAGATGCCGGTCGGGCGGCAGCTGTCCGAGGCCCGCCACCACTTTTCCGTCGATCAGCGCCCGGACGTACGGACCCAGCTGGTCCGGACCCGGCACGAATTCCCAGCCGAACAGGTCGGCGTAGAAGTCCTGGGTCGTACTCAGACCGTGCACGATCAGACTCACCCAGCAAGGTGTTCCGGGCGTACGCGGGGCGGCAACCTCGGTCATCGTCACTCTTTCCTCGGACCATCGGGGTGGCCTTACGGGGGGAACGGGGCCGGTGCGCCGTTGTGCGGTACGGGATGTGTACGCCCCGTGCAGATGTTGGCACCACCCGGCACACGATGTGCTCCGGCCGCGCCGCACTTTCCGGATCTCGACGCAGGGAGACCGATTTGCTGCGGTGCACCCGTTTCGAGGGTGTTACGGGCAGGGCGCCTCCTGCGCGAGGATGGCACCCATGAAGCCCATCATCACCGCATCCGAATACGCGAGCGAGTCGGCGGGGCCACGTCCGCCGGTGCTCCTGGACGTACGTTGGCAGCTGGGCGGCCCGAACGGGCGGCCCGACTACGAGGCCGGGCACATTCCCGGTGCGGTCTTCGTCGACCTGGATGCGGAACTCGCCGGCCCCGCGGGCAGCGGCGGCCGCCATCCACTGCCCGATCCGGACGAATTCGGGGCCGTGATGCGCCGGGCAGGTGTCTCCCGGGACACCCCGGTGGTCGTGTACGACGGCGGTCAGGGCTGGGCGGCGGCGCGTGCCTGGTGGCTGCTGCACTGGACGGGCCACCTGGACGTCAGGGTCCTGGACGGTGGTCTCGCCGCCTGGACGGGTGGGCTCCAGACCGGGGCCCCGGCCCCGGCCGAGGGCGACTTCCGGCCCGCTCCCGGCGCGCTGCCGCTGCTCGACGCGGACGGAGCGGCGGCGCTGGCCCGCTCGGGGCTGCTGCTCGACGCACGGGCCGCCGAGCGCTACCGGGGCGATGTGGAGCCGATCGACCGGGTGGGGGGCCACATCCCGGGCGCCGTCTCGGCCCCGACCTCCGAGAACACCGGGGACGACGGCCGGTTCCTGGCCCCGGAGGCGCTGGCGGTCCGCTTCAAGGAGCTCGGCGCCGACCGGGCGGACGGGATCGGCGTCTACTGCGGCTCCGGCGTCTCCGGCGCCCACGAAGTCCTGGCCCTGGCTGTCGCCGGGATCCCCGCGGCGCTGTACGCGGGCTCCTGGTCCGAGTGGTCCGGCGACGAGTCCCGCCCGGTCGCCACGGGGCCCGAGCCCCAGTAACGGCGGGCGATCCGGCCGGGACCGCCGCCCCCGGCCCCATAAGCGCCGGGGGCGGCGGACGCGGACGGCACGAGGGCCCGTACGCAGTGGCGTACGGGCCCTCGTCATGCCGTGGTTCCCCCGCTCAGTCCTGCTTCTTGCGGCGGGTACCGAAGACGATCTCGTCCCAGGTCGGTACGGCGGCCCGGCGGCCCGGCCGGACGCCGTCCGCCTCGGCCTGGCGGTCCGTCGTACCGGTCAGCCGGTCGCGGTGGCCGGCCACCGCTCGCGGCATCAGCACATCCGCGTAGGCGGAACCGGCGCCCGCGGAGGCTGCCGCGGCAGGTGGCTCGTCGGCCTCCGGCTCCTGTGCGGCGGGCTCGATCGCGGGAGGCTCGGGCTGCGTCGGCCGTTCCGGCACCACCATGTCGCCGCGGAAGCTCGGCACCGCCTCCAGCAGGCTGGTCAGCGAATCGCGCTCACCGGCCGAGACGGACGCGATGTGCTCCTCGGGCTCGGGCGGGGGCGGCGGGGCGGTGGGCCGCTCCATCTGGCGGTCCAGGGCGCGGTCCAGCGGCCGGTCGCGCGGCAGCCGGGCGATCCGGGGCACGAAGGGGAAGCTCGGCTCGGGCGCGGCGACGTCGTCGGTCTCGCCGATCAGCGAACGCGCCTCGTCGTCCACGGCCTGGACCAGCCGGCGCGGCGGGTCGTAGGTCCAGCTGGCCGAGTGCGGCTCGCCCGCGACCCGGTACACCAGGAGGACCTCCCAGGTGCCGTCGTCGCGGCGCCAGGAATCCCACTGGACGGTCTCCTTGTCGGCGCCGCGCAGCAGCAGCCGCTCCTGCACCGCCTCGCCGAGCTGGGGTCCGGTGTTCTCGCCGGGACGGCGCACGGGAGTCTTCCGGGCCCGCTCGGCCATGAAGGCGCGCTCCGCGAGCACGGGGCCTTCGAAGCGGCGGACACGGTCGACGGGGATCCCCGCGAACTGGGCGACCTCCTCCGCGGAGGCACCGGCTCGTATCCGTGCCTGGATGTCGCGGGGGCGGAGGTGGCTCTCCACCTCGATCTCGATCTGGCCGAGTCGCGCGCGGTCGTTGCGCACGGCGGCTCGCAGCCGCTCGTCGATGGGAAGCGTGTACTCCGTGCTGTCCGCAGCCTTGAGCACCAGTCGTGTGCCGTCGTTGGAGACGGCCACGACACGCAGTTCGGGCATGGGGACCTCCCGGGTGGTGCCTGCCGACGTCACGTGCGTCGCTGCTTCCGCTAGTCGAGTGTGGCCTGCCCGGGTGCAGCCTGCCACAACATTGCCGTGTTGCCCGGCGTGTCGGGCGTGAGCCCTTGATCGCCGGTATGACACGGTGACCTATTCTGCAACAGAAAGTGACCGCTGGTCACCTCATGTAGCCAGTCGCCGTGCGATGCCGTGGCGCCGCCGGATCGAGTGCCTCCTTCGGCCCCCTCCCGAAGATCCCGGACACCCGCTCGGGAGTCCGGCCCCAGGGCTCGCCACAGTACTCCATTCGGGCCACCAGGGTGGACCGCCGCGCCGTCGAAGTTCTCGTGAGGTGCGGGAGTTGGGCTACCCGGCCCGGGGCGGCGCACCCTTCGCGCGTGTCCTGCTTCACAGAATCCCCCGAAGCGGAACTAATCACTTCGCTCAAATGTCCCTTCTTGTTGCATGGTGGGAGAGGTGTCAATCAAGGGCTGGAAATGGTGCAGAAGCCGGAAAGTGACATAGAACCCAAGGAAAGGCGAATAGATCTGAGCCTGCCGCAGGTGGCGGGCAGTGCCGTGGCAGCGGTCGCGGCAGCGGTGGCCGCCTCCCAGCTGGGTGTGTACGGAACGATCCTCGGCGCCGGAGTGATGAGCGTCGTCGCCACCTGCGGGGGTTCCGTCTTCCAGCACTTCTTCCGTCGCACGGGGGAGCAGATCCGCGAGGTCACCGTCCAGGTGAAGCACCCGGGCCGCGAGGTGACGGTGCACACGCGCGAGACGAGCGGTGCGCGTACGGCGAAGGGGACGCGGCGGCCGCCGGCCGGTGCTCCCCGAGGAGCCGCGGATGCCGAGGACGCCACCACGGTGCTGCCCGCCATGGACGCCACGACCGTGCTGCGCAGGGCGGACGGCGCGGCTCCGCCACCCGCCCCGGCCGACGATCCGGACCGCACCCGAATGCTGCGGCCCCTCGACGCGACCCAGCTGCTCACCACGGCACGCCCCGACCCGGACGAGGAGTTCTCCGAAGCCAGCACGCACGGCACCCGGATCCGGGGCTGGAAGCGGTCGGCGCTCGGCGCGGCGGTGGTCTTCGTCCTCACGATGGCCGGAATCACCACGTACGAGCTGGTCTCCGGCAACGACCTGAGCGGTGGTCAGGGCACGACCGTCGGCTCCGTCGTGCGCGGCGGCGAGCGGGGTTCCGGGCCGGACGGTCCGGCGCCGACGACGAGCACCGGTCCCGGCCAGGAGCGGACGCCCGGTCAGGAGAGCGGCGCGACGTCCGGTACGGACCCGCAGGGCGGCGCGAGCCGGAGCCCGGATCCGGGACAGGGCGACCGCTCCCCGGCCGATCCGACGCCCGGCCCCACGCAGTCCGGCAGCACCGGTGACGGTACGAACCCGCCCCCGGCGGCCACTCCCTCCCCGTCGGCCCCCGCCGACGGCGCCACCGCCGGCACGGACCCCGCGGGCGAGGCCCCGGCACAGGGCAACGGCGCCACCGCAGGCACGGACACCGGGCAGTGACGAACGGCCCCGCGCACCCCGGGCAGGTACGCCCTGGGTGCGCGGGGCCGTCGCGGGCCGGAAGGGCCTACTCGCCCAGGACCCGGCGCAGGTAGTCGTTGCCGAACAGCCGGTCCGGGTCGAGCCGGTCGCGTACGGCGGTGAACTCGCCGAACCGCGGGTACACCCCGGCGAGGTACTCGGCGTCACGGGTGTTGACCTTGCCCCAGTGCGGGCGGCCTGCGTGGGCGGTCATGATGCGCTCGACCGCCGTGAAGTACGCCTGGTAGGGCGTGCCCTTGTAGAGGTGGACCGCGATGTACGCGCTCTCGCGGCCCGAGGCCGTGGAGAGCGCGATGTCGTCCGCGGGGGCGGTACGGACCTCCACCGGGAAGCTGACCCGCAGCGGCGAACGCTCGACCATCGCCTTCACCTCGCGCAGCGCCTCCACGGCGGCCTCGCGCGGCAGCGCGTACTCCATCTCCACGAAGCGGACCCGGCGCGGGCTGGTGAAGACCTTGTAGGGGATGTCGGTGTACGTGCGGGCCGACAGGGCGCGGCTGGAGAGCTTGGCGATCGAGGGAATGGTGGCGGGCACCGCCCGGCCCAGCGAACAGGCCACCTGGAAGAGCCCGTTGGAGAGGAGCTCGTCCTCGATCCAGCCGCTGACCTTTCCGGGCGGGGCGGCGGGGCCGGCGCTGCGGTTGTTGCGCTTGGTGTTGCAGTTCCCGGTGTGCGGGAACCAGTAGAACTCGAAGTGCTCGTTCTCGGCGACCAGCTCGTCGAAATCGCCCATGACCCGGTCGAAGGTCATCGGCTCCTCACGGGCCGTCAGCAGGAAGACCGGCTCCACGGCGAAGGTGATCGCCGTGATGACACCCAGCGCGCCGAGCCCGATCCGGGCGACGGCGAAGATGTCGGCGTTCTCCTTCTCCGAGCAGGTCAGCACCGTGCCGTCGGCGGTGACCAGTTCGAGGGCGCGGATCTGTGCGGATATGGACGCCGACTCACGGCCGGTGCCGTGGGTGCCGGTCGAGGTGGCGCCCGCGACCGTCTGCTCCATGATGTCGCCCATGTTGGTGAGCGAGAGGCCCTCGCGGGCCAGCGCCGTGTTCAGCCGCTTCAGCGGGGTGCCGGCCTCGACGGTCACCGTCATCGCCTCGCGGTCGATGTTCCGGATGCCGGTGAGCAGGTCCGGGCGGATCAGCACACCGTCGGTGGCTGCCGTCGCGGTGAAGGAGTGGCCGGTGCCGACCGGCTTCACCCGCAGACCGTCCTCGGACGCGCGGCGCAGCACCTCGGCCAGCTCCGGGACGGAGGCCGGGGACACGGCCCGAACCGGTCGGGCGCTGACATTCCCCGCCCAGTTACGCCACGCGTTCGTCATCGTCCGTGCGTCGGTCATCTTCCGCGCGCCCTTCCATGAGAACCGGCCCGCTGAGCCGGCGATACCCCAGGAACGCCACCGCGGCCGCGAGCGTTCCCGCCGCGACGGGCACCGCGTACCCCGCCTCGGCCCCCGACGCGTCGACCACCCAGCCGGCGGCCGAGGAGCCGAGCGCCACTCCGACGGCGAGCCCGGTGCTGGTCCAGGTCATGCCCTCGGTCAGTTCGGCGCGCGGTACGTGCTGCTCGACGAGGGCCATGGTGGTGACCATCGTCGGTGCGATGGCGAGACCCGCGACAAAGAGCGCCACGGCCAGGAACGGCAGGCTCCCGGCCAGTTGGAGGGGGATCATACTCACGGCCATCGCACACACACCCACCAGCCACCTGGTGGACGCCTTCCGCTTGAGATGGAGCAGCCCGAAGACCGCTCCGGCCAGACAGGACCCCAGCGCGTACACGGCCAGTACGAGGCTGGCCGCGGCCTTGTGGCCCCGCTCCTCGGCGAAGGCAACCGTCACCACGTCGACGGACCCGAAGATCGCGCCGGTGGCCACGAACGTCACCACGAGCACATGGAGGCCCCGGGAGCGCAGCGCGGAGCCGCCGGTGTGCTCCCGGCGCGGATGCGGAACGGGCTCGGTGGCCCGCTGCGCGGTCAGCCAGAGGACACCGACGAGCAGGAACCCGGCCGCCAGGAGCGGCCCCGCCTCCGGGAACCAGGCGGTGGACAGACCGATCGAGATGATCGGCCCGAAGATGAAGCACACCTCGTCGACGATCGACTCCCACGAGTACGCGGTGTGCAGCTGCCGCGGCGAACCTCGGTAGATCTCCGCCCAGCGGGCCCGGATCATCGAACCCACGCTGGGCACGCAGCCGGCGCCCGCCGCGAAGACGAAGAGCGTCCAGTCGGCCAGTTGCTGCTGCGCGCAGAACAGCAGCCCGGCCACCGCCGCCAGCGCGACCAGCGTGGCGGGACGCAGGACCCGGCGCTGTCCGTGCCGGTCGACGAGCCGGGAGATCAGCGGCCCGATCACCGCCGCCGACATCGCCAGCGTCGCGGAGAGCGCGCCGGCCAGCCCGTAACGGCCGGTGAGCTGGGAAATCATGGTCACCACACCGATGCCCATCATGGACAGCGGCATCCGGCCGAGGAAGCCGGCCGCCGAGAATTCCTTGGTGCCGGGGGCGACGAATATCGCGCGGTAGGGACTGGGCAAGGAGGGCTCCGGAACAGCGTGATCGCGCGCGCCTGTAATACGCGGACGTAACCGATACAGCCTACGGTCGGCGCGATCGGTCCGGCAGCGGGGCCTGCCCCGGAGCCGACGTCGGTGGGAAGGCTGTCCGAGGCGGGTGGCAGGATCGGTGCCATGTCCGATCTGCGCGATCCCGCCCCCTACGACGCCCTGCTGCTGCTCTCCTTCGGCGGCCCCGAAGGCCCGGACGACGTGGTCCCGTTCCTGGCGAACGTGACCCGTGGCCGAGGCATCCCCGAGGAGCGGCTGAAGGAGGTCGGCAAGCACTACTTCCTGTTCGGCGGCGTCAGCCCGATCAACGCCCAGAACAGGGCCCTGCTGGACGCCCTGCGCAAGGACTTCGCCGAGCACGGGCTGGATCTCCCGGTGTACTGGGGCAACCGCAACTGGGCGCCGTACCTCACCGACACCCTGCGCGAGATGACCGCCGCTGGGCACCGCCGCATCGCCGTCCTCGCCACCAGCGCCTACGCCTCCTACTCCGGCTGCCGGCAGTACCGCGAGAATCTCGCCGAGTCACTGGCCGTCCTGGAGGCGGAGGGGCTGCCGGTGCCCCGGGTGGACAAGCTCCGGCACTACTTCAACCACCCCGGGTTCGTGGCACCCATGGTGGACGGCGTCCTCGCCTCCCTGGCCGGCCTCCCCGAGGACGTACGGGCCGGGGCGCACCTCGCCTTCACCACGCACTCCATCCCCACCTCCGCCGCCGACACCTCCGGCCCCGTGGAGGCGCACGGCGACGGCGGCGCCTATGTCGCCGAGCACCTCGACGTCGCCCGGCTGATCGTCGACGCGGTGCGCGAGGAGACCGGCGTCGAGTACCCCTGGCGGCTCGTCTACCAGTCGCGCAGCGGCGCCCCGCACATCCCCTGGCTGGAGCCCGACATCTGCGACCACCTGGAGGCACTGCACGCGGACGGGGTGCCTGCCGCGGTGATGGCCCCCATCGGATTCGTCTCGGACCACATGGAGGTCTTGTACGACCTCGACACGGAGGCCACCGCGAAGGCCGCCGAGCTGGGGCTGCCGGTGCGCCGGTCGGCGACCGTTGGCGCCGACCCGCGGTTCGCCGCGGCCGTGCGCGAGCTGGTGCTGGAGCGCGCCGCCACCGAGCGGGGACAGGACGTGCAGCGGTGCGCGCTGGGCGCGCTCGGGCCGGGCCATGACCTCTGCCCGGCCGGCTGCTGCCCGGCCAGGGCCCCGAAGCCCGCCGCGGCGGGCGCCGACAGCCCGTACGCGTAACCGCCCCGCCGCACGCCCACGAACCCCTGGAGAGCCGTGACCGACCCGAACCTGTCCGAACTGCTCGCCCTCGCCCTGGAGGCCGCCTCACGCGCGGGCGCGCTGCTCCGTGACGGCCGTCCGGCCGATCTGGGAGTGGCCGCGACCAAGTCCAGCCCGATCGACGTCGTCACCGAGATGGACCTCGCCGCCGAGAAGCTGATCACCGGCTTCCTGACCGAACGCCGCCCGCAGGACGGCTTCCTCGGCGAGGAAGGGACCAGCGCCGAGGGCAGCAGCGGCATCCGCTGGGTCATCGACCCGCTCGACGGCACCGTGAACTACCTCTACGGCCTGCCCACCTGGGCGGTTTCCATCGCCGCCGAACGGGACGGCGTGCGGGTCGTGGGCGTGGTGGAGGCCCCGATGCGCCGCGAGACGTACCGGGCGGTGCTGGGCGGCGGGGCGTACGCCGAGGGCGGCGCGTACGGCGACGGCGCCGCGCTGCGCTGCCGGCCCGCGCCGCCGCTCGACCAGGCGCTCGTCTCGACCGGTTTCAACTACGTCAGCGAGGTCCGTACGCACCAGGCGGACGTGGCCCACAAGCTGATCCCGCGGTTCCGGGACATCCGGCGCGGCGGCTCCGCCGCCGTGGACCTCTGCGACGTGGCCGCGGGCCGTCTCGACGGCTACTACGAGCGCGGGCTCCACCCCTGGGACCTGGCGGCGGGCGATCTCATCGCCCGCGAGGCCGGCGCCCGCACCGGCGGGCGTCCCGGGCTGCCCGCCGACGGTGATCTGACGGTCGCCGCCACGCCGGGCGTCTTCGAGCCGCTGCAGGCCCTTCTGGAGGAGTTCGGCGCCTGGCACGACTAGGGTCTTTCGTTTGGATCAGGCCAGACCCCGCGAGCCCGGCATGATCCTGACGAGAGGCCCTGGGGCCTCTCGTCAGGCTGCCGTCTGCCGCGCGGCGCGCGAGAAGGGCCCCCGATGCCGGTCCCGGCATCGGGGGCCCTTCCCGCGTGACGTGCTCAGACGCTGGTGGCGCCGATTTCGACGCCGTGCTCGGCGGCGAGGCGGTGAAGGTCGTCCAGCTCGCTCTGCTCGACGTCCGCGAGGAAGTCGTCGCCCGTCTCCCGAGCTCTCGTGAGGTCGTACTCGGTTGTCTTGATCCGCTGCAGCAGACCTGCGGTGAAAGCGTCCATAATGCGCCCCCTCATCGTGGGTCGGTGGCACGGGGGTGTGCCCGGGGTTTCCCTCCGCACGGAGGCGGTAGGGCGGGTGATCACGCGCTCTCCGGGGACGGAGTGGCCTGTGGCACGCCACATTCAAGGCGTGATCTCGGGTGTGAATGCGTCCTCCCCGGGCCGGAACCCGGGGAAACCTCAACTGGCCCGAAAATCCGGTGAATTCCGCCGAGCCCCAGGTCGCGGGGGGTCGTCTTACCGCCGGTTTATGCGCGTTGAGTGCAGGATGGTGCCGCACAGACCTGTGCCGACGGGTGTCCGGACCACGGACCGTGGGCACTCCGGGACGTTCTGAAGTTTCTACATAGGTTTCTAAGGAAGGACAGCGCCGTGCGCGTACTCGTCGTGGAGGACGAGCAGCTGCTCGCCGATGCGGTGGCCACCGGATTGCGCCGGGAGGCCATGGCCGTCGATGTCGTGTACGACGGTGCGGCGGCCCTGGAGCGCATCGAGGTCAACGACTACGACGTCGTGGTGCTGGACCGGGACCTCCCCCTGGTCCACGGCGACGACGTCTGCCGTCGGATCGTCGAGCTGGGCATGCCGACCCGGGTGCTGATGCTCACCGCGTCGGGCGATGTCAGCGACCGTGTCGAGGGCCTGGAGCTCGGGGCCGACGACTACCTGCCCAAGCCGTTCGCCTTCAGCGAGCTCACCGCGCGGGTGCGGGCGCTCGGCCGGCGTACGACGGTGGCCCTGCCGCCCGTCCTGGAGCGGGCCGGCATCAAGCTCGACCCCAACCGGCGCGAGGTCTTCCGGGGCGAGACGGAGGTCCAGCTCGCACCCAAGGAGTTCGCCGTGCTGGAGGTCCTGATGCGCAGCGAGGGCGCGGTCGTCTCGGCCGAGCAGCTGCTGGAGAAGGCCTGGGACGAGAACACCGACCCGTTCACCAATGTCGTCCGGGTGACGGTCATGACGCTGCGCCGGAAACTCGGCGAGCCGCCGGTGATCGTCACCGTGCCCGGTTCCGGCTACCGGATCTGACGGCCGATGCCCACCGCCCCCGCGCCGCCGACGGCGCCCCCGAAGCCCACCTGGGAGCCCAAACAGCAGGAGCCCCCCTACTGGCTGCGCCCGACCATCCGGATACGGCTCACGCTGCTCTACGGCGGCATGTTCCTGATCGCCGGAATCCTGCTGCTGTCGATCATCTACATGCTGGCCGCGCAGGCCCTGCACGTGGGCAGCGAGCTGCCGTTCGAGATCGTCAACGGGCAGGTCAGGAGCGATGTCTGCAACCTGCCCGAGAAGGCATCTCCGGAAGCCTTCAACGCGGCGATGAACTCCTGCGTCAACCACCAGCGGCAGCAGGCGCTCGACACGCTCCTGAACCGCTCGCTGCTGGCCCTGGTGGGGCTGAGCGTCATCGCCTTCGCCTTCGGTTACGCGATGGCCGGGCGCGTGCTCTCGCCGCTGGGCCGGATCACCCGCACCGCCCGCAGGGTGGCCGGGACCGATCTGTCCCGCCGGATCGAGCTGGACGGCCCGGACGACGAGCTGAAGGAGCTCGCCGACACCTTCGACGAGATGCTCGACCGCCTGGAGCGGGCCTTCACCGCCCAGCAGCGGTTCGTCGGCAACGCGTCGCACGAGCTGCGCACGCCGCTCGCGATCAACCGCACACTGCTGGAGGTCCACCTGTCCGACCCTCAGGCCCCGCCGGAGCTGAAACAGCTCGGCAAGACCCTGCTGGCCACCAACGAGCGCAGTGAGCAGCTGGTCGAGGGCCTGCTGCTGCTGGCCCGCAGCGACAACCAGATCGTCGAGCGCAAACCGGTCGACCTCGCCGAGGTCGCCTCGCGCGCGATCGACCAGACCCGCGGCGAGGCCGAGGAACGAGGCGTGGAGATCCGCGGCGAGCGGGCCCCGGCCGTCGTCCAGGGCAATGGCGTCCTGCTGGAGCGGATCGCGCTGAACCTCGTACAGAACGCCGTGCGCTACAACGAGCCGGAGGAGGGCTGGGTGGAGGTCACCACCGAGCTCCAGGGCGGTCAGGCCCTGCTGGTGGTCTCGAACACCGGCCCGGTGGTGCCGGCGTACGAGATCGACAACCTCTTCGAGCCCTTCAGACGGCTCCGTACGGAGCGAACGGGCAGCGACAAGGGGGTCGGGCTCGGCCTGTCGATCGCGCGCTCCGTGGCGCGCGCACACGGCGGCCGTATCATCGCGGAGCCCCGTGAAGGTGGTGGTCTTGTGATGCGCGTCTCACTGCCCGTCTGAGACGGCCGGGCGGACCGATCCGGGCACGAATTAATTTGTTCGCTTTGAGCGGAATTTTCGGGACCTGCGCCCGGATCGTCCGTGTGTGATCGATCACAGGAGCGAATTTCGGACCGTCAACGCTCCGTGATCAGGGATCCCACCGGAAAACCCGCAAAATTCGGGGTTTTCGGGGCCCGATATCACGGGAAGTACACGGGGTGGCGCCCGTGAAGCGTGACACCGGGACCGTGTACGGTCCCCATCGCCACCCAAGCCGGCCACTCCCGAGCGGCCCTTTTGGGTGTCGATTGAGTAACAGACCTTGATGTGAGGCAAAATCTCCGCCTCGGGTCGGGCACAAGTCCGGCCTCTCACGCGTTACGTGCGCTGAGACACCGCAGACACCCAGAGGGGGAGAGCGACATGGCAACGGATTACGACACCCCACGCAAGACCGATGACGACGTCGACCAGGACAGCCTCGAAGAACTCAAGGCTCGCCGGAGCGACAAGACGGCGTCCGCCGTCGACGTCGACGAATTCGACGCGGCCGAAGGACTGGAGCTGCCCGGCGCAGACCTGTCCAACGAAGAACTGGCCGTCAGGGTCCTGCCCAAGCAGGCCGACGAGTTCACGTGCATGAGCTGCTTCCTCGTGCACCACAGGAGCCAGCTGGCACGCGAGAAGAACGGCCAGCCGATCTGCCGCGACTGCGACTAGGTCGTAACGGCCGTGGCAGGCGACACACCGTTCCGGAAGCGGCGCTTGCGGCGCAAGAAGAGGTCGTCGGAGGCGTATCAGGGCGGTACAGGCCCGGCAGAAGGCGTGACAACGCCTGCCGAGCGGTCCGCCCTGCCACCCTCCCAGGGCGAGCGGGACGGCGAGCGAGGCCGGCCGGCCTCGCTCGAAGCAGTCGTCGCGGCAATCGAAGAAGTACACGCGGCGATCGAAGAAGTCGACGCGGCCGATGGGGCCGGACAGGTCGACAGGACGGAGCCCGTGACCGGGGCAGGCCGTCTGAGTTCAGTGAAACGGGGCGTACGCAAGGGCGGGGAGAGCGCCAAGGCGGCGATCGGTCATATCGCCGACCTGATCATCGAGAACGCTCCCCGCGTCCCTGTGCGCGATCTCGCCACCCTGCGCAAGCAGTTCCCCGGGCTCGGCCCGGAGGAGCTCGCCGACAAGCTCATCGCAGGCGCGAGCAAGGGCACCGCCACCGTCGGCGCCGGAATCGGCGCGGCGGCGATGATGCCCGTACCACCCGCCATGCTCGCCGAGCTGGCGGCGGAGATCACCGGTGTGGCAGCGATCGAGATGAAGCTCGTCGCCGAGCTGCACGAGGTCTACGGACAGCGCCCGCCGGGCGGGCTCGGTCAGCGTTCCAGCGCCTACCTCACGTCCTGGACGGAGGAGCGCGGAATCGATGTCGCCCACCCCACGACGGTCAATGCCGCGCTGGGCGGCCAGATGAAGCGCGAGCTGCGCCAGCAGATCATGAAACGCATGGCGCGCGATCTGCCGAACCTGGTTCCGTTCATGATCGGCGCCGCCGTCGGCGCGATGATGAACCGGCGCGACACCAGAAAGCTCGCCGAACGCGTCAGGAAGGACCTGCGCAAGCGCCAGGTCCCCTGGGACCGGCTTCCCGAGCTGCCTCCGCTGGAGCGGCAGGTGGGCCCGCGCGGACCCCTGCCGGGCGAGCCGGAGGCCTAGGGTCTCTCGTTCGGACCATGCCGGGCTCGCGTGCCCTGGGGTCTTTCGCCTGGAACCAGGCCCGGGGTCGCGGGGCCTGTGAACGGCCCTGACGGCCTCGCCGGGGGCCCGGGGCGTCCCCCGCCCGGATCAGGCGCGTACGGCCGTGAGCGCCGCCACCAGGGCCTGCGGCTCGCGGGTCGAGAGATAGACGTACGGGGTCGGGTCCTGCGGGTCGGTGATCTCCACCCGGACCGCCGTCGGGATGTAGCTGCGCAGCAGCATGAACGCCCGGGTGTCCGCCTTGTACGTGCGCCACGCGCGCGCCTCCTCCCCCTCCAGCACCTCGGCCTCGCCGAGCGCCGTCACGGGGATCCGCGCGTCGCCGGCGACCAGGGCGCCCGCCACGACCCGGATCCTGGCCGAGCCGTACGAGCTCACCGCGACCGCCGACAGGGCCGTGCCGCCCACCAGACCGGCCAGCAGCGGCAGGGTGCCGAGCGGCAGCAGCATCAGCGCACAGGCGATGCCGACCAGAAGGGCGATGAGCCACCACGAACGGGGTGCGGTCAGTCGTTCGTCGAAAGGCGGGGTGGAAGGCTGCATGAACCCAAGCTTGGCACGGCGCGACCCGCGGGTAGCCGCGCGGGTAAGGTCTGCGCCTGTGAGTGGAACATCTGCGGCTCTGAAGCCCCCGGCCGACGCGGTGATACCGGTTCGGCACCCCGAAGCCCCGGCCCCCGGCGAACTCCTCGGTGCGCACTACGAACACTGTTTCGGCTGCGGCGAAGGACAGCAGCACGGGCTGCACCTCCAGGCGCGGGCCGGCGACGGCGTCAGCGTCACCGCCGAGTTCACCGTGAAGGCCGCCCATCAGGGCGCCCCGGGGCTGGCGCACGGCGGCATCCTGACCACCGCGCTGGACGAGACGCTCGGCTCGCTGAACTGGCTCCTGCGGGTGATCGCCGTGACCGGACGGCTGGAGACCGACTTCGTGCGCCCGGTGCCGGTGGACACCGTGCTGTACCTCGACGCCGAGATCACCGCGGTGCACGGCCGGAAGATCTACTCCCGGGCGACCGGCCGGATCGGCGGCCCGGACGGACCCGTGGCGGTCCGCGCCGAGGCCCTCTTCATCGAGGTCAAGGTCGACCACTTCATCGAGAACGGCCGCCCGGCCGAGATCCAGGCGGCGATGGCCGACCCGGACCAGATCAGGCGTGCCCGTGCCTTCGAGGTGAACCCCTGATGCGCGGACCCGTGGACGTGCTGATCCGGCGGATCGACCCGGACGTGCCGATTCCGGCCTATGGGCACCCGGGCGACGCCGGGGCGGATCTCGTGACCACCGAGACCGTCGAACTAGCCCCCGGCGAGCGGGCTGTGCTGCCCACCGGGGTGTCGATCGCACTGCCCGACGGATACGCCGCGTTCGTCCACCCGCGCTCCGGCCTCGCCGCACGCTGTGGAGTCGCCCTGGTGAATGCCCCGGGGACGGTTGATGCCGGGTACCGTGGAGAGATCAAGGTGATCGTCATCAACCTCGACCCGCGAGAGCCCGTGAGGTTCGAGCGGTTCGACCGGATTGCCCAACTGGTCGTCCAGCAGGTCGAGAAGGTGCGCTTCCACGAGGTGGCGGAGCTGCCGGGTTCGGCCCGCGGCGAGGGAGGCTTCGGATCCACCGGAGGGCATGCCTCCGGTGATGTCGATGGCGTCAGGGGCGGGAATACCCAGGGCGGGAACAGCTACGCTTCGGTCGTACCCGACCGGGAAGGACAGTGACGTGTTCGGACGTCGCAAGAAGAGTGGTTCCGCCGAGGACACGGCGGACGAAGCGCGCGAGGCCGAGCAGGTCGTCGACGAGCTCGATGACACCGACGGCGCCGACAGCGGCTCGCGTCGGGTGAACCTCCCGCCGGCGCCCCGGCCGGACGGGCCGTGGGACGTCTCCGAGGTCTCCCAGCCCGCCGAGGGCCGGGTCGACCTGGGCGGCATCTTCGTGCCCGGCGTCGAGGGCATGGAGCTGCGCGTGGAGGTGGCCGGTGACGCGATCGTCGCCGCGACCGTGGTGCTGCGCGACAGCGCCGTCCAGCTCCAGGCCTTTGCCGCGCCCAAGAAGGAGGGCATCTGGGGCGAGGTCCGCGAGGAGATCGCCTCCGGCATCACCCAGCAGGGCGGGATCATCGACGAGGTCGAGGGCCCGCTGGGCTGGGAGCTGCGTGCCCAGGTCCCCGTACAGCTCCCGGACGGAACGAACGGCGTGCAGCTGGTGCGCTTCGTCGGCGTCGACGGTCCGCGCTGGTTCCTGCGCGGAGTGATCTCCGGCCAGGGCGCCGTGCAGCCGGAGGCCGCCGGGCTGCTGGAGACGATCTTCCGGGACACCGTGGTCGTCCGGGGCGAGGGCCCCATGGCGCCGCGCGACCCGATCGTCCTCAAGCTGCCCAACGATGCCCAGATGGTCCCCGAGGGGGTCCAGCAGGAGAGCCAGGAGGGCTCGAAGTTCTCCGGTGGCATGGGCCAGCTCCAGCGCGGACCCGAGATCACCGAGGTGCGCTGAGCGGCTGCGGGCAGCCGCCCGGCACAGCTTCGGCCGGTGGGCCGTATCCCCTTGCGAGGGGGTGCGGCCCACCGGCCGTTCTGCGTCCGGGGCGGTTTCCGGACAGCGCACGGAAGGTGCGCGTATGGGGCGCGTATGGGGCACGTATGTGCGCCGTCAAGGGCCCGACGTTCCCCGTAAGGAAGCCATCAACGCAGGCCAGAAGGGTCGTGGCGAGGGGTTTGCTCAAGAGGTCCGAGAATCCGTACCTCATCTAGGAGCACACGATGGCCGATGTGGCCTTCGTCGTCACCACGATCGCGGTCTTCGCGCTGGTGGCTCTCGTTGCCAAGGGGGTGGCGAAGCTGTGACTGCCGAGAACATCGTCGGTCTGGTAGTGGCCGTCGCCCTGCTGGGCTATCTCGTCCTCGCCCTTCTGTACCCGGAGAGGTTCTGAGCGCGATATGAGCCCCGTCCTCGCTGGTGTGCTCCAGGTCCTCGCGCTCGTGGTGGCGCTGGGGCTGGCGTACCGTCCGCTCGGCGACTACATGGCCGGTGTCTACTCCTCGACGAAGCACCTCCGGGTCGAGAAGTGGATCTACAAGGCCGTCGGCGCCGACCCGAACGCGCAGATGCGCTGGCCCGCGTATCTGCGCGGGGTGCTCGCCTTCTCCGCGGTGAGCGTCCTCTTCCTCTATCTGCTGCAGCGGCTCCAGGGCTCGCTGCCCGGTTCGCTCGGCTTCGCCTCGATCGACCCGGACCAGGCGTTCAACACGGCCGCGTCGTTCGTTGCCAACACCAACTGGCAGTCGTACTACGGCGAACAGGCCATGGGCCACGTCGTGCAGACCGGCGGCCTCGCGGTGCAGAACTTCGTCTCGGCCGCCGTCGGCATGGCCGTGGCGGTGGCCCTCGTACGCGGCTTCGCCCGCTCCCGCACCGGTGAACTCGGCAACTTCTGGTCCGACCTGGTGCGCGGCACCGTACGGATCCTGCTGCCGATCGCCGTGGTCGGCGCGCTGCTGCTCGTGGCCTGCGGCGCGATCCAGAACTTCGCCGGCATCCACGAGGTCGGGCAGTTCATGGGCGGCTCGCAGCAGTGGAACGGCGGCGCCGTGGCCTCCCAGGAGGCCATCAAGGAGCTGGGGACGAACGGCGGCGGCTACTTCAACGCCAACTCGGCCCACCCGTTCGAGAACCCCAACGGGCTGTCCAACCTCCTTGAGATCTTCCTGATCCTGGTCATCCCCTTCGCGCTGACGCGGACCTTCGGCCGGATGGTCGGTTCGCTCAAGCAGGGTTACGCGATCCTCGCGACGATGGGCGTCATCTGGCTGGGCTTCACCACCCTGATGATGTGGACCGAATTCTCCCACCACGGGCCCGCGTTCGACATCGCGGGCGGGGCCATGGAGGGCAAGGAGACCCGGTTCGGGATCGCCGGCTCGTCGATGTTCGCGGTGGCCACGACCCTCACCTCCACCGGCGCGGTGAACTCCTTCCACTCCTCGTACACCGGCTTCGGCGGCGGGATCACGATGCTGGGCATGCAGCTCGGCGAGATCGCGCCCGGAGGCGTGGGTTCCGGCCTCTACGGCATGCTCGTCATGGCGATCATCGCGGTGTTCATCGCCGGGCTGATGGTCGGCCGTACGCCGGAGTACCTCGGCAAGAAGATCGGCACCCGTGAGATCAAGCTCGCGGCCTGCTACATCCTGATCACCCCGTCGCTGGTGCTCTGCTTCACCGCCGCGGCGATGGCGCTGCCCACCCCGCCCCACTCGATGACCAACACCGGCGCCCACGGATTCTCCGAGATCCTCTACGCCTACACCTCGGGCGCGAACAACAACGGTTCGGCGTTCGCCGGGCTCAACGCGGACACGCAGTGGTTCAACACCACGATCGGTCTCGCGATGCTGCTCGGCCGGTTCCTGCCGATGGTGTTCATCCTGGCGCTGGCCGGCTCGCTCGCCGAGCAGAAGCCCGTACCGGCGACCGTGGGAACCCTGGGCACGCACAAACCGCTGTTCAGCGGACTGCTGGTCGGCACGATCCTGATCATCACCGGGCTGACCTACTTCCCGGCCCTGGCGCTGGGGCCGCTGGCCGAGGGGCTGGCGTCATGACCACTCGTACGGAGCAAGAGGACTCGATGTCCACTGTCACCCCCACCAGGGCACCGCACCAGGACGCGCCCACGGGTCACCAGAGCGAAGGGCGCGTCGGCGCGGGCCTGTTCGACCCCGCACAGCTGATCCGGTCCTTCCCCGACGCCCTGCGCAAGCTCGACCCCCGGGTGATGGTCAAGTCCCCGGTCATGTTCGTCGTGCTGATCGGTTCGGTGTTCACCACCGTGCTGGCGTGCCTGGACCCGGGGGAGTGGTTCGGCTGGGCGATCGCGGCCTGGCTCTGGCTGACCACGATCTTCGCCAACCTGGCGGAGGCGGTCGCCGAGGGCCGGGGCAAGGCGCAGGCCGACACGCTGCGCAAGGCCAAGACCGACACCGTCGCCCGGCGGCTGATCGGCACGAACGAGGAGCGGGTGCCCGGCACCGAGCTGCGCGTCGGTGACCTGGTGGTCTGCGAGGCCGGTGACATCATCCCCGGCGACGGAGATGTCGTCGAGGGCGTCGCGAGCGTCGACGAGTCCGCGATCACCGGCGAGTCCGCCCCGGTCATCCGGGAGTCCGGCGGTGACCGGAGCGCCGTCACCGGGGGTACGAAGGTGCTCTCCGACCGCATCGTCGTCAAGATCACCACCAAGCCCGGCGAGACGTTCATCGACCGGATGATCGCCCTGGTCGAGGGCGCCGCCCGGCAGAAGACGCCCAACGAGATAGCGCTGAACATTCTTCTCGCGTCCCTCACCATCGTCTTCCTGCTCGCCGTCGTCACCCTCCAGCCCTTCGCGATCTACGCCGGGCAGCGGCAGTCGATGATCGTGCTGACCGCCCTGCTGGTCTGTCTGATCCCGACGACGATCGGGGCGCTGCTCTCCGCGATCGGCATCGCCGGCATGGACCGCCTGGTGCAGCGCAATGTGCTCGCCATGTCGGGGCGGGCCGTCGAGGCCGCCGGAGACGTCTCGACGCTGCTGCTCGACAAGACCGGCACCATCACGCTCGGCAACCGGCAGGCCGCCGAGTTCGTACCCGTCAAGGGCACGACCGAGGCCGAACTGGCCGACGCGGCCCAGCTCTCCTCGCTGGCCGACGAGACCCCCGAGGGCCGCTCGATCGTCGTGCTCGCCAAGGAGAAGTACGGGCTGCGCGAGCGCCACCAGGGCGAGCTGCGGCACGCCGAGTGGGTCGCGTTCACCGCCCAGACGCGCATGTCCGGCGTCGATGTGGACGGGCGCAAGGTCCGCAAGGGCGCCACCGGTTCGGTCGTCGCCTGGGTCAAGGAGCGCGGCGGCAGCGTCTCCAAGGACGCGCAGGCACTCACCGACAGGATCTCCGAAGCGGGCGGCACGCCGCTGCTGGTGGCCCTGGAGGACGAGCAGGGGGCCCGGGTCCTGGGGGTCATCCACCTCAAGGACGTGGTCAAGGAGGGCATGCGGGAGCGGTTCGACGAGCTGCGCCGGATGGGTATCCGTACGGTCATGATCACCGGCGACAACCCGCTGACCGCGAAGGCCATCGCCGATGAGGCCGGCGTCGACGACTTCCTCGCCGAGGCCACGCCCGAGGACAAGATGGCCCTCATCAAGCGGGAGCAGGCGGGCGGCAAGCTCGTCGCGATGACCGGCGACGGCACGAACGACGCCCCGGCGCTCGCCCAGGCGGATGTCGGCGTGGCCATGAACACCGGCACCTCGGCCGCCAAGGAGGCCGGGAACATGGTGGACCTGGACTCCAACCCCACGAAGCTGATCGAGATCGTCGAGATCGGCAAGCAGCTGCTCATCACCCGTGGTGCGCTGACGACGTTCTCGATCGCCAACGACGTCGCGAAGTACTTCGCGATCATCCCCGCGATGTTCGCCGTGGTCTATCCCGGCCTGGACAAGCTGAACATCATGCAGCTGTCCTCGCCCCAGTCCGCGATCCTGTCGGCCGTCGTCTTCAACGCGCTGATCATCGTCGCGCTGGTGCCGCTCGCCCTGAAGGGCGTGCGCTACCGGCCCAGCAGCGCCGACTCGATGCTCCGGCGCAACCTCGGGATCTACGGACTCGGCGGTCTGGTCGCCCCGTTCATCGGCATCAAGATCATCGACATGATCATCTCCCTCGTACCCGGGCTGAACTGAATCTAGGAATCGGCTGACCTGCCATGAACAACTCCGTAGCAAACACCGCCCGGTTGCTCTGGGCCGGGCTGCGCGCCCTGCTCGTCCTCACCGTCGTCTGCGGCGTGCTCTACCCGCTCGCCGTCACCGGCGTCGCCCAGGGCATCTTCCCCGACAAGGCCAACGGCTCCGAGATCACCGAGAACGGCAAGGTCGTCGGCTCCGAACTCATCGGCCAGCGCTACGACCTGCCGCTGGAGAAGGGGCAGGAGACCGCGGCCCCGGACCTCAAGTGGTTCCAGCCGCGCCCCTCCAACGGCCTCGGCACCAACAGCGTCAACGCCCAGTACAAGCTGATCCTCTCCGGCGCGACCAACCGCTCCGGCGACAACAAGGAACTCATCGACTGGGTGAAGGCCGCCAAGGCCGCCGTGGTCAAGGACAACTCCGTCCCCGGCCACCCGGTCAGCCCCTCGGACGTGCCGGCCGACGCCGTCACCTCCTCCGGCTCCGGCCTCGACCCGGCCATCTCCCCGGCGTACGCACAGCTCCAGGTGCGCCGGGTGGCCGAGCGGAACCACCTCCCCGTCGACCGGGTGGAGAAGCTCGTCGAACAGCACACCGACGGCCGGATCCTGGGTTTCGTGGGGGAGCCGAGGGTCAATGTCCTCCAGCTCAACATCGCCCTCAAGCAGCTGGTGAAGTGAACGATCGAAGTGCACGGTGAAGTGAACGGGGCCTGAGAAGGCCCGCGTGGCGGGGGGGCCGGGGGGGCCCCCCCGCCCCCCCCCCCCCTGTTTTCCCGGGTCGGCGGGCCCGGGCGCCCGGTTTGGCCGGGCCGGGCCGGGGCCCGGGGGGGGGCCCCCCGGGGGCC
>NZ_JBIASS010000002.1:0-584946 GCF_042890955.1 Streptomyces sp. NPDC001933 | reverse complement strand
ACCCTTGTCTGCCGTTGTTTTTTGGGGGGGGGGGGGGCCCGCGGGGGGGGGGGGGGGCGGGGGCCCCCCCCCCCCCCCCCCCCACGCCTGTTTCCCCGGTGACGGCGTCCCGTCGCACCTGTTTCGCCGGTCCCGGCCGGGCGCCGAGGGCGGCCGCATCGGTGTCCGACGCCGTCGGCCATTGTCGAGCCCTGTGCGCATTGCACATACTGGCCGACTACGGGGACCGAGCACGTTTACGGGGAGAGACATGACCGAGCGCACCGACCGGGCGGCCACCGACGGACAGGGCGGTACCGCAGTCGCGGAGCAACCGGCCGACGGGCCCATGGTCCGGGTCGAGGACCTGCACCGTTCGTACGGCTCCGGCGCCGGAGCGGTGCACGCGCTGCGCGGGGTGTCCTTCGAGGTGCCGCGCGGTGAGCTGGTCGCGCTCAAGGGCCGCTCGGGCTCGGGCAAGACGACCCTCCTCAACCTGCTCGGCGGGCTCGACAGCCCCGACGGCGGCCGGATCACCATCGGCGGCACGGACCTCGCCGAGCTGGGCGAGGACGGGCTCCTGGCACTGCGCCGGGACCGGATCGGCTTCATCTTCCAGTCGTTCGGCCTCATCCCGATCCTGACCGCGGCGGAGAACGTCGGCGTGCCCATGCGGCTGCGCAAGGCGGACCCGCACGAGCGCGAGGACCGGGTGGCGCTGCTGCTCTCCCTGGTCGGCCTCGCCGACCACGCGGCCCAGCGTCCCGGTGAGCTGTCCGGGGGCCAGCAGCAGCGCGTCGCCATCGCCCGCGCACTCGCCAACCGGCCGTCCCTGCTGATTGCGGACGAGCCGACCGGGCAGCTCGACGCGGAGACCGGGCTCGCGGTGATGGAGCTGCTACGGGCGGTGGTGCGGAGCGAGGGCGTCACGGCACTGGTGGCGACGCACGACTCCCAGCTGCTGGGGCTGGCGGACCGGGTGCTGGAACTGAGCGACGGCCACATCGTCGAGCACGCGTAGGGGGCGGGGCCGCGGGAGCCTGCCGGCGGCAGGGCCGCAGGAGCCTTCCGGAGGCACCCGTGGCCCGCCCACGGCCCGTCCGCGGCGTCAGAATCCTGTCAATTCGGTCCCTGACCCCACCCGCCACCCCATTTGTCGACAATCTGCGGGGTAACTTCGAAGCGGCTGCCGCATCGGACGCAGCCGGGTTCAAGAGAAGACAATGGGGCCATGGGACGCGGGAAGCTTCGGATCTACCTGGGTGCGGCACCCGGCGTCGGCAAGACGTACGCGATGCTCTCCGAGGCCCATCGACGGGTGGAGCGGGGCACCGACTGCGTCGTCGCCTTCGTGGAGCACCACGACCGGCCGCGCACCGAGGTCATGCTGCACGGCCTGGAACAGGTCCGGCGCCGCGAGATCGAGTACCGCTCCGCCGTCTTCACCGAGATGGACGTCGACGCGGTCCTGGAGCGGGCCCCCGCCGTCGCCCTGGTGGACGAACTGGCGCACACCAATGTGCCGGGCTCACGCAACGCCAAACGCTGGCAGGACGTCGAGGAACTCCTCCAGGCCGGCATAGACGTGGTGTCCACCGTCAACATCCAGCACCTGGAGTCGCTCGGTGACGTCGTCGAGGCGATAACCGGCGTACGGCAGCGCGAGACCGTCCCCGACGAGGTGGTCCGCCGGGCCGACCAGCTCGAACTCGTCGACATGTCGCCACAGGCGCTGCGCCGCCGGATGGCCCACGGCAACATCTACAAGCCGGACCGGATCGACGCCTCGCTGTCCAACTACTTCCGCCCCGGCAACCTGACCGCCCTGCGCGAGCTGGCCCTGCTCTGGGTCGCCGACCGGGTCGACGAATACCTCCAGCAGTACCGCGGCGAGCACAACATCCGCACCACCTGGCAGGCCCGCGAACGCATCGTCGTCGGACTCACCGGCGGCCCGGAGGGCCGTACGCTCATCCGCCGCGCGTCCCGGATGGCGGCCAAGGGCTCGGGCAGCGAGATCCTCGCCGTCTACATCGCCCGCAGCGACGGGCTGACCTCCGCGTCCCCCAAGGAACTCACCGTCCAGCGCACCCTCGTCGAGGACCTCGGCGGCACGTTCCACCACGTCATAGGTGACGACATACCCTCGGCGCTCCTCGAATTCGCCCGTGGGGTGAACGCCACGCAGATCGTCCTCGGCTCCAGTCGCCGCAAGGCATGGCAGTACATCTACGGGCCCGGGGTGGGCGCCACCGTCGCCCGGGAGTCCGGGCCCGACCTCGACGTCCACATCGTCACCCACGAAGAGGTCGCCAAGGGGCGGGGCCTGCCCATCGCCCGCGGTGCCCGGCTGGGCCGGGTCCGGATCATCTGGGGCTGGCTGGTCGGGGTGGGCGGCCCGGCCCTGCTCACCCTGCTCCTCAGCGGCCTCGGCAATGGTCCGGGGCTCGCCAACGACGTACTGCTCTTCCTCTTCATGACGGTCGCCGCGGCCCTGCTCGGCGGACTGCTGCCCGCCCTCGCTTCGGCCGCCGCCGGCTCGCTGCTGCTGAACTACTGGTTCACCCCGCCCACCCACACCCTGACGGTGCAGGACCCGGAGAACTTCGTCGCCATCGTGATCTTCTTCGCGGTGGCGGTCTCGGTCGCCTCGGTCGTCGATCTGGCGGCCCGCCGCACCCATCAGGCGGCCCGGCTGCGCGCCGAGTCGGAGATCCTCTCCTTCCTGGCGGGCAGTGTGCTGCGCGGCGAGACGACGCTGGACGCGCTCCTCGACCGGGTCCGCGAGACCTTCGGCATGGAGTCCGTCGCCCTGCTGGAACGCCGGAGCGACGTCGACCCGTGGACGTGCGCCGGGAGCGTCGGACCGAGCCCGGTGACCCGGCCGGAGGACGCCGATGTGGACATGCCCGTCGGCGACCACATGGCACTGGCGCTCTCCGGGCGGGTGCTGCCCGCAGAGGACCGGCGGGTGCTCGGCGCGTTCGCCGCGCAGGCCGCCGTCGTACTGGAGCGGGAGCGACTGGTCGACGAGGCGGAGGAGGCCCGGCGGCTCGCCGAGGGCAACCGGATCAGGACGGCGCTGCTCGCCGCCGTCAGCCATGATCTGCGTACCCCGCTCGCCGCCATCAAGGCCGCCGTCAGCTCCCTGCGCTCCGACGACGTCGCCTGGTCCGAGGAGGACCAGGCCGAGCTCCTGGAGGGCATCGAGAACGGCGCCGACCGCCTCGATCACCTCGTGGGTAACCTCCTGGACATGTCCAGGCTCCAGACCGGCACCGTCACCCCGCTGATCCGCGAGATCGATCTCGACGAGGTGGTCCCGATGGCGCTCGGCGGTGTCCCCGAGGACAGCGTCGACCTGGACATCCCCGAGACCCTGCCGATGGTCGAGGTCGACCCCGGGCTGCTGGAACGGGCCGTCGCCAACATCGTCGAGAACGCCGTGAAGTACAGCCGCTACGCGGAACGTGTCACCGTGGCCGCCAGCGCGCTCGGCGAACGCGTCGAGCTACGGGTGGCCGACCGCGGCCCCGGAGTCCCCGACGAGGCCAAGGAGCGCATCTTCGAGCCCTTCCAGCGCTACGGCGACGCCCCGCGCGGCGCGGGCGTCGGACTGGGGCTCGCCGTGGCCCGCGGCTTCGTGGAGTCCATGGGCGGCACGCTGGACGCCGAGGACACCCCCGGCGGCGGCCTCACCATGGTGCTGACCCTCAAGGCGGCGTCGGGATACGTTCCGGTCAGCCCCGACCTGCCCGCGCGGGTCACCTCATGACCGTGCGGGACACTTCATGACCAAACGGCACGGTCACCGCACGACCGCGCAGTCCATCGCATGACCGCGCAGTCCAACTCATGACCACGCAGTTCACCTCATGATCTCCGGTACGTCCCGGGAGATCGCCGTACAGCAGAAAGGCAGGGCCCCCATGACCCGGGTGCTTGTGGTCGACGACGAGCCGCAGATCGTACGCGCCCTCGTGATCAACCTGAAGGCGCGCAAGTACGAGGTGGACGCGGCGCCCGACGGCGCGACCGCCCTCCAGCTCGCCGCCGCCCGCCACCCCGACGTCGTCGTCCTCGACCTCGGGCTGCCGGACATGGACGGCGTCGAGGTGATCAAGGGGCTGCGCGGCTGGACCCGGGTGCCGATCCTCGTACTGTCCGCCCGCCACACCTCCGACGAGAAGGTGGAGGCCCTGGACGCCGGTGCGGACGACTACGTCACCAAGCCGTTCGGCATGGACGAGCTGCTGGCCCGGCTGCGCGCCTCGGTCCGCCGCGCCGAACCCGTCGGGCAGCAGGGCTCCGACGACATCGTGATCGTCGAGACCGAGGGGTTCACCGTCGACCTGGCGGCGAAGAAGGTCCACCGGGAGGGGCGCGACGTACGTCTCACCCCCACCGAGTGGCACCTGCTGGAAGTCCTGGTCCGCAACAGCGGCCGGCTGGTCAGCCAGAAGCAGCTGCTCCAGGAGGTCTGGGGGCCCTCGTACGGCACCGAGACCAACTACCTGCGGGTCTACATGGCCCAGCTGCGGCGCAAACTGGAGTCCGACCCGTCGCACCCCCGGCACTTCGTCACCGAACCGGGCATGGGGTACCGCTTCGAGCGCGGCTGAACGAGCGGCGGGGTGGACGGGCGGCCGGGCGGCCGGCCCGCCCACCGCGATCTGTGAGGGTGGCCGGACCGTCTTTCAGGACCTGTGCCCGGTCACCCGTTCGGGTGAGACCGGAGGCACCCGCTCGGAGCAGCCGGGACCGGTACCCTTCGGGTATGAGTGCTGTTCCTCGATCCGACAAGTCCGGCAGGGCGGAGAAGCCGTCCGGCCGCTTCCGGCGGATGCTCGACCGGCTGTCCACCTCCCAGGAGGACCTCGAGTCCGAGGAACTGCAGGAGGACTCGCAGGCCTCGGGCTGCACGCGGATCTCCGAATGCACCGACCGCCAGATCGTGAAGGTGACTGGTACCTTGCGGACCGTCACCCTGCGGCCGCGCGCCGGAGTGCCCGCCCTGGAGGCCGAGCTCTTCGACGGCACCGCTCCGCTGGACGTTGTCTGGCTGGGCCGGCGCTCCATCGCGGGCATAGAACCGGGCCGCAAGCTCATCGCCTCGGGCCGGATCGCCATGAGTCACGGGCGCCGGGTGCTGTTCAACCCCAAATACGAACTCCGACCGCTCGGCAAGGAGTAGCCGGTGACGTCCCTCGACAAGCCGACGTCCGACACGGACCGCACCACCCGCACCGACCAGCAGGATGCCGAAGCGAAGGCGGTCACCGAGGCCGCGCTCTTCGAGGCGTTCGGCGGTTTCCGGGGCATGGTGGAGACAGTCCTCCCCGGGCTGCTGTTCGTCACCATCTTCACGATCAACAAGGATCTGCACAGCTCGGCCATCGCGGCCCTGGTGGTGTCCCTGGTCCTCGTCGCCGTGCGGCTGATCCGGAAGGACACCGTCAAGCACGCCTTCAGCGGCGTTTTCGGTGTGGCCTTCGGTGTGGTCTTCGCGATGATGACGGGCAACGCCAAGGACTTCTATCTGCCGGGCATGCTCTACACGCTCGGTCTGGCCCTCGCCTACCTGATCACCACCCTCGCCGGGGTGCCGCTGATCGGTCTGATCCTGGGGCCGGTGTTCAAGGAGAACCTCTCCTGGCGCACCAGGAACCCCGGCCGCAAGAAGGCGTACGCCAGGGCCAGCTACGCCTGGGGCCTGATCCTGCTCGCCAAGTGCGCGATCCTCTTCCCGCTTTACTGGTGGGCCGACACCACGCAGTTCGGCTGGGTCCTGGTCGCCCTGAAGATCCCGCCGTTCCTGCTCGCGGTCTATCTGACCTGGGTCTTCCTCGCCAAGGCTCCGCCGCCCATCGACGTCTTCGCCGAGATGGAGGCCGAGGAGCAGGCGGAGAAGGACCGCAAGGCGGCCGAGGCCGCAGCGGCAGCCGCGGCGCGCAACCAGGAATTCTGAGACGCAGCAGCAGTTCTGAGACGTACGGGAGTTCTGAGACGTACGGGAGGGGCCCGGAACCGTGTGACACGGTTCCGGGCCCCTCCCGTTACGTCCTGCGCGTCAGTCGTCCGAGTCGCCCCGGCGCACCGACAGCAGGTCCTCCAACTGCTCCTCGCGTGCCTGTGCGGCCACGAACAGCAGCTCGTCGCCCGCCTCCAGGGTCTCCTCGGTGTTCGGCGTCAGTACGCGCTGTCCGCGGATGATGGTGACCAGCGAGGTGTCCTCGGGCCAGGCCACCTCACCGACCTGGGTGCCGGCCAGCGCCGACTCCGGGGGCAGCGTCAGCTCGACCAGGTTGGCGTCACCGTGGCTGAAGCGCAGCAGCCGGACCAGATCGCCGACACTCACCGCCTCCTCGACCAGGGCCGACATCAGGCGCGGCGTCGAGACCGCGACATCGACGCCCCAGGCCTCGTTGAACAGCCACTCGTTCTTCGGGTTGTTGACCCGGGCGACGACCCTCGGCACGCCGTACTCCGTCTTGGCGAGCAGCGAGACGACCAGGTTCACCTTGTCGTCGCCGGTCGCGGCGATCACGACGTTGCAGCGCTGCAGCGCCGCCTCGTCGAGCGAGGTGATCTCGCAGGCGTCCGCCAGCAGCCACTCGGCCATCGGTACCCGCTCCACCGAGATGGCGGTCGGCGCCTTGTCGACGAGCAGCACCTCGTGCCCGTTCTCCAGCAGCTCGCCCGCGATGGAACGGCCCACCGCGCCGGCCCCGGCAATCGCGACACGCATCAGTGACCGCCCTCCTCAGGACCCTCGGCGAAGGCCGCCTCGACCTTCGCGATCTCGTCCGTACGCATCATCACGTGGACCAGGTCGCCCTCCTGCAGCACCGTCTGCGAGGTGGGCAGTATGGCTTCGCCCAGCCGGGTGAGGAACGCCACGCGGACGCCCGTCTCCTCCTGCAGCGTGCTGATCTTGTGGCCGATCCAGGACGGGGTGGTGTGTACCTCCGCGAGCTGCACACCGCCGCTCGGATCCCGCCACAGCGGCTCGGCGCCGGAAGGCAGCAGACGCCGCAGCATCTGGTCCGCGGTCCAGCGCACGGTGGCGACCGTGGGGATGCCGAGACGCTGGTAGACCTCGGCACGCCGGGGGTCGTAGATCCGCGCCGCGACATTCTCGATGCCGAACATCTCGCGGGCCACCCGGGCGGCGATGATGTTCGAGTTGTCGCCGCTGCTCACCGCGGCGAACGCACCGGCCTCCTCGATACCCGCCTCGCGGAGGGTGTCCTGGTCGAAGCCGACACCGGTGACGCGCCGTCCGCCGAATCCGGAACCGAGACGACGGAACGCCGTCGGGTCCTGGTCGACGACGGCGACCGTGTGCCCCTGCTGCTCCAGGGTCTGCGCGAGAGCGGCTCCTACTCGCCCGCAGCCCATGATGACGATGTGCACCTTGCGCCTACCTCGCAGTCCTGGTCGTCCGGCTGACCTGCGAAAACACCCTGCTCACACTTCTTTCTCAGCTTGCCGGGCAAACAACGGGGCAACGGTGTGTCCCGTTGCCCAGGATGAGCTTATGCGTCCCGGAGTGCGAAGCCTCATCCGAGTGCGCTTTCGCCGTGCCCCGAGCGGCGGACGGCCAGGACCGCCGACCGAGGCCGCGGACGAACCGCGGACAGACAACGGCACGAACCAACGAGGCGCCCCTTGAGCCATGCGGCGGCCCTTGAGTACGAAGCGAACAGACATCTAACATGTCAGTTCATGGAGACCCTGCGCCCCGTCCGGCGGACCCTGTTGCGGGACACCGCCTACGAAGCGATCCGCGACGCCATCGTCCGCGGTGACATCCCGCCCGGTGCCCCCGTCCGCGACGCCGACCTCGCCGAACGCCTCGGACTCTCCCGGGCCCCGGTCCGCGACGCGCTGTCCCGTCTCGCCGGTGAGGGCCTGGTCGAGTCCAAGCCGCAGAGCTACACCCGGGTGACCCGGCTGGTGCCGGGTGACGTCCGGGATGCCGCGGCCGTAGTGCGAGCCATGCAGGAACTGGCCGCCAGGACCGCCGTGCCCCACCTCGTGGACGCGGACATCACCGTGATGCGCGCGGCCAACGACCGGTTCCGGAAGGCGGCCGGCCGAGGCGACGTGGCGGAGGCGCTCCGCGCCGACGACCGGCTCCACGACGTCCTCGTCGCCGCCTGCGGCAACCGGGCCGTGGACGCCACCGTCGAGCGCTACACGCCCTTGATCCGGCGCCTGGAATGGCGGCAGTTCGGCACGGCCGGCTCCGCACACGGCTCCGCGGAGCTGCACGATCAGCTGATCGAGGCGTGCGCGGCGCGTGACGCCGAAGCCGCGGTCCGCATCACCGCCGAGATCTGGCGGGCGCTCGAAGAACTGGCCGACGAACCGCTCGAGTAGCCCGCAGCGCGCGACGCCCACCGGCCGAGCGATTCCGAGCGCGAGTGGACCCACCCCACCTCATCCCACCCCGACCAAGGGAGCCCCAGTGTCGATCTCGATTTCTTCGTACGACCGCTACCCCCTCCTCTTCGGCCCCTCTCCCGTGCACCGGCTCGACCGGCTCACCGAGCACCTCGGCGGCGCCGAGGTCTGGGCCAAGCGGGAGGACTGCAATTCCGGCATCGCCTACGGCGGCAACAAGACCCGCAAGCTCGAATACCTCGTCGCCGACGCCCTCGCGAAGGGCTGCGACACCCTCGTATCCATCGGCGGCGTCCAGTCCAACCACACCCGCCAGGTCGCGGCGGTCGCCGCCCGCGCCGGTCTCAAGTGCGTACTCATCCAGGAAAGCTGGGTCGAGTGGCCCGACGCCGTCTACGACAAGGTCGGCAACATCCTGATCAGCCGCCTGGCGGGCGCCGACGTCCGTCTGGTGCGCGCCGGGTTCGGCATCGGGGTCAAGGAGAGCTGGGAGCAGGCGCTGCGCGAGGTGGAGGAGGGCGGCGGCAGGCCGTACGCGATCCCCGCGGGCGCGTCCGACCACCCACTGGGCGGGCTCGGCTTCGCGAACTGGGCGTACGAGGTGGCCGAGCAGGAACGCGCGCTCGGTGTGTTCTTCGACACCGTGGTCGTCTGCTCGGTGACCGGTTCCACCCAGGCCGGCATGGTCGCGGGCTTCGCCGCGCTGGAGGAGGCGGGCGCCCGTCCACGTCGCGTACTGGGCATCGACGCCTCCGCCGAGCCCGCCCGTACCCGCGAGCAGATCGCCCGGATCGCGGCCGGCACCGCACGACTCATCGGGGTGCGCCGGGAACTGACCGTGGTGGACGACATCGAGCTCGACGAGCGCTACCACGCGGGCACCTACGGCATCCCCGACGACACGACCCTCGACGCCATGCGGCTGGCCGCCCGTACCGAGGGCATGGTCACCGACCCCGTGTACGAGGGGAAGTCGATGGCGGGAACGATCGACCTCGTGGGGCGCGGCGAGATCGCCCGGGATTCCACCGTCCTTTACGCACATCTCGGCGGTCAGCCCGCATTGAATGGTTACAGCGCCCTTTTCGCAGACGCTTAGTGCAAGGATTTCGTTAAGGATTCCGTGGCTTTTTCGTCCGAGAGCAGGAGATTGCGGGGCCACGGGGGTGGTGGGTCCGCGGCTTCCATACGGAACGCTTACGATCCTCTGCGTGTCCAAACTGACCGACGTGCCCAAACGGATCCTGATCGGGCGCGCACTGCGCAGTGACCGGCTCGGAGAAACGCTCCTGCCGAAGCGCATCGCCCTCCCCGTCTTCGCCTCCGACGCCCTGTCCTCCGTTGCCTACGCGCCTGGCGAGGTTCTGCTCGTCCTGTCTGTCGCGGGCGTGTCGGCGTACCACTTCAGCCCGTGGATCGCCCTGGCGGTCGTGGTGGTGATGTTCACCGTGGTGGCGTCGTACCGGCAGAACGTGCACGCGTACCCCAGCGGTGGTGGCGACTACGAGGTCGCCACCACCAACCTCGGCCCCAAGGCCGGCCTGACGGTCGCCAGCGCGCTGCTCGTGGACTACGTCCTCACCGTCGCCGTCTCCATCACCTCCGGCATCGAGAACCTGGGCTCGGCGATCCCGTTCGTGGTCGAGCACAAGGTGCTGTGCGCCGTCGCGGTGATCCTGCTGCTGACGCTGATGAACCTGCGCGGCGTCAAGGAGTCCGGGTCGCTCTTCGCGATTCCGACGTACGTGTTCGTCGTGGGCGTCTTCATCATGATCGCGTGGGGTGCCTACCGCGCACTCGTGCTCGGCGACACCATGCGCGCGCCCACCGCCGACTTCCACATCAAGGCGGAGCAGGAGGGCCTCGCGGGCTTCGCCCTTGTCTTCCTGCTGCTGCGCGCCTTCTCCTCCGGCTGTGCCGCGCTCACCGGCGTCGAGGCGGTCTCCAACGGCGTCCCGGCCTTCCGCAAGCCCAAGTCCAAGAACGCGGCGACGACGCTCTCGATGATGGGCGCGCTCGCCATCACCATGCTCGTCGGCATCATCGCCCTCGCCCTGGTCACCGACGTCCGGATGGCCGAGAACCCGGCGCAGGACCTGCTGAAGGGCGGTGTGCCGGTTGGCTCCGGCTATGTGCAGGACCCGGTGATCACGCAGGTCGCCGAGGCCGTCTTCGGCAACGGCAGCTTCCTGTTCATCGTGCTCGCCGGGGCCACCGCCCTGGTGCTGTTCCTCGCGGCGAACACGGCGTACAACGGCTTCCCGGTGCTCGGCTCGATCCTCGCCCAGGACCGCTACCTGCCGCGCCAGCTGCACACCCGCGGCGACCGCCTCGCCTTCTCCAACGGCATCGTGCTGCTCGCCGGCGCGGCCGCCCTGCTCGTCGTCATCTACGGCGCCGACTCGACCCGGCTGATCCAGCTCTACATCGTCGGCGTGTTCGTGTCCTTCACGCTCAGCCAGACCGGCATGGTCCGCCACTGGAACCGCCACCTGCGCACCGAGAAGGACGCCGACAAGCGCCGCCACATGATCCGCTCCCGCGCGATCAACGCCTTCGGCGCCTTCCTGACCGGCCTCGTCCTCGTGGTCGTCCTGGTCACCAAGTTCACCCACGGTGCCTGGGTCGCCCTGCTCGGCATGTGCATCTTCTTCGCGACGATGACCGCGATCCGGAAGCACTACGACCGGGTCGCCGAGGAGATCGCCGCCGACGAGACCCCGTCCGACGAGACGATCCGGCCCTCCAGGGTCCACTCGATCGTCCTGGTCTCCAAGCTCCACCGGCCCACCCTGCGCGCCCTCGCCTACGCCAAGCTGATCCGCTCCGACCGGCTGGAGGCGCTCTCCATCAGCGTCGACCCGGCGGAGACCAAGGCGCTCAAGGACGACTGGGAGCGGCGCGGCATCGACATCCCGCTGAAGATCCTCGACTCCCCGTACCGCGAGGTCACCCGGCCGGTCATCGACTACGTGAAGAGCCTGCGCCGGGAGAGCCCGCGCGACGTGGTGAGCGTGTACATCCCGGAGTACGTGGTCGGCCACTGGTACGAGCACCTCCTCCACAACCAGAGCGCCCTGCGCCTCAAGGGACGGCTGCTGTTCACCCCGGGCGTCATGGTGACCTCCGTGCCGTATCAGCTGGAGTCCTCCGAGGCGGCCAAGAAGCGCGCCAGGAAGCGTGCCGAGTGGAACGCGCCAGGCTCGGTGCGCCGCGGCCCGGTGGAGCGCAGGCCCAAGGAACCCAGCGGCAAGAGCTGACCGCCCCTGCCCGATTCCGCTCGTGGTAAACGGCCGGACGACACCCACGTAGAATCGTAGGTTGTTGTCCGGCCGTTTCCCCTTGATCTCTGGAGCCACCCCCTCATGCAGAACGAACCCACGTCGTCGCTGGTCGGGGAGGAGTACGAGGTCGAGGTCGGCCCCGTCGCACACGGAGGCCACTGCATCGCCCGCACCTCGGAGGGCCGGGTCCTCTTCGTACGGCACACGCTCCCCGGCGAGAAGGTGATTGCCAGGGTCACCGACGGCGAGAGCGACTCCCGCTTCCTGCGCGCCGACGCGGTACGGATCATCGAGGCGTCCAAGGACCGCGTCGAGGCGCCCTGCCCGTACGCAGGACCCGGCAAGTGCGGCGGCTGCGACTGGCAGCACGCCAAGCCCGGTGCCCAGCGCCGCCTCAAGGGCGAAGTGATCGCCGAACAGCTCCAGCGCCTCGCGGGCCTCACCCCCGAGGAGGCGGGCTGGGACGGCACGGTCATGCCGGCCGAGGGCGACAAGCTCCCGGCGGGCGAGGTTCCCGCCTGGCGCACCCGCGTCCAGTACGCCATCGACGAGGACGGCAAGGTCGGCCTGCGCAAGCACCGCTCGCACGACGTGGAGCCCGTCGAACGCTGCCTGATCGCGGCCCCCGGCGTCACGGAGCTCGGCATCGAGAAGCGCGACTGGCCGGGCATGGCCACGGTGGAGGCCATCGCCGCCACGGGTTCCCACGACCGCCAGGTCATCCTCACCCCGAGGCCCGGCGGCCGGCTGCCCCTGGTCGAGCTCGACAAGCCCGTCTCGGTGATGCGCGTCGACGAGCGCGACGGCGGCGTCCACCGCGTGCACGGCCGCGCCTTCGTCCGCGAGCGCGCCGACGACCGCACCTACCGCGTCGGCTCCGGCGGCTTCTGGCAGGTCCACCCGCAGGCCGCCAACACCTTGGTCCGCGCCGTCATGCAGGGCCTCCTGCCCCGCAAGAACGACATGGCCCTCGACCTCTACTGCGGCGTCGGCCTGTTCGCCGGCGCCATCGGCCAGCGCATCGGCGAGAAGGGCGCCGTCCTCGGCATCGAGTCCGGCAAGCGCGCCGTCGAGGACGCCCGCCACAACCTGAAGGACCTGGACCGCGTCCGCATCGAACACGGCAAGGTCGACCAGATCCTCCCGCGCACCGGCATCACCGAGTGCGACCTGATCGTCCTCGACCCGCCCCGCGCCGGCGCCGGCAAGCAGGTCGTCAAACACCTCACGGGCCTGGGCGCCCGCCGCATCGCCTACGTCGCCTGCGACCCGGCGGCACTGGCGCGCGACCTGGCGTACTTCCGGGACGGCGGGTACCGGGTGCGGACGCTGCGGGCGTTCGATCTGTTTCCGATGACGCATCATGTGGAGTGTGTCGCGATCCTTGAGCCTGCCGAAAAGGGCCGCTGACCTGCAGGTTTGTTGAGTGTGCATTATGGGCGCTATGTGCGTTACGGGCGATATCTTGACGCATATCTGACGCACGTTTGACGCACGTCTGACGCACGCCCGGCTCGTTTGCTGACGCGTCGTCAGCAGCAGAGAGCCGCCCTTTCAACCGGTATGACATCCGGGCTGGAAGGGCGGCTTTCTGCTGTGCGGATACCCGTCGCGCTTCGTCTCTTGCTGCATCCGCGGTCAACGGAGACCCGCCACGCTCTGTAGTCGCTTCCCCGTGGGGAAATATGCCTGCGGTGCTGAGCGTTGGGGCCATCCACGGAGAGGGGAGGTGTCGGAGCTGCGGTTGTTCCAGACGGCGCACGGGGACGTGCGTGAGCTCGCACCACGGCTTGCTGAGGCCGAAGCGGACGTGCAGCGCCTTGTCGAGGCGAACGTGGAAGCTCTGTTGGGGGTCCGGTTCCTGGCATCCGAGTACGGCACGGGACCGGTCCATGCCGGCCGTATCGACTCGCTCGGGATCGACGTGAACGGGGCTCCCGTTGTGGTCGAGTACAAGCGCGGAACGGATCCGGGCGTGATCAACCAGGGGCTTTTCTACCTGAGCTGGCTCGTGGACCATCGCAGCGAGTTCGAGCAACTGGTCCGCGACAAGCTCGGGTTCCGCAGCGTCTCACGGGACCCGATACCGAGCTTCTCGGTCACCGCCTGCAAAGCGGCCGTCTCGTTCGGGTGGTCGTCGCGCACCTCGGCGACCATGCGCACCGCACGGCGGCGGAGCTCAAGCGGGTAGCGGGAAGGCCGTGCCATGACTCGATCCTTTCATGCAATCGAGCCTCTACTCGAACCCGGGCGGTTCACTCGTGGACCCGCTTCTGGACGGGCTTCTCCAGCTTGGCGAACTCCAGGAGGAAGTCCTTGTGGATTCCCGAAGTCGCCATGTGTGCCCCCGGGTTGTGCGCGTGCCGACGTTTCGACTGATCACCGTGCGGTATGGGGCGACAATGGCGGCTAGGCGTCGAGGGTTTGGGGAGAGGACGGGCGTGCACGCTCAGGAGACCACGTTCAGCAAGCTGGTCCAGGGGGAGCAGCAGTTTCAGGTACCGCTCTACCAGCGCACCTACAGCTGGCAGCGCGATGAGCTGCAGCAGTTGTGGGACGACGTGCAGGAGCTGGTCGAGGACCGGCAGGAAGGGCGTGCGGGCTCGGGTCACTTCCTCGGTTCGGTCGTGCTGGCGCCCGAGCGCGTCGTCGCGGGCGGGATGCAGCGCTGGCTCGTCGTCGACGGTCAGCAGCGGATGACCACCCTGATGCTCGCGTTCACGGCTCTGCGGGACCACCACCGGGACCGGGGCTCGGCGAAGAAGGCTGCCCGAATCAACGACCTCATCCTGGTCAATACCTACCAGGACGGCCACGACAGCTACCGGCTGCTGCCGACGCAGGCGGACCGTGAGGCGTACACGGCCTGCGTGGACAGCCTCCCGAAGGCCGGCGGTGCCGGGAACGTGGGCGCTGCCTACCGCTTCTTCGTCGCCGCCCTGGCCGACGGGGCGGAGAGCGGTGGTGAGGCCTGGGTGGACGCGGTCGAGTCCGTTCTCGGCGACTGCCTCTCGATCGTTGCGATCACCGCCGCCGAGGGCGACAACGTCTACCGCATCTTCGAGTCCATCAACAACACCGGCGTGGGGCTCAGCCAGAGCGACCTGCTGCGCAACTACCTCTTCATGTGCCTGCCGAGCAGGGGCGAGGACGTCTACCGTAAGCGGTGGCTCCCCATGCAGGAGTTGCTCGGTCCCGCTCATCTGGAACTGCTGGTCTGGCTGGACCTCGTCGTCGGAGGGAACAGCCGGGCCCGGCAGAGCGAGATCTACCGGGATCAGAAGAAGCGCCTGGAGCCGCTGAGCGGCGACGAGGCGGCGCTGGAAGTCGAGATCGCCCGGTTCGCCCTGCGCGCCGACCGTCTCATGCGGATCCTGGAGCCCGAGAGGGAAGGTGACCCCGGGCTGCGGGCGGTACTGGAGCGCTTGTTGCGTTGGGGCGGCCAGACTCACTACCCGCTGGCTCTGCACCTCCTGGACCTTGTGGACGAGGGCAGGACCACGGCCTCGGAGGCGGCGGAGGCGCTCGGGTTCGCGGAGAGCTACATGGTGCGGCGCCTGTTCGCGGGCCTGTCCACGACGGGCAGCAACCGGGTGTTCATGGAACTCCCGAAGGAGCTGGACAAGGACGGCTCCCCGGCCGAGGCGGTACGCCGGTTCCTTTCGCGCCCCCGTACGGGCGCTCGCGTATGGCCGGGCGACGACGCGGTCCGTGAAGCCGTCCGCACCCGTCCCTTCTACAAGACCGGACGCAGCAACCAGCGCTTCCAGATCCTGCGCCGACTGGAGGAGAGCTACGGTTCGAGCGAGCCCGTCGACTACGACAAGGCGCCGCTCACCGTCGAACACGTCCTTCCCCAGAGCCCGGCCCAGCAGTGGTTCGACCTGCTGGCCGAGGAAGTCGCGGACGGTGAGAGCCCCCAGGAGATCCACAACCTGCTCGTGCACACCCTCGGAAACCTCACTCTGTCGGGTGAGAACGCACGGCTCTCCAACCACCCCTTCCACCGCAAGCAGGAGCTGCTCGACTCCAGCGCGCTCCGGATGAACCAGGAGATCGCCGCACAGGAGCGCTGGGGCCGCAGGGAGGTCCTCGCCAGGGCCGAGGAACTGGCCGACCGGGCCGTGGGGCTGTGGCCAGGGCCTCTGGACGGAGTCGTGCAGTCGGACGACGAATGGGCCGGCTGGCGGGAGTTGAGGGAGATCCTGCTCGCCTTGCCGGCCGGGACCTGGACGTCGTACGGGGAGCTCGCCGCCCTCATCGGTACCAGCGCCATCGCGGTCGGCAACCACGTGGCTGCCAGGACGGGATTGCACTGCGCGTACCGCGTGCTGACCGCCGACGGCCGGATCGCGGGCGGGTTCCGGTGGACCGACGACCGGCACTCCGGGGACCCCAAGGTCGTCCTGGAAGCTGAGGGCGTGCCCTTCGACGAGAACGGCCGGGCCTCGAAGGCCCACAGGCTGAGCAGCACCGACCTGGCCGTCCTGGTGGGCAAGGAGCTGCCGGAAGAGACCCCGGCGGGGTCGGCCGCGTCGCAGACCGACGACGAGGCCGACACCCGCTTCGAAACGCTGCTGCGCGCCAACCAGACACCGGAGGTCGTCGAAGGCGTCCTGGCTGCACTCCGCTTCTGGGAGGAGCAGGGCGGCCACCAGGTCTACGGCAAGGCGAACGAGACCAGCTGCTTCCCGACCGTGGACGCGGGCGGGCCGGGCTCGCCGCGTGCTCTGTGGCCGATCGGTATCTACCCGGTGACCGGGACGGCGGAGGTCGTCTTCCAGTACCTCAAGCGGCGCCCGCCATTCGATGACGAGCCGCTGCGCCGCGCCCTGATGGAGCGGTTCAACGCCATCGACGGTATCGACCTCGCCGAAGCGAAGCTCGATCTGCGCCCCTCCTTCCCGCTGGAGGTCTTTGCCGCGCACACCGAGGAGATCCGTTCCGTACTGGAGTGGTTCATCCACGAGGTCGCCTTGGCGGAAGCCCGCCGTCCGATCGACGAGGACGCGCCGGCGGTGTTCTGACACGGCGGCGGCCGGGGCCAAAACGGCGTGAGCTTCGCGGGCCGGCACTGCTGCGCGTCAGCTCGGGACGACGTCGGCTACGAGACGTGGCTGGAGCGGGATCGGCTGATCTTGATGGACCGCGATCCGGAGGTGGTGGGGGTCGCCTCGCAGCCGTTCTGTGCCGGCAGGATGGCACTCGGCCTCACGCCCGCGCTTGCTTCGGCACGGTGAGGATCTCCGCTCCGTCGTCGGTGACGAGTCGGGCGGTGTCCGCCATGACCCGATCAGCGGGGCCGAACGCGTCGTCGGGCTCGTCGGCTCCACCCACCGCTCCCCGGAACGGCTGGCGTCCTGAGCGATGCCGCAGCGGCCCTGACGGCCGGGGCGGCGCCCGCCGCTCCCGTCGCGCGGGTACCCGCCCGAAGAGGCAGCACAGGGGAAGTGCGGCCTTGCATAGACTGACTCCGGTCCGGGTCTGCCCGCAGTCCGGAGCAGTGGTTGCAAGCCATACAGGGGGAGGCGTTGCGCCGTGGAACCACTTGGAGACAACGACCCGAAGTCGATCGGGGGCTTTGCGCTCGTCTGCCGGATCGGGGCCGGCGGCATGGGGCAGGTGTATCTCGGAGAGTCCGCGGCCGGCCATCAGGCTGCCGTGAAGGTCATCAAGGCCTCCGTGCTCGACGAGGACACCCGTGCCCGGTTCCTGTCCGAAGTGGACAGCATGCGTACTGTTTACGGGCCGTTCGTCGCCGGCTTCGTGGGCGCCGACGCGGCAGCGGAGCAGCCCTGGCTCGCCGTGGAATACGTCCCCGGCCCGGATCTGCGCACCTACGTCGCCGGGCACGGCCCCCTCCCTCTCGTCGAGACCGCCAGTCTCGGGGCGCTGCTGGCCGAGGGCCTCGGCACGGTCCACGATGCGGGACTGCTCCACCGCGACCTGAAACCGCAGAACATCCTGCTGTCCGAGTACGGTCCCAAAGTGATCGACTTCGGCCTCGCCGTGCTCGCCGAGCGTCGCACCATGCTGACGGCGACCGGCTTCGTCGTCGGCAGTGTGTTGTGCATGCCGCCGGAACAGGCCCGGGGCGAGCACCAGCTGGACCGGCCGGCCGACGTCTACGCGCTTGGCGCGGTGCTGCTGTTCGCCGCGACCGGACACTACCCGTACGAAGGGCCGACCTGGCAGGCCGTCGCGCTGAAGATCGAGGACCCCGCGACGCCGCCCGACCTGACCGGCCTGCCCCCGGAACTGGAGGGCCTGGTCACGGACATGCTGGCGCCGGCCCCTGCGGCCCGGCCGACGCTGCCGCAGGTCATCGAGAGACTCGTGCGGGTCATCCACGGGCTGGGCCTGACCGCCCTCCAGGCCAAGCGCCGGCTCGCCGGCCTGACCCCTGAGATCGTGGTGCCTCACCTGCCCCCACCCGCTTTCGAACCCGGTGGCGGTGACGCGGCCTACACACCCACGGTCGTCGACGCGGCAGCGGCCGAGGACGACGAGGAGACCGGCGCACCGGCGCCGACCGGGGCCGAGCGGCTCGGCCCCGGTGCAGAGCCTGACGAAGAGCCCGAGGACGCCGTCCCCGCCGCACCGACGGGGACGGTTTCCGAGCCTCGTGGAATCCCGCCCCGAGGCCGCGCGGCCACCGCAGTCCGCCCCGCGGCGCCCCTGCGGATCGCCGAGCGGATCCGTGCCTCCTACGCCCGGGAGGCACGCTTCTGAGCTGTGGCGTCACACCTCTCCGAAGCACGGCGGGCCGCCTCTGCCTCACGTGAAAGACTTGGCGTCGCAGGGCCGCATGCCGCAGGTGACGACGGAGGGACGACGGGTGACCGACCAGGGGGCGGAACCGAGGGAGACCCGGTTCCCGCCGGGGGCGCAGATCCTCGTACGCGACGAGGAGTGGCTGGTCCGCAACACCGCCCCGACCGATCACGACGGTGAGCGGATCGACGCGGTCGGCGTCTCGGAGTTCGTCCGCGACGAGGAAGCCGTCTTCTTCAGCGGCATCGACCGCGTGGAGCTGCTCGACCCGGAGAAGACCCGCCTGGTCCCCGACACGTCGTCGTACTTCCGGCGCAGTCGCCTCTTCCTCGAAGCGATCCTGCGCAAGACGCCGCTGCCCCAGTCCGAGCGGGGTCTGGCCCTCGCCGACCGCTTCCTACTCGACCCGCTCGTCTACCAGCAGCGTCCCGCCGAGCTCGCCCTGTCCATGCGCAACCTCCGGCCCCGGGTCCTGATCGCCGACGTCGTGGGCCTCGGCAAGACGCTGGAGATCGGGCTCACCCTCGCGGAACTCATCCGCCGCGGCCGGGGCGAGCGCATCCTGATCGTGACCCCGCAGAGCATCCTGGAACAGTTCCAGCACGAGCTGTGGACCCGCTTCTCGATCCCGCTCGTGCGGCTCGACTCCCTCGGCATCCAGCGCATCCAACGCGAGATCCCGGCCGGCCGTAACCCGTTCACGCACTACAAGCGCGTGATCATCTCGGTCGACACGCTCAAGAACATCGGCCAGTACCGGCACCACCTGGAGCGCATCCGCTGGGACGCCGTCGTCATCGACGAGTCGCACAACCTGATCAACCCCGGCAGCCAGCGGCGCGCCCTCGCCGAGATCCTCGCCCCGCGCACGGACGCCCTGCTGCTCGCCAGCGCCACCCCGCACAACGGGGACAAGCGCTCCTTCGCCGACCTGATCTCGCTCCTCGACCCGGCCGCCATCGCCGACCCCGACCACTACGACCCGGCCGAGGACCTCGGCCACCTCTACATCCGGCGGACCAAGATCAGTCCCGAGGTACGGGACGAGATGGGCACCGAGTGGCCCGACCGCGGCCCCACCGTCTCCCTCCACTGCGCCGCCGGTGAGGCGGAGGAGCGGATCTTCGCCGAGCTCGCCGAGCACTGGCTCCCCGCCCCTCGGGCGAGTACGGAGTTCGGCTCGGCCGACCAGGACCGCACCTCGGTCGCCACCGAGCAGCTCTTCGCCTACAACCTGCTCAAGACGTTCCTGTCCTCCCACGTCGCACTCGGCGAGACGGTCGACAACCGTGTCGCCACGCTCGGCGAGCGGGTCCGCAAGGCCGGGGAGAAGGGGCTGCGGCCCAACCCGGCCATCGCCCCCGAGCAGGCTGCCCTGGGTCGGCTGCGGGAGATCGTCGCGGGCATGGGCGACGGCACCGCACCCGGTGACTCCGCCAAACTCGACGCACTCGTCGAGCAGTTGAAGGACATCGGCGTGGGCCCCCGGTCCGCGACCCGGGCCGTGGTCTTCTCCGAACGCGTCCGCACGCTCACCTGGCTGGCCGAGGTCGTCCCGGCCCGCCTCGGCTTCCCGGTCGGGGCCGACGGCACGGCGAAGGCCGTCACCGTCATGCACGGCGGCCTCAGCGACGACGAACAGGCCAAGGTCCTGGAGGCATTCGGCCTGGCCGACAACCCGGTCCGGCTGCTGTTCACCGGCGACGTCGCCTCCGAGGGCGTCAACCTGCACCGGCAGTGCCACCACCTGATCCACTACGACATCCCGTGGTCGCTGATCCGCATCGAGCAGCGAAACGGCCGTATCGACCGGTACGGGCAGAAGCACGAGCCCCAGTTCCGCGCCCTGATCCTCACCTCCGCGATCCCCGGTGCCAAGGACGACCGCACGGTCGCCGAGAAGCTGCTCCTGAGGGAGGAGGAGGCGCACAAGCTGGACGGGACGGCCGAGGCCGTGTCCGGTCTCTACCGGGCCGAGGAGGAGGAGCGCCGACTCATCAGGGAACTGGTCCGCGGCGGCACGGTCGAGGACTTCCTGGAGTCCGCCCCGGCCGAGGACACCGCCCTCGCCGACCTGTTCGGCCAGGTGGGCACGATCACCGAGCAGGAACTGCCCGCACGCGCCGAGCTGATCTCGCTCTTCGAGGGGGACACGTCCGACTTCGTCGGCACCGCTCTCGACGAGGTCTACGAGGACCGCGCCGAGGGCCTGATCGGCTTGGCGTCCGGCACCGACGCCAAGGGCGGCGCGTACTTCTCGCTCTCCCCGGCCATGGCCCCCGACCTGCTGCACCGCCTCAAGGCCCTGCCGCCTTCCTACCTGAAGGAGCAGCGTGTCGCCGAGCGGATGCTGGTCACCTTCGACCGCACCCTCGCGCAGCGCAAGCTCACCGAGGCCAGGGAGAGCAGCGGCACCATGTGGCCGGAGGTCTCCTTCCTCACCGACATCCACCCGGTGGTGGAGTGGCTGACGGACAAGGTCCTCGTCGAGTTCGGCCGGCAGGAGGCCCCGGTCATCACCACTCCCCACGTCGAGGGGCCCGTGTTCCTCGTCCAGGGCATCCATTCCAACGCTCTCGGCCGCCCCACCGTGGTGCGGTGGATGGCCGTGACCGGGCTCGGCGCCGACGGCACCGGGACACCCGTGGTGCGCCCCATGGCGGAAGCGCTGCGGGACGCGAAGGTCGGCCCGAGGCTCGCCCGCACCGGCGGACCGCGCGACCCTGACCGGCTCCAGGCCCTCGTGCCGGCCGCCGTCGCCGCCGCCCGCGCACACCTGGAGACGGGAAGGGCCGCCTGGGAGGAACAGATCAGCGAGCCGCTCGCCACCTACCGCGACCATGTCGCCCAGTGGCGTACGGAGTCCCTGCTGCCCGGCATCACCGGCCGCCGCGAACGCCTCGTCGAGGAGACCGCCGACGAACTGGCCCGGCTGCTCGACCAGTTGCACACCACCGGCCGTCCGCTGCTGCGCGTCCTGGCCGTCCTCGACCGCCCCGGCGACCCGGACGCCCCCGGCACCGGGAACGACGCGGACTCCTTGGCCGAGCCGTTCACTTCCCACCCTCACCCGTCCGACGCCCAGGCGGAGAACTGACGTGACGTACGACTCGCTGGTCAACCACGGCGACTACCTCTCGGCCCACTATCTCGCCGAGGTCCTCCCGAAGGACCTCAAGGCCAAGGACGGCCTCCTCGCCCGCTGGGCCGCCTTCGAGGAGGAGGAACGCCGCCGCCACGCCGACGCCGTCGCCGAGGCGAAGCGCCAGGGCCTCGACCCCGCCTCCGTACCCCCGCGCGCCCGCACCCCCCGCGAGGGACTGCGCGCCCTGCGCGGCCCCTACTTCGCGGGCCGCGCCGCCCTCGCCGAGGACGCGGAAGCGCTCGCCGAACCCGACGCGCCCGAGCCCGAGGGCTGGCGGAAGCGGTACACCGAAGTCCATCTGGACACCCTGCACGCCCTCGGCTACACCGCCGCCCACGAGCAGACCGTCACCGTCCACCGCGCCGACCACGCGTACACCGTCCAGGTCGCCCACGCCGAACCCGGCCTGTACGCCGTCTCCTGCGGCTGGACCACCGAGCCCGACGCCGCTCTCGACCCGGACGGCGCCGGCCGTCTGCTCCACCCCGTCGCCCTGGAGACGTCGGCGACTCCTCTCGAAGATGCCAAGGCCGTCACCGACTTCCTCTTCGCCTGCGACACACCCCCGCGCTACGTCCTGCTGCTCGTCGGCGGCGTCATCGTCCTCGCCGACCGCCTCGCCTGGCACGAGGGCCGCTACCTGGCCGCCGACCTCGACGCGGCCCTCAACCGCCGCGACGACCGCCACGGCGGCGAACTCGACACCGTGGCCGCCCTGTTCGGCGCCGACTCGCTGCGCGTCCCCACCGAGGGCGGCACCGCGCCGCTCGCCGCCTTCCTCGACAAGTCCGGCAAGCACGCCGTCGGAGTCTCCACCGAACTGCGCGAGGGCCTGCGCCTGAGCGTCGAGTGGATCGCGGGCGAGGTCCTGGACCGCCTGCGCGAACCGGAGAACGGCATCACCCCGGCCGAACTCGACGACCCGGCCCGCCTGGCCAAGGAGCTCAGCCGCGAGGCGCTGCGCTACCTGTACCGGATCCTGTTCCTGCTGTACGCCGAGGCCGGCCCCGCGCTCGGCATCCTGCCCTCCGACTACCCGGAGTACGAGCGGGGGTACGGCCTCCAGCGCCTCGGCGACCTCGTCCTGCGCGACCTCGTCGGCGAGCGCTCCCGGCGCGGCTTCCACCTGTACGAGTCGCTGGACCTGCTCTTCGACAAGGTCGAGAACGGCCACCGCCGCTACGGCACCGAACCCGAGGACCTGACGGCCGAGGCCGCCGTCCGCGAGGCCGCCCGGGCCGAGCAGGAGGCGGACGGCCTCCTCGCCGCCGGCACGATCACCCGGGCCGAGCACACCGAACGCGTCCGCGAGGCCGACCGCGCCCGCCGCGCCGCCGCCCGCAGCACCAGCGCGGGACTGCGCTTCGAGGCCCTGCGCTCCGAACTGTTCACCAAGGAGGCCGTCCGCCTCATCTCGGACGACCAGATCGAGAACCCGGCGTACCGGGGCGGCGAGGGCGAGCGCCGCCGCCCGTTCCTGGACACCCGGCTGCGCAACGAGACACTGCACAAGGTGCTGCGCCGCCTGATGCTCACCCAGGGCAAGGGGAGGGAACGCGGCGGGTTCATCTCGTACGCCCAACTCGGCATCAACCAGCTCGGCGCGGTGTACGAGGGCCTGATGTCGTACACCGGTTTCATCGCCGAGGAGGAGCTGTACGAGGTCGCCAAGGGCGGCGACCCCTCGGGCGGCAGCTGGATGATCCCCGCCTCCCGCGTCCAGGACTACCGGGACGAGGTCTTCGTCCAGCGGACCAACGCCGAGACCGGCCGCCCGGAGCGGGTGGTCCACCCGAAGGACACGTTCGTCTACCGCCTGGCCGGCCGCGACCGCCAGACCTCCGCCACGCGTCTCCCGCGAGATCAGCCGTACCACCGCGCACGGCGCGCTCGTCGACCTCGGCCTGCTGCCGAACTACAGCCTGATCGACTCGGCCACCGAACTGGAGGCCACCCTCACCTGGACGGAGAAGCAGGGCGACGGCACCCGCAAGGACCACAGCAAGACCCTCCACCACAGTCGCCCCGCGCGCCTCGCCCTCTCCGAGTTCGCCCCCGGCAACCACTACTACGCCCAGGGCTACAAGCACCGTGTCACCGGACTGGACATCGGCAGTCCCGGCCGCCCGGCCTGGATCTGGTGGCGCGTCTGCCCCGACTGCGGGCACGTCCGCACCCACCGTGCCGAGCAGGACCCCTTGCCCTGCCCCCGCTGCCGGTCCGCGGCCATCGGAGACGTCGGCTGCCTGCACAAGGTCCTGGTGCCGCGCCGCGTCACCTCCCGGGACGAACGCGACGACGTCCGCGTCCGCGACGACAGCGACGAACGGGAGAGGCGGCACTACACCGTCGTGCCCGCCGTCGACATCGACGCGAAAGACGTCGAACAGGCGTGGAAGCACGAACACGCCACCTTCGGCTGGGAGTTCACCCGCCAGGCACGCATTCGCCACATCAACACCGGAGCCACCCGGGTGGACGGCGGCACCGACACGGCCTTCGCCGGGCGGGAGGTCCGCCTCAATCCCTTCTGGGTCTGCGACGCGTGCGGCTTCGCCGACCCCGACGGCGGCCCCGCCGCCCAGGACACCGGTGACCCGGCCGCGTACGGCAAATACCACCGGCCCTGGTGCCCCAGGAGGCGCGGCGGGGCGGATATTGCACGGCGGGGCGAGAAGGTGCTGCTCGCCCACGAGCTGCGCACCGACGCCCTGCGCATCCTCATCCCCGCCGTCACCGCCCACACCCAGGAACGGCTCGCCTCCTTCAAGGCGCTGCTGCTGGCCGGTATCGCCCGCAGCTACGGCGGCGACCCCGACCACCTCGCCGTCGTCACCGACTCCATGCCCGAGGAACGCGGCGAGGCCGCCCTGCGCCGTCACTTCCTCGTGCTGTACGACACGCTGCCCGGGGGCACCGGATATCTGCACCGCCTCGCCGGCCAGGACGGGCTCAGGGGTGTCCTGGAGGATGCCCGCCAGGTGATCGAGACCTGCGTGTGCGTCGGCCAGGGCCGGCCCGCGTGCCACCGTTGCCTGCTGCGGCACGTCACCGACGGCGAGTACGAACTCGTCTCCCGCGAGCACGCGCTGGACATGCTCGGTGACCTCTTCGGCCGCACCGCCGACCGGTGGAGTACCGAACCCGTCGCCACCGCCAGGGACATCACCCTCGTGCACCAGGTGGAGAGCGAACTGGAGGCACTCTTCCGGCGCGGGCTGCTCGAATGGGCCGAGCGGGTGGACGAGGTCAGCGTCCGCACCGCACTCACCGCCGACGGAACCAGGGACACGACCCTGCGCTTCACCGCACCCGACGGCACGGTCCGCGGCTGGCAGATGGAGACGCAGACACCGCTCGGCTTCACCCGGCCCGACGTCGTTTTCCACAGCACCGACGACGACCGGCGGGTGGCCGTCTACCTCGACGGCTACCGCTATCACGCGAGCCCCGAGCACCTCACCGCCGAGGACGACGCGGGCAAACGCACCCGCCTGCGGGCGGCAGGCTGGCAGGTCTTCCAGCTCACCTGGGACGACGTGCAGGCGTGGACCGGGCGGACGAAGCCGCAGGCCGACCCCGTCTGGAAGCCGTACCCGAACACCGCGCAGAAGACGGCCATGGACGTCCACCGGCGCATGCACGGTGGCGACACCCGGGACCTGTCGCGCTTCGTGTGGGCCAACCCCGTCGAGACACTGATCGGGTACCTCACCGACCCGGACCCCGACGCCTGGCGGCGCCGCACCCAGAGCGCGCTCGCGGGCTTCGCCGCCGTGTCGGCGACCAGCAGGGCGCTGGCCGACGGCGAGGAGACCGGCCGCAGGATCGGCGAGGCGCTGCACGGGCAGCGGCTCGCCGGAGGACAGGGCGCCGTCCAGATCATGGCGACCCGGGACACGTCAGGGTGTCCGCTCACCATCGCGCTCGACCTGCGCAGGGGACAGACCGGGGCGGTCTGGACCGCACTGACCGTGCTCGACGACAGCGCGGACGTGGTCGCGGCGGACGAGGCCGCACACCGGCGGCGCTGGCAGGCCTGGCTCTACTGGAGCAACCTGCTCCAGTTCCTCGACGCGGGCGAGGGAGACGGGGTCCAGCTCACAGCCGCCATGCTGCCGGGATTCGAACCGGCCGAACTGGCGGTCACCGGCGGCGTCGGGTGGCTCACCTCCCAGCGGCGGGCACACGAACCCGAGGCGGTCGGGCAGACCGCCGAGGAGGCCCCCGCGGCCGTCCGCGACCCCGCCTGGGACGAGGTCATCGAGTTCCTCATCGACGACCCCGGTCTCCCTGGCCTCGCCCGCGTCCTCGCCGGCCTCGGCCTGCCCGCGCCCGAGGCCGGCTACGAACTCGGCGCAGCCGCCTGGCCCGCCGAACTCGCCTGGCCTGCCCGGCGGATCGGTGTCGTCCTCGCACACCGGCCGGACCCGGGCAGCAACCGGGACATCGACGCCGAACAACGCGACCGGGCCTACCGGGACGCGGGCTGGCAGGTCCGCACCGCGACGGAATGGGACGCCGGCGAACTCGCCGGGCTGGTGCGCAAAATCGCCGGTCCGGCCACGAACGAACACGAGGAGAACGAGCGATGACGGTTACCGGCGCGCCCAGGACCGGCGTGACCCTGCGCCTGCTGGACAAGGCCGACAAGGAAATCGTCAAACTGGACCGCGCCGTCCTCGGCGCGTTCTACAAGTTCCAGCACGACTTCCGCCGCAACCCGGACGCCGGCGGCTTCGACCTCAAGCAGCTGGAAGGCCACGACCGGCTCTGGTCGGCGCGCGTCAACCGCGAGTGGCGGGCCCTGATGATCCGCCTGGGCGGTGACGACTGGCTTCTCGTCTCGGTCAAGCACCGCGGCCACGTCCACAAGAACCTGGACCGGCTCAACTACGGCATCAACCACATCACCGGTGCCATCGAATACGTGGACCTCCAGGTCGTCGAGGAGCACGTGCAGCGCCGCGAACCCGCGCCGCTCGCAACTCCCGCTCCGGAACCCGCCCCCCACAGGCCGGTGGAAGAGCGCCTGTTCGCCGCGTACACCGACGAACAGCTCGCGGCCCTCGGCGTCGCCGAACCGCTCATCCCGATCGTCCGGAAACTCACCACGGACGACGAGCTGCTCGGCCTCGCCGAGTACGCGCCCCGCCACACCGGTGAAGTCCTCCTGCGGCTGCGCGACGGGGTTCCCTACGAAGCGGTCATGGACCAGGTCACCGCGCCCGTCGCCGTGAGCGAACCCGAGCAGAACCTCGACACCGACGACTGGCAGGCGGCCGTCGACCGTTCCCAGACCGTGGTGATCACCGATGACGAGTTCCTGCAGAGCATCCTGGAGGAGGGCGACTTCGGGCGGTGGAAGATCTTCCTCCACCCCACCCAGGAGAAGCTGGTCCACCGGCGCTACTCGGGCCCGGCCCGGGTCGGCGGCGGGCCGGGGACGGGCAAGACGATCGTCGCCCTCCACCGTGTGTGCCATCTGGTGCGGGCGCTCCCGCCCGGTCGTAACAAGCCCGTCCTGCTCACCACGTTCAACAAGAACCTCGCCGCCGACCTGCGGGCCCGGCTCCTCTCGCTCGGCGGCCCCGACGTACTGGCCCGGGTCGACATCGCCCACGTCGACCAGCTCGCCACCCGCCTCGTCAGCGAGGCCGACCCGGGCAGCGCCAAGCGGCGGATCGACGACACGGCAGCCTTGCGCGAGTGGCGGGAGCTGCTGGTGGAGGCAGGGGAGAACCGCTGGAGCGCCGAGTTTCTCAGCGACGAGTGGAACCAGGTCGTCCTCGGCCAGGCCGTGACCTCCCGGAGCGACTACTTCGCCGCACGGCGCGCGGGCCGAGGACGCAGCGTCACACGCGCCGAGCGAGCCGGCATCTGGCAGCTCGCCGAACGTTTCACCCAGCGCCTGGAGACCAAGGGGCTGGAGACCCACCGCCAGGTCGCCGAGCGAGCGGCCCGGCTGGAGATCGCTCGCAAGGCCAGAATCGACCGGCGATCCGAGGAACGCGACGACCGCGGGGGCCTGGACAACCTCCACGTCGAGGCCGGCTCCGGTGCCTGGCTGCGCTACCGCTACCGGCACATCGTGGTCGACGAGGCGCAGGATCTCAGCGCCGCCCACTGGAAGATGCTGCGCGCCATGGTGCCGGCCGAGCCCGACGACATCTTCCTCGTCGGCGACACGCACCAGCGGATCTACGACAACCAGGTCACACTCGGCAGCCTCGGCGTCCACATCCGCGGCCGGTCCTCCCGATTGACCCTCAGCTACCGCACCACGCGGGAGATCCTGAGCGACGCCATCCGGGTCCTGGACGACGCGGACTACGACGACCTCGACGGCAGTGCCGAGACGATCGCCGGATACCGCTCCGTCCTCCACGGCTCGAGCCCGTCCCTGCGGGGCGCACGCAGTTGGGACGAGGAAATGGACCACGTCGTCGAGCAGCTGCGCGACTGGCACGACGTGCCCCGCGAGTCCACGGCGATCTGCGTCCCCACCAACGACATGGTCACCCAGCTCGCCGACCGCCTCGCCCGACGCGGCATCACCCCGACGGAGATCACACAGGACGGACCGCGGAACGACCAGGGTGTCCACATCGGCACCATGTACCGATTCAAGGGACTGGAGTACCGCTGCCTGATCATCGCCGGGGTCTCCGAGGGACTCGTACCCCGCACCTCCGTGGACGCGTGGGAACGCACGGACCCGAGCCGCCACCAGCGTGAGCTGGACCGGGCGCGCTCGTTGCTCTTCGTCGCGGCCACCCGCGCCCGTGACGCGCTCGCCATCACCTGGCACGGTGAGCCGAGTCGCTTCCTGGCACCGCTGCTTCCGCCCCGGTGAAAGGGCGCACTCCTCTCCACCGGCGTTGCTGACCGTTGAGGCGTGATGTCCTTGGAGCTGTCGGAGTGTGATCGATGCGGTGGGCCGTGCCGCCGGGAACAACGCCTGAAGCCAGGATGGTCCGCTTGTGGTTGCGGCGGCGTGCGGACGGAGTGCTGGTGGACGTCATGACCCCCCTGGCCAACCTCGCCAACCGGCCGACCCGTACGGAGTGTGTCCGCCACCGCACGGCGATCGTGGAGGCGTCAAATAGAAGTCGGCGCGGCCGTCGACTCCGGTTGTGGGAGGCTGTGTTGCATGCCTACTTCCCGAGCGGCCACCGTCCGCGTCGTCGTTGCCGCTCCCCAGCCCGACCGCGTCGCACGGGCCACCACGAACCTACTGGCCGCAGCGGACCACCCGCTGGACGTCGAGATTGTCCTCTACGGCGCGGGCGTCGACCTGATCCTCGACCGGATCCCGCCCGCCGAAGCGGCGGCGCTGCACGAAGCCGGTGCCCGTGTACTGGTCTGCGCCAACACCCTCAAGGGCCGCGGGCTGACAGCGGAGGTTCTCCCTCCGTGGGTCGGCGTCGTGGACGCGGCTGTCTGGCATCTTGCCCTGCGGCAGCACCAGGGGTGGTCGCTCGTTCCGGTCTGGTGACGGGTCGGCCGCTTCAAGCACCGTCACCATGGGCCCGCCCTCGGCCATCAGTCGCAGTCCCTCTCCGCGGACCTTCTCGGCCCGCGAGCGCGGCCGGCTCCTCCAGCAGCCCGCTGGACGTGTCGGCCGTGACGCTCATATGACGCTCCTGCCGTCCCGGAAGATCCACGGAGAGCCGAGGAACCTCGCCTGACCTGGTATTTTTCCGATCCCGTCCAGGCCGACATGATTCCGATGACGCACCACGTGGAGTGCGTGGCGATTCTGGAGCCGGTCAAGAAGGATGCCTGACCTGCGATTTTACCAGTGCGAATGATGTGCGGTGCGGGTGTTACGGGCGATGTCCCGACGCTCATCTGACGCTCGTTCAGCATGTTTCCTTACGTATCGTCAGCCCTGGAAGGCCGCCTTTCCGGTCAGGCTGTACGCCCGATCGGGAGGCGGCTTCCGCGTTTGGCAGGTGGCCGACGGAAGGCTTGTCGGGGTGCTCACCGAGCCTCTCCTGCTTGATCACTCCCCGTAGTGGGCCTGGGAATGGGGTTGGCTGGGCGGCCGACCCCAGGGGCGCGGTCAGCCGCTCGGGCCAAGGCGCGAGCATCCCCGCCGGCGTTCGCGGCGACCGCGAGCTCACGGCGGAGGTGGTCGGCGTAGGGGCCAGGGCCGTGCGAGGGCGATGATGGCGCCGTGGTGACGCCGGCCGTCCTGACCTCGAACGGTGGAGCTCCGAGTGCCGAGGAACCTCCTGATACCGGTGACCGGCTGACCGCTGTCACCGGGCTCGCCGTGCTTTCGTTCGACGCGATGGCGTAAGGCCTCGCGGCCATCGTTCTCGTCCTGGGACGGTCGGCGCCTCGCCCCCGCATGGCAGCGACTCGGCATGCTCATCCGGCAACAACTGAATGCGTGAGGAAAGCGTCCGGTGCGCTGCCACCTTCAAGTCCGAATGGCGCGCAGATGCGTCGAGAAGCTGCACGTACAGAGTTACGGGCGATTACTTCCGCTGACCTGACGCACGCCCGACGGATTCTCCGACTGGGCGTCAGTGGCGAGAAGCCGCCTCCCGGGCCGGGCTGTGTGCCCGGTCGGGGAGGCGGCTGTCTAGCCCGCTTCGGGTGGGCCGGCCGCGCCCTTGGTCTTGCTCGGCCTGCTGCGGGCGACGGCGAGGTCGAGTAGCTCGTCGATCGCGTACTCGGCCCTGCCGGGGCTGCCGTAGCGGGTCAGCTTGCCGCGGCTGGCCCACTTCCGGATGGTCGCTTCGGTCACCCCCGCCGCCATGGCTGCCAGTTGGGTCGAGACGGTGATCTTCCCCTTGGCGGAATGACGGGTCATCGCCCCGTCGCCTCGTCCCCGCCGGCGCCCGCGGCAACCGGTTCCCCGATGCGGTTGAGCCGACGGGCCAGGAGCAGCCATTGGTGGGGAGGCCAGACATGCCCCGCGTCGCAGCGCACGTCCGGGGACGGACCCTCCCCGGTCGAGGGCGTCTGCGCGTACATCTGGCTGTCACATCCCGGGTGCACACAGGGCCCGAGGTCGATCTGCGGGGCCGAGTCCGGGCGGGCGGCCTTTTCTGCCGCACGTACCAGCATGGCTACTTCGTGGGTGAAGTCGCTGGCTGCGGAATGGGTGATCAGCCAGTCGAGGTGACGTGCCAAGAAGCGACTCAGGCTCCGGGTGGTGCGCTCTGTGGGTTTGCATATGCCTCGTTCAGTTGCCACCAAGGCAGCCCAGGAGGCCAGTACTCCCAGCATCTCGGACCGTGCTCTGACGGCCTCGGTATTGAGCGGAATACCGGAGCGCCGGATACCGCTGACCCGCTCGCCGAACCGGAGGATCGGGCGGGCCAGAGCGAGTTCGCACTCCTCGTACAGGGCGGGGAGCCCCGCGAGGTCGTGCCGCAGGCGATCGCTGCAGCTCCGACAGATGAGAGGCGCAGAGCCGTCACTGCGATGACCGGGGGGTGTGTTCGGGTCGCGCCGACAGTGCTGGGATGCGCACGACGGGCGAAGCGGAATATCCCCCATGGATTCCGCTTCTCGCGTTTCGGTCAAGGAAGGAGGTGAAGGCTGCTGCACGTGAGCTGATCCGTTTCATCAGAACAGATGTATCCGGACGCGTGAGTTTGCACAGGCGATGGATTTCGCGTGCCTGTGATCTCGCGTGACGAACCATAAGGCGGTCGAACTGGTGGGCTCGAACGGGTTTGTAGTTCGATTACTGTGACTTGCGTCACAGGGGCCGCGGCGCTGTGCCGTGGCGTCCTCTCACCGGGTCGGTCGCTTCGACGGAGTGCGGCTCGACCCTTCCGGGCCCGCGGTGAAAGTGGCTCGCGCATCCGTGATGGGGCGGTCGCCGTCGCATGGGGTCGGCGTGCCGGGAGCGGCTGGGTCGCGCCGTGGCGGGCCGGCTGTCGCGGTCCTTGAAGGCTCGAACTTTTGGGCATCGGCCGGTGGGTGGGTCGAGACCAGGTCCACGTGCAGCCATCCGTTTCGTCGGAACCGGCGCCTCAAAGCGCGGGCGGTTCCAGTGGTGTTGGGCTGAGGAGTCCGATAGGTGCATGACGACGATAGGGGGCGGAAGATCCGGGAGGCGAACGCCTTGACGGTTCTCGAATGGTGACGGCCGTCACGCCCCCGCCTTGTGAGCGCCCGTGCGCCCGGCGACTTGCCGCTTCCCTCCCGGCTGGTGTTAGTCTATAACATGTTAGTCGGTAACTAGAGCTTGGAGGGGCCATGGACCGTCAGAGGTCAGGCGGACAGTGGTGGTTGCTCGCTGTGCTGTGTCTGGCGACGCTGGTGGTGAGCCTGGACATCACGATCCTGAACGTGGCCTTGCCCACCATTTCCGAATCCCTGCACGCCACCACGGCCGAGTTGCAATGGATCGTCGACTCCTACTCCCTCGCGTTCGCAGGTGCGATGTTGCCCGCCGGGCTCTTCGGTGACCGGTACGGGCGCAAGCGGGTGCTCCTCGGCGGGCTGGGGATCTTCGCCGTGGCCTCCGTCTGGTCGGCGCTGGCCGACTCGACCGGTGCACTGATCGCCGCCCGCACCCTGATGGGTGCCGGTGCCGCCATCGTCATGCCCCTGACGCTGGCATTCGTCGCATCGACCTTCTCCGCCGCGGACCGCCCCAAGGCGATCGCGGTCATCACGGCGGCCATCGCCGGAGGGCTTCCGCTCGGGCCGATCGTCGGCGGCTTCCTGCTCGAGCACTTCTACTGGGGCTCGGTGTTCTGGATCAACGTGCCGGTGGTGGCGATCGCGGTGGCCGCCGGTGTGGTGCTGCTGCGGGAGTCCCGCAATCCGGCGGCAGCACGGCTGGACGTGCCCGGCGCGCTGCTCGCGGTGGGCGGCATCGTGGCGCTGATCTACGGCTTCATCAGCGCCCCCGAGGTGGGTTGGAGTTCGGTTCGCACCGTCGTCCTGCTGGTGGGTTCCGTCGTGCTGTTCGCGGCCTTCGTGCTCTGGGAGCGCCGTGCGGCGGACAAGCTGGTGGACCCGGCGCTGTTCCGCAACGCGCGGTTCACCTGGGGCACGATGGCGGCCGTGGCGGTGTCCGTCGCGCTGTTCGGCGTGCTGTTCGTCGTACCGCAGTTCCTGCAGGCGGTGCACGGTCATGACGCGCTGGGCACGGGTCTGCGGCTCGTGCCCCTGATGGGGGGCCTGCTGGTGGCGGGCGGTGTGGCAGGGCCGGTCGACAAGCTGATCGGAACCAAGATCACCGTGTTGATCGGCCTGCTGGTCCTCGCCGTCGGCCTGGTGGTGCTCTCCCAGGTCACGGCCGACGGTGGCTACGGTCCGATGGCTACCGGCCTGACGCTGTGCGGTGTCGGTATCGGCGGGGCGATGGCGCCGGCCATGGATGCCGTCACGGCCGAGGTGGGCGACGAGGCAGGTGCAGGGGCGGCGGTCACCAACACCCTGCGCCAGATCGGTGGCGCGCTGGCCGTCGCGGTGCTGGGCAGCGTGATGTCCGCCGTGTACAGCGGCGGGCTCGGTGACGCGCTCCTCGGCCTGCCCGCCCCTGCGGCGGACGCGGCTCGCGAATCGGTGATGGGCGCGGCCGTGGTCGCCGACGGCATGGGACCGCAGGGCGCCCCGTTGCGGGCCGCCGCCGGAGCGGCTTTCGCGGACGCAATGTCGACGGTGATGCTGAGCTGCGCAGGTGTCGTGCTGCTCGGTGCGGCGCTCTGCCTGCTCTTCCTGCCCGCACGGGCCTCCGGAGCGGTGGCTTCGCTCGCGGTGGCGGACCGTCCCGTGATCGCGGGTTGACCGGCGCCGGGCGTGTGATCGCCGGAAGGGCTCCCCGGACCCCGCCGGGCGGGATAATCGACACATGAGCAGCGAGAAGGAGCCGTCGGACTGGCGGGCACGCAAGAAGGCGGCGACCCGCCAGGCGATCCAGGAACAGGCGTCACGCCTGTTCCTGGAGAAGGGGTTCGACGCCACCACCGTGGAGGAGATCGCGGCGGCGGCGGGCGTATCGCACATGACCTTCTTCCGGTACTTCCGGACGAAGGAGGATGTCGCAGCCGACGACGACTACGACCCGATGATCGGGGAACTTGTCGCGGCCCGGCCGGCCGGCGAGTCGGTCGTCCAGAAGATCCGGCAGGCCTTCGTGACGGGTCTGGCCCAGATCTACGACACCGACCGGGGCGCACTGCTCGCCCGCTACCGGCTGATCCTGGAGACGCCGTCGCTCCGCGCCAGGCTCTGGGAGAACCAGAACCTGACACAACAGCATCTCGTGTCCGTGCTGTCCGAGGCTTCGGGGCGGGACAAGGGCGACCTCGGGCTCCAAGTCGTGGTGGCGGCCTGCCTGTCCGCCGCCGCGACCGCCATCCGGGTCTGGGCCGAGAACGACGACAGCGCCGAACTTCCCGAGCTCGTCGACCGGGCCTTCGCCGCCCTCGAAGAGGGCCTGGGGGACGCGGGGTTCTAGGAGCCGGACCTTCCGGCGCCTCCTTCGCCCCGCGCCACCTGCGAAGTTGACAGATCATCGGCGCTTCTGTCACGCTTTTCGGACAGGGCACACGTGTGTCCGAGAACAGTTGGTCCACCCTCAGGTGAGGTACTGGAACCGGCCAGACTTCGGATCGCCCAGCTGTCGCGCACCGGCTTCATTGCCGTGCCGCGTTCACTCATCTCCCTCTTGCGTACAGCCGTACCCGCCGCGCCCAGGCGCCGGGACGCTCCCGTCAGACTCGCACCGCGCCCGTTCAGCGCTCCGCGGCCGTGTTCACGAACACGGCCGCGGAGCGCTTTTGCGTGGTTCGGAAAGGAACGCCAGTGCCCGTAGTTTCCACCCGCCACATCACGGGGGAGTCCCCGGAGAGGGTCTGGGCAGCGCTGCTGGACTGCGAGGCCTTCCCGTCGTACATGACGGAGGTCGCGGCGGTCGACGTACTCCGACAGGAGGGCGAGCGGCGGATCAGCCGCTGGTCCGTCCAGCTCCGGGGTTCCGAGCTGGAGTGGGAGGAAGAGGACCTCATCGACCCGGCGCGGCGCCGGATCGACTTCCGGCAGACCGAGGGCGACCTCGCCCGCTACACCGGGCACTGGCAGGTCGGTGCCGACGGCGCACGGACGACCGTGGAGCTGGAGGTCGACTTCGACCTCGGAATCCCGCTCATGGCCGAGATGCTCGACCCGATAGCGAAGCGCGCGCTGCGGGACTTCTCCCAGGCGGTGCTCGGCAGCCTGGGTGAGCGCGCCGCAGGCGCGGCGGCCGGAACCGGCCGATGACCGCGGCGGCCTCCGTGGACGCCGGCCGCGGCGCCGATGCCAAGGACACCTTCCGCCTCATCCGCCGCCACTTCTCCCCGGCGCTTTCGTTCGCCGGCAAGTTCGCCGGCCAAGGCGCCGTCGAGGTGTCCGCCGGCGGCAGCCGGGTGCAGCTCTCCGACGGGCGCAGCATGCTGGACTTCGGTTCCTACGCCGTGACGCTGCTGGGACACCGCCATCCGGCCGTGGTGGCCGCGGTGCAGGAGCAGCTCGGCACAATGCCGGCCTCGACCCGTTCGCTCGCGAACACCGTCCCGGCCCGTGCCGCCGAGCGGCTGGTGGAGTACCTCGGGGCTGCGCTGCCCCGGGTGTACTTCGGCAGCAACGGCGCGGACGCCGTCGAGGTCGCCGTGAAGCTGGCCAGGCTGGCCACCGGCCGGGACACCGTGGTCGCGGTACGCGGCGGCTTCCACGGAAAGACGATGGGCGCACTGGCACTCACCCACAACGAGCGCTTCCGCTCCGGGCTCGACGGTCTGCTCGGCGGCGTGGTGCACGTGGACGCCGACGATCCGGACGCGATCGCGCGGGTTGCCGCGGAACGGCCCGTCGCCGCTGTGGTGTTCGAGCCGGTGCAGGGCGAGAACGGCGTGATTCCGCTCGACGTGGAGGTGCTTCGCCAGTGGTGCGAGGATGCCCACGCGGTGGGCGCCTTCGCCATCTCCGACGAGATACAGGTGGGGCTGCGGCGCTGTGGCGCCCGGTCGGTCGCCCTGGCCGAGGGGCTCCCCGTCGACGCCGTACTGCTTGGCAAACCGCTCGGCGGCGGTGTGGTGCCGCTGTCGGCCGCCGTGTGCTCCGACGCTCTCTACCAGCCGCTGCTGTCCGACCCGGTCCGGCACACCGCCACCTTCGGCGGGATGCCGTTGTGCACGGCGGCGCTGCCGGCCGCACTGGACGTCGTGGAGGAGCACGCCGAGCACGGCGTCGCTCTCGCCGAGCGGATGCACGCCGCGCTCACCGACCTCCACCGGCGTCATCCGGACGTGGTGTCCGGGGTCCGGGGGCGGGGGCTGGCCTGGGGTCTCGACCTCGCCACGCCGGAGATCGCCGGCGAGGTACAGATCGGCCTCGCCGAACGCGGCCTGCTGGTCTCGCCCTGTCTGAGCCGTCCGGAGACGCTGCGGCTGCTCCCGCCTCTGGTGGCTTCGCTTGCGGAGATCGACCAGGCGGCAGAGGCGCTGGACGGAGCGGCCGCGCAGGCCCGGGCGCAGACCGGCGGCGGACGCGAAGAGCACTGAAACAACATGAGCACTGAAACGCACATATCCGTACAGGGGGAGAAGAGCATGGACCGGGACCAGGTGTCGCAGGTTGTCCGCGAGTGCATCGCGGTGGTGCTGGGTGTCGCCGAGAACGAGCTGGCCGAGGACACCGACCTCCGGGCCGAGTACGACATCGACAGCCTTGAGCTGACGGAGATCGGGGCACGGCTGGAGAGCGAGTTCGGCATCAGGCTGGCGCTCGATGAGCTGGGGCACTTCCAGAACCTCGGCGACGCGGTCGCGCTGATGCACAAGCGGCTCTCGCCGGAAGTGGCGACCATATGAGGACCCGGGTGGCCGTGACGGGGATCGGACTGAAGACCCCGGGCGGCCACCACCTCAAGGACGTCCTGAACTCGCTGCACGCGGGCAAGTCCACCGCGTCCACCGTGCCGGAGCTGCTTGAGGGCGGCTCGCCGGTCACCTTCGCGTGCACCGTGCCGCCGTTCGACCTCACGCCGTACTGCAGCCCCAGGGAGCAGCGGCGGATGGAGCGGCCCGCGATGCTGGCACTCGCCGCCGCCAGGGACGCGGTCGGGCAGTCCGGGCTGGACGTGGCCGCCGCGCCCGACGCGGTCGGGGTCGCGGTCGGCACCGGTTTCGGCGGCCTGAGCGCCGTCGAGCGGATCGTGGGGGAGGTCGGCCGGCGGCCGGACCAGGTGTCCCCCATGGCCGTGCCGCGGGTGATGCCCAGTTCCCCCGCCGACTGCATCAGCCTCAAGCTGGCCGCCCGGGGGTCCTCCCTCACCTACAGCGCGGCATGCGCCAGCGGGGCGATCGCCATAGGCGAGTCGATGCTGAAGATCCGCTCCGGTGAGCTGACCGCGGTGGTGGCCGGCGGGGTGGACGCCGGCGTGACACCCGTCGCGATGTCCGCCTTCGCCCGGATGCGGGTGCTCTCCACGCGCAACGACGACCCGGGGTCCGCCTGCCGGCCCTTCGACGAGGACCGCGACGGCTTCGTGATGGGCGAGGGGGCCGCTTTCCTGGTGCTGGAGAACTGGGACCACGCGATGGCCCGGGGCGCCACGATCCTGGGCGAGGTCGCCGGATACGGCAGCAACTCCGACGCCCACCATGTCGTCGCCCCGCTCGAGGACGGCTCGATGGCCGCCCGCTGCATCGACGCGGCGCTCGCCGACGCTGGGCTGGGCCCCCAGGACATCGGCCACATCAGCGCCAACGGTACCTCGACCTGGGGCAACGACGCGGCCGAGGCCCGCGCCATCGCGCAGTCCTTCGGCACACTGCGCCCGCCGGTGACGGCGGTCAAGGGTGTCCTGGGCCATCTGGTCGGCGGGGCCGGCGCGGTGCAAGCCGCGGTCGCGCTCGCGGTGGCGGCCGACGGCGAGGTGCCGCCGGTGGCCAACCACCACCGCGGCGAGGAGCCCGGGCTCCTCGATGTGGTCGCGGGCGCGCCCCGCCGGATCGCCAGGGCGGCCGCTCTCTCCAACTCCTTCGGATTCGGCGGACACAACGCCTGCCTGGTTCTGTCCCCCGGCCGATGACGCGCATACGTACGAGGGAAAGGCTTCGATGAAAGTCCTGCTGACCGGTTCCGGTGGCGTGGTCGGGAGTGAGGTGGCCGATCTGCTCGCGAGGGCGGGCGAGTCGGTCGAGGTGACCGCCGTGACGCGGCGGCCGAGCCGCCCCGGAGAGACCCGCTGGGTCCTGGGGGCCGAGCCGCCGCCGGCCGAGCTGCGCGAGCAGCACTGGGACGCGGTGATCCACAGTGCCGCCTCCACCCGGTGGACGATGACCGAGGCCGAGGCCACCGAGGCCAACATCCGCACCACCGAGGCCGTGCTCGAACTCGCCGACGGCGAAACCCATGTGGTCCACGTCTCGACCGCGTACGTCGAGGGTCAGGACGCCAAGCCGCTGCCCTCCGCCTTCGGCCGGCACCGCAACGGATACGAGTGGTCCAAGGCCGAATGCGAGGACCTGGTCCGTGCGGCGCACACCGGCCCGCTGACGATCGTGCGGCCGCCGCTGGTCTTCGGCCGTCGTACCGATGGTGCGATCTCCCGGTTCTCAGGCCCCTACACGATGGTGCAGGCGCTGGTCTCCGGGCTGGCCCCCGCCGTGGTCGGCGATCCGGACGGGTTCGTCGAGATCGCCCCGGTCGACCAGGTCGCCGAGGTGATCGCGGCCGCCGCGCTGGGGGCGGCGCCCGGCACTCCCGCAGTGGAGGTCATCGCGGCGGGGGACGGCTGCCTGAGGCTGTCGGAAATGATCGGCGTCATCTGCCGGACGCTCAACGACTGGCGCGAGGAGGAGGGCATCACGCCGGTGGCGTACCCGCCGTTCATCACGAGCCGGCGCTGGCACCGCTTCTTCCTGCCGCTTGCCGAACAGCACCTGTCCGAGGTGCAGTTCCGCGCCGTGGAGCTGCTGGGCATGTTCGAGGGCTACACCAGCATGCCGGAGCCCTTCCGGCCGACCCGGCGGGTCGCCGACCCGTCCGAGCTGCTGGCCCGCTCGGTGCGTTGGTGGGCGCAGGCCAAGCCCCGCCACGCGAAGCGGCTGCCGCGACAGTGGAGCCTCATCCCTGTCTAGACCGGCACGGGACCTGCACGAACCCCATCGAGTGATCGATTGCTGACAACTACGGAGGCTTTGGTGACGAGGGATGTGACGACCTATCGACTGGCCGTCCTGGGCGCGGGCGTGATGGGGGTCGGCATCTCGGTGCTGGCCCTCGGGCGTGGCGTTCCGGTGGTGCTGGTCGATGTCGACCCGGAGAGGCTGGACCAGGCCCGCGGCCGGGTCGAGCAGGAACTGCGGCTGGCCCAGCTGATGGGGGCCAGGGCCGAGGACGCCCCGGTCGGCGAGCTGGTGACCACCGGCTCGCTCGCCGACGTGGCCGGCGCCGACGCGGTGATCGAGGCGGTCACCGAGGACGCGGCGCTGAAGGTGAAGGCACTGACCGAGGTCAGTGCCGTGGTGCCCCGGGGCACCCTGCTGGTGACCAACACCTCGTCCATCCCGGTCGACGAGACCGCGCTTCAGGTGCCGCGCCCCGAGGACCTGGTGGGCGTGCACTTCATGAACCCCTCCTACCTGATCCCGACCGTGGAGGTCGTGCGCGGCTCCCGGACGGGCGACGCCGCAGTGGCGTCGGTGCGGGAACTGCTGGCGGTGCTCGACCGCAAGGGCGTGTTCGTCGGCGACGGCCCGGGCTTCGTCACCAGCCGGGTGCTGCACCGCATGATCAACGACGCGGTGCGGATCGTGGAGGAGGGCCGGGCGAGTGCCGAGGACGTGGACACGCTGATGCAGGACTGCCTCGGCCACCGCACCGGACCGCTGCGCACCGCGGACCTGATCGGCCTGGACAACCTGGCCGACTCGCTGCGGGTGCTGTACGAGCGCACCGGTGACGAGGGCTGCCGCCCGTGCGACCTGCTGCTTCGGAAGGTCCGCGACGGACACCACGGACGCAAGAGCGGCCGCGGCTTCTACACCTACACCGGGGTCCACGTCTGATGGCCGGACAGGTGGCAACGAGTCCGGAACTGCTGGACTACGTACGGGAGATGTCGCTCCGCGACGACGAGGTGCTGGCCGCACTCCGAGCGGAGACGGCCGGGATGCCGATGCTGCAGGCGATGCTGGTGCTGCCCGAGGAGGCGCAGTTGCTCGCTCTCCTGGTCCGGCTCACCGGAGCGTCCCGGGTGCTGGAGGTCGGCACGTTCACCGGCTACAGCAGCCTGTGCATGGCCCGTGCGCTGCCGCCCGGCGGGCGGGTGGTGACCTGCGACATCAGTGAGCGCTGGACCTCGGTGGCAGCGCGCTACTGGGAGCGCGCGTCGGTCGCGGACCGCATCGAGCTGCGGCTCGGTGACGCTGCCGAGACCCTGAAGACCCTGCTGGCGGAGGCCGGTCCGGACAGCTTCGACCTGGCCTTCATCGATGCCGACAAGGCCAACTACCGGACGTACTACGAAGACGCGCTGGTGCTGGTGCGGCCCGGGGGGACGCTCGTGCTGGACAACACCCTCTACTTCGGCAGGGTCGTGGACCCGGAAGCACAGGATCCGGACACCCTCGCCATCCGCGAACTCAATGCCCTGCTGCGCGACGACGACCGTGTGGAGATCTCCATGCTCCCGGTCGCCGACGGCATCACGATCGCCCACAAGAAAGCCGAGAGGAACCAGATATGACCGAGTCGCTGCCCACCCAGTTGTCCGCCCCCTCCGTCGAGGCAGAGCTGAAGGCATTCCTGGAGACGCGCACCAAGACCGTGTGGGAGTCCGACGCCGATCTGTTCGAGTCCGGGGCGGTGTCGTCGCTCTTCGCGATGGAGCTGGTGGTCTTCGTGGAGAACACCTTCGACGTCACCGTGTCCGGCCCCGACCTGACCCTGGCCAACTTCCGCACGGTACGCGAGATGGCCACCATGGTCCTCCGGCTGGCGGGCAGCGCCGGTGAGTGACGACCTCTCGAAGCTGGTCGCCGAGGCGGTGGGCGTCGAGGCCGCGGGCTGGGACCTGGCGGGCGTGATCCCGCGGGATCTGCTGCGCACGCTGGGTGCCCAGGGTGTGCTGTGCGCGGAGGTCCCGGCAGCCCTGGGCGGCCGTGGCCTCACCAGCCTGCGGAACGGTGAGCTCACGGCTGCGACCGGAGCGCTGTGCAGTTCGCTGCGGAGCGTCATGACCTCGCAGGGCATGGCCGCCTGGACCATTCAGCGGTTCGGCACCCGGGAGCAGCGTGCGGAGTACCTCGCCCGTCTCACCGGTGGTGAACTGGCCGCCGTGGCGTTCAGCGAGCCGCAGGCCGGCAGTGACCTGGCGGCGCTGGGCACCCGGATCCGCCCCGACGGCGACTCGGTCGTCGTCGACGGCCACAAGGTCTGGTCGACGGCCGCCGCCTACGCAGACCACCTGGTGGTGTTCGGCCGCTTCGGTGACGGCGCGGCCGCCGTGCTCGTGCCGGCCACCACGCCCGGGGTGCGGGTGGAGAAGGTCGCCGACCCGCTCGGCTGTCGGGCGGCCGGGCACGCCGGTCTGGTCCTGGAAGGCGTGCGGCTGCCCGCCGCCAACGTGCTGTCCGGGACCAGCCAGCCGCTGGGCCTGCTCACCACGATCGCGCTCAGCTACGGGCGGATGTCGGTGGCCTGGGGCTGCGTGGGCATCCTGCGGGCCTGCCTGCGGGCCGCCGCGGCACATGCCAAGTCCCGCGAGCAGTTCGGCAAGCCGCTGGGTCGGCATCAGCTGGTGGCCCGCCATCTCGCGGAGCTGTTGGTCGCCGAGCAGACCGCCACCCGGGTCTGCGAGCACGCCAGCCGCTGTTGGGACGACCGCTCCGCCGAGCTGACGCAGGCGGTGGTGCTGGCCAAGCACGTCGCGGCCGGCAATGCCGCCCGCGGGGCGTCCGTCGCCGTGCAGGTGCTCGCCTCGGCGGGTTCCCAGGACGGTCATGTGGTGGCCAGGGCGTACCGGGACGCCAAGTTGATGGAAATCATCGAGGGCAGCAACGAGATCAGCCAGCTGATGCTGGCGGAGCGCGTGCTGGAGGGGGTGGCATGACCATCGGCATCGGAGCCGTGCACTGCCTCCTTCCGCATCAGCGGGTGCCCGTCACCTCGCTGCCGGAGGTGTCCGGGCTGAGCGCGCAGGAACTGGAGTTCGCCGATCAGGCAGGTGTTCGTACCGTCGGCGTCTTCGAGGGCGTCGAGCCCACGGAACTCGCTGCCCGGGCCTGCCGCGAGCTACTGGCGGCGAACCCGGGCGAACCGGACATGATGATCCACATCGCCTCGCGCGCCCCTGACGTCCTGATCGGCTCGGACGCCTGCCACATCCAGGACGCCGCCAAGCTGGCCGGCACGTTTCCGCTCACCGTGGACGGTCTGGGCTGCGCCGGCTCCTCGGTCGCCTGGGGACTCGCCCGCGACCTGCTGCTTGCCGACCCGTCCCGGGAGAGCATCCTGATCACCTACGGCAGCCGGCCCACCGGCGCCGACCGGGTCCGCTACCCCGTCACGGTGATCGGCGACGGAGCGTTCGCCATGACCATGGTGCGCGGCGGCCGGCCGGTGCTGAAGGCCCACCGGCAGGAGGCCGACGGCAGCTTCCACGACCTGTTCAAGGTCGACTACAAGCGCACGCCGTTCGAGCAGTGGCGCGAGGAATGCTCCTCGCGCGACCGCTACAGCTTCGAACTGGCCATGCACAGCCGGACCCGGCTCGGCCGGCTCGTGGACGAGGTGTTGGCCGAAGCCGGTATCACGAAGGACGACGTCGCCGCGACGCTGATGCAGAACGTCACCGCAAGCGCGTACCAGTTCTACGAGCGCACGCTCGACCTGCCCATCCATCGGGTCTGCGGAGTGCATCTGGCGGAGCTGGGCCACCTCGGTGCGATGGACGTCGTACTCAACCTGGACCGTCTGCTCGCCGTGGGAGGGCTGGAGCGTGGGGACCACGTCGTGGTGCTGAGCAACAGCCCCGTGGCCGCGTGGACCGTGACCCTGTGGGAAGTCTGACCGGATCTTCCGGGAACTTGGGAGGGAAGAGGCTCGTGCAGGAGCAGCACACCACCGTCAAATGCCTGGTCTGGGACCTGGACAACACCCTGTGGAACGGCACCTTGCTGGAGGACGAGGAGGTGCAGGTCTCCGACGCCGTCCGCGAGGTGGTCGTCGCGCTCGACGCGCGGGGCATCCTCCAGTCGGTCTCCAGCCGCAACGACCACGAGCACGCCTGGACCCGGCTGGAGAAGCTCGGCCTGGCCGAGTACTTCGTCCTGCCGCAGATCGGCTGGGGGCCGAAGTCCGACTCGGTCAGGGCGATCGCCGAGCAGCTGAACTTCGCCCTGCCGACGATCGCGTTCATCGACGACCAGCCGGCTGAGCGGGCAGAGGTCGAGTTCAACCTGCCCGAGGTCCGCTGCTACGCCGCCGACCGGGTCCTGTCACTGCCGGGCCTCGGCGAGTTCAGCCCCGCAGTGGTCACCGGCGATGCCCGGCGACGGCGCGAGATGTACCAGGCGGGCTTCCGCCGTGACACCGAGCGTGACGAACACCGAGGCAGCGACGAGGAGTTCCTGCGGTCCCTGGGGCTGGAGCTGCGCATCGAGCGGGCCGGGGACGAGGAGATAGCCCGGGTCGAGGAACTCACCCTGCGCACCAGTCAGATGAACGCGACCGGTGTGCACTACTCCGACGAGGCACTGCGCGCGCTGGTGGCGGACGAGCGGCACGAGGTCCTGGTCGTCACCCTGACCGACCGCTTCGGCCCGCACGGCGCGGTCGGTGTGATCCTGGTGGAGCGTCTGCCCGCCGTATGGCACCTGAAGCTGCTGGCGACGTCCTGCCGCGTGGTGTCGTTCGGGGTCGGTGCGGCGCTGCTGCGCTGGCTGACCGACGGGGCCGCCGCGGCCGGTGTGCACCTGGCGGCGGACTTCCGGCGTACGGAACGCAACCGGATGATGGAGGTCGCCTACCGCTTCGCCGGCTTCCAGGAACAGGCCTGTGCCTGCCTGGGGCCGCTGACGACGGTCGCCGACGTGCAGGCGCTGCACCTCGAACCCGCACGGCAGGACGCTCCAGGACACCTGCGGGTGCTGGCGCCCCGGCTGTTCTCCGCCGATGCCGATGCCGATGCCGGCGCCGACCTCACCGAGTGGGCTGCCGCGGACCACTGAGCTGCCGCCACCGATCGCACACCCATCCACCGTGTAAAGGGAGTTCCACGCAGTGCGGCAGAAGACCGTGCTCATGTTTGCCGGCCAGGGGTCCCAGTACTACGGGATGGGACGCGAACTCCTCTCCAGCGACCCGGCGTTCCGCAGGTCCATGTACACGCTCGACGGCGTGTTCGCCGACTTCGGGATGCCGGGGGTGCTGGAGGAGATCTACCGGGACGACCGGGGGCCGGCCGAGCGCTTCGACCGGCTCGCGTACACCCACCCGGCGATCCTGATGATCGAGCTCTCGCTGGTCGAGACGCTGCGCTCGCGGGGCGTCGAACCGGACTACGTACTGGGCGCCAGCCTCGGCGAGTTCGCCGCGGCCACCGCGGCCGGTGCGCTGACGGTGGAGGACCTGGCCCGGACGATCGTCCGACAGGTCCTGCTGGTCGAGGAGAACTGCCCCCCGGGGGGCATGGTCGCGGTCCTCGACGACGTCGCCCGGTACGAGCGCAACGAGGAGGCCCGGCCGGGGCTGGAACTGGCGGCGGTCAATTTCGACCGGCACCTGGTGCTGTCCGGACCGCTCGATGCACTGGCGGACCTGGAGAGCGGGCTGAGGAGACGGGCGGTGCCGTACCAGCGGCTGCCGGTCGGCTACGCCTTCCACTCCGCGCTGATGGATTCCGCAGCGGACGAGTACCACCGGGTGCTGTCCGGGCTGGAACTGCGCCGGCCGTCCGTGCGGGTGGTCTCCTGCGAGACCGCCAGGACGCTCGACCGGGTCGACACCGGCCATTTCTGGCGGCTGGTCAGGTCCCCGATCCGTTTCCAGGAGGCCGTACGCCACCTCGAATCACTCGAACCGGGCGGCCTTCGCTATGTGGACCTCGGGCCCTCGGCCACCATGGCCAACTTCGCCCGGCACAACTTCCCGAGCGGGTCCCTCTCGACGACGGTCCCGCTCCTCGACCCGTTCAACCCTGCCGGCCGGGCCCTCGACCGGATCACCAGTCTTGCCGGGACCGGCAGCGGTGCCGCGATCCGGAAGCAGCCGGCCCGCACGCAGCAGCTCGGCGTGAACCCTTCCCACGCACGTCCGTCGCATCGGGGTGTCACTGTGAAAGCCATTCTCTTTCCCGGCCAGGGATCGCAGTCCCGCGGTATGGGCGGTGAACTGTTCGGGCAGTTCTCCGAGCTGACCGCCGAGGCCGACAGCATTCTGGGCTACTCCGTCCAGCGGCTGTGCCAGGGCCAGGACCCGGACCGTTCGCTGGACGCCACGCAGTTCACCCAGCCCGCCCTCTTCGTGGTCAACGCGCTCTCGTACCTCGCCAGGGTGCAGACCGGTTCGTACCGCGCGGACTACTTCGCCGGACACAGCCTCGGCGAGTACAACGCGCTGTTCGCCGCCGGGGCCTTCGACTTCGCCACCGGGCTGCGCCTGGTACGCAAGCGGGGGGAACTGATGGCCCGGACGGCCGACGGGGGCATGGCCGCGGTCGTCGGACTGAGCGAGCCGGCCGTACGGGCCGTACTGGCCGCGCCCGGGCTGACCGAGATCGACCTGGCCAACTTCAACGGCGGCGACCAGATCGTGGTGTCGGGGCCGCGGGAGGCCGTCGAGTGTTCCCGGCAGGCCTTCCTCGACGCCGGGGCGAAGGCGTGCATCGTGCTGCGGGTCAGCGGCGCCTTCCACTCGCGCCACATGGCCCCCGCCCGGCGCGATTTCGAGGAGTTCCTGGGCGGCTTCGGCTTCCAGCCGCTGACCACGCCGGTCGTTGCCAACGTCACCGCGCGCCCGCACGCGGAGGGGACGATACGTGCCGCGCTGGCCGAGCAGCTGGTGCGGCCCGTGCGCTGGGAGCAGACCGTGCGGTACCTGCTGTCCGCAGGGGAGGCCGAGTTCGAGGAGGTCGGGCCCGGCACCGTACTGACCGGACTGGTGAAGAAGATCCGGGCGGCGCCCGTCGTCGTGCGCGACCCGCAGCCCGCCCCGGTGGCCCCGGCCGTGCCCGAGTCGGCCGGCTCCGGGCTGCGGGCCGAGGACCTGGGCAGCGCCGACTTCCGCGCCGCGTACGGCGTGCGCTACGCCTACGTCTGCGGCTCGATGTACCGCGGGATCGCCTCGGAGGAGATGGTGGTCAGGGCGGCGAAGGCGGGTCTCCTCGCCTTCTTCGGCACCGGCGGCCTGGACCGGAGCCGGATCGACGACGCCATCACCCGTATCTCCGGACAGCTCGGCGCCGACGGGCCGTACGGCATGAATCTGGTGCACAACCCGACCCTGCCCGGAGTCGAGGACGACACCGTCGAGCTGCTGCTCGCCCGCGGGGTGCGCAACCTGGAGGCCTCGGCCTTCATGAAGGTCACCCCGGCGCTGGTCCGCTACCGCCTGGCCGGTCTCACCAAGGGTGACGACGGCGAGGTGGTGATCGCCAACCGGGTCATCGCCAAGGTCTCCCGTCCCGAGGTGGCCGAATGCTTCCTCTCCCCGGCCCCCGAGCGGATCGTCAGCATGCTGGAGGAGCAGGGTCTGATCACCGCCGAGCAGGCCGCGCTGGGCTCCCGGGTGCCGATGGCCGACGACCTCTGCGTGGAGGCGGACTCGGGCGGGCACACCGATCGGGGCCAGTCGCTCGTCCTGCTGCCGACCATGGTCCGCCTGCGGGACCGGCTGGCGGCCGAGTACGGCCGCACCACCCGCGTCCGCGTCGGCGCGGCAGGAGGCATAGGCACCCCCGAGGCAGCAGCCGCGGCCTTCGTGATGGGCGCGGACTTCGTCCTCACCGGGTCCGTCAACCTCTGCACCGTCGAGGCCGCGATGAGTCCGGCGGCGAAGGACATGCTGGAGCAGATCAACATCCAGGACACCGACTACGCGCCGGCCGGAGACATGTTCGAGCTCGGGGCCCAGGTGCAGGTGCTCAAGCGCGGGGTGTTCTTCCCGGCACGCGCCCGCAAGCTGCATGAGCTGTACCGGCACCACGAGTCCCTCGACGAGATAGACGCCGCGACGCGCACGCTGATCGAGACCCGCTACTTCCGCCGCACCTTCGACGAGGTCTGGCGCGAGACCGAGGCCTATTTCGCGGCGCGGGACGCGCGCGAGGCAGAGAAGGCCCGGCAGAACCCCAAGCACAGGATGGCGCTCGTCTTCCGCTGGTACCTCGGCCACAGCCAGCGGATCGCCATGGACGGCGTGGAGGAGCGCCGGGTCGACTTCCAGGTGCACTGCGGCCCGGCGCTGGGGGCCTTCAACCAGTGGGTCAAGGGCACCGCGATGGAGAGCTGGCGGAGCCGTCACGTGGACGAGATCGGAATCCGGATCATGCGGGAGACCGCGACCTGCCTCACGGAGCGGCTGAACCTTCTGGTGAAGGCGGGCGGGGCGCGATGACGACGACCCACGACCCGGCCACGCCCTCCGAGGACCGCCGGATCGCGGTGGTCGGCATCGGCTGCCGCCTGCCCGGAGCCCGCGACCAGCGGCAGTACTTCGCCAACCTGCGCGCCGGCGTCCACTCCATCCGGGAGATCACCCCCGAGCGGTGGGACCCGGCCGAGTTCTACTCCCCGGACATCACCGCGCCGGGCCGCGCCGTCAGCAAGTGGTGCGGCACCCTCGACCAGCCCTACGCGTTCGACCACGGCTTCTTCCGGGTGTCCCCGAAGGAGGCCAGGCTGATGGACCCCCAGCAGCGCCTGCTGCTGGAGGAGACCTGGCACTGCGTCGAGGACGCCGGTATCGCCCTGGGTGCGCTGCGTGCCGCCCGGACCTCGGTGTACGTCGGGGTGATGGGCCGGGACCACCTCCAGCTGGCCGCCCAGCCCGGCACGGAGGTGGAGAGCCACTCCGCCCTCGGCGCCTACGACTGCCTGCTGGCCAACCGGATCTCGCACGCCCTCGGCCTGCGCGGCGCCAGCCTGTCCGTCGACGCGGCGTGCGCCTCCTCCCTGGTGGCGGTCCACACGGGCGTCCAGGCCCTGCTGGCCGGGGAGACCGACTTCGTCCTGGCGGGCGGGGTGAGCCTCAACCTGCACCCGTGGAAGTACGTCTCGTTCTCCAAGGCCCGCATGCTCAGCCCCGAGGGCCTGTGCAAGACCTTCGACCGGGACGCCGACGGCTACGTACCGGGCGAGGGCGCGGCCATGGTCCTGCTGCGCCGCCTGGACGACGCCGTCCGCGACGGGGACCACATCTATGGAGTTCTGGCCGGCAGCTCCGTCAACCACGGCGGTCACCGCCGGACGGTCACCGAGCCGACGGTCGAGTCCCAGCGCCTGGTGATCTCCGCCGCGCTGGAGCGGGCCGGTGTCGAGCCCTCGTCCATCACCTACGTGGAGGCGCACGGCACCGGAACCTCCCTCGGCGACCCGATCGAGGTCGAGGCGTTGCGTCAGGTCTTCACCGCCGACACGCGGCCGGCCGGCTCCGGACCCTGCTGGGTCGGATCGGTCAAGCCCAACATCGGGCACCTGGAGGCGGCGGCCGGAGTGGCCGGACTGATCAAGGTCCTGATGATGCTGCGGACCCGCCGGATACCGCCGAGCATCCACCTCACCACTCCCAACCCGCTGATCGACTTCGAGGGCGGTCCGTTCCGCTGGACCACCGAGGAGATCGAGTGGGCGCCCGCACGCCGGGGCGCGCCGCTGCGGGCGGGCCTCAGCTCCTTCGGCATGGGGGGCGTCAACTCCCACCTGATCGTGGAGGAGTACCGCCCCAAGGGCCGTCGGCGCGCGGCCCGCCCCGCGGATGTCCTGCGGGAGCACCCCTTCGTCCTCTCCGCCCGCTCGCCCGAGTCCCTGGACCTGCTGCTGTCCGCCTGGCGGAAGACGGTGGCCGAAGAAGGCTGGGCGGACGAGCCGGCCGGCGACATCTGCGCCACGCTGGCCACCGGCCGGGAGCACCTGCCGTACCGCGTCGGCGCGGTGGTCCGCTCGGCCGATGACATCGCCGCCCTCGTCGCGGGTGCCCGGGCCGGGCAGGCGTCGGCCACGGAGCCGCGATTCCGGCTCCGGGTCGCCGGAACCCCCGGACTGCCCGGCCGCAAGGAGCTCGGTGCGCTGCTCCGCTCTGCGCCGTACGTGAACACCGTTCAGGCGTTCACCCAGGAGTCGCCCGAGGCCGCGGCTGCCGTGCGTGCGCTGAGCTCCAGCGAGCGCGGGCCGCGGGAGACCTGCTTGTTCGGCTATCTGACGCTGCGCGCCCTGCTGGACCTGGGCCTGCGTCCGGCGGACGTCACCGCCGGCGGTACGGGGCTCTGGCCCGCGCTGGCGGCGGCGGGCGCCCTCGACTGGCGGTCGGCGTTGGCTCTGGCGGAGGGGTCGCAGGGTGCGGACGCAACCCTGCGGGCGCCGCGCATTCCGTTCGTGGAGCCTGTCACCGGCCGGGTCCTCCAGCCCGTCCTCGTCGACCGCGAGTACGTCGACGGTCTGCTGGACGGTCTGCTGGTGCCGGACGAGGACATGGCGGGTGTGGCCGGGCAGGCCGCGAACCTGGTGGACGGTCAGCACACCTTCCGGGCCAACCTCGACGAGTGGAACCGTCTGGTCGCCGCGCGCGGCCTGGGCGAGGCGCTGCTGCCGATGGACGGCGCCGGCCTCGTGGCCGCCATGGAGGAGGAGGGAAACGGCCCGCGCGCCCTGGTCCGGGCCCTGGCCCTGCAGAACGCGCTCGACCGGCTCCACGGCAAGTGGGGCCTGCCGCAACGGCGGGCGGTGCACGAGCCGCGCGCCGTGGAGTTGCTCGACCTGCTGGCCGACGGCGTGCTCACCCCGCAGAGCCTGCTCGCCCTGATCCACGGCGATGACGCGGAGCGGGCCGAGGCAGTGGCCGAGGCGCAGAGCCGTGCCCACCGGGTCGTCTCCTCCGGGCGTGGTTACCGGCTGCTGCGTGCCCACGGCGCCCTGCCTGCCGGTCTCGAAGCCGCCGAGGGCTGGGCGGAGGCGGCGAACGGTGCCGACCTGCCCGCCGCCCCGGAGGGCACGGTGACCCTCACCGTGGGCACCCCCGAGGACTCCGGCGACCTCGTCATCGGAGGCATCGAGGACGCCTCCGACCTCGTCGCACCGCTCACCCGCCTCTGGCTGCACGGTGTCCCGGTGGACTGGCGGAGCTTCTACGCCGGACGGCCCGTACACCGGCGTCCGCTGCCCACCACGGAGTTCGTCCGTACCGAGCACCGGACCCCGGTGGCCGCCGTCGTGCCCACGACGGTGCCCGCGTCGGCGGCCGCCGCCGAACACCGGCTGATCGAGGTGCGCGGGGATTGGGAACACCGTGAGATCACCGGCTCGCGAGTGGCCGGCACCTCCGTGCTGGTGATCGCCCCGTCCGGGAACCTCCGGGCCCAGGCCGAACGCGCCCTGCCCGGACGGCGGCTCCACGTCGTCGGCTTCGGCTCCGCATACCGGCGCGAGGGCGATACCTGGACCGTCCGGCCGACGGAGGAGTCCGACTGGCTCCGGCTCGTCGCCGACCTCGCCGATCGGGGCGGACTGCCGCGTTCCATCGTCCGGATCACCGGCGACCTGGCCGACGGCAGCCTCGACGAGCGGCTGGCAGCCGGCACCGAGGCCACCTTCCTGCTGGCCAAGGCGGTGGCAGCGGTCCGCGACGAGGAGCCGGTGCTGATCCTGGACGTCCAGCCGCACACGGGTGCCGGGCCGGCGCCCGAGTACCTCGCGGTCGCCGGGCTCGCCCGCTGCCTGCGCCGGGAGAGCAGCAGGATCCGGCTCCGCGTCATGGCCGTGGAGGGGGGCGCGAGCGAGCCGTCGGTCTGGGAGCGGATCGCGCGCGAGCTGTCGGCGGACGGGACCGCGGACATCGTCCGCCACCGGGGCGCCGACCGGCAGGTACGCAGCTTCGTCGAGACCGGTCCGGCCTCGGGCGAGGGTCCGGGAATCCGTCCCGGCGTCTATCTGGTCACCGGAGGGGCGGGCGGGCTGGGCCGCCTCGTCGCCCGGCATCTGCTCGCGAAGGACGGCGTGCGGGTCGCCCTCGTGGGCCGTTCCCCGCAACCCGGGGACCTGCCGGAGCTCGGATCCCCGGACCGGCTCGCGTACTTCGCGGCGGACGTCACGGACCTCGCGGCCACCGAAACCGTGGTCCGGGCCGTGCGGGACCGCTTCGGGCCGGTCAACGGAGTGATCCACGCCGCCGGGGTGCTGCGCGACGGCTTCCTGGTGAACAAGACCCTGGACGACTTCCGGACCGTACTCGCGCCGAAGGTGCGGGGAGCCGTCAATGTCGACCTGGCGACCCGTGACGAACCGCTCGACCTGTTCGTGCTGTTCTCCTCCGTCGTCGCCGTCGCCGGCAACCTGGGGCAGGCGGACTACGCGGTCGCCAACGCGTTCCTGGACGCCTTCGCGGACGAGCGGGAGCGCCACCGCGCGGACGGCAGCCGGCCTGGCCGCACGCTCTCGATCGGCTGGCCCCTGTGGTCCGGCGGCGGCATGGCGGTCGCCAATGGAGCCGACACCGTGTTCCGTCTCGCCGACGGTCTCGCTCCGATGCCGCAGAGCGTCGGACTCGCGGCGCTGGACCGGGTGCTCACCGGCCCGGCCGGCACCCGCACCCTGGTCTTCGGCACCCCCGGCAACGCCCTGCGACTGGTCGCGGGCGTGCCTGGAGCGCCGCAGGCCGTCCCGACCGCCCGTCCCGGCTCGGCCACGGCCGAGAAGCTGGCGGTGCGCTATGTCACCGAGTTGTTCTCGCAGCTGCTGGAGATGCCGGAGAGCACGATCGACCCGGACCTCGGGCTCGACCAGTACGGTGTCGACTCGATCTTCATCAGCCAGTTCAACGCCAGGATCGAGCGGGAGCTCGGCCCGGTGCCGCAGACCCTGCTCTTCGAGAGCCGAACCCTCGGCCAAGCCGCCGGCCGGATCGCGGGGGAGCGGGCGGCGGAACTCGCCTCCCACTACGCCGAGACCGCCCCGGCGGACACGACCGCCCCGGCGGTGAGCGGCACGCCGGTGCCCGCGGCCGAGGTGTCCGAGCGGCCGACGGGACGGCAGGACATCGCCGTCATCGGTCTGGCGGGGCGGTACCCCGGCGCGCCCGACCTCGACCGGTTCTGGCACCAGCTCGCCGAGGGCCGCGACAGCATCACCGAGATCCCGCGCGAGCGCTGGGACTACCGCGAGCGCTACACCGACGACCCGGAGCAGGCCCTCGACGGCGGCATGTATTGCAAGTGGGGCGCCTTCCTCGATGGTGTGGACCGGTTCGACCCGCTCTTCTTCAACATCTCGCCGCGTGACGCCGAGCTGATGGACCCCCAGGAGCGCCTGTTCCTGCAGACCGCCTGGGAGGCGTTCGAGGACGCCGGCTACCCGCCGCACCGGCTCGGCGACCCCGCCGTCCCCGGTGACCGCGCGGTGGGCGTGTTCGCCGCCGTCACCACCCAGTCGTACCTGCTCTGGGGGCCGGACCAGTGGCGGGCCGGCAACCGCGGGATTCCCACCTCCACCCAGTGGTCCCTCGCCAACCGGGTCTCCTACTGGCTGGACCTGCACGGCCCCAGCATGCCCGTGGACACCGCCTGCGCGTCCTCACTGAGCGCGGTGCACCTCGCCTGCGAGAGCCTGGACCGGGGCGAGTCCCGCCTCGCTCTGGTCGGTGGCGTCAACCTCTACCTGCACCCGAGCAAATACGACTGGCTCTGCCAGATGCAGATGCTCACCCGCACCGGCAAGTGCCACACCTTCGGTGCGTCCGCCGACGGCTTCGTGCCGGGCGAGGGCGTCGGGGCCATGGTGCTGAAGCCGCTGCGCGAGGCGGTGGCCGACGGCGACCGCGTCCTGGGTGTGATCAAGGGGACGGCCGTCAACCACGGGGGCCGCACCAACGGCTTCACCGTCCCGGATCCGCGCGCGCAGGCCGAGGTGATCACGGCCGCGCTGCGTGCGGCCGGGGTGGACGCCGACAGCATCGGAGCCTTGGAGGCACACGGCACCGGTACGGCGCTGGGCGACCCGATCGAGATCGCCGGGCTCGCCCAGGCGTTCGCCGGCACCGGTCCCGGCACGGTCGCCATCGGTTCGGTGAAGACGAACATCGGCCACCTGGAGAGCGCGGCCGGAATCGCGGGCCTGACCAAGGTGCTGCTCCAGCTCCGGCACCGGCAGCTCGTGCCCTCTCTGAACTCCGAACCCGAGAACCCGAGGATCGACTTCGGGGCCACGCCGTTCCAGGTCCAGCGCACCCTGGCGGACTGGCCCGCCGAGCAGCGCCCCGACGGCTTCGAACTGCCACGCCGTGCGGGCATCAGCTCGTTCGGCGCAGGAGGAGCGAACGCACACGTGATCATCGAGGAGTACGCGGGACAGGAGGCGCCGCGGGGCGCTCAGGACGGAGAGCACGTGGTGGTGCTCTCGGCCAAGAGCGCCGAACGCCTGCGCGCTCACGCGGGCCGGATGGCGGGCGAACTGCGCGCACGAGCAGGTGAGTTGCGCATGTCCGAGGTGGCTCACCAGCTCCAGGTGCGCCGCGAGCCGCTGCCCGAGCGGCTGGCGGTCCTGGCGGACGACCCGATCCGCCTCGCCGGGCAGTTGGAGGCGTTCGCCGAGGGCCGGACACCCGAGGGTGCGTTCTGGTCCACCGGCACGGTCGCCACCGACCGGGCGGCAGCCCGGGAAGCCGTACCGCAGGTGCTGGCGGATCGTGATCTGGCAGGGCTGGCGCGCTGCTGGGTCGCCGGGGCGGCGGTTCGCTGGGAGGTCCTCTACGCTGCGCCGCTGCGCCATGTCACGCTGCCCGCCTACCCGTTCGCGCAGGAGCGCTACTGGCTTCCGGAGCTTCCGGAGCTTCCGGAGGCCGCCGGGAGCGAGGCCGCGGCCGCTGCTGTCGAGGGGCGGCATCCCTTCATCACGGAGACCTCGGCCGAAGGCACCGCGTTCGCGGTGGAGTTCACCGGTCGCGAGTTCTTCCTGGACGACCACCGGGTCGACGGCGAGCCGGTCTTCCCGGCCGTCGGCTACCTGGAGATGGTGCGCGCCGCCGTCGCCGCCAGGGGCCGGCGGGTACGCCGGCTCCGCAACAACGTCTGGTCCTCCGCCATCACGGTCGCCCGGCCCCAGCGGATCCGGCTGGAGCTGAGCGACACCGAGTACCAGGTCTTCAGCCTCGCCCCGGACGGCGAGCGGATCGTCCACGGCCAGGGGAAGACCGACCTCGCCCCGGACGGTGCGACGGAGGACCTGGACGAGACCCTGGACCTCGACGCCATCCGCGGCCGGCTCACCCGCGAGCTCACGGCCGCCGAGTTCTACCCGCGGATCCATACGCTCGGCCTCCAGCTCGGCCCCGCGTACCAGGGCATCGAGAAGCTGTACATGAGCGAGGACGAAGTCCTCTCGGAGATCAGCCTGCCCGGGCACCTGCATGGCAGTGCCGCGCCGTTCGGTCTGCACCCGTCCGTGCTCGACTCCGCCCTTCAGGGCTGCCTCTGGCTGATCGAGGCGCGCGAGGGGCAGGGCAGGCTGCACCTGCCGTTCACCATCGGCGCCATCGATGTGGGTGCCGGCACCCCGACCCGGTGCTACGCCCATGTCGCCGTACGCAGCTGGACAGCCACGGCCAAGAAGGTCGAGGTGCGGATCGCCGACGAGCGCGGCCGGGTCCTGGTGCGGGTGCGGGACTTCTGGCTACGGCCGTGGCACACAGCGACTCCTGCGGTTCCCGCGGTATCAGCGGCCCCCGAAGCCGCTGCGGTGACGCCCGAACGGCCCGCGCAGGGCGCGTACTTCCGTCCGGAGTGGGTGGACGCCGTGGCAGAGCCCGGCTCCGGGACGGGGCCCGTCCTGGTGCTGGCCCCGACCGTGGCGGCCGGGCAGCGGATCGCGGCCCGGCTCGGTGCCGAACGATGCACGGTGGCCACACCGGGCAGCGAGTTCCGGGCCACCGCCGACGGCGGTCACCGGTTGCGGCCCGATGCCGCGGAGGACTTCCGGTCCCTGCTCGCCGTCCTCGGAGCCGAAGGCCGCGCCCGGGACGTCGTCTTCGCGTGGCCGTCCCGCCCCTTCGACGGCCGGGCCGAGAGCCTCGACGCCCAACTGGCCGATGGGCTCATACCGTTGTTCCACCTGGTCCGGGCGCTGCTGCGGGCCGAGGACAAGTCGCCGGTCCGGCTGATCTGCGTCCACCCCTGCGATATGGCCGGGCAGCCCGCGTACGAGGCGCTTGCCGGCTTCCTGCGCACGGCCGGGCGGGAGAGCTCCCGGCTGACCTACCGCACCGTCGGACTTCCGGCCGGTGAACTCGCCGAACTGGCGACGGGCTCCGGCCCGGCGGCGGACCGGCTCGCCGCCGAGCTGGACGTCCGGCACCGGCAGGACACCGAGGTCCGCTACCAGGACGGCGTCCGTCGGGCCCGGCGGTGGAGTGCGGAACTCCCGTCGGTGTCCGCGGGCTCCGGCCCCCTGCGCCGGGGCGGTGTCCACGTGATCACCGGCGGTGCGGGCGGCCTCGGCGCGCTCGTGGCCCGGCACCTTGCCGGCACCGTCGCCGCGCGCCTGGTGCTGGCCGGCCGCTCCGCTCCCGACGAGCGGACCGACCAGCTGCTCGCCGAGCTGCGCCGCCTGGGCGGTGCGGCCGAGTACCTGCGGGCCGATGTGTCCACCGCCGAAGGCGCGGCCGCCGTGGTGCGTGCTGCCAACGAGGCGTACGGCCCGGTCAACGGCGTGTTCCACAGCGCGGGCGTGCTGCGCGACGACTACCTCGTCAAGCAGGACCTGGCGCGGATGGACCAGGTGCTCGCCCCGAAGGTGCGGGGCGTCCTGCACCTCGACGCGGCGACCGGCGGTGAGTCGCTGGACGTCTTCTGCCTGTTCTCCTCGGTCGCCGGTCCGCTCGGCAGCGCCGGACAGGCGGGTTACGCGTACGCCAACAGCTTCCTGGACGCGTTCGCCCACTGGCGGGAGGAACAGCGGAGCCGCGGCACCCGCGCCGGCCGCACGGTCTCCGTGAACTGGCCCCTGTGGGCCGAGGGAGGGATGGGCGTGGACGAGGAGGTCAGGGAGTGGCTGCTGGCCAACCTCGGCCTGCGTCCGCTCAGTACACCGACGGGCCTTGCCGCGCTCGAAACCGCTCTGGCCGGCCCGGCGGGGCAGGTCCTGTTCGCCGAAGGAGATGGAGTCAAGGTGGCGTCACAGCTGCGGGCGCAGCCCCTCGGCACGGCCGAGCCGGTTGCGGTTCAGGATCGGTCCGCGGACCGCGGGGTCCCGATCGCCGCGCTGCGGGAGATGCTGGCCGGTGAGGTGGCGGAGATCGTCAAGCTCGATCCGGCCCGTATCGACCCCGCAGCCCAGATCGGAGACTTCGGGTTCGACTCGCTGTCCTTCAACCGGCTCGCCAACCGGCTCAACAAGAGCCTCTCGGTCGACGTGTCACCGGCGGTGTTCTTCGAGTACACGACCGTGGCAGAGCTCGCCGAGCACCTGGCCGAGACCTACCCGGACGAACTGACGGCCCGCCTGGACACCCCCGCCGCCGCGGCACCGGCCGCGGAACTCCCCGGGGCGGCACCGGTCCAGGCCCCCACGGCGGCACCGGCCCAGGACCCGGCCGCGGCGGTGGTGGCCGAGGCCGGCCGTGCCCCCGGCACGACGCGGGAGCCGATCGCCGTCATCGGCATGCACGGCATGATGCCCCGCTCGGCGGACCTCGACGAGTTCTGGCACCACCTGGAGGCAGGCGACGACCTGGTCACCGAGATCCCGGCCGACCGCTGGGACTGGCGCGAGTTCTACAGCGAGTCCCTCGACGGCGGGAACAAGACCAACAGCAAGTGGGGCGGCTTCCTCGACGACGTCGCGTCCTTCGACGCCCGGTTCTTCGGGATCTCGCCCCGCGAGGCCGAGCTGATGGACCCGCAACAGCGGCTCTTCCTGCAAACCGCGTACAAGGCGGTCGAAGAGGCGGGCTACCGGCCGTCGGATCTGGCGAAGGGCCGCACCGGCCTGTTCGTCGGTGCCGCCACGCACGACTACTACGACCTCATGCGCCAGGCCGGAGTCCCGGTCGAGGCGTACACCACGACCGGCCTTTTCCACGCGATCCTGGCCAACCGCGTCTCGTACCTGCTCAACCTCAAGGGGCCGAGCTTCCCGATCGACACGGCCTGCTCCAGCTCACTGGTGGCCGTCCGCTCGGCGATCGAGGCCATCTGGAGCGGCAGTTGCGAGACCGCCATCGCGGGCGGGGTCAACCTCCTGCTGGCGCCGATGATCTACATCTCCTTCGCCAGGGCGGGCATGCTCAGCCCGGACGGGCGATGCAAGTCGTTCGACGCGAGCGCCAACGGCTACGTACGCGGTGAAGGAGCCGGCGCACTGCTGCTCAAACCGCTGTCGGCGGCGCTCCGCGACGGGGACCACATCCACGCCGTGATCCGCGGCAGTGCGGTCAACCACGGGGGCCGGGTCAACACGCTCACCACGCCCAACCCGAACGCACAGTCCGAGCTGATCGTCCAGGCGTTCGAGGAGGCCGGGGTCGACCCGGCCACCGTCGGGTACATGGAGATGCACGGTACCGGAACCGCCCTCGGTGACCCGATCGAGGTCAACGGCCTCAAGAAGGCGTTCCGCGAGCTGCGCGACCGCGCCGGGCTGCCCCGGCTCACGGAGCCGCGCACGCTGATCGGCTCCGTCAAGTCCAGCATCGGCCACCTGGAGGCGGCCGCCGGCATGGCGGGGATCTTCAAGACCATCCTGTCGATGAAGCACGGCAAGCTGCCCGCGAGCCTCCACCTGGAAGAGGTCAACCCGCACATCCAGCTGACCGGCAGCCCGCTGCGCATCGTCCGGCAGGCGGAGGCGTGGCCGCGCCCGATCGGTGCGGACGGCAGCGAGCTGCCGCGCCGGGCGGGGGTCAGCTCGTTCGGGTTCGGCGGGGTCAACGGCCATGTGCTGCTGGAGGAGTACCTGCCGGTGCCGTCCGGGCGTCCCGAGGACGGGGAGCGGCGTGAGCACGTGTTCGTGCTGTCGGCCCGCAGCGAGGAGCGGCTGCGCGAGTACGCCCGGATCCTGGCCGGTGTCCTCGGGGCGGGCGATTCACACGGGTACGCCCCACGCGGCGGATCCGACCGCTCCCGGACCGTGTCGGAACTCGCCGAGATGACCGCCGAGTTGCTCGACGTGAGGCCGCAGGACGTGCCCACCGACGAGCCGCTGGAGGACCTGGGCCTGGGCACGCTGCGGCTCGACCGCCTCCGGGACCGCATCGCCGATCGCTACGCCGGGGGCTCCGGCCTCGGCCACGTGCTGGTGCGCAGCTCCCTGGCCGAGCTGGCCGGCGAGCTTACCGGCGCACGCGACGGGGAGCCGGTGGCGCCGCTGCTCGACATCGCCTACACCCTGCAGCTCGGACGCGAGGCGATGGAGCACCGCCTGGCGGTGGTCTCCGACTCGGCCGCCGTTCTCGCGGCCGGGCTGAGCCGGTTCGCCACGACGGGTGAGGCCGGCCAGGGGGTCCTGTACGGCACCGCCGAATCCGGCGCCTCCGGCGCCGCCGAGTCCGACGAGCCCCGCGCGCTGGGCCGGCACTGGGTGCGCGGCGGCGTCGTCGACTGGGCGCGGTTGTACGAGGGCCGCAGGCCCCGTCGGCTCTCGCTGCCCACCTACCCCTTCGCGCCGACCAGGCACTGGTTCCGCACGCCTGCCGCGTCTGCCGCGCCTGCCGTGCCTGCCGCGCCGCCCGCCGTGCCCGCCGTGCCCGCCTCCGGCGGGACGGCGGCGCACCCGCTGATCGACGGCCCCCTGGCCGACGGCGCCGGATCCCGCACGTGGCTGAAGGTCTCCGACCCGGTGGTCGCCGAGCACCGGATCCACGGACGGCCCGTTCTGCCCGGTGTCGCCCACCTCGAAATCGCCTTCGCCGCCCTCGGCGGCACGCGCGTGCCGCGGTACCGGCTGACCAGGGTCACCTGGCTGAAGGCGGTCACCGTGGACGCGCCCGGGCGCGAGCTCGCGGTACGGCTGAACGAGCGGGTGGGCGGAAGCGTCGAGTACCTGCTGGAGTCCGAGCAGGACGGCGTCACCACCACCTTCTCCCGAGGCGTCTTCGAACCCGTGGAGCCCGCCGCCCCGCCGGCCGGCGTCCCGCTGGACGAGATCCGGCGCCGCTGTCCGCTGCCCCTCGACCAGGAGACCGTCTACCGGCGGTTCCGTGACGAGCTGGGGATCGACTACGGCCCGTTCTTCCGTGGCCTGCGCGAAGCCCTGATCGGCGACGGCGAGGTGCTGGCCCGGGTCGCGCTCGCGCCGTCGGACCGCGGTGCCGCGGACGCCTACCGGCTCCACCCCACCGTGATGGACGCCGCGCTCCAGGCCATCACCGTGCTCGACTTCTCCGCCCCCGCCGGGGCCACCCGCACGCGGCTCCCCTTCTCGCTGGAATCCGCCGAACTGCTGGCGCCGGTGCCCGCGGCCGGGTACGTCCACGTGCGCTCGCTGGGCCGGGACGGCTTCGACGTCGCGATCCTCGACGAGGACGGCCGGGTCTGCGTCCGGCTGGGCGAGGTGACGGTGCGGGAGCAGAAGGACCCCTTCGACCGCTTCTTCTTCGAGCCGTACTGGAGCCCCCAGCCGGCCCTGCCCGTGGAGCCCGCGGAGCTGTCGGGCGGCTGCCTGATCGTGCACGGCCCCGGCTCCTTCGGGCTGGCGGGCGAGCTGACCGGCCGGCACGGCACGTTCCATCAGGTGGAGCTCGGCTCCCGCACCAGGCGGCTCGGCGAGCGGGCCTGGGAGGTCGACGCGGGGGATCCCGCATCGTTCGCCGAGTGCCTGCGGCAGCTGGGCGAGTTCCGGCACGTCTGGTTCCTGGGCGGGCTGCTCGGACGGCCGGCAGCCGAGGCGGACGGCCGTCCTGCCGACCGGGTCGCGCTGACGCTCTTCTGTCTGGCCAAGGCCTTGGCCGCGACCGACCGGGTGCAGGCCGTCAAGGACCTGAGGATCGTCGTCAACGATGTGCACGACGTGGACGGCCGGCGCATCGCCAACCCCGGCGCCGCAGGGCTGATCGGCCTCGCGAAGACGCTGGCCAAGGAGTTCCCGCAGCTCGCCGTGGCCTGCGTGGACATCGGCGTCCCGGCCGGGGCCACCCTGTCGGCCGCCGAACGTGCGCGGCTGGTCGACGCGCTGGCGGCCGAGCCCGCGCAGCGGGCCGGTGAGGAGGCCGTACTGCTCGGCGCCCGCCGCTACGTCAAGCGGTTGCGCGGTCTGGAGCTGCCGCCCGCGGCGCAGCCGGTCTTCCGGCAAGGCGGCACGTACCTGATCGTCGGTGGCGCCGGCGGCATCGGGCTGGCCGTCGCCGAGCACCTGGCGCGTACGGCTGCGGCCCGGCTGGTGCTGGTCGGCCGCAGCCCGGAGAGCCCAGCGATCGCGGCCGACCTGGCCCGACTGGAGGCGTCGGGCGGCGCGGCCGTCTACCTCAGCGCGGACGTCACCGACCCCGCGGCGATGCGCGCCGTGATCGCCGGGGCCAAGGCCCGGTTCGGTGCGCTGCACGGGGTCTTCCACGCGGCCATGGTGCTGCGTGACGGCATCGTCGAGCGGATGGACGACGAGATGTTCCGGGCGGCCCTCGCCCCCAAGGCGGAGGGCAGCCGGGTACTCGGCGAACTGCTGGCCGACGAACCGCTCGACTTCCTCCTCTTCCTGTCCTCGGCGCAGTCCTTCACCGGTTCCGCCGGCCAGGGCAACTACGCCGCCGCCTCGACGGCCCAGGACGCCTTCGCGCGCGCCCTGGCGAGCCGTACGGGATACCCCGTCCAGATCGTCAACTGGGGCTTCTGGGGCACGGTCGGCGGCGTCGCCACACCCGAGTACCGTGCGCGGCTGGCCGCGCGAGGCTTCCATTCGATCGCGCCGGACCAGGGGATGGCCGCGATCGAGCGCATCCTGGCGGGTGAGCGACGGCAGGTCGTCGCGTTGAGCGCCGACGAGCACGTACTGGCCTCGATCGGACTGCGGGACGCGGATCGCGACGGCCCGGCGGCCCCGGCCCCGGTGGCGGTACGGCCGCTGGAGGTCACGGCCGAAGACCGGGCCGAGCGGGTCGCCTTCGACGAGTTCATCGCCGCGGCACTGCTCGGCGCGCTCCAGGGCATGGGCCTGTTCCGCTACGCCGGACAGAGCCACGGCCGCGCCGGACTCGGGGACCGGGTGGGTGCGCTGCCCACCTACCGGCGGCTGATGGACGGCCTGGTGCGCGTGCTGGAGGCACAGGGCCTGGTGTCGGTGGACGCGGAGACCGTGACCGCCACGGACGGCATCGAAGCGGTGGCGACCGATGCCGCGTCGCTCGCCGCCCGGGAGGCATCGCTGCGGTCCTCGTACGCCAACCTCGACGCGCGGCTCGACCTGGTCGTCGGCTGCATGGGCAGTCTGCCGCAGGTGCTGACGGGCGCGGTCCGGGCGCCCGAGGTGCTGTTCCCCGGTGCCGCCACCGACCGGGTCGCCCGGATCTACCGCGGCGAGAAGCTGACCGACTACTGCAACCGGCTCGTCGCCGAGCAGGCGGCGCGGCGGGTGCGCGCCTGGGTGGACGGGGGACGGCCCGGCGGCCGTTTCCGCATCCTGGAGATCGGCGCGGGCACCGGCGCCACCACGCGGGCGGTCCTGGACGCGCTGCGTCCGATCGGCGGGGAGGTCGACTACGACTTCACCGACCTCTCGGTGCGCTTCCTGCGCGAGGCCGAGCGCGGTCTGGACGCCGGTGGCGTGCGGATGGCCTTCCGCGAGCTGGACATCGAGCGGCCGGCGGCGGAGCAGGGCTTCGCCAACGGGGCGTACGACCTCGTCGTGGCGGCGAATGTGCTGCACGCGACGCGGGACCTGGACGCCGTGCTCGACCGGGCGCGGCAGTTGCTCGCGCCGGCCGGGCACGTGGTGCTCACCGAGGTCACCCGGATGCTGCCCTTCCACACCGTCACCTTCGGCCTGCTGGACGGATGGTGGTACTACGGGGACGAGGCGCGCAGGCTCGCCTCCTCGCCTCTCCTGGACGAGGAGATGTGGCGTCGGCGCCTCGAACACGTCGGGTTCACCCGCGTGGGTGTGCTCGGCTCGGGCTCGTTGCCGGGCGAGCTGTCCCAGCGGGTGATCACGGCCGAAGCCGGGGCTGGCGCCCCGGCCGTGGCTCCGTTGCCGGCCGTGGCCTCCGTCGTGGCCCCGGCCGTGGAGCAGCCCGTGGTGCGGGCCGTGGCGTCCGCGCCGGCCGCGCGGAGCGGTGAGCCGCTCGTCGAGCGGGTGGCGGAGCTGCTCTCGGAGCTGACCGCCGACTGTCTGGGCATGCCGGTGGAGGAGCTCGACCGGGCGAAGCCGCTGTCCTCGTTCGGCGTGGACTCCATCGTCGGGGTGGAGCTGATCAACCGGCTCAACGACGCGTTGGGTGTGGTGCTGAAGACGATCGTGATCTTCGACCACCCGACGGTGGCGGATCTGGCGGCGTTCATCACCGACCGGCACGGTCCCGCGATCGCGGACCGCTTCGGCGTGGAGCGCGCCGTCGAGCCGACCGCGTCCGGGGCTTCCGGGCCGGTGGTGGAGCCGGTGCCCATCGCGCCTGTGCGGGGCGCCGGTTCCGAACCGGCCGCCGCAACCGCACCCGTTGCCGGGCCCGCACCCGTCGCCGCGGACTCCGTGGCGACGGTCCCGGACGTGGTGTCCGGCCTGCGGGCGGTCCGCTTCGAACGCCCCGGTACCTACCGGGACCTGCGGATCGCGGCGCTCGCCCCGCAGGAGCCGGGTGCGGGGGAGATCGAGGTCGAGGTCAGGGCGTTCCCGGTCAACTTCTCGGACTTCCTGCTCGCCAGAGGCCTCTACCCGATGATGCCCGACTTCCCCTTCACCCCCGGTGTCGAGGTCTCCGGCGTGGTCCGGCGCGTCGGGCCCGGCGTGACGCGCCTGGCCGTCGGCGACGAGGTCATCGCACTCACCCGCCCCGAGATGGGCGGCCAGGCCTCGGTCGTCCTCACCGACGAGAACTTCGCCGTGCGCAAGCCGGCGAACGTCACCCACGAGGAGGCGTGCGGCTTCCCGGTCGCCTTCCTGGCGATGTGCCTGGCCTTCGAACGGGCCGGAGTGCAGCCGGGTGAGCGGGTGTTGATACCGGCGGCCACCGGCACCAACGGGCTGGTGGCCGTGCAACTGGCGCAGTCGGCCGGGGCCGAGATCATCGCGACGGCCGGGGCGCAGCACAAGCTCGACCACCTCGCGCGGATGGGTGTCCGCGACGCGATCGACCACCAGCGGCAGGACGTCGTGTCCGAGGTCCTGCGCCGGACCGGCGGCAGGGGCGTCGACGTGGTGGTCAACACCCTCGGGGACGGGGCGACCCAGCAGGGTCTGAACGTCCTCGCACCGGAGGGCCGGTACGTGGAGATCGCCGTGTTCGGCCTCCAGGCGTCCGGCGGGATCGACCTCTCCAGGCTGGTCGACAACCAGAGCTTCCACAGCTTCAACACCAAGAAGTTCTTCGTCCGACACCCCGAGAAGCGCATCCCCTACCTGGAGAAGATGGCCTCTTGCCTGGAGGCCGGCACGGTCCGTCCGACCGTCGCCCGGGTGCTTCCGTTCGCCCGGGTCGTCGAGGCGTACGAGGCCAAGGAGGACCGGGCCGTCATCGGCCGGGTCGTGGTGTCGGTCGAGCCGCCGGCCGACCCGGCCCCGGCCGCCCCGGCGGCCGTCGTACGCTCCGCCCCCGCCGGGCGGGAGACCGACATCGCGGTGATCGGCATGTCGGCCCGCTTCCCCGGCGCCGAGGACGTCTCGGCGCTCTGGGACAACCTCGCGGCCGGTGTCAGCTCGGTCGGCGGCGTCCCCGCCTCCCGCTGGGCCGAGGAGCGGTTCTTCGACCCGGACCCGGAGCGGCTGGACACCACGTACTGCCGCAACGGCGGCTTCATCGACGGGGTGGACCGGTTCGACGCGCCGTTCTTCTCCATCTCCGGCAAGGAGGCGGCCCAGACCGACCCTCAGCAGCGCCTGTTCCTGGAGGAGGCGTGGAAGGCCCTGGAGGACGCGGGTCGTCCGGCGTCCGCCATGGACGGCCAGGACTGCGGGGTCTTCGTCGGTGTCGGGCCGAGCGAGTACCTGACCCGGATGAACAAGGCCGGCACCGTCAAGGAGGCCCAGTCCTTCTGGGGCAACGAGGCCTCGGCCCTGGCCGCGAGGATCTCGTACTTCCTCAACCTCAAGGGCCCGAGCATCGCGGTCAACACCGCGTGCTCGTCCTCCCTGGTCGCCCTGCACCTGGCCTGTCGCAGCCTGATCGCCGGGGAGTGCGGGACAGCCATCGCGGGCGGCTCGTTCCTGACCCTCTCCCCGGACTACTTCATCGTGGCGAGCAACGGCAACATGCTCTCCCCCGAGGGCCGCTGCAAGAGCTTCGACGACTCGGCCGACGGCTTCGGGCCGGGCGAAGGCGTCGGGGCGATCGTGCTCAAGCCTCTCGCGGACGCGCTGCGCGACGGCGACCACATCCACGGAGTCATCAAGGGCACCGCGGTCAACCAGGACGGCCGGACGAACGGCATCACCGCGCCTAGTGGCCTCGCCCAGACCGAAGTCGAGCTGGCCGCCTACCGGCAGGCCGGTATCGACCCCGCGACCATCGGCTACGTCGAGGCACACGGCACGGGCACCCCGCTCGGCGATCCGATCGAGGTCGAGGCCCTCACCAACGCGTTCCGCAAGCACACCGATCGGACCGAGTTCTGCGCGATCGGCTCGATCAAGACGAACATCGGGCACACCGCGGCGGCCGCGGGCATCGCGGGGATCATCAAGGTCCTCCTCAGCTTCAAGCACCGCCAGATCCCGGCCTCGCTCAACTTCGAGAAGCCGAACCGGCTGATCGACTTCGAGGGGACGCCGTTCTACGTCAACACCGCGCTCCGGGACTGGACGCCCGAGCCTGGCAAGCCCCGGCGGGCGGCGGTCAGCAGCTTCGGCTTCAGCGGCACCAACGCCCACGCCGTGCTGGAGGAGCCGCCGGCGGTACGGAGGCCGGTGCCCGCCCCGAGGCCCGTGGTGGCCGTCCCGCTGTCCGCGCAGACCTCGACCGCGCTGCGGGCCCGGATCACGCAACTGGCCGACTGGCTGGACGGTGCCGGCGCCGAGGTCTCGCTGACCGAGATCGCCTACCAGCTCCAGGTGTTCCGCGACCACTTCAGGGAGCGGACGGTCTTCCTGGTCCGCACCCGGGCCGAGCTCGCGGACGCGTTGCGCGGCCTGCCGCACACCGGCGCGGACGTCCCGGAGCTCGACGGTACGGCTGCCCGCTACCTGGCCGGCGAGACCGTCGACTGGGCGCAGCAGTGGGAAGGGCAGACCTGTGGGCCCATTCCGATGCCCACGTACCCCTTCGACCGCCGGCGGTACTGGTACACCGAGCACGACACCGTCTACTCGGCGGGTCGCCGGCCCGGCCCGGAGTTCCGCCCGCTGGACGCCGCCCCCGGCGAGCACCGTCTGCGGACCACCCTCACGGGGGAGGAGTTCTTCCTCCGCGACCACCGTGTCGGCGACCGGCTGATCCTGCCCGGGGTTCTGGTCCCTGAGCTCGCCGAGCAGGCGATGGTGACGGCCGGGCTCAAGGCCGGTGCGGTGCGCAACCTCGCCTGGCTGCGGCCCGTCGTGGCCGACGGCAGGCCGGTCGAACTCACCTTCCTGCTGCGCCCCGAAGCGGCCGGAACGCGCTTCGAGTTGAGCACCGCGGCTCCGGAGGGCGAGCTGTTGCACGCCACCGGCCTGGTCATGCCGCCGGACGGACAGGCCGTCAGCTCGTGGATCGATCTCGATGCCGTACGCCGGGCCTGTCCCGAGCGGATCACGCTGGACGAGCACTACGGCAGACTCCGAGGGATGGGCCTGCACCACGGGCCGTCGCTGCGCTCGCTGCGCGAGGTCCGGGTCGGCGGCACGACAGCGCTGGCCCGCCTGCGGCTGCCCGAGGCCGCCGGCGACACACTCGGCTCCTTCGAACTGCACCCCGCGCTGCTGGACGGTGCGCTCCAGGTCCTCGGAGCCTTCCAGGGGCTCGCGCCTGAAGGCACGGCGGTGCCGTTGCTCCCGGTCTCGGCGGGGGAGCTGACCCAGTACGGGGCGCTGCCCGCCAAGTGCTACGCACATGTGGTCGCCCACCCGGCGGCCCGGTCCGCGGACTCGTTCCGCACATTCGATATCCAGCTCGTGGACGACGAAGGCCATGAGCTCGTCGCGCTGAGGAATCTCACGATCAAGCTGCCCGGGGGCGGCCACGCCGCCGCTCCGGCGGAGTCGCAGGACGGACTGCGGTCCCTGCTGCTCCGGCTGCACGCCGGCGAGATCGACGAGACGCAGGCCGAGGCGGCTATGGAGGCTTACCTTGCAGAGTGACATCCACGGCCGCAAGGCCGTCCTCGCGAAGACAAAGTCGGGCGAGCTCGCCGTCGACGAGGCGCTGCGGCTGCTGAAGCTCTCCGCTGGTGCGCCGGCGTCGAACGAGCCTGCCGCGGAGCCGGCCGCCGAGCCTGCCGACGAGGAGCCGCTGCTGCGGCGCCTGGAGGCCTGGCTCGCCGGGGTCCTCGCGGCCGAGGCGCGCATTCCGCTTGCCGACGTCCGGCCCGCGGAGCCGCTGGACCGGTACGGCTTCGACTCCGTGATGGCGCTCAATGTGGTGCGCGCCCTGGAAACGGACTTCGGCTCCCTGTCGCCGACCCTGCTGTTCGAGCACCGGACGGTCGCCGCACTGGCCGGGTACCTGGCCCTGGAGCACCGTCCGGCCGTCGAGCGGCTGCTGCCCGGTGTCCCCGGTGCCGTCGGTGCCGTCGGTGCCGCGCAGGGCCGGTCAGCCGGGCCTGTGCCGCGCGTGCCGGCCGCCCCGGTCCCGCGGGCGGACGCGGCCGGGGCCCCGGCCGTCCCGGCCGGCGGCGAGATCGCCGTCGTCGGGCTCAGCGGGCGCTTTCCGCTCGCCGACGACCTCGACGAGTTCTGGGCGAACCTCGAAGCCGGTCGCGACTGCATCACCGAGATTCCGGCGGACCGCTGGGACCACAGCCGCCTCTTCGACCCCGAGCCCGGCAAGCCCGGCCGCAGCTACACCAAGTGGGGCGGCTTCCTTCGCGACATGGACGCCTTCGACGCCGAGTTCTTCCGGATATCCCCGCGTGAGGCCGAGCGGATGGACCCGCAGGAGCGGTTGTTCCTCCAGGAGGCCTGGCACGCGCTGGAGGACGGCGGATTGACGAAGAGCCAGGTGGCGGGCTGCCGGGCAGGCGTCTACGTCGGAGTAATGTACGCGCAGTACCAGCTGCTCCAGGCGGAGCAGGGAGTCCTCGGCAACCCGCTCCACCTCGGCTCCTCGTACGCCTCCATAGCCAACCGGGTCTCGCACTTCCTCGATCTGCGCGGACCCAGCATGGCCGTGGACACCATGTGCTCGTCCTCGCTCACGGCGCTTCACCTGGCCTGCGAGGCGCTGCGCCGGGGCGACATCGAGATGGCGCTGGCAGGCGGCGTCAATCTGAACCTCCACCCGAACAAGTACCTCGACCTCAGCCAGGGCCGGTACGCCTCGACCGACGGCCGCTGCCGCAGCTTCGGAGAGGGCGGCGACGGATACGTTCCGGGCGAGGGCGTCGGCGTGGCGGTACTCAAGCCGCTGGCCGCCGCGGTCGCCGCGGGGGACCGGATCCACGCCGTCATCCGGGGCACCGCGCTCGGCCACGGGGGCCGGACCAACGGCTACAGCGTCCCCAACCCCACGGAGCAGACCCGCCTGATCGCCGAGGCCTACCGCCGGGCCGGTGTCGACCCGAAGGCCGTCACGTACATCGAGGCCCACGGCACCGGCACCTCGCTCGGCGACCCGATCGAGATCGCCGCGCTCGACCGCGCCCTGGGTGAGCCGGCCCCCGGAGCCGGGCCCCGGTCCATCGGCTCGGTGAAGTCCGGCATCGGCCACCTGGAGGGTGCCGCGGGCATCGCGGGCCTGGCCAAGGTGGTGCTCCAGCTGAAGAACCGCCGGCTCGTCCCCTCCCTGCACGCCGAACGGCTCAACCCGCACATCGACTTCGACGCCACCGGACTGCGGGTCCAGCGGACGCTGGAGGAATGGACGTCGGAAGGCGGGCCGAGGGCCGCGGGGCTCAGCTCCTTCGGCGCGGGCGGCGCCAACGCGCACGTGATCATCGAGGAGTACGTCCCCGCAGCGCAGGCACCGGCCACCGGACCGGACGCGGGCCCCGAGCTGATCCTCCTGTGCGCCCAGAACGAGGAGCGGCTGCGCGTCTGGGCAGGCATGCTCGCGTACCACCTGAGCCGCCGCGACACCACCGGGCGCGCCCGGCTCGCCGACGTGGCCCACACGCTGCGCACCGGCCGGGAGCCGCTGGACGAGCGGCTCGCGCTCGTGGTCGAGAGCATCGACGAACTGACCGCACGCCTCCGGCAGTTCGCCTCCACCGGCGAGGCCGAGGGGGTCGTACGGGGCAATGTCCTGCGGGACGGCCCACCGGCCGTGGCCGCCGCTCCGGCCGGGCGCGCGCCGGAAGACCTCCGGCCGGCCGAGCTCGGCCGGCTCTGGGTCCAGGGTGCCGAGCTCGGCCGGTCCGCCGCGCGGCCCGTGCCGGCCCGCCAGGTCGGGCTGCCCGGCTACCCTTTCCTGCGCGAGCGGCACTGGCCCGAACTCGTCGAGGCCGGTGCGCCCGGCCGCCCCGGGCCGCACCCGCTGCTCGGCGCCAACGCCTCCACCTTCGACAGGCAGCGCTTCGTCACCTCGCTCGACCCGTCCTCGCCCTGGCTCCGCGACCACCGGATCTCCGGACGGGCGGTGCTACCCGCGGCGGCGCTCCTGGAGATGGTGCTCGCCGCCGGCCGGCTCTCGGGCCTGGGGGACCGGCTCCGGATCGAGGACTCGGTCTGGGAGGCGCCTGTCGACCCGGTCGCACCGTACGAGCTCACCGTCGAACTGGTACGGGAAGACGGGCACATCTCCTACACCGTGACCGGAACCACCGACGGCGGGGACCGGCGCGGCCACGCCCATGGACGGCTCGCCGTGGCGGACGGACCGGCCGCGGCGCCACTGGACCTGGCCGCCCTGCGCGCGCGGTGCGGGGAAACCCTCGACGGCGAAACCTGCTACCGGATCTTCGCCGAGCGCGGCCTCGGGTACGGCGGGGCGATGCGAGCACTCGACCACGTCGCCACCGGCGACGACTTCGCCCTCGGCCGGGTACGGCTCGGCGTGGGCGGCGACCGCACGTCCGGCTACCTGCTCCACCCGGCCCTGCTCGATGCGGCATTCCAGACGCTGCTCGGCTTCGACCGTGAAGGACCGGCCAGCGGGGCACCCCGCGTTCCCTTCGCGGTGGACCGGGTGGAGGCGACCGACGCCCTGCCCGAGCAGGGCTGGGTGCTCGCCCGGGCCCGCGGCACCGCGCGGGACGAGTCGGGACGGCCGCAGGTCTTCGACCTGTCGCTCGCCGACGACGAAGGGCGGGTCCTGGCCGAGATCACCGGACTCCTGGTCCGGCCGGCCGTAGCACCCGCGGCACACCGCACGGTCCTGCTGCGCCACGAGTGGCGCCGGACCGAGCCCCCGGCGGCGGGCAGGGCCCCGGGAGGGATCCTCCTCCTGGAGAGCGGACCGGCCGTGGGCGACGCCCTGGAGGCGCGCGGGCTGACGGTCGTCCGGGTCCGCCCGGGGGAGCGTTTCACCGACCTCGGCGACGGGCGGTACCGGATCGACCCGCGTGACGACGCCCAGTACGAGCGGCTGCTGGACGCCGTGCTCAGCGGCCCGGCCGCCGTCGACACGGTGGTCCACGCCTGGGCGCCGAACCCGTCCGACGCCGACGCGGCTCTCTCGCAGGAGCAGCTGGACCTGGGATTCCACTCCCTGCTGGCCCTGTTCCGGGCCTGGGTCGGCCGCTCCTCCGCCACGGGCCTGCGCCTGGTACACGCCCATGCACCAGGGGCGGTCGCCCCGGGTGCGCTCGCGGCCTTCGGCCGCGCGCTGGCCGCCGAACACCCGGCCTGCTCCCACACCTCCGTCGAACTCCCTGTCGGACCCGGCGGGCAGCCCGTGGACGTCGCCCTGCTGATGGCAGAACTGGAGGCCGACCTTCCGGGAGTCACGGAGGTCCGGCACCTCGACGGTGTCCGGTACGTGCGCACCCTGGCCGAGTTCGCTCCGCAGCGCTCCGGTGCCACGGGTCTGCGCGAGCACGGGGTCTACCTGGTCACGGGCGCACTTGGCGGACTCGGCCGCGTCCTCGCCGGCCACCTGGCCCGCCGCTGGAAGGCCCGGTTGGTGCTCTCCGGCCGCTCGGCCCTCGACGAGCGCGGCGAGGCATTCCTGGCCGGGTTGCGGGAGGCCGGTGCCGAGGCCGTCTACCTGGCGGCCGACTGCGCGACCGAGGAGGGCGCGCGCCGCCTGGTCGGTGAGGCCCGCACGCGGTACGGACGCCTCGACGGTGTCGTCCACCTGGCCGGAACGCTGCGCGACGGGCTGGTGCTGCGCAAGCGGCGGGCCGATGCGGAAGCCGTACTGCGCCCCAAGATCTGGGGCGCTCACCACCTCGACCGGGCCACGGCCGCCGAACCGCTCGACTTCTTCGCGCTGTTCTCCTCCGCCAGCTCGGTGACCGGTGTCGCCGGGCAGGCCGACTACGCCTACGCCAATGCCTTCCTCGACGGCTTCGCCGCATGGCGCGAGGACCGCCGCCGGGCCGGGCAGCGCTCCGGTGCGACGGTGTCGGTCGCGTGGCCGCTGTGGGAGGCGGGCGGCATGGACGTGGACGACAGCGCCAAGCGGTGGATCGAGGAGCACCTCGGTTGGGTCCCATTGCCCGTGGAGACGGGCCTGGAGCTGTTCGAGGAGACACTGCGCGGCCGGGACACACGGCTCGCGGTCTTCCACGGCCACCGGCCGCGGATCCTCGGCTCGCTCGCACTGTCCGACGACGGACCGAGGCCGGCCGCCCCGCCGGCCGCCCCGACCGCCCCGGCCGCGGAGCCCTCCGCGGACTCCTCGCCGCCGATCGAAACGAGAGAAGTGGAGCCACGTCCAGATCTCGCGCCCGCGGCGCAGGCACTGCTGAGCCACCTGACCCGCACAGTGGCGGCGGAACTCAAGCTGCCGGCCGAACGTCTCGACCCGCGCACGAGGTTCGAGCGGCTGGGGCTCGAGTCGGTGATGGTCATGAACCTCACCCGAGACCTGGAGACGGTGTTCGGAGCGCTGCCCAAGACGCTGTTCTTCGAATACCAGTGTCTGGCGGACCTCTGCGCGCACCTGGTGGAGACCCACCCGGACGCCGTGGCGGCCCGCTTCGGCAGCGCACCGCAGACCTCGCCGAAGACCGCACCTGCCGCACCGGCCCAGGCCGCACCGGTACCCGCGGCCGTCCGCACGGCCGGCGGCGGCGAGCGGCACGACGAGCCGATCGCTGTCGTCGGCCTCGGCGGCCGCTACCCGATGGCGGACACCCTGGACGAGTTCTGGGCGAACCTGCGTCAGGGCCGCGACTGCATCACGGAGATCCCGGCCTCGCGCTGGGACCACTCCCGGTACTTCGACCCCGCCGCGGACACCCCGGGCAAGAGCTACTCCAAGTGGGGCGGCTTCCTGCGCGACGTCGACCGCTTCGATCCGCTGTTCTTCAACATCTCGCCGCGCGAGGCGAAGCTGATGGACCCCCAGGAACGTCTGTTCCTGGAGACCGCCTGGCACACCCTGGAGGACGCAGGGCACAGCCGTGCCTCGCTGGCCGGGCGCCGGGTCGGCGTCTTCGTCGGGGTCATGTACGCCCAGTACCAGCTCTACGGTGCCCACCCCGCCATGCAGGCCCGGGGCTTCATCCCCAGCTCGCTGTCGGCTTCGGTGGCCAACCGGGTCTCGTACACGCTGGACCTGACCGGCCCCAGCCTCGCGCTGGACACCATGTGCTCCTCGTCGCTGACGGCGCTCCACCTCGCCTGCGCGAGTATCCGGCTCGGTGACTGCGACGAGGCGATCGCGGGAGGCGTCAACGCGATCCTGCACCCCAACCGGTACCTCCAGATCAGCCAGGCCAAGTTCGCCTCCACCGACGGCCGTTGCCGCAGCTTCGGGGATGGCGGCGACGGCTACGTGCCCGGTGAGGGCGTCGGCGCGGTACTGCTCAAGCCGCTGAGCCGGGCCGAGGCCGACGGCGACCACATCTACGCGGTCATCCGCGGCAGCGCGGTCAACCACGGCGGCCGGAGCAACGGCTACACCGTCCCGAGCCCGGTCGCCCAGAGCGACGTGATCGGCCGTGCCCTGCGCACCGCCGGAGTGGACCCGGCGGACCTGGACTACATCGAGGCCCACGGCACGGGAACCTCGCTCGGGGACCCGATCGAGGTCGCCGGTCTGGTCAAGGCGTTCGCGCACGCGGGCTCCCCGCGCACGTCCGACTGCCCGATCGGCTCGGTGAAGTCGAACATCGGCCACCTGGAGTCGGCGGCCGGCATCGCCGGTCTGACCAAGATCCTGCTCCAGTTCCGGCACGCCGAGCTGGCACCGTCCCTGCACGCCGAACGGCTCAACGCGAACGTCGTCTTCGAGGGCTCCGGACTCCGGGTGCAGCGCACGCTGGAGCCTTGGCCCGCCCGGACGGCCGACGGGCGCGAACGCCCCCGGATCGCTGCCGTCAGCTCCTTCGGAGCGGGCGGCACCAACGCCCACGTCATCGTCGAGCAGTACCAGCCGCGGGAGGTCGCTGTGGCAGCCGAAGAACGCCCCGAACTGATCACACTGTCCGCCCGCACCGAGGCCCAGCTGATGCGACTGGCAGCCGACCTGGCCGAGCGGGTGGGCCCGGCGGGCGCGCCGGCGAGCGAGGAGGTTCTGACGGGTCTTCGGACGCTCGCCGGAGACGTCCTGGGCGTCGCGGGACCGGAGATCTCGCCGGACGAGGACCTGGAGAACCTCGGCTTCGACGCCGCGGCACTGGCCGAGCTGGCGAACCGGCTCCAGTACGCCCACGAAGTGGACATCACCCCCGCCACACTCGCGGAGGTCCGCACCCTGCGGGCCCTGGCCGGCCAGGTGTCGGCCGCGGCCGTGGCCCCGTCGACGTACCGGCTGGGCGACATCGCCTTCACGCTGCGGGCGGGACGCGAGCCGCAGGAGGAGCGGCTGGCCCTGGTGGCCTCGGACGTGTCCGAACTGGCCCTCATGCTCCGCCGGTTCTGCGCCGGCGAGGAGGTGCCGGGGCTGTTCCGCGGCCGGGCGGCGAGCGCCGAGGCCGGGCCGTGGAGCTCGCTGCTGGACGGCGACGAGGGCGAGGCGTTCCTGGCAGCCGTGCAGCGCAGCGGAGACCTCGGCAAGCTGGCCCGGCTCTGGGCGTCCGGTCTGGACTCGGCGGCGTCCGCGCCGGCGCCCGTCGTCGGTGCGCGCCGGGTGTCGCTGCCCACGTACCCCTTCGCCCGCGACCGGTACTGGCTGCCGGAGGACATGGACACCGGCCTGCCGACCGGGCCCGTCCCGGCAGAGACCCCGGCACCGGCGCCGATCACGCCCGCCGCGTCCGCGCCGCCCGCGCCCACCCCGTCGGCCGGGCCGGCCGTGGCCCCCGCTCCGCTCGCGCGGCCGGCACACCCCGCGCCGCTTCCGGCCACCGTGCCGGCGGTGCCGATCACGGCCGTCGCACCGGCGCCCGCCCCGTGGGAGCAAGTGCGGAAGGTCATCGTCGAGTCCATGGCGGCCGTCCTGGAGATTCCGGCCGAAGAGTTCGGTCCGGATGTCCCGCACTCGGACTTCGGGGTGGACTCCGTCCTCGCGGTCGAGATCGTGGACCGGATCAACCGGGACCTCGGCGCGGAGCTCAAGCCGACGGACTTCTTCAGCTACTCCACGCTGCGTGGGCTCACCGACCACGTGACGCGGGCCGGTGGCCTGCGGCTGCCCGCCGAGCCGGTCGCCGAACCCGTGCCCACCGCCCCCACCGCGCCGGCCGTGCAGCCGGCACCGGCCGCGCATCCGGCTCCCGCCACGGCGGCTCCCGCGGCGCCGGCCGTCGTCGCCCCCGGCGACGTCGCGGTGATCGGCATGTCCGGCCGCTTCCCCGACGCGGCCGACCTGGACCAGCTCTGGGCCAACCTTGCCGCCGGCCGGGACTCGGTCCGGGAGATCCCCGCCGAACGGTGGGACGTGAACCACCACTGGGACCCCGACCCGCAGGCTCCCGGGAAGACGTACGGCAAGTGGGGATCCGTCCTGGCGGACATCGACCGGTTCGACCCCGACTTCTTCGGCATGTCGCCGCGCGAGGCACGGCTGATGGACCCTCAGCAGCGCCTCTACCTGATGGAGGCCTGGCGGGCCCTGGAGGACGCCGGCTACTCCGACCGCATGCTGGACGGGACCGAGTGCCATGCCTTCGTCGGCACCGCCATGGGCGACTACCACCATCTGCTGCGCGAGAGCGGGGTCCCGGTGGAGGGGTACACCTTCATGGGGACGCACCCCGCCGTGCTCTCCTCCCGTCTCTCCTACCACCTCAACCTGCGTGGCCCGAGCCTCGCCGTGGACACCTCCTGCTCGTCCTCGCTGATGGCCGTGCACCTGGCCTGCGAGGCGATCCGGGCGGGCCGCTGCGAGCTGGCCGTGGCCGGTGGCGTGGCCGCACTGAGCACTCCCGAGCTGCACATCCTGGCCAGCAAGGCCGGGATGCTCTCGCCCACCGGCCGCTGCCGGAGCTTCGACGACTGTGCCGACGGGTTCGTCCCGGGTGAGGGCGTCGGCGTGCTGGTGCTCAAGAGCCTCGAAAGGGCTCTGGCGGACGGTGACCACATCCACGGCGTGATCGCCGCCTCCGGTGCCAACCAGGACGGCCGGAGCAACGGCATCACCGCGCCCAGCATGCCCGCCCAGCAGCAGCTGGAGCAGGCGGTGTACGGGCGGTTCGGCATCGACCCCGACCGGATCGGGTACGTCGAGTGCCACGGCACGGGCACCCGGCTCGGCGACCCCATCGAGATCGAGGCGCTCACCACCACCTTCCGGGACGCCACCGCGCGCACCGGATACTGCGCGATCGGTTCGATCAAGTCGAACCTCGGCCACACGCTGACCGCCGCCGGGGTCGCGGGCGTCATCAAGACCCTGCTCAGCCTGAAGCACGGCCAGCTGCCGCCGTCCCTGCACTTCGACACGCCCAACCGCTACATCCCCTTCGCGGACAGCCCGTTCTACGTCAACACCGAACTGACCGCGTGGCCGCAGCCGCTGGACGGCGGACCGCGCCACGCGGCGGTCAGCTCCTTCGGCTTCAGCGGCACCAACGTCCACGCGGTGGTGCGCGAGGCCCCGGCGCTGCCCGTCCGGCCGGCCGAGCTGCCCGGCCGGTGGCGGCTCTGCCCCGTATCGGCCAAGTCCGAGCGTGCCCTGGACGAGCGGCTGGGCGCCCTGTACGACTGGCTCGCCGCCGAAAGCACCCGCCACGAGTGGCGCGACATCGCCCACACCCTCGGTGCCGGCCGCTCCCACTTCACGGTCCGGGCGGTGTTCGTCGCCCGCTCCGCGCAGGAGCTGCGCGAACTGATCGCCGAGTACCGGCGCTCGGGCCGGGGGCCGGGGGCCGGTACCGGACCGCTAGTGCCCCAACAGGCAACGTTCGCCCCGTCACGACGCCCGGCACGCACTCTCGCCGCACCGGCCGAAAGCCCAAGTACGTCCAGTACGAGGACTTCCGGCCGGCACGCCGAGAGCACGCACCGGACGCCGCTCCTTGACGGGCAAACGTTGCCTGCCGGGGCACTAGCCGACCTGGCGGAGCGCTATCTGGAGGGCGAAGAGCTCGACTGGGACTCCCTGCGGGACGGCGAGCCGTGCCGCCGGATCCCGATGCCGACCTACCCCTTCGCCCGCGAGCGGTACTGGGTGCCCGGTACGACGGATGCTCCCGCGCGAACCGCGCCGCCCGCGGCACCGCTCGCACCGGCCGCCCGCCCCGCCCCGCGCGAGGGCGAGGAGCACGTCTTCCGCCACCGGCTGGCGGTGGACCAGCCCCTGATCCGCGACCACGTCGTCGACGGCCGGCCGCTGCTGCCCGCCGCCGGCCACCTCTCGCTCGTCCACCACGACCTGCGCGAGCTCGCCGGGGACGGCCCGGTCACGCTGACCCGGGCGGTCTGGCTGCGGCCGCTGTTCGTCGAGGCCGACCGTGAGATCGAGATCGGCATCCGGTCCGAGGGCGCCGGCCGCTACTCCTTCCAGGTGCGCGGTACCGAACCCGGCGGCGCCACCACGGTGTTCAGCAGCGGCACGGCCCGGACCGGCGCCGGCCCCGACCGGCGGGTGGACCTCGCCGCGGTCCGGGCCACCTGCCCGGACCGCCTCACCGCGGAGGGCCACTACGCACTCTTCACCCGGATGGACATCCGCTACGGTCCGCACTTCCGCACCGTGCGGGAGATCCACCGGGGCGGGACCGAGGCGCTGGCCGCGCTGGTCCACGACGGAGCCGGACCGGACATCCCGGCGGGCATCCTGGACGGCGCCGTCCAGACCGTCGCGGCGCTCCAGCCGGACAGCGGGGGCCGGCAGCGCCCGCAGGTGCCGTTCGCGATGGACGAGATCCACGTGCTGCGCCCGGTGCCGGCGGAGTGCTTCGCCCATGTCCGGCAGACGCGGGAGGGGGAGTGCTCGGTGTCGATCGTCGACGCCGAGGGCCGCCCCTGCATCGTGATCGAGGGCTTCTCGTACCGTGAGTTGAAGGAGCCGGTACGCACCCGGCTCTACGTACCGCGGTGGAGTGAGCTCGATTGCCCGGCCCCGACCCCGGCAGACGGGACCGCCCCCGTGCTGGTGATCGCCCCGCCGCAGGACCACGGGCTCGCCGCGAGGATCGCCGAGCGGCACCGCGGCGCCCGGGTGGACGTCCTCCGCCTCGACCCGGCGGCCGGCCCGTCGGCCCTCGCGGCCGGACTGGCAGGACTGCCGCAGCCGCAGAAGGTCTACTTCCTCGGCGGCCTGCCCCAGGACCCCGGCGCGGACCTGCTCGACCTGGCGGCCGCGGAACGAAGCCAGGAACTCGGCTTGCGCTCACTGTTCCGCCTGGTCAAGGCGCTGCTCTCGGGCGGGGCCGGCGAGCGGGCGACGGCCCTGACCTCGGTGACCGCCGACGGCCACGCCCTGACACCTGGCGAGCAGCCCCGGCCGTCCGCCGCCGCCCTCTTCGGATTCACCCGCTCCCTGGCCAAGGAGCAGCCGTCCTGGCAGGTGGGCTGCCTCGACCTCGGCCTGCGCGAGCTCGCCGAGGACGGCGAGGCCGTCGCGGAAGCCGTGGTGGCCGAACCCGGCCACCCCGAGGGCCATGAGACCGTGCTGCGGCAGGGCCGCCGGTGGACCCGGGTGCTGGCGGCCGCCGAGCCGGCCGACCCGGCCGGCACACCGCTGCGCCACGGCGGTACGTATCTGATCCTCGGCGGCGCCGGCGGCATCGGCGCCGAGCTCGCCCTCCACCTGGCCCGCCGCGCGGCGGCCCGGGTGGTCCTGGTCGGCCGGCGCCCGCACTCCGCCGCGATCGACGAGCAGCTGCGGGCGATCGAGGCGGCCGGCGGGCGCGGGCTGTACGTCCGGGCCGACGGCACGGACGACGCGGCCATGACCGCGGCCGTCGCCACCGCCAAGCAGCGCTTCGGGGCGATCCACGGGGCTTTCCACTCCGCGCTGGTCCTGCGGGACGGCAGGATCGACGGCCTCGACGAAGCGGCCTTCGAGGCCGCCCTCACCCCGAAGGTGCGCGGCGCGCTGGTGCTGGCCAGGGCGCTGCGGACGGAGAGCCTGGACTTCCTGGTCTTCTTCTCCTCCGCCAACTCCTTCAGCGGCAACCTCGGACAGTCCAACTACGCGGCGGGCTGCACCTTCAAGGACGCCTTCGCCACCGCCCTGGCCGCCACCGGAGTTCCGGCCCGGATCGTCAACTGGGGCTACTGGGGCGAGGTGGGCATCGTTGCCAAGGCCGGCTACCGACGGCGGATGGAGGCCCTCGGCGTGCACTCCATCGGCGTCGCCGAGGGCATGGCGGCACTGGAGACCGTTCTGGCCCACCGGATACCGCAGGCCATGGCGCTCAAGGCGGAACAGCGCGTCCTGGGCCGGTTCGGCGTGGTGGACGAGGCCGGCGACGGGACACCGGGCGAGCGGCTGCTCCGCGCCCACGCCGGGCTCAACGCCCTCGGCGCGAGCCTGGCCGCCCGTTCGCTCCAAGAGCTCGGTGCCTTCAGGGCCGCCGGCGAGGAGCGCTCGGCGGCCCGGCTGGCCGCGGATCTCGCGATCGTCCCCCGACACCACGAACTCTTCGGCACCCTCCTGGGGATCGTGGCCGGTGCCGGGTACCTCGCCCGCGAGGGCGACCGCCTGCTGGCGACCCGGGCGGTCGAGGAACTGCCCCGCCGTGACCTCGCGGCCGAGGCGAAGCAGCTGACCGCCGAGCACCCCGAGGTAGCCGCCCACACCGACCTGCTGACGGCCTGCCTGGCCGAGTACCCGCAGCTGCTCCGGGGCGAGACGGACCCCACCGAGGTGATGTTCCCCGGCTCCTCGATGGAACGGGTCGAACGCATCTACCGCGGCGATCCGCTCTCCGACCGGCTCAACCAGCAGGCCGCGCAAGCGGTCGGCGACCATCTCGCGGGCCGCCCGCCCGGGGCCCGGATCCGCGTCCTCGAAGTGGGTGCGGGCACGGGAGGCACCACCGAGCGGGTACTGGCGGCGGTGGCCCCGTACGGTGCCCACGTCGAGTACGTCTACACGGACCTCTCGGCGGCCTTCCTGCGCCACGGCAGGCGCCGGTTCGGCGCCCAGCACCCGTACGTGACCTTCGCCCGCCTCGACATCGAGCAGAACCCGCTCGACCAGGGCTTCCGGCAGGGCAGCTTCGACCTGGTGGTGGCGGCCAACGTGCTGCACGCCACCAAGGACCTGCGGCGCACGCTGGCCCACGTCGCGCTGCTGCTCGGCGAGCACGGCCGGCTGGTGCTGAGCGAGACCACCGGGTTCACGCCGTTCACCACGCTCACCTTCGGCCTGCTGGAAGGCTGGTGGCTCCGCGAGGACGGGGCGCTGCGCATTCCGGGCTCCCCGCTCGCGGACGTGCCGACCTGGCAGCGGCTGCTGGCCGAGGCCGGGCTCGGCACCACGGCCGTCCACTCCCCGGTGGAGGGCTCCGCCGACGGCCTCGGCCAGCACGTGCTGGTCGCGGACCGGCGGCCCCGGGCCGCCGCGGCGGAGCACCCGCCGGTCGCCGCCACCGGCGGCGCCCCGGCCGGGCCCGACCGGGCCGCCGTCCGGGACCTCCTCGCCGCGAGCATCGCCGAAACCCTGGGCAGGGACGACGCCGAACTCGACCCGGACCGTCCGTTCATCGACTTCGGGGTCAGCTCGATCATCCTGGTCGAGCTGGTCAACACGTTGAACGCGAGGCTCGGCACCGACCTCAGGACCACGGCGCTCTTCGACCACCCCACGCTGGCGGAGCTCACCGAGCACGTCTGCGACGACCACGCGCCGGCGCTCGCCGGCGCCGCCCGCACCCCCGTCGCAGCACGCGACGACGAGAACGACGACACCGACACGGACCCCGAGGCCGCGCTGCTGGAGCGGCTGGCCGCGGGAGAGCTGACGGCAGACCAGATCTACGCCCGACTGGAGCGAGTGAGTGAATAGCGACCTGAAGCGGATCCTGCAGCTGGTCGAGGCGAAGGAGATCTCGCCGGCGGAGGGACAGCGCCGCCTGCGCGAGCTGCGCGCCGGGGCGGCGGCTGGTACTCCGGCCGTGTCCGCAGGGCCGGGCCCGTCCGCTCCGGCTGACGGCGTCCCGGCCCCCGCCGCACCGACTGCGACGTCCCCCGCCGGAGCGGCCCGCAGGATCGCCGTGATCGGCCTCTCCTGCCGCTTCCCCGGCGGCGAGACGCCCGAGCAGTTCTGGCGCAGCCTGGCGGACGGTGTCTGCTCCGTAGGGGAGGTTCCTGCCGAGCGCTGGGACGCCGACCTCTACTACGACCCCGATCCGCGTGTCCCGGGCAGGACCAACTCGCGCTGGGGCGGGTTCATAGCGGACCCGGCGGCCTTCGACCCGCTGTTCTTCAACCTCTCCGGACGGGAGGCCGAACTCGCGGACCCGCAGCAGCGGCTCTTCCTGGAGGGCTGCTGGACCGCCCTGGAGGACGCCGGGTACGCGGGCGACGCCGTCTCCGGCCTGAACTGCGGGGTCTTCGCGGGCTCCCCGGCCAGTGACTACCCGACGGACTCGCACCGCTCCGGTGCAGACGCGGACGCCCAGGTGCTGCTGGGCAATGACACCGCGATCCTGGCCGCCCGGATCTCGTACCTGCTCAACCTGCGCGGCCCCAGCATGGCGCTGAACACTGCTTGCTCCTCCTCCCTGGTCGCGCTCCATCTCGCGGTCCGGGCGATCGAGTCCGGCGAGTGCGAGATGGCACTGGCCGGCGGGGTGTGCCTGTTCGTCGGGCCGGGCTTCCACCTCTCGGCGGGCAAGGGCGGCATGCTGTCGCCCGAGGGCCTGTGCAAGGCCTTCGACGCCACGGCCGACGGCTTCGTGCCAGGCGACGGCGTGGGCGTCGTCGTGCTCAAGGACCTGGACGCGGCGATCCGTGACGGCGACCACGTACGCGGAGTCATCCTCGGCGTGGGCACCAACCAGGACGGCAGGACCAACGGCATCACCGCCCCCAGCGCGCAGTCCCAGACCGCGCTCCAGCTCTCGGTGTACCGGCGGGCGGGCATCGACCCGTCGACCATCTCGCTCGTCGAGGCGCACGGCACCGGCACCCCGCTCGGCGACCCGATCGAGATCCAGGCCCTGAGCCGGTCCTTCGCCGAGTACACCGACCGCAAGCAGTTCTGCGCCATCGGCTCGGTCAAGACCAACATCGGGCACACGGGCCAGGCCGCCGGCATGGCGGGACTGATCAAGACGCTGCTCGCCTTCGAGCACGAACTCATACCGCCGAGCCTGCACTTCGAGACCGAGAACGAGCGGATCGGCTTCGCCGGGACGCCGTTCCACGTGGTCACCGAGAGCACCCCGTGGCCCCGCCGGGAGGGCGCCCCGCGCCGGGCGGCGCTCAACGCGTTCGGCTACAGCGGCACCAACGCCCACGTGGTCGTCGAGGAGCCGCCGGTCGCGGCGACGGCACCCGCCGACGGATCCGCGCATCTGGTCCTGGTGTCCGCCAGGACGGCCGAGGCACTGGACCGCCGGCTCGCCGACCTGGACACCCGGCTCGGGGCGGAGGGCGACCAGCCGTCCCTCGCCGACATCGCCTACACCCTGCACGCCGGCCGCAAGCACTTCTCCCATCGGGCGGCCTTCGCCGCCCGCGACGCTGCCGAGCTGCGGGAGGCCATCCAGCGCCGACGCTCCCTGCCCGGCGAGCGACCGGTCCCGCTGCGCGCCGCCGAACACGAGCGGAACCTCCAGTCCCTCCGGGACGAACTGGCCCCGGCCGGAGAGCGCCGCGCCGTTCTGGAGCGGGCGGCGGGCCTGTACGAGCGCGGGCTGCCGCTCCCGGTGGACCTGTTCTTCCCCGGCGGCCGCGGCCGCCGCGTGCCGCTGCCCACCTACCCCTTCGCCCGTGACCGCTACTGGCTGGAGGGGGCGGCGCAGGCGGCCACCCCCGCGGACCGGGTGAGCCAGAGGGACTCCCTGGTCCCCGAGCCGCTGGCCGACGGCCCGGACGGCGAGCTGCGCTTCCGGTTCCGGCTCGCCGCGGACGGCTTCCTGGTGGCCGACCACGTCATCGAGGGCAAGGCCGTCCTGGCCGGCATGGTCTCGCTGGAGATGGCCAGGACCGCGGGCTCGCTCGCCGGACGGGGCGCGGTGGCCCGGATCTCCGGGGTCACCTGGCACCGCCCGCTGCCGGCCGACGCACCTGCCGGCCTGGAGGTACGGCTGGTTCCCGCCGGAGCGGAGCTACGGTACGAGATCCGCGTGCACGGTGATCCGGACGCGGCGCCCGGCGCCACCGGCACGCTGCACTTCGGCCCCACCGCCCACCAGCCGGCCGAACCCGTCTCCGCGAACCCGGGCACCCTGTCCGGCTCGCTCACCCGGGTCGTCACCGGCGAGGAGTGCTACCGCCGCTTCGAAGCGATGGGCTTCACATACGGACCGGGCTTCCGGGTGGTCAGCGAGCTGCGCAGCAACGCACGGCAGGTGCTCAGCCGGCTCCGGCTCACCCCGGAACTCGCTGCGGACCTGTCCGGCTACGGCATCCACCCGGCCCTCTTCGACGGCGCGCTGCAGTCGCTGATCGGCCTCGACGAGGACGGAACCGGCGGGCGCCGCGTTCCGTTCGCGCTCGACGAGGTCGTCCTGCACGCCCCCCTGGTCTCGCCGTGTCACGCACACCTCGTCCACACGGACGACGGGACCATCGGCATCCGGCTGGCGGACGAGGCAGACCGGCCGCTGGCCTCGCTCCGCGGACTGACGGTCGCGGCGACGGCACCCGCCGCGCCGGCCGCCGAACTGCTCCGCCATCGCCCGGTGTGGCGGGCGGCCGAGATCCCGGCGCGGGCCACCGAGCCGGGCCCGGTCCTCGTCCTCGACCTGGACGGGCGGGCGGCCGCCACCCTGCGGACCGAGCATCCCGGCGACACGGTGGTGCTCGCCACGCCCGCCGGGGAGTTCCACCAGGTGGACGACCGGAACTTCGCCGTCGATCCGTCCTCGGTGCAGGACTACCGCCGCCTCCTCACGGCGCTTCGGCCGAGCGGGACCCCCCGTACGATCCTGATGCTCTGGGGAGCGGGCCGGTCCGTCCACGACGGGGGCGCGCCCGAAACGGACCGGAATTTCCATGCCCTGCTGGCACTGGTCCGCGCACTCGGCGAGGAGCGGGGACACGGCCCGGCCACCATCCGGATCGCCCACCCGGTCGACGGGGCGACGGCCCTGCCGCAGTGGGCCGCGCTCGGCGCCTTCGCCCGCACCGCCCGCCTGGAGAACCCGGACCTGCGCATCCGGACGATCGGCCTTCCGGCCGGCACCGACCTGACCGACGGCCGGTCCCCGGCCTGGAACCTGCTGCTGGCGGCTTCCTTCGCCGACGAGCCGGTGGAGCTGCGACTGCGTCCGGACGGCACCGCCGAGAGCCGGGAGTTCGAGGAGATCGCCTCCACCGGTTCCCCGGCGATTACACCCGTGGTCCGCGCGGGCGGCACCTACCTGGTGACCGGCGGTGCGGGCCACCTCGGCCGCACGCTGGCCCGGCACCTGGCGTCCCGTCAGGCCAACGTGGTCCTGGTCGGCCGCTCCGAACCCGGCCCCGAGCTCGCCGCCGAACTGCGGGAGACCGGCTCCGGCGGGGCGGCGGTCGTCCACATGCGTGCCGACGTCACCGATCCGGTTGCGCTGGAGCGGGTGCTCGCCGAGACCCGGAGCCGCTTCGGCGGGCTGCACGGTGTCATCCACGCGGCCGGTGCGGTGCGCGACTCGTTCCTGATCCGCAAGACCCCCGAGACGGCACGCGAAGTGCTCGCGCCGAAGGTGGACGGCGCCGTCCTGCTCGACCGGCTGACCCGCGAGGACCCGCTGGACTTCATGGTCTTCTGCTCGTCGGTGGTCGGTTCCCTGGGCAACATCGGCCAGGCCGACTACGCCTACGCCAACGCCTTCCTCGACGAGCTGGCAGCGGTCCGCGAGAACCTCCGTGCCGGGGGACTCCGTCGCGGCGCCACGGTCTCGATCGGCTGGCCGGCCTGGGCCGGCGGCATGGGAGCCGCTGTGGAAGCGGAGCGCAGCGCCACGGGGCGCGCGGTCGCGGCCCTGACCGCGGACGAGGGCCTGGCAGCCTTCGACGAGGCCCTGACCCTCGGTGAGCCGCGCCTGCTCCTGGTCAAGGGGCGGCCCGCCGAGATACGCGCCGCACTCCGGCGGGGGAGCCGCGACGCGGCCGCCCCGGACGGCCCGGCCGGCGGCTGCGACGAACTGCGCGCGCCGGCCGTCAGCGTATTGAGGCAGCTCCTCGCGGAGGAACTGCGGCTGCCCGCGGACCGGATCGACCCCGCCGCGCCCTTCGAGGACTTCGGCATCGACTCGGTCCTGGTGATGCGGCTCTCCGCCCGCCTTGAGGACGAGTTCGGAGCGCTGCCCAAGACCCTCTTCTTCCAGTACCAGAGCCTCGACGAGCTGGCGGGGTACTTCGCCGAGCGGCACGGCGAGGCCCTGCGCCGCCGGCTGCCGAACGAGCCCGCCGAACCGGCCGCGCAGACCGCCACGGCTCCGCAGGCCACCACCACACCCACCCGGGCCGGCACACCCACGCCGGCCGCCACGGCTCCGCCGGCTGGACACCGCACGGACGACATCGCCGTGATCGGCGTCAGCGGCCGCTATCCGATGGCCGAGAACCTGGACGAGTTCTGGCGCAACCTCAGCGGAGGACGTGACTGCGTCTCCGAGATCCCGGCCGACCGCTGGCCGCTCGACGGCTTCTACGACCCCGAGGGCGGCGCGGGCCTCAGTTACTCCAAGTGGGGCGGATTCCTCAAGGACATCGACAAGTTCGACCCGCTGTTCTTCAACATCGCGCCCCGTGAAGCGGACATGATGGACCCGCAGGAGCGACTGTTCCTGCAGACCGTCTGGCACGTGCTGGAGGACGCCGGCTACACCCGCGCCACGCTGCGCGGTGGCCGTACCGGGGTCTTCGTGGGCGTGATGTACGGGGAGTACCAGCTCCTCGGCGCGGCCGAGGACGGTCGGATGCCGGTCTCCTCGTACGCCTCGATCGCCAACCGCGCCTCGTACTTCTTCGGCTTCCAGGGGCCCAGCATCGCGCTGGACACCATGTGCTCGTCCTCGCTGACCGCCATCCACCTCGCATGCGAGAGCCTGCGGCGCGGCGAGTCCACGACCGCGGTGGCCGGCGGGGTCAACCTCAGCCTGCACCCGAACAAGTACCGTCAGCTCAGCCTCACCCGGTTCGCCGCGTCCGACGGACGCTGCCGCAGCTTCGGTGCCGACGGCGACGGCTACGTTCCGGGTGAGGGAGTCGGCGCGCTGCTGCTCAAGCCGCTCGCCGCCGCGCTGGCCGACGGCGACACGGTGCACGCGGTGATCCGCGCCGGCGCGATCAACCACGGCGGCAAGACCAACGGCTACACCGTGCCCAACCCGAAGGCGCAGACCTCCGTCATCGCAGAGGCCCTGCGCGGGTCCGGCACCAACCCCTCCGACATCGGCTACGTGGAGGCGCACGGCACCGGTACCGCGCTCGGGGACCCGATCGAGGTGGCCGCCCTGACCGACGCCTTCGGAGAACGGCCCACCGGATCGGGCCGGATACCCATCGGATCGGTCAAGTCGGCGATCGGCCACCTGGAGTCGGCGGCGGGCATCGCCGCCGTCACCAAGGTCATCCTCCAGCTGCGCCACCGGACCCTCGTGCCGTCGCTGCACTCCGAGCCGCTCAACCCCCACCTGGACCTGGACGGCTCGCCGTTCCACGTACAGCGCGAGCTGACCGCGTGGGAGCTGCCCCCCTCCGGGCCCGGCCGCCGGATCGCGGGCATCAGCTCCTTCGGCGCGGGCGGCGCCAATGCCCACCTGGTGCTGGCCGAGCACCCGGCCCCCCAGCCGGCCGACGACCCACTGGGACCGCAGGTCCTGGTGGTCTCCGCAAAGACCCCGGAGCGACTGCGGGAGGCGGCCGCGCGGCTGGCGGTGTACCTGGACTCGACCGGGGGCGCCCCCGGCGCCGACGCGGCGGGCGACCGGCTGGTGACCGATCTGCTGGGCCGGGTACGCGGCCTGCTCGGGCTGCGCGACGGCGATCTGCTCCCCGACGACTCGCTGCGCGAGAGCGGCATGGACGAGGTGGCCCGCGCCGCCCTCGGCACCGCGATCGCGCAGAGCCACCGGGTGGGCTCGGACGAGTTGCCCGACGCGGTGGACAGCGTCGCCGAGCTCGCCGCGTGGCTGATCGACCGCCAGGGCGACGACCTTTCGCCGCACGTCGGTCCGACAGGTGAGCGGCGGCCCCGGCTGGCGGATGTCGCGTACACCCTCCAGACGGGACGGGAGGCGATGCCCGAGCGGCTGGCCTTCGTCGTCGAGAGCCTCGACGCGGCCGTCGAACGGCTGAGGGCCTTCGCCGCCGGTGAAGAGCCCGAAGGTCCCCTCCACCTCGGGACCCGCACTACCACCACCCCGTCACCCGCCGCCAAGGGGACCGAGAGCCCCGAGAGCCTGGCCCGGCTCTGGACGGAGGGTGCGGAGATCGACTGGCACGGCCTCCACGCCGGGGCCGTCCGGCACCGGATCAGCCTCCCCGGCTACCCCTTCGCCCGCGATCGCCACTGGCTGGAGCCCGCACGTTCCCTGCCGCAGCCCCCGGCGCGGCGCCCCGAAACCGAGGAACCGAAACCCTCCATGACGCCCACCCCTTCCGCAGCCCCCGTCGCGGACATCCGTTCCTGGCTGGTACGGGACCTTGTCGCCCTCGCGGCCCCGGCGATCGGAATCGACCCGGCCCGGCTCGAACCGGGCACCGCCCTGGGCGAGTTCGGCTTCGAATCGATGTCGCTCAAGAGCCTCGCCGACACGATCGCCGACCGCTTCCGGGTCTCCTTCTCCCCTGCCGTCCTCTTCGAGCGCACCGGCATCGACGGCGCCGTCGACTGGCTGCTGGACGAGTACGGAGACGAGATCGAGGCGACCGTCCGGACCCTGATGACGGCCCCGCCCGCCGCGCCGCCCGCGCCCGCCGCGTCCGCCCCGAGCCCGGCGCCCGCCACCGGGTCCGTGTCCGCTCCCGCGCCCGCGGCCGTCGTGCCCGCACCGGGACCTGCCCCGGCGTCCATCCTGGCGGCGGGGGCCGCCGGTGAGGGCAGTGGGGAGCCCATCGCCATCATCGGTATGAGCGGCCGCTTCCCCGGATCGCCGGATCTCGCCGCGTTCTGGGACAACCTGCGTGAGCGGCGCAACCTCGTCACCGAGGTGCCGGCCGACCGCTGGGACTGGCGTGAGCAGGGCGCGGACCTGTCTCCGGAGTACCGCCGTGGGCTTCGCTGGGGTGCCTTCATCGATGACGCCGACCGGTTCGACCCCCTGTTCTTCGGGATCTCCCCGGTGGAGGCCGAACTGATGGACCCGCAGCAGCGGTTGCTGCTGCAGGCGGCCTGGGAGGCGATCGAGGACGCCGGCTACCGGGCTTCGGAGTTCGCCGGCAAGGACGTCGGACTGTTCGCCGGAATCCAGTTCAGCGACTACCAGCACCTGCTGCACGAGGCCGGCCTGCTCAACGTCCAGGTGGCTCTGGGCAACGAGCACGCGATCGCCGTCAACCGGATCTCGTACCTGCTCGACCTGCGCGGCCCGAGCGAGCCGGTGAACACCGCCTGCTCCAGCTCGCTGGTCGCCATCCACCGGGCCGTACGGTCGCTGCGCAGCGGCGAGAGCACGCTGGCCATCGCCGGCGGAATCGGGCTCAACCTGGCCCCGCACTCCGCGGTCGCGGACGCCGCGATGGGCGTCCTCTCGCCTGACGGCCGCACCCGCACCCTGGACCGCGGCGCGAACGGCTTCGCCAAGGGCGAGGGCCTGGGCGTCGTGCTCCTCAAGCCGCTGAGCCGGGCCGTCGCGGACGGCGACCGGATCTGCGCGGTCATCCGTGGGACCGCCGTCAACCACGGCGGACGCGCCGCCTCGCTCACCGCCCCCAACTCCGAGGCTCAGGCGGCGCTGCTGCGCACCGCGGTCGAGGAGGCCGGGGTGAGCCCGGAGAGCATCGGCTACCTGGAGCTGCACGGCACCGGTACGGAGCTGGGCGACCCGGTCGAGGTGAACGGCATCAAGTCCGCGTTCCGCAAGCTGGCCCGGGCGCGGGGCGGCAAGCCGGCCACCGGACCGCACTGCGGCATCGGATCGGTGAAGACCAACCTCGGACACCTGGAACCGGCCTCCGGCATGGCCGGACTGCTGAAGGTGGTCCTCGCCCTGAAGCACCGGACCCTCCCGGGCATGGCGCACTTCGACGAGCTCAACCCGTACGTCGACCTGGACCGCAGCCCCTTCCACGTCGTCGCGGACACCGTTCCGTGGCAGCGGACCGTGGACGGGAGCGGCCGCGAACTGCCGCTGCGGGCCGGGGTGAACGCCTTCGGATTCGGCGGTGTCAACGCGCACGTCCTGCTGGAGGAGTACCGGGCCGACGAGGCCGCCCCGGCCGGCTCCGTGCCGGAGGGCGACCGCGTGTTCGTCTTCTCGGCACGGAACGCCGCGGCGCTCGACCGGACGGTGACGCGCTTCCTGGAGCGGCTGACGGCATGGGAGGCCGCGCCGGACACGCGGCCCGGCATCGACACGGTGGCCTTCACCCTGCAGGAGGGCCGTGAGGCGTTCGACGAGCGGCTGGCCGTGGTCGCGTCCGGCTTCGGCGTACTGAGCGAGCGGCTGGCCGAGGTGGCCCGCGGCGACCTGAGCCACCCCCAGGTGTTCCGGGACCGCGTCCAGCGGCGCCGTCCTGCGGAATCCGAGGCGGCCGAGCCCGTTTTGCCGGCCCAGGAGTGGGTCCTCGGCGGGGACGTGGACTGGGCGGCTCTCCGCCCGGCCGCGGCACCCGGCGTCCCGCTGCGGACCGCCCTGCCGACGTACCCGTTCGAGAGCAAGCGCTACTGGTTCAACGCGCCGGCCGCCAAGGCCGGCGCCGCACGGGCCGCCGTGCCTGGTGCCGCGGCCCCCGCACCCACCGCGGAAGCCGCCGTCGAGCCGGCTGCCGTGTCCGCACCCGTACGGGCCACCGTGCCCGCCGACGCCCAGGCGGCCGTACCCGCCGACGCCTCCATCGAGGACGAGCTCCGCGAGCTCCTGGTCGAGCAGCTCAAGCTGTCCGCCGCCGAGATGGACGGGGACCGCACGTTCCGCGAGATGGGCGTCGACTCCCTGCTCAGCGTGGGCATCATGCAGTCGGTGCAGGACCGCTTCGGCAGCCAGGTGCCCTTCTCGGCTCTGGTGGAGTACCCGACCCTGCGCTCCCTCGCCGAGTTCATCGGTGCGGAGTTCCCCCGGCCCGGCCGCGGGCCGGCGACGCCGCCCCCGATCTCGGCTGCCACCCCGCCCGCCAGGGCCGTCGCGCAGCCGCGGCTGCCCGCCGAGATCATTCCGCTGAACGCCGGCGGTTCACGGCAGCCCTCCTTCTGGGTCCCCGGCGCCGCCGGTTACGCCGCCTCGGTGGCGAACCTCGCCCGGGCGCTCGGTCCCGAGTACCCGTTCTACGCGTTCCAGACCCGCGGTACCGACGGGCACTCGATGCCGCAGATGCTCGACGAGATGGTCGACCACTACATCGCGTGTGTCCGGATGGTGCAGCCCGAAGGCCCGTACGTCCTCGGCGGCTACTCGTTCGGCGGCCTGGTGGCGATGGAGATGGCTCGCCGCCTGGAGGAGCAGGGGGAGGAGATCCGCCACCTGATCATGTTCGACACGTACCCGGCCACCCAGGAGGTGTTCGACCGTCACAACGACAGGTACGACGACGACTTCATGCAGTTCTACATGACCAACTACTTCCTCGACCTGAAGGAGAACCCGGAACTCGCCATCGGCAAGGAGGACGTGGCCCATCTGCCGCGCAGCCTGCAGCTGATGGAGCTGGCCAGGCTTGCCAAGGAGAGGAGCGGCAGGCCCATCTCCGCCGACGACATCTACCTGTACCTGCGCGGCGGCCTGATCTGCGCCGAGCACTCCGCGGGCCTCTACCAGACGTACGAGATGCGTCCCTACACCGCCTCCGACGTGACCTTCTTCAAGGCGGGTGACGGCTTCACCGGCCAGGCGAGCGAGATCTACTGGCGGCGTACCCAGATCCTCGACGGGTACGACTACCTCACCCCGTGGCGGGAGCTGATCGCGGGTGAGTTCCGGGTGACCGAACTCGACAGCGACCACCTCAACATGCTGGAAGAGCCCACCCTGAGCGTCGCGCTCCGCCAGATCGAGCAGGCACTCAAGGAGCAGCCGGCGATCAACCGCGCCGAGCAGTCCCGCTTCGAGGACGCCCTGGAGCAGGTGACCGGCTTCGGCCGCAGGCTGCTCGCCGACCGGCTGCTGGCCACGGGCGCGCTGCCGGCCGCCGGGGAGAGCATCACCCGGGCGGCGCTGTCCGGGAAGCTCGACGTCCGGCCCGAGCACGAGGCCCTCTTCCGGGCCGACCTGGACATCCTCACCCGAGAGGGCCTGCTGGCCGCCGACGACGAGCAGGTCACCGTGAACGCCGAGCTCGCCGGAGCGGCCTTCCCCGACGGGGAGGCCGGCATCAAGGCCGAGGTGGACCGGCTCACCGCCGAACACCCCGGTCTTGCCGGTCACATCACCCTGCTGACCGAGAGCCAGGCCGCTCTCCCGGACATCCTGGCCGGGCACCGTGACACCGGGGACCTCCTGCGCCCGTACGCCCACCAGCCCGCCGGGGCCCGCGGGCTCGGCAGCCCGCTGGGCGCCTACTGCGACCGGGTGACCGCCGAGCTGATCGAGGAGAGGGTCGGCCGATCGGCCCGCCGCTTCCGCTACTCGACCGTGCAGGTCCTGGAGACCGGTACCGGGTCGCGCTCGCTGACCGAGCCGGCCCTGCGGGCGCTCAAGGCCCACGCCGACCGGGTCAGGTACTTCCAGACCGACAGCCGCGCGGAGGCCGTGCGCGAGGCCCGGCGCCTGTTCGCCGCCGAGTACCCCTTCGCCGAATTCGCCCCGTATGCCGTGGAGAAGCGGCCGGACACCCAGGGATTCGAGCCCCACACCCTGGACCTGGTGGTCATCGGCCAGGCCCTGGACGGGGGAGCGCCGAATGAGGACGTCCTGGAACAGTGCCGCCGCCTGCTCAAGCCGGGCGGCACCCTCGTCATCAACGAGGCCACCCGGTCGCTGGACTTCCACACGCTGACCGCGAGGACCCCGGCCACCGTGCTCCCGGCCGCCGACTGGCTCGACGCCCTGAGCCTGGCCGGGTTCGAGCAGACCGAGGTCCACGGCCTTTTGGGGGCGGACCTCTCCGACCACGCGCACTGCGTGATCACTGCTGTCTCCGGGGAGGCCCGGTGATCGAGGTCGAGGGACTCTCCTACCGCTACGCGTCCGGCTCCGCCGCCCTCCAGGACCTGAACTTCCAGGTCGGCCCCGGCGAAGTGTTCGGTTTTCTGGGCCCGAGCGGTGCGGGCAAGAGCACCACCCAGAAGATCCTGATCCGCCTTCTCAAGCCGTACACCGGTCAGGTCCGGGTCATGGGGCGCGAACTGCGCGAGCAGGGACCGGAATACTACGAGCGGATCGGCGTCGGCTTCGAGCTGCCGAACCACTTCATGAAGCTGACCGCACTGGAGAACCTGCGCTTCTTCGCCTCGTTCTACGGCGCGACGGCCGACCCGCGGGCGCTGCTCGCCAAGGTCGGTCTGGAGGAATACGCCGACCACCGCATCGACCAGTTCTCCAAGGGGATGAAGATGCGGCTCTGCTTCGTCCGAGCCGTCCTGCACGACCCGCAGGTGCTCTTCCTGGACGAGCCCACCAGCGGCCTCGATCCGGTCAACGCCCGGCTCCTCAAGGACCTGGTGCTCCAGGAGAAAGCACGCGGCAAGACCGTCTTCCTCACCACCCACAACATGCACGACGCAGCCGAACTCTGCGACCGGGTGGCCTTCCTGGTGGACGGCGAGATCCGGCTCACCGGCTCCCCGAAGGAGCTCTGCGCCGAGGGCGCCCGCCGTCGGCTGACGGTCGAGTACGAGGAGGGGGACACGACCGGCTCGCGGGAGTTCCCGCTCGATTCGCTGGGGGAGGACCAGGAATTCCTGGAACTGCTGCGCAGCCGCCGGCTGGTGTCCGTCCACTCCCAGGAGCCGACTCTGGAGGACGTCTTCGTCGAGGCCACCGGCAGGAGGCTGATGTGAGCACGCGCGCCGGTTCCGGCGCCCCGACCGGGCGCCGGACCCTCCAGGTGCTGGTCCGAGCCGTCGGCTGGGACCTGCGCCTCCAACTCCGCTACCACATCGTCACGGTGGCGGCCCTGGTGACCGCGCTCTACGCGGTGGCCCTCCGCGTCCTCGGGGCGGGGAGATCGGACGAGCTGCTGGTCTCGATCCTCTTCTCCGACCCGACCATGATCGGCTTCCTCTTCGTGGGGGTGCTGGTCCTCTTCGAGCGCGGCAGCGGCACCCTCCAGGCCGTGCTGGTCACCCCGCTGTCCACCGAGCAGTACCTCTGGTCGAAGGCCGTATCGCTCACCCTCATCGCCGTGCCGTGCGGCACGGCGATGGCGCTCGCCGGCGGAGGGTCGCGGACCGGCATCGTCCCGCTGGTCGCCTCCCTCACCCTCACCTCCCTCCTGTTCGTCTTCATCGGGCTGGCGGGGGTGTCGCGGGCCCGCACCCTCAACGAGTACCTGCTGCTGGTGCCGCTGTTCCTGGTACCGATGAACCTGCCCCTGCTCGACCTCTTCGGAATGGTGGATTCCTGGCTGCACTACCTGATCCCCACGCAGGCCTCACTGGTCCTGCTGCAAGCGGCCTTCGCCTCGCGGCCGGGCTGGGAGGCGGTCTACGCGGTGGCGTACCTGAGCTGCGCGGTGGCAGCCGCCTTCCAATGGGCCCGACGGGCGTTCGAGACCTCGGTACGGGGCCAGGGGAGGGCGCGATGAGGGCCGCACGAGCCGTGTGGGCCAACGACCTGCGCAACATCGTCCGTGACCGGACCGTGGCCGTGCTGCTGGGAGTGCCCCTCCTGCTGGTGGCCGTGCTGCGCTTCGGTGTCCCGCTGCTGGAGCGTCAGGTGCCCGGCGCCGCCGACTACCGGCCGGCGATGCTGGCCCTGTTCTGCGCGGTGTCGGGCCTTCTGCCCGCGCTGATGATGTCCTTCATCATGCTCGACGAGCGGGACCAGGACCTGACGACGGCCTTCCGGGTGCTGCCCATCGCGGCCTGGCGCTTCCTCGCCTACCGGCTCGTGACCGTTGCCGTCCTCGGACTGCTCTTCGCCCTGCTCGTCATCCGGGGCTCGGGGCTGGTGTCCTATTCCCCGCCCGTCGTGCTGCTGCTCGGTGCGCTGTGCGCGCTCGGCGGGCCGCTCGGGACGCTGATCACCGTGTCCATGGCCGACAACAAGATCGAGGGCCTGACGGTGTTCAAGGGACTGTTCTTCCTGGCCGCCGTTCCGGCCGCGAGCAGCGCACTTCCCGGAGCGTGGGGCCGGGTGCTCGGGGTGCTGCCCGGCTACTGGACGTACCGGGCGTTCGAGATCCGCGAGGGGGCCGGCCTTGCCGCGGTCTGCGCCGTCTCCGTGGTGTTCCACGTGGCGGTGACCGCCGCCGCGGCCCGGCGCTTCCGGCGGCGGGCCCTGTGATCGACCGAATCCTGCCGGCCGAGGTGGTCAGTGCCGTGGCGTACGAGGATCCCGCCTGCGCGACCCTCTTCCCCGAGGAGTCCGCGGTGATCGCCCGGGCGCTGGACGGACGGCGCCAGGAGTTCACCACGGTGCGGCACTGCGCCAGGGTGGCGATGGCCGGACTCGGTCTGGCGCCGCGCCCCGTCCTGCCGGGGGAGCGTGGTGCCCCGCAGTGGCCCGACGGGACCGTCGGCAGCATGACCCACTGCCCCGGATTCCGCGGCGCCGCTCTGGCCAGGAGCCGGGACATCGCATCGGTCGGGATCGACGCCGAACCCCATGAACCTCTGTCGGAAGGACTGCTGGAGCGCATCACGTTGCCGTCCGAGCGGGCCAGGGTCACCGAGCTCGGACGGGACCGCCCGGACGTGCACTGGGACCGGCTCACCTTCACGGCCAAGGAGAGCGTCTACAAGACCTGGTTCCCGCTGACGGGGAGGTGGCTCGAATGGGAGGACGTAGAGCTGACATTCGAGCCCGGGAGACAGACCTTTCAGGCCGGACTGAGGGTTCCCGGCCCGTGGGTCGGCGGCAGGGAACTGCAGTCCTTCGCCGGGCGCTGGCTGGTCACGGAGACCCACGTGCTCTCCGCCATCACGGTGACCGGCTGACGGCCCACCGGAATGCCGGCAGCGCGGCAACCCCGACCCGTCCTTCGATTCCACACGACCACGGGGACGACTCATGGCGCGCCTGTTCACAGGACGGCCCATCGGGCCCGGCGCGAGGAGGAAGCCGCGTGGGAGCGGGCGCACGCCCCCTTGACGAGCTCACCGCGTCGGTTCCTCCGCTGGCGGACTGGGCCGCCGGGGTACGGGCCGATGGGCTCGCGCGACGCCCGGGCCGTGCCCCGCCACCACGCACAGCCTGCTGGCCGGGGCGTGCGTCGCTCCGCGCGCTTCCCGCCGTTCCGGCCGTGTCTTGCTGCCTGCCTTCGCCGCCCAGATCCTCGGCTCGGCCCACGGTCTTGACGACGGCACACTGCTGGCCACGCTCACCCTGTCCGGGGTCCGCGCGCCGATCGGATTCCCGACGGTCAGGGCGCCGAACGGCGACGCGAGGCGTGGGCCTCGGCGGGACTGCTCCGGGAGCCAGTGAGCTGTGTCATGGGCGTAGGCGGGTTCGTGGCCGTCGCGGAAGAGCTCAGAGGACATCCTCAGTCTTGGCATGAAGCCGTCGTCGAGGTTCCCCAGGACCGCGGCCGGATTGCCGGGATCTTTCGGAATCAGGCCACCGGGGACGGGCAGGATGGTGGGGACGTTATCGGCCTCTGGTGCGTCACTCTCTGCCCGGTTCTGGAGCGAACGAGGACTCAGGGGCTCAGCGGAGCGTTTCCGATGGGTGTGTGCGGGCCCACCCGTATGTGCGTGGAGCTGGGCCGGTTCCGGACCATGGCTGGCTGGCCATTTTTGTCCGTTGCTATTGGAAAGCGTGCCGTGACAGCATTCGGCGCGTGTTCGATAACGGGGATGACATAACAGAGCCGCCTGCCCGGCGTTCGAAGATCGCCGACTTGGACGCCTGGCCTGCTGCCACGGCGCCTTCCATGGTGATTGAGGAACCGGCACCGGCCCGTGCGATGGAGCCGGACGGCGATCCGACGGCGGCGGCTCGGCGTGAGTTTGCTGTTTTGCTGGGGGAGTTCCGGCGTACGGCGGTGTTGGTGCCGCTGGATGGTTCGGGGGATCTGTGGTCGGCGGAGCAGGGCGGGGTCCGGTGGATCTGTGCGTTCTCGGACGAGGAGGCGCTGGCCCGGTTTGCGTGGGCTCGGGGGGATGCGGCGCGGGAGTGGGTGTACCGGACGGTGTTGGGTGCGCGGTTGCTGGATGTGATGGTGCCGATGTTGCCGGGGCCTGCGGGGGTGGCGCTGGATGCGGGCAGTGAGGACGGGATGTTGTTCCCGCCGGTTGCGGGGATCGTGCCGGATTCGGTGGCGGTGGACCTCGGGGGTGTGGAGTGAGCGGGGACGGGTCTGATCTTCGTGTGCCGCCTGAGGCGTTGGCCGCGATTGCGAAGGGGATCGATCTGGCGCATGCCGAGCTGAAGGATCTCGGGATGGTCGGTGAGGCCTGGGCGGGCCGTGGTTTCTCGGATCTCGGCTTGTCGGGGCTGGAGTTGGGGCATGGCGGGCTCGCGGCGGCGTTCGAGACGTTCTGTGATCGCTGGGAGTGGGGTGTGCGGGCGTTGACGCAGAAGGGCAACAAGTTCGCCGTGGGGGTCGGGTTGTCGGCGGGTTCGTTCGCGGAGCATGAGCAGTACGTCAAGGACTCGTTCAAGATCGGTGTGAATTCGCTGAACGGGAATCCGCACCTGTCCGAGGACGAGGTCAAGGAGATGAGCTGGGACACGGTCCGGAGCCAGACGATGTACGACAACCCGGACTTCAGTGGGGAGTCGGCGCTGAGGGCGACGGAGGAGGTGGATCAGCTGTGGCGGGACACCGGTGCCGAGGTGGGGATCGGGGGGCCGGATCCCACGGGGAACGCCTGGACGGTGGATCCGGCGTTGCGGGAGGCGGTTGCTGAGGCCGAGCGGTCGGAGCGGGGGCAGGGGGACTGATGGTGGACTGGGGGAGGCTCGGGGACGGGCTGGTCGACGGGGCCGGTCATCTGCTCGACAAGGGCAAGGAGTTAGCCGGCGAGGCCATTGACACCGGTACCGACATGCTGGGTGCGGGCCTGGACAAGGTCGGGGCGCACGGCTGGGCCGACGGGGTCGAGGACTGGGGGGATGAGACCGCGTCCTCGCTGGGGGCGGAGGTCGGTGAGAAGCAGCTCGGGCAGAGTGAGGAAGCGGACGAGCTGATCCATGGCAGGCCGGAGAAGATCGCTGCCACGGTGAAGAACCTCCGCGACTTCCAGCGGGCGTTCGATCTCGTCGGCGGTGGGATGAAGAAGCTCGACTCCGGCCACTGGAAGGGGGAGGTCGCCGACACGTTCCGGAGGTATTTCGAGACCCTGCCGACCGACTGGCTGCGTGCGGCGGATGCGTTCGAGGACGCGGCCAGGGCGCTGGAGACGTATGCGCGGACGGTGACCGGTGCTCAGGGCAAGGCCCGGGAGGCCATCGCCCTGCACAAGGAGGGCAAGCAGGACTACGAGACGGCCGCTGCTGAGTTCCAGCAGAAGGCGGCGGCGTACAACGCGGTCCGCAACACCGATCATCCGCTGCCGCATCCGGGGAAGTTCTCCGATCCGGGGCTGGCCAAGCGGCAGCTTGCGCAGGAGATCCTGCAGCTTGCGCGGCAGACGCGCAACGAGGCGGCCGAGACGGCCAAGGGCGCGGTCACCGCAGCGATGGCACACGCGCCGAAGGAACCCACTGGCCTGGACCGCCTCAAGCGGGAGGCCTACGACCACGCCCTGGGACAGGGCATCGAACTCGCCCACTTCAGCGGCGGGATCATCAAGGGCGGCGCGGGGCTGGTCAACTTCACCCGCTCGGTCAACCCCATGGACCCGTACAACCTGACCCACCCGGCCGACTACTACAAGGGCGTCCACACCACACTCGCCGGCCTCGTCTCCACCGCAGCCAACCCCGACCGGGCCCTCAAGACCGCCTGGGAATCAGCCAAGGGCGACCCCTCCGAATTCATCGGCCGCCTCGTACCCGAAATGATCGGCACCAAGGGCGGCGGCCTGACCAAGGGCGGCCTACGAGCCGGGATGAAGGACCTCCTCGAACGCCGAAAAGGCAGGAACCGGCACGGACACGAACAGAACCCCGACCCCAACTCCAACCAATGCAGCAACGTCAAATGCGCCGGAGACCCCATCGACGTCGCAACCGGACGCATGCTGCTCCCGCAGACGGACATCGTGCTCCCGGGGTCTCTGCCCCTGGTCTTCGAGCGCGTCTTCGACTCCTCGTACCGGGCCGGCCGCTGGTTCGGATCCGGCTGGTCGAGCACAGTCGACCAGCGCCTGGAGATCGACGCCGAAGGCGTGGTGTTCAGCTGCAACGAGGGCAGCCTGCTTGCCTACCCGCACCCCGCGCCAGGCGTTCCCGTCATGCCCACGCACGGCCGACGCTGGCCCTTGGACCGGGTGGACGACGGCTACACCATCACCGACCCGGAAACCGGCCACGTCCGGCACTTCGTCGACCAACCAGGCGGCGAGCTGGCACTCCTGGCCCAGATCGACGACCGCAACAACCGCTGGATCACCTTCGAGTACGACGAGACAGGCGCCCCGACGTCGATCGTGCACCACGGCGGCTACCACCTGAAACTCACCACGAACGACGGCAGAATCACCGCCCTCCACCTTGCGGGCGCCGCACCGGACGGCACCGACCAGGAAATCCTCCACTACGGCTACACCGACGGCCACCTCACCGAAGTCACCAACTCCTCAGGCAAGCCCCTGCGCTTCGGCTGCGACGAACAGGGCCGCATCACCTCATGGACGGACACCAACGGCAGCCGCTACGAGTACGTCTACGACGAACACGACCGCTGCGTGTACCAGACAGGCACCAACGGACACCTCGAAGCCCACTTCACCTGGGACGACACCGACCCCGACACCGGCCTGCGCATGACGTCCATGACCGACGGCCTCGGCCACACCAAGCGATACGTGATCAACAACCGCTCCCAGGTCGTCGCCGAGATCGACGCCTTGGGCGCGGTCACCCGCTACGAGCACGACCGCTACCACCGGCTCCTGTCCGTCACAGACCCGCTGGGCCACGCCAGTCGCTTCACATACGACGAGAACGGTTGGCTGACCGTGGTGCAGCGACCGGACGGACGCCACTCGAGAGCGGAGTACGACGAGCTGGGGCTGCCAGTGCGCATCACTGATGCGGCCGGGTTGATAACGCATCAGACGTTCGATGAGCAAGGCAACCGCACGTCCGTCACCGATCCATCGGGGGCTACAACGCGTTTCTCGTACGATGAGCAGGGTCACCTCGCGTCAGTCACTGACGCCATGGGGCAATCCTCGGCCATGACATGCAACAGAGCAGGGCTCTCCATAGAAATCACCGACCCGCTGGGTGCCGTCAACCGGTTCCAACGGGATGCTTTCGGCCGGAAAGTAACCATTACCGATGCGGTTGGCGCGACCACCCATTTTGAGTGGACGGTGGAGGGGCAGCTGGCGTGCCAGGTTATGCCGGACGGCAGCAAGCAGAGCTGGACATTCGACGGGGAAGGCAAGTGCATCGCACACACGGACCCGATAGGAAGAACCACCACTTCCGAGTACGGCGACTTCGATCTCCTCGTGGCGCGAACGGATCCCGACGGGGCTCGCTTTGAGTTCAGTCACGATGCCAACTTACGGATGACGGGTGTCATTAATCCCCAGGGGATGGAGTGGTCCTATGAGTACGATCCGGCTGGACGCCTCATATCCGAGTCCGACTTCGATGGTCGCACCATCACGTACACCTATGACGCGGCCAACCGGATGGCCTCAAGGACGAACAGCCTCGGCCAGACCATCCGTTTCGAGCACAACAGCCTCGGCAAGGTAGTTGTCAAAGACAGTGACGGCGAAGTAACCACTCTCGAATACGATGTCTTTGGTGAACTAGCCGCAGCAAAAGGCACGAACTCGGTGCTGTCCCGGTTGCGGGACCGCTACGGCCGTCTGCGCTCTGAGACGGTGAACGGACGAACCGTCACCTACCAGTACGACAGGCTCGGCCGGCGTGTGGGGCGGACGACTGCTTGCGGCGCCGTGAGTGAGTGGACCTACGACGCGGCAGGGCGCCGGAACCACCTCACGACGTCCGGCCGGGAGGTGTCGTTCCAGCGTGACTCTGCAGGGCGGGAGCTGATCCGCCACATCGGCGAGACGGTCACGCTGGCGAACGTTCTGGATTCGGCCGGTCGCCTTGCCCGCCAGGACATCACGACCCGGGGCCGGAGTCTTCAGCGCCGCGACTATACCTACCGCGCGGACGGTAGCCTCGCGAGAATCGGTGATCAACTCGCTGGCGCGAGCACATATGGCCTGGACGCCGTCGGCCGTGTTACAGAAGTGCGAGCTGCCAATTGGACAGAGCAGTACGCATACGACGCGGCTGGCAACCAGACATCAGCAGTATGGCCGTCGGGTCACACGGGCCATGAAGCGACTGGGGCACGTACCTACCTAGGTACCAGCATCGAGGGCGCCGGTCGCATTCGCTACGTACACGACAAGCAGGGGCGAATAGTGCTCCGCCAAAGGGCTCGCATCTCGCGCAAACCCGAGACTTGGCGCTACGAATGGGACGCCGAGGATCGCCTGAGATCGGTCACCACGCCTGACGGCCAGAAGTGGCGATACGCCTACGATGCACTTGGACGACGCATTGCGAAGCTCCGCGTCGCGGAGGATGGGCACACCGTTCTGGAACAGATCTTGTTCACCTGGGACGGTGCCGTCCTCTGTGAACAGCTCAACGAGGGCGAGGGATTTCCTCACCCTGTCAGTCTCACGTGGGATCACGACGGTCTAAGCCCGGTGACCCAGACGGAGCGCCTCCTTGCTGCGGACACATCGCAAGAAGTGATTGACGAGCGATTCTTCGCCATAGTCACCGACCTCGTAGGGACTCCCAGCGAGCTCATAGACGAGTCAGGTGCGATCGCCTGGAGAACTCGCCGCACAATCTGGGGGGTGACGACATGGGCGGCCAAAAGCTCGACGTACACACCGCTGCGCTTCCCGGGTCAGTATTTCGACCCAGAATCCGGGCTTCACTATAATTTTCATCGTTACTATGATCCGGAAACGGCCCGCTACGCATCCCCGGATCCTCTCGGCCTCATTCCGGCGCCCAATCCCATAGCGTATGTCCGAAACCCCCACCTGTGGATTGACCCGCTCGGGCTCAAGGCTTGCGTCGGGCAAGCCGACCCCGCAAGTCAGGCGGGCGACCTCGGCAGGCTTGCTGACAAGATAGCCGCGCATGGTGACATCAACGGGCGAGGCATCCCGGGAGTCGATGATCTGGATGTCCCGGAATATCTCGAAGACATGATGACGGCAAGTCCTGGCATCAAAATGCGGGACACCCCATCAGGAACCCCTCGCTGGGCCTGGTGGGATCATCAGACCGGCACGATGTTGATTCGTGAGGGGTCCAACGGCACCTTCATGCAGCCGGGCGACGGCTACAGCTACTACATGCGCCAACTCCAGGAGTAATATAATGAATGAACGGTCGGCGGAGACGCCTAATACGGAAGAGCTATGGTCTGGGCTGACGCCGTCGGCGATCGGCAGCGTCTCTCGGTACGATGCCTGGCGATTGGAAATCGAGCGATCTCGGGTTGCGCCAAGCATTCGTGAGAAAATTACAGACCCAGTGTATTCACTTAAGAATTTGTTCTCGTCCTGGGAACGCCTTGTGCGCAGGATGGAGTCCGACTGGCAACTAGCGGGGCAGTACCCGATCAGTGCTTACATCAACGATCTGGATGCACGTGATCAACTGCAGATCGCCATGGGCACACTGACCGACGAGGCCCGGATAAAGTTGTCTGCTCTGCTGGCAACGCTGGATGCGCGCTTCGTCCAAGGGTCGGTGCCGGATGAGGAGGGTGAACTCCGCCCATGGCTGAAGCCGTCCTCGGGTGAAGAGCCGCATGGATTCTGGCTGCGCAAGCCTCGTAATCACCCCTGGTAGATCAACTACGCCTCTCTCGGCCGCCGCATAGCCAATCAACGCCCACAAGCCCAAGGCGACGCAGTGAGGTTTTCTCAACGAAATACGGTTCGGGCCCGGTCGTTGACGGGGTGGGCTGGCGGACACCGACGTCGACAGGACGGGACGCTGGTTCGGCCCGCCCTGGGAATCCACTGCGGACCAGCGACTGGACATCCTTTCGGGGCCGGCATCGGCACGGCCTCGTGGTCATCTTCTCCTCCACTCGCAGCTGCGCACGGTGACATCAACAGGCGAGGTATTCCAGAGGCTGCAGGTCAACGCCGTGGCAGACGGCGTCGCGGACGACGATGGGTGGTGGGCGGGGAGGGCCGAGGCGTAGTCAGCCTTGGCCTGGGGCGACAGGCCAGCCGATGATGGCATCTCCGGTCGTGATGCCGATCACGTTGCCCGTGCTCCGATCTTGAGGGGACAGAAGAAGGCCACGATGGCCCTTCTTCGTCTCCTCGAGCCATCCAAAATCGAGCGGGAGCTTGTCTTCGCGGCAACCCACCACCAGGGTCGTGACTTCCTCGAATCCGTGCTGCACCAGGCTCTTCAGCAGACGCTCAGCCTCACACTTGTCCAGGACCTCCGCGTCGTCCACCACCACGACGACCGGCTCATCGGGGGACGCCGACGACAGGGCTTCCTTGACTTCCTCGTGCCCGATGTTGTCTCGGACGAAGCAGGTCACCACGCTCGCCGAGCTGATGGCCCGGTTCTGCGCCGAGGGAAGTCGCGTCGCGGGCGATCGCAACACATACGGCCAAGGCCAGACCAAGGAACACGAGGCCGCCCTGCCTTGACTGTCGGTGCGTCTGCGACGCTTTGTCGAACCGTCTGCTATGCCGGTACGCGATTCGCCCAGGGCCCCGCGGGCCCACCGTAATCGGAGGTTGTGGTGGGCCTGCAGGGCCCTGGAGGGTCGCCCTTCTCCCTGGCATGCTCTCGCCAAGCAACGCGCGTAGAACGCGTGGAACTCAAGGAGGACGGGACATGTGTGAGCACTGCGGTCCGGCCGACGGAGCCGCTGAGGAACTGATGGGTCTGCGACCGGCGGGCCCGTCGCGCAGAAAGATGCTGCTGGGCGTCGGCGCCGGGCTCGGGGTGGTGTTGACGGGCGTGCCGGCCCTGACCTCGTCGGCCGCGGCGGCGACGCTCAAGGACGGCCGGTGGTGCAATCCCGCCCGGGGGCACTTCCCCGCAGGCGGCTACTACGGGGCCCCGCGCGGCCCCTACCTGCACGCGGGCCAGGACGTCACCAACTCGACGGGTACGGCCGTCTACGCCGCGGCCGCCGGCACCGTCGTACGTCGCGGCACCGGCGTCCTGTCGGGGCGTACCGGGAACGGTCTGGTCATCGCGCACGGCGGCGGGCGGTACACCTACTACGGGCACCTCAGCGCGTTCCGGGTCCCGCTGAACGCCAAGGTCGCCGCGGGGCAGCGCATCGCCGACATGGGCGCCACGGGCAAGGTGACCGGTCCGCACCTCCACTTCGAGACCCACAGCGGAGGGCTGGGTTCCACGGTCAACCCGGTGTCGTACCTCGCCGCCCGGGGCGTGGACCTGGGCGGTGGCTGGCCGGCCATCGACCCGGGCGCCGTGGGCGCGACGGTGAAGGCCGTCCAGTACCTGATCACCCGGCGCGGCACCGCGCTGGTCGCCGATGGCAACTACGGTTCGGTCTCGGTGAAAGCGGTCAAGAAGTTCCAGTCCTCCCGAGGCCTGGTGGCGGACGGACAGATCGGTCCGAAGACCTGGCCGAGCCTGGTCTACTCGCTCCAGCGGGGCAGCTCCGGAGCGCATGTGCGCGGTCTTCAGGCGGTGCTGAACAAGCACAGCGCGGGACTCGCCGTCGACGGAGACTTCGGTTCGGTGACCAACTCGGCCGTGCGCGCCTACCAGAGCGTCAACCGCCTGGTCGTCGACGGCAAGGCGGGCCCGAAGACCTGGGAGGCCCTCGCCGGGTGACGGCGGCGCCGACCAACACCCGCTCCGGCTCACTGGTGACGCGGGGACCGCGCCGCGCCGAGTGCGTACCAGAACGCGGCTTCCTCCTCCTCGCCCTCCGCGTGCGCGACGTCGCCCAGGAGTGTGAGCAGGGCCGCGGGGAGCGGATGAGGGGGTGGAGGAGGCACGGGGGCGGGGGCAGAAGCGGGAGGGGGTGGAGTGGGGGTGCGGGGGTGGTGCGGCTCGGTGGGGGGTGTCGGTGGTGCGAACAGCTCGCGGGCCCGCGACTGCTGGCCCTCGCTCATCAGCAGCTCCGCGTACATCTCGCGTGCCTCGGCGGCGGTTTCGGCGTCCGCGCACTCGATGGCCTGCTCCAGCCAGGGGTACGCCTCCTCCGGCCTGCCGTCCGCGGCCAGTACCCGGCCGAGCAGCAGCAGCGCCTGCGGACGGTGCTCGGTGTCCTGCGAGTGGGCCAGTGGCAGCAGGACCTCCGCCGCCTCGGGCAGCAGGCCCAGGCGGAAGAGGGTGCTGCCGAGGTAGCGCCGGGCCAGCGGGTCGACGGACGGGTCGCCTGCGGCGAGGGCGTCGGTCAGCAGGCGGCGGGCTGATTCGAGGTCGTTGACGGAACGCCGGACCACGCCGAGCAGCGCACCGGCCCAGGGGGTCGTGCGTGGGCCCGCCAGCTCCAGCACCGCCTGGAGCAGTTCTCCGGATGCCTGCACCTCCCCGGTGTCCAGCAGATACTCCGCCGCACGCAGATAGGCGAGAGCGAGGCCCTCCTCGTCGTCCGATTCCTCCTCCCGGACCAGCAGTTGGCCCGCGGCGTCGGGCTCCCGGTGCAGCAGCCGCACCGCCAGATATGCGCGTGCCACCTCGGTGACCTGGGACGGCTCGCCCGCGACGACGGTGCGCAGCAGCTCCTCGGCGGCCTCGCCCTCGCCGTCCTCGATCAGGCACTTGGCCAGGTGGAACCGCCCGAACTGGGAGGCGGCACCGGCGTCCGCCTCCGCCGCGGCCCGGAACTCGCCCAGCCCCTCCTCCCGCCGGCCCACGGCGACGAGCACCGTGCCCAGCACGGCGCGCGCCCAGACCACGGCCGTGGCGTCGTCCGCGTCGGCCACCACCCGCAGCAGGCTCTCCGCCCGCTCGTAGTCCCCGGCACCGGCGAGCATGCCCGCCAGGTCCATGCCGGCGATCAGCGACCACTGCGGATGCCCGGAGTCGATGGCGACGCGGTACGCGCGCTCGGCCTCCTCGAAGCGGCCGTCCAGGGCGAGGAGGTCCCCGAGGAAGTCGGCCGCCCGGGGGGCCTGGTGAGGGTGCGCGGAGTCGATGACGGCAGTCAGCAGGGCCGCTGCCGCCGCCGCGTCGCCCCTCTTGTTGGCGAGCATGAGCGCGAAGTCGACCTGGGCCGTCCGGGACCAGTGCTGGTGACCGGAGTCGATGGCGGTGCGGTACGCGCGCTCGGCCTCCTCGACGCGGTCGTGCAGGGCGAGGACCTCGCCGAGGACGGCGGCGGCGTACGGGCCCAGGTTGGGGTGGGCCGAGTCGACGACGGCGGTCAGCAGTTCCGTCGGCCGGGTCAGGTCCTCGTCCAGGGCCGCGAGCACGACGGCGAACTCGATCCGGGCCATCGCCGACCAGTCCGGATGGCCGGTGGCGATCGCGCGCCCGAACCATTCCTCGGCGGCGGGACGATCGCCCTGGTTGGCGTACCACTCGCCGAGCCCGCAGGTCGCGCGCGGCCCGTGGCCGGGATGGCCGGAAGCGGCAGCCTCGTGCAGCAGGGCCATTCCCTGCTCGATCCGGCCCTGCGGGTGCAGCACCACGGCCAGCAGGATCTTGGCGTACGAATCGAGCAGGGGATTGCCGGAGGCGATCAGCTCCCGCAGGATCCGCTCGGCCTCCTCGGCCCGGCCGCGCACCATCAGCAGCTCGCCCAGGCCCACCTGGGCCAGGGGCACCGCGTGCGACTGCCCGCCGGCCAGCACCGAGCGCAGCACCTCCTCGGCGCGGTCCAGCTTTCCCCGGCCGGCCAGTACTCCGCCGAGGTTCGCCCGTGCCACCGCGGTGACCTGCCCCGCCATCGACTCGCCCATCGCCCGGGAGAGTGCCCACGGCTGCTCGACGGGCTCCGCCGTACCGCCGCGCGAAATGCCCGTACCCACCCGGGACTTGCCCCGGTCCGCACCCGCCACCTGCCCGGTCCGTACACCGGCGGCTTCACCGGCCCCGGTCAGTGCGTTGACCAGCTGCGCCTGCGCCCGGTGCGCCACCTCGTGGTCCCCGGCGGCGACGATCGACTCCAGCAGCCGCTCGGCCCGGTCGCTCTCGCCCTCCGCGAAGAGCAGGGCCGCCAGGCTGACCTGGGCCATCTGGGAGAGCTGGGGATCGAGGGCGCCCACGGCGCTCTCCAGCAACTGCCGCGAACGGTCCCGGTCACCGGCCATCATGAGGATCTCGGCCAGCATGACCTGTGCCAGCGGGACCACACTGTCCACGGTGGTGGCGGCGGCGCGTTCGAACCGGTCCGCCGCCGCCGTGAACTCCGCCCGGTAGAGATACATCTCGCCGAGCACCAGCATCGCCCACGCCGCGCCGTCCCGGTCGTCCGAGCCGTCCGCCACCCGCCGCAGCATCCGCTCGGCGGTCTCCGACTCGCCCCGGACCAGCGCCGTGTATGCGCTCGGCAGGAGTTCGGTGGCCGCCCGGCTGCCTGCCAGGTACTCCCAGGCGAACCGCGGCACCGCGGCCGAGGGATCGTCGTCGCGGGTGTCCAGGTACTCCGACATGTACGGAGTGCCGGCGTACTCCGCGGGACCGTCGGGCGCCCCCGTGCGGTGGAGCAGGGCGATGGTGCCCGCCACCGGTTCCCGGGCCCAGGCCAGACCGGTGCGGTACGTGCTCTCGTCGGCGTCCAGATCCGGGCGGTGCTCGGCCAGGTAGGCGGCGAACAGCTCCCGCAGCGTGGCCTCGGGGACCGGCTCGGCGACTCCCATGCGCAGCCAGTCCAGGGCCACCCTGGCCAGCGCCCACCCGGCCGGGCAGCTGTCGATCCCGTCCGCGAAGCGCTGCTCCAGGCTGGGCGCGGCGACCATGAGTTCGCCGATGCCCCGGGCCGTGAAGTCCTCCTCGGGGTACGCCTCCCGGGCGGTCGCCGCGTCCTCGGGGGCGAGCAGCGACGGCAGCTCGACAGTGCTCGCCTTGTTCAGGACGGTGCGCGCGATACGGCCGATCTCGCTCTCCATCCCGGTCAGCGCGGCCCGTTGCGCGGCCGGGATCGTCGCCACGACGGTGACGGCCGGCTCCTGCCGGGCCAGCCGGTCCAGGATCTGCAGATCGAGGCCGCCCGGCCGGAGATAGCGGTGCAGATCGTCCAGCCAGAGCACCACCGGGTCGGATCCGGTGGGCAGCCGGAGCCGGCTGAGATCGTCCAGGACCCGGCGGCCCGAGTCGTCCGGGCGCGGCACGACCAGCCGGGCGCCCGGCACCGTACGGACCAGCGCCTCGTACAGGGTCCGGGACTTGCCCGCCTTCGAGCGCCCGGCCAGCACCACGAACCGCCGGTCCGCGAGGAGTTCGCCGAGCCGGTCGTCCTGGGCGCGGCGGGGTACGTACGGAGCACCGGCCCCCGGATCGCCGCCTCCGGAGCCGCCGTACTTGGAGCGGGCCACCCCGATGTCGTACGGGTCCACCTCGTCGACCCGGGGGATCTCGCCGTCCCCGGTCAGCGGGACCCACAGCAGGCTCTCCAGCCGGTCCCGCAGCTCGGTGCCGGTCGAGCCCTTGACGTGCTGCCCGAGCTCCGGCCAGTAGCGGACGAGCGTCTCGACCTTGATCGCGTACGCGGTGCGCCGGTCCACCGAGGTCACCGTGTCGCGGGCGACCAGCATGCCGACGACGCCCCGGCTGTTGACGTCCCACACGGGGGAGCCGGAGAAGCCCTTCTCCAGTCCCCAGCCGGTGTGCGGGGCGGCCTCCACCTGGAGCCACTCGCTGCCCGCGTGGCCGATGATCTCGCCCCGCACCGGAACGCCCCGGCGCCGGTGCTCCTCGGGGTAGCCGTAGGCCCGGAAGCGGTGGTCCCAGGTGCCGGGGTCGGTGGTCCGCAGCGGGGCCGGCCGGGCCTCCGGGGGCGCGGGCGCACCGAGTTCGAGCACTGCGACATCGCCCGTCCCGTCCCCGGTGTCGGGATGCCAGCCGCCCGGCACCACGGAGGCGGGCAGCGGCTCGTGCCCGGAGGCGTACTGGAACCCGACGAAGACCGGCTGTTCGGGCACGTCCGGAGCCCTGCCGGGGCGTACGACATGGGCGCAGGTCAGCACGTGCCGCGGGGTGACCAGCAGTCCGGCGCCCACCGGGTCGCCGTGCCCGGTCCTGCGGATGCTCACCAACCAGGGCGGACGCTCCCAGTCGGGGGCCACCGGGTTCAGGCCGTACGGTCCGGGTCGGGCCGGGTCCAGCGGACCTTGACCATGAAGTGGCCCTCCACCGCGGTCTTGGCGATCACCACCCCGGACTCGGCGTTGAACTTCATCCCGAATTCGATCTCGTACTCGTCCGGCCCCAGCGCCCGGACCGAGTCGACCACCGACCGGATCGCGGGCCGGGCCTGGGCGAGGGCGTCCTCCAGCCGACGGCCGGCCCGGACGACCTCGCCCGAATCCCGGGAGATCCGTTCGAGCCCCGGTGCGTCATCGGCCACCTCGACCTGTAGCGAGGCGCCGTCCGGTCCGTCGAAGGACACTACCTCGGTCATCAATTCCCCTTGGAACGAAGGTGATTGAGCAGGGCAAGGGATTTCGGTGGGTCGATCATAATGGCCGCGACAGCGGATCGGCGCAGGATCCGGGGGATGCGATGATGCACCTTCGGTGCGGCCCGGGAGGGCCTCGCCGGGTCGGCGCACCCGGGGGACGGAGACCGTCGTGAACGATGCCGGACATGAGACCGCCGCGCTGGAGTACGCCGGGACGGGCGGGGCGAGCGGGACAGACAGGGCAGGCGAGACGGACGGAGCAGCCGGGGCGGGCGGGACGGAAGCCGCAGACGCGCTGCGGGAGCTCGGGCAGGCGTTCCGACGAGCCGCTGCGGCGCTGGGCGAGGTGGACGGCGGTGCGGGCGGCGCCCATGCGCTCGCCGCCCTGTACGACCTGGACGAGGCGCTGGAGGAGAGCCGCGCGCTCGCCGACGTGCTGCCGGGACTGCTGGCCGCTGCCATGCCCGGGGACCAGGTCGCGGCCGGCACCGAGGAGCTGATGCGGCAGCTCGCCGAGGTCGCCGACCGGGTCGGGAGCGAACGTGCCGCGCTGGACGAGCTCGCCGCCGCCGAGGAGGAGCTGCGCGACCGGCTCGCGCGGCACGGGGCGCTGCGCCGGCAGGTCGATGAACTGCGCCGCCTGGAACGGCTGGTGCTCGCCCTGGACGCCCTCCAGGAGCAGCAGCAGGTCATCGCGGACCGGCTGGCCGCCCTGCGGGGCCGGGACACCGGGGTCGACGAGGCGCTGCGCACCAGCAGCGACGCCCTGGTGCGGCTCTCCGACGACCAGCTCGCCGCTCTCGCGCCCCAGACCCGGCAGCTCCTCGAACGGGCCGCCGCCGCTCAGCACGTACTGGCCGCCGAGGAACGTGAGAGCCAGGAAGCGGCCACCGAACTCGCCCGGTCCGAGGAGCGGTTGGCGCAGATCCGGGACGCGTGCGGCGCACGGATCGCCTCGTTGCGGAAGTACGCGGCCGTCGACCGGGAGCTGGCCCGAGCGCTGGCCGCGCCGCAGGGGGCGGCCGCCGGCACCGGCACCGCTCGGCAGCGGCTCTCCCTGGCCGAGGTGGAAGCCGCCACCGCCGACATCGAGAACCGGCTCCGCGCGGCAGACGAGGCGCTCGGGCAGGTACTGACGGAGCGCGAGGCCCAGGACCGCGAGGGGCGGTTCACCGTCCCGTGGGCGGGCCAGTAATGCAATCACGGTTACTGGCAGGGCGGTTGTGAGCTCTGCCGGTGACTGCGGTGGTGTTCTGCTGTGTCTGTGGATCTCGGGGTGGGCAGATCGAGGTCCGGCGGAGCGGGGGAGCGGAACCCTGGGAAGGCGGTGTGGTGCGCGTTCCGACTCGCGGAGGCGAAGGTCTGACGGCCGCCTGGCGGTCAGCGCGCGACGAACTGCGTCAGAATCGCCTGCACCTCATAAATGTTGACCCCCTTGGTGAAGGTCTTCTCTATCGGTGTCGCGCTCCCCGAGACCCAGATCTTCAGCTCGGCATCCAGGTCGAAGTGGCCGGCCGTCTCCACGGAGAAGTGCGTGATGCTGCGGTACGGCAGCGAGTGGTACTCGATCTTCTTGCCGGTCAGCCCCTGCTTGTCGATCAGGATCATGCGCCGGTCCGTGAGCAGGATGGCGTCCCGTATCAGCTGATAGGCGCCGTGGACCTGCTCGCCCTGGCCGAGCAGCCGGGCGTACTCCCGCGCCGCCTTGCCCGGATCGATGGTGTGCGCGTTGCCGAACAGTGCCACTGGGGTCCCCGTCTTTCGTCCTGCCGTTCCATCCTTCGGTCGTTCAGTGAACGGGTGAGTCTGCAGGCGAGTTCCCCAGCGTTCCGAGGCTCCACTCGTAGTGGCCGAGGGTCTTGGCGAGGCCGATCGGCCCGGTCACCCACAGCAGAGTCCCGACGAAGGACAGCAGCCGCACGTGAGGCTGGACCCGGGTGCAGGCAGCAATTGCGTGGAGGCGCGCGCCTCGTCCAACGCCGGCCGGTTCTGACGCATGTGGCGGGGGTGATCGCGCCGCCGGAGACGCCTCGGCCGGACCCGGGCCCGCCGCAGCCACTACGAACGCCGAGGACACGCCCTGCGACTGTGATTGCGGCCCCTCAGCCCGTCACCGGGACGGCGGGTCGGGGACGTCCTCGGGCAGGAACTCCGTGGGGACGGCCTGCCCGGCGTCGGCGGGGTCGTAGCGGGTGGCCATCCGGGCCTCCATGAGCTCCAGCAGACCGCGGACCGTGCGGGCGTTGCCGAACTCGGCCGGGCTGAGCCGATGGGCCGCCTCCAGCCAGGCGGCGGCGCGCTCCGGCACACCGGGGGCCAGGGTGCAGCGCTCGCTCGCGGCCATCCGGCGCAGGATCTCGACCAGGTCGTCGATGCCGTAGTGCGGGAACTCCACACGTGTGGTGAAGCGGGACGGCAGGCCGGAGTTGGCGGACAGGAAGGCGTCGATCTCGCGGGGATAGCCGGCCGCGATCACCACGAGGCGGCCCCGCCGGTTCTCCATCTCCTGGACCAGGGTGTCGATCGCCTCCTGGCCGAAACCCCCGTGCCGGGCGTCGCTCACCAGGCTGTACGCCTCGTCGATGAACAGCACCCCGTCCATCGCGTCCTCCACCGCCTGCCGCGTCTGCCGTGCGGTGTGCCCCAGATAGGCGCCGACCAGGGTGGCGCGGCCGGCCTCCACCACATGCCCCTTGCGCAGCAGGCCCAGATCGCGGAACATCGCCCCGGCCAGCCGGGCCACGGTGGTCTTGCCGGTCCCCGGCGGGCCGGTGAACAGCAGATGCGGCGGGGCGAAGCCGTCCTGGCCCCTGGCCTGGCGCAGCCGCAGCCGCCCGGCCAGGTTCGTCAGCACCTCGCGTACCGCTTCGAGACCCACGTACGCGTCGAGTTCGGCCAGCAGCTCCGCGGGGTCCGGCGCGGGACGTCGCAGGAATTCGCGGTAGCTCGCGGGCACGTCCTCGGGGGTGACCGGTTCGGCGACCCGGCCGCGCACCCGGCGGGCCCACCGCTTGAAGACGCTGTCGGCGAGGGTGCGCATGTCACGGGCGTTGCCGAAGGAGTCGCCCCGGACGTGGTGCATGCCCGTGATGATCTCCCGCAGCCGGTCCGCCGTCTCGTCCGAGGGCCGGCCGCCCCGCTCCGTCAGCCGGCGCAGTGCGATGGTGTGCAGGGTGTCCGGCGGGTAGTCGGGGAAGCGCAGGATGTTGTCCTCGGCGAACCGGCTCGCCAGACCGGGGTTGGCGGCCAGGAACTCCGCCATCTTGTCCGGGTACCCGGCGACGATCACGACCAGCCGGGCGCGGTCGTTCTCCATGCGCGTGAGCAGCGTCTGAATGGCCTCGTCGCCGAACCCGTCGCTCTGGTCGCTCAGCCCGTACGCCTCGTCGATGAAGAGCACTCCGTCCAGCGCGTCGTCGATCGTAGCGTCGGTCAGCCCCGCCGTCTGCCCGACGTAACCGGCCACCAGGTCCCGCATCTTCGCCTCGACGACATGCCCCCGCTCCAGCAGCCCCAGATCGCGGTAGAGCTCCCCGGCCAGGCGGGCCACCGTGGTCTTCCCGGTGCCCGGGTTGCCGGTGAACACCAGGTGCAGGGAAGGAGGTTCGGCCTGCTCGACCCGGCCGTCGGCGCGCAGCACCGCCATCGTCTCGACCTCGGCCCGCAGCTGCTCGAAGTGGTCCCGGATCACGTCCAGTCCGGACATGGCCGCCAGCCTCTCCCACGGACCGCGGGCGTCGGCCGGGGCGACGGCCGCGCCCGCCTCGCGCACCACCGCCGCGCTCAACGCGGAGCCCGGCGAACCGGCCAGCTGCTCCAGCGTCGCCATCCAGTTGCGTGCCTTGCGGGGATGGGTCGCCATGGCCCGGACCATCGTGTCCAGTTCGCGCCAGTCCTCGATCCGCAGCCCCGTGCGCAGCCGCACGGCGTGGATCAGCCGCTCCGTCTCGGCCGCCTGCGGATAGTCGATCCTGGCGGTGCCGGGCCGTCCCGGCTGCCGGGCCTGCTGGCGTACGTACGTCTCCAGCAGCGGGTAGTCGTGGCACGTCTCCACGAACCGGGCCACGTCCTCCAGCGTCGTCCTCGAGAAGACCAGTACCCACAGATTGCCGTTGTCGTGCTGTGCGGCCCAGTTGGCCATGGCACCGGCCAGAGGCCGGGACGCCCGGTTGTAGCGCAGGTAGTTCTCGGCGTGCGGGACGACGACGGCCGTACGGATGTCATGCTGCTTCAGGCAGTCGACCAGCGTCATGACGGCGAACGGATCGGACAGCGCCGATGCCGGACGGGGTGGACCGGCGGTTTCCCGGCGCGGTCCGGCAGCGGCCTCGGCGGCGGGGCCGGGTGCGCCGGTCACCCGGAGGTTGCCCATCGGGCCCCGCATGCCCGGGGTGCGCATGGTGCGCGGCCCGGGGGCCGGAAGCTGTTTCCGGGCCGGGGAGCTGCGGGACAGGTCGCGTGATGCCGCGTCCCGGAAGTACAGCGGATGGTCCGTCGAGCTGAACACGATCCGCTCGTAACCGGCGGCCCGCAGCCGTCGCCACAGCACCTGCTCCAGGGTGCACACCTGGTAGGCGCTGTCGACGAAGACATCGCTCACCCCCGGCCCGTAGAAGATGGTGAACGGCTCACCGGTGCGCAGATCGGCCCCGCCGAACCGTTCCACGACCGGCCCGGAGAAGGCGGACGGTCCTTCGGTCATGCGCCGCCCTCCGCCGGACGCCGCGGCTGTTCGCGGTGGCGCGCGATGTCGGGCAGCCTCGGGTCGGGCACCCCCGGCTCGGACACCGGCGCCGCCGGCACCGGATGGCCGTCGTCCTGGATCGCCCGGCTGACCATCTCGGCCCGGTCGTGGAGCTCGGCCTCGGCGGTGATGTCGTGGTCGTACGACAGCACCCGCACCACGTGCTGTCCGGAGTCCCGGTCGGTCTGCGAGATGTCGAGCACGATCTCATTGCCGTTCGCGTGGCGGAGCTTGGCGTAGTAGGAGCCGCGCGGGTCCGAGTCCTCGTACTCGCCGTCGACGAATTCGTAGTACGCCATCCCGGACAGGGCCTGGGTCACCGCGTCCGCCAGGTTCACCCGGATCTGCGAGGACAGATGCCGCAGACACGCCTGCCCCACGGTGTCGCCGAGCGCCTTCTCCAGCCGGGGCGCCTCCTCCTCCCGCAGCCGGCGCAGCTCCGCCGTGCCGGTCCGGTCGTCGCGGGCGCCCGCCAGCCCCTGTTCGGTCTCCTGCCGCAGCCGGTCCACCTCGCCGTCCGACCAGTAGTCGACGTCCACCGTGTACCCGTCCAGCGGCTGCCCGTCAGGAGCCACGACCGGCTGGATCCGGTTGCCCTCGATCTCGTTGGCCACCGTGACCAGGGCGTCGATGGCCGCGATCTGCGCCGTGCAGCGCTCCAGCTCCCGCTGCTCGGTCTCCGCCCGCAGCTCGCTGAGCGAGTGGTACGTCTCCTGCGCCATCGCCAGCGCCGCGTCGAACCTGCCCTGCGCCGCGTTCTGCTCCGCCGTCGTCAGCCGGCCCGTCAGCCGGTCGAGCTCACCGGGCGCGTACCGCTCGTGCAGCCCCGCTTCGGTGATCGCCCCGGCCATCGCCCCGGCGTCGGACAGCCAGGCCGCAACCAGCTGCCCGGCCCGGGTCCGGTCCTCCTTCCACCAGTCGATCTCGGCGGACAGCCGGGCCGTCTCGGCCCGTCGCTCGGCGCGTTCGGCCGCGATCTCCCGCCGTGTCCGCTCCTGCTGCTCGGCCAGCCGCTGCCGGGTCTCCTGCCGGATCTGCCCGGCGGACGCGGCCAGTTCCCCGCGCAGCTGCGCGGCCTGCCGGCCGAGCTGTCGCGCGGTGTCGGCCTCCAGGCGCCGGGTCTGCTCGCTCAGCTCCCGGACCACCGACTCGTGCCGCTGCTGCCGCTGCTCGACCTCGGTGAACACCCGGTCCAGGTCGGCCGCGGTCTGCTCCCGCACCGCGTCGATGAGGCGGGGGACGCTCCGCTTCACCTCCTTCAGCTGCTGCGCCTGGCGCTGGATGCGGTACCACTCCGACTCGTCGACCTGGATGCGCTTCCTACCGCTCATGGTGGGGTTCCCGTCCTTCTGATGCGTGGGGAGGTACCGGGCCGGCCATCCGGCTGCGAACGGCGTCGACCGCGTGGTCGAAGGCGCCGATCAGGCCGGGCGGAGGCACCCCGACGAGCAGCGCCTCCGGGCCGCTGACGGCGATCTCGGCGGCCCGGGGCCGGCCCACGAAGTCGTAGCCGCCGTCCGCGTACCGTGCGGTGAGCAGATGGACGCGCTGGTTGGAGCTGCCGCGCAGCCCCCGTCCGTCGTCGAGCGCGGCCACGTACGGCCCGTCGATCAGTACGTCGGTCTCGTCGAGGAGCCGGCGCACGCCGGGGCTGGGCGGCCGGCTCCGCAGCCGTTCCAGCCGGTGGCCGGTGAAGCAGATCACCGACACGTCCCGGACCGCCTTCGCAGCCCTCGCCACCTCGGCCAGCCCGGCCGCCTGCGCCATCGGCTCGCCGCCGGAGAACGTCAGGCCCTCGACGCGCGGATCGGCCAGCAACTCCTCGGCCAGCTCAAGCGGTTCGGCGCTCCGGGCCGGCCGGAAGGGAATCCAGTCCGGCGCCATGCACCCGGCGCACGACAACGGGCAGCCCTGGACCCACAGCACGGACCGCACCCCCGGCCCCAGCACCTCGGTGCCGACCCGGGTCGCCGCCACGTTCAGCGCGGTGCCGGTCACCGGGGCCACCCGGAGGCCGGAGCGGGGCCCGGGTCGGCGACATAGGTGAACGACATGCCGCCGACGACGACCCTGCCGCCCGGGGCGCAGGTGGCGACGGTCTCCCGGGCGGTGGAACCGTCCGGTGTGTACCAGATGCGCAGATCGGTCCGCGGACCCTGCTCCGTGGACCGGAGCCTGCCCACGACCCGGCCGTGCCCGCCCACCGCGGGCGGCCCGAGCACCCCCCGGCGTCCCGCCAGCACCACACGGTCCGGAAGCTGCTCGCCGAACGCGGGCGCCACCAGCAGCACCCCCCGCAGCAGCGGCCGGTTGATCCGCCGCCACCACAGCCACGACCCGACCGCCACCAGCACCAGGGCCGCCGCCAGCGCGGGCAGCAGGACCACCGAACCGGCGGTCGCCCGAAGCGGCACCGACTTCCGCTCGACGTGCACCGCGCGGGGTATGTCGAGACCGACGTCCGGGGCGAGCGGCCGCTCCCAGGCCGAGCCGACCCGGCCGGTCAGCCGCAGCGTGGCATCGGCGTGCTCGGTACGCCGGTACGGCAGCGGGCCCCCCGCCAGCCGGCCGGTCAGCCGCACGTCGAAGGTGCGGGACTCACCCGGTTCCAGGGTCACCCGGCCGGGCAGTCCGGCGATCGCCACGGACGGACCGGCCAGGGAGGCCCGCAAACCGTCGACGGTCAGCGGCAGATGGCGGGTGGTGGACCGCAGGGTGAGCTTCGCGGTGGCCGAACCGCTGCTGAGATCGGTCCCGCCGGTGTCCTGCCAGTCGGCGCGAACGCCCCGGTCCGCGTCCCCGGCGAGCAGCCCGGCGGCCTTGCGGGCCCGCGCGCGGTCACCGGCGCGCGCCAGGTACCCGCCGAGGTCCTGGATGCTCTGCGGCCGGAGCACCGAGGTGCCCTCGACGACCCTGCCCAGCAGATCGGCGCCGGTCGCCCCGCTGCTCAACGGGAGCGCGTATCCCGCGAGTTCGGTCCGGGCGGTGAGGGCCTGCGCCCGCTGGTGCAGCTGTGCCCAGGGCGTGCCCGAGGCGGTGGGGTAGCGGGAGCCGCGCGGCGGATGGTGCTCGCCGTCGGTGAGCAGCACGACCGAGGCCACGGGAGCGGCGCCGTCCCGCCCGAGCTCGGTCAGCGCGGTGTTCAGCGCGGCGCCGATGTCGGTGTCACCCGCCGGATCGGGCCTGGACGGCAGCGACGCGACGATCCTCGCGGTGTCCCCGGCCGGACCGATGTACCGGGGTTCCGGCCGGGAGTCGAATGTGAACAGTGCGACGTGGTCCTTGGGTGTGAGGCCGTCCAGGAACCGGCGCAGGGTCGAACGCACGGTGCTGTAGCGGCCGCCCTGCGCCATCGAACCGGAGGTGTCCACGAGGATCACATGGTCGCCCGGCGCCTGGTCCAGCGCGAGCGCCCGGTAGATCTCGGCGCGGGTGGGGTCCTGACCGCCCGGTGCCGCGTGAGCGGCTGTCACCGGCGCGGCCAGCAGCGCCGCCGTGAGCACGACGGCGCATCCGCGCCCGAACCGGAACGCCCACGACGGGCTGGTGTGCTTCACAGACGCACTCCCTTGGGATCGGTCCTGAGATCGGTCGGCAGTTCACCGAGCGGGAATTCCGCGGGTGCCCCCGCGTCCAGCGGACGCAGCACCAGCCGGGCCGTCCCGTCCACGGCGAGGCGGACACCCAGATGGAAACGGTCGTCCTCGGCGCCACCGGGCAGCGCCAGGGTGCGCACCGGCACGCTCACGGCGCCCTCGGGATCGCGCACCCGCACCTCCACGGGCCGCCCGGCCCCGGTTCCCGCCGGCCCGGTCCGCACCCGCAGCCGCTTCCCGCCCGCCTCCGCGAAGACCGCCGCGCCGCCCGGCTCCAGGAGCCCGGCCCCGCAGACCAGCAGCTCCTGGTTCTCCGGCCGCCCCGCCACGGTCCGATGGGCGCCCACGCACACGGCGTACGGGTAGCGGTCCGCCGGGTCGGCCAGGCCGGCCGCGACGAGCGCGGCGCCGTACACCGCGGCGAGCGCGGGATCGGTGCCGGCGGGCAGCGGCACGAGGGGCCACCCGCCGCCCGTCAGATGCCGCAGCAGCGGCGCGAACCGGGCGGTGCCGCCCACCGCGACCAGCCCGCCGACCGCCGCCCGCGCGGCTTCTTCAGCAGGAGAGGCCTCCTCCGCGGGAGCGGGAGCGGCGTCGTCCAGCGCTTCGGCCGTCGCCAGGTCCAGTCCGGCCGCGAGCCGGCGCAGGGCCAGGCGGACCGTGCCCGCGGTGATGGCGCGCCCCGCCACGCGGTGGACCGCGGTGGCGTCGTAGCGCTCCGGGTTGCGTTCGGCGCGGTCGAGGGCCAGGTCCAGACGGAGCGCGGCGCCGTCCTCGCCCCGGAGCCCGGCCAGCACCCGGCGGCCCGCCTCGTCGCAGGGCAGGCCCGCCTCCGCCAGGAGAGCCGCCTCGAAACCGGCCCCGTACCCGTCCGCGGGCGCGTGCCGGGCGGACCCTGCGACCGCGACCGCACCGGCCGTCACCACGCACACCGACACCTCGGCCGCCGCCGCACCGAGGTCGCACACCACGTGCCGGCCGGCCGTCGCCGTCCCCGCGTGCCGGAGCAGGGCCAGCACGGCGTGCGGGGTGCTCAGGAAGCTCGGCGGCGGCATCCGGCAGCCGGTCCCGTGCAGACCGGCCGACGCGTCGGCCCCGTGGCCCGGCGGCCCGGACCGGTCCCGCGGCGGAGCGACGATCACCAACCGGTCCGGGACGCCGTGCTGCCCGACGTACGCGGAGCAGGCCGCGCGCAGGGCGGCGTCACGCCGGCCGTCCTCCCCGGCCGGAACCGGCAGGCCCTCGCCGGGGACCGCCCCCGGCAACTCGACGAGCTCCGGCGCCCCGTGCGCGCCGACGCGGGCGATCCGGGCGTACCCGGAGCCGATGTCGATGGCGATGGCGCTCACGGACGCCCCCGGTTCTTGAACCGGCCGAGGAGCCCGCGGCGCTGGTCGTCCGCCTGGTACTGCTGGGCGACGGTCCGGTCGTCGGGGTGCTCGGGGTACCCGGTGGCCGGCGGCTGAGGCTGCGGCGGCGGAGGCGGCGCGGCCGGAGCGGCGCCGGGGACGGGCCCGGCGGCCGGGCTCGGCGGCGGACGGTACGCGGCCCGCTGGGGCGGCCGGTCGTGGCCGGGGGCGGCGGCGCGCAGCGCCCCGAGGATACGGCGGTGGCGGTTCTCCTCGTCGGCGCTGTACCGGACCAGCCGGTCGCGGACCTCCCGGTGGAACGGGCTGCTGCCCAGCGCCTCGTACACCGCGAACCCGAGACCGGGCAGCCGCTGGTCCAGCTCCGTCGTGAGGTCGAAGGCCCACCACGCCCCGAAGTCCCCGATGAGCGAGGCGATCTCGTCCAGCAGGGGGCCGGAGAACCGGCGGTCGGGGCAGGCGTCGGCGATGATGCGGCTGAACTCGCTCACCTCGGCGCGGCCGCGGGCGGCGACCCGCAGCCGCTGTACCGGGCGCAGCCACCCCAGGCCGCTGCGGTAGGCCAGGCTGTCGACCAGGTCCTCGGGGAGGTCGATACCGACCCAGCGGGAGTAGTCGGCCGAGGCGAGCCGCCGGGCCAGCCCGTCCCGCACGGTGGCCTCGGTGCTGGGCCGCCGGCGGATCCACCAGGACAGCACCGTCCAGGAGTTGCCGGGGTCCGGCTCGTCACCGAGCAGCGCCTCGACCACCCGGTCCTTCAACGCGGGGTCGCCCTCGGTCCGTCGTGCGATCGCGGCGGCGTAGGCGTCGAGAACGGCGGGGTCGGCGGAGAGCCGTCGCAGCCGGGACATCGACAGGGCGAGCCGGGAATCGGCGCCGTTCAGCCCGGCCAGCACCCGCAACAGGTCGGCGTCGGCGGCCGCTTCCGGCAGCAGGTCCGGCGCCCCGGGCGGCAGCAGGGCGTCCAGCAGCGCCAGTACGTCACGCTGCCCGCCACTGCAGACGGCCTGCCGCAGGACGTCCCACATCAGGCCGAACACGACCGGTCGGCCGAGCTGACGCGCGGTCTCCAGAGCGATCCGCCACGCGTCCTCGTGCGCCGAGGCGAACTCGGCGGCGTCGCCCGGAAAGACCTCGGCCGGACCGGTCTGCCCGGTCAGGACCCCGGCGAAGCGCAGCCAGCCCGGTCTGTGGTCGACGCGGACCTGCCCGGCGAGCGCCACCAGGCGCGACAGCGGCCGCAGGTCGCGGACCCGGTCCCCCAACAGCACCCGCAGCCAGGCCGGCCCGGCCTCCCGCGAGTCGACCAGGATACGGTCGACCGCCTCGGAGGTGTGCCCGAACTTGCTCTCCACCATGTACGCGAGCGACCCGACCCAGGCGGGGTCGTAGCTCTCGGTGGCCGCCAGAACGGTGAACAGCCGCTCGAACGAGCCCGGATGCGGCCCCTCAAGACCGCGCAGCAGCTCCAGGTACCCCTTGGCCAGCGTGAGCGTCTCCTTCGACGCCGCGTGCGAGACGACATCGGTGGCCAGCAGGTCCGGGACCCGCGGTGTCCAGTGCCGGGTCAGCACGGCCCGCGCGGCCGCGCCGTCCGGACGCCGGGCGCACCCGGCCAGGAAGGAGACGAGGATCCCGAGCCGTTGCTCGTCCAGTGACCCGGCCGCCTGCAGATCCAGCAGCCGCTGTACGTCGTCGACCCTGCCGCGGCCCCGCCGGATGTCGTTCAGCACGGAGTCCAGCAGGTCCAGTTCCTGGAGGACGCGTACCGCCGTGCCGGGCTCTCGCAGCGCGACGGCGGCGGTGGCGGCCAGCAGATGGGCCACCACGTCGGTCGTCGACTCCCGTTTCGCCCGCACCCGCAGCAGCTCGGCGAGATAGGTGCGGGCCGCTTCGCCCTGCGGGGCCGGCGGGCGGCCGGTGCGCAGCGCCACCTCCTGCTGCCCGGTCCGGGCGGCGGCGGCGAAGACCAGCCGCAGACCGTGCTCGGCCTTGCCGGTCCAGGTGGCGCCGCTCAGCCAGGCACGGCAGCCGTACGGCAGCAGCGAGCAGACGGCGTCCAGGATCCGGACCCGCTCGGCGACGTCGGGGACGGTGCCGCCGGACGGCGGAGTGATCACCAGCTGATGGCCGTCCAGCAGCAGGGCGGCCATCCCGGCGGCCCACTCGAAGCCCAGCCGGTCCACGGTGCCCGCCAGTTCGGTGGCGGGGGTGCGCACCGGGGTCACGGTGGCGTCCCGGGGAACGGAGTCGGACGCGGCCAGGGAGACGGCCCGGTCCAGCGCGGTCCAGGTCACCCCGGCGCGGCTGGCCGCACTCCATTCGAGCAGCAGCAGCCGCCAGGTGTAACTGGGCCTGCCGGTACCGTCCTTGGAGCCGTCCCAGCTGGTGTCCACCACGGCGCAGACCGAACCGGTCTCCTTCTCCGCGCTGCTGAGGAACACCCGCCAGGGCAGGCCGCTGGCCGGTTCGCGCGCGTCCGGCGTCCCGGTGGTGGCGCTCCAGAGATAGCGCTGGGCGCGGGTGCTCGGCAGGCTGCCGGCCAGCACCTCGTACCCCATGCTCTGGCCCGGGTGCTTGCCCAGGACCGCCCACTCGGCGGGCAGCCCCGCGGCGCCGGACCGGTCGCTCACCACGGCCGCCGCCTGCGCGCGGCCGTCCGGATCCGGCTCTCCAGCTCGGTCAGCGGTTCCAGGACGTTGATGGGTACGGGGGAGGTGCGGATCCGGGGGACGTGGTCGACGGTCTCCACATTGAGGTAATTGCGGTAGTCGAAGATGTGCTGGGGGTTGAGCCGGAAGCCGATCGCGGAGGAGACGTAGTACGAGATGCGCTGCGGGTGGAAGAAGTTCAGCAGCCCGTCCCGTACGAGCCGGGCGTTGGAGCCACGGAACTCGTCGCACAGCCACTGGAAGTAGCGGGCGGCCTGCTCGGCGGGCACCCGGGGCAGCCGGGAACCCACGGAGTCCTGCGTCACCCAGCCGGCCTCCACCGCCGGGCGGAACACCTTGGGGTCGTCGAACTTGGTGACGCAGACGGAGACATGGTGCGGCAGCCGGTTGCGGTGGAGCCGGCCCGCGTTGCGGACCCGGGTGTTGAGCTCGTTGAGCATCGAGTAGAGGAAGTCGAAGCTGTTGGTCGACTGCTCGCCGTCGAGCAGCGGGTCGAAGAGGTAGATCAGCCCCTGGGAACGGGCCAGCTGGTCGAGGACCCGGGGGCGCAGGGCGTGCTCGACGTCCCTCCCGTACACCTCGCCCGCCACGTCCTGGACCTCCAGTACGAAGCCCACGTCGCGGCGCTTGCGGAACGAGGCGTTCGCCGTCTCCTCGCCCTGGAAGGACCAGGACAGCGACCGCACGCCCACGGTGGCCTCCGGGAACACCCGGTCGCTCGCCAGCTGGGTCACACCGGAGGTGAGGAATTCGTTGGACTCCGGATTCATCCCGCTGATCACCCAGTTGGGGCGGCCCTGGCGCTGCTGCTGCATCGCGGCGATGGGCATCGCGGCCAGATACGACGTCTTGCCCGAGCGCGGTGCGCCCCACAGCGCGATGCGGATCCGGTCGTTGCCGGCGGCCGCCGTGCCGCCGGGGGGCCTGGGGACCTCCTCCGGTTCCAGGGAGCCGTCGAATCCGGAGTACGAGGGCTGCGAGGCGGGGTGGTCGGGGTAGTACTCGGTCCCCGTCTCCTCCGGGCGGGCGGCGGACCGCGGGGCGGGGTCGGGCCAGTGCAGGGTGGTGTCATCCGGGAAGGAGCGGGGCGGCTGCGGGTCCTCCGGTGCGGAGGGAGCGCCCGGGTCCTGCGGGTCCTCGTTGGGGTCGTAGTACGGAACGGACATGGTGTTTCTCCTCGTACCGGAACGGCGGATCACAGCAGGGGAGTGGCCAGGGCCAGGCGGCAGGGCGGGCCGTCCCACCGCCATGCGGGGGCGAGGACATCGGCCACGGCGGCCGCGCTGTCCTTGCCCCGGAGGAAGGGACGGCCGGCGGAGAGCGTGTCCCACGCGGCGGCGGTGTAACGCTGCACGGGACTCGCGGGGCCGTCCACGTGCGGCTGGGCACGGTCCAGCCGGGCCATGACCCGGACTCCCCGGGCCCGCAGGCTGTTCAGCTCGGTCCGCCAGTCGGCGCCGAGCGGACAGGACGGCACCACGTCGTGCTGCTCGGGCAGTCCGGGCGGGCGGCGGCCGACGATCAGCACGGCGCGCTCGGCGCGGGGGTGCGGGGCGTTGTCCGTACCGGCCATGGTGAGCCGGACCTTTCGGAGCGCGTCCTCCAGCGAGGAGGCGGTGTCCTGTTCACGCCGCGCGGGCCGCCAGCCGGCCAGGGCGGACCGGGCGGCCGTCGCGGGTCCGGGCGGGACCGTCAGAAGCAGTACGGAGCGCGGGGTGTAGCTGTTCTCGTGGACGACGTGGTCGTAGTGGCCCACGACGCCTACGCGCAGGCGCCGGCCGGAGCCGGGGCGGCGGGCCAGGGCCGCGATGAATTCCTGGGCGAACGCCAGCCGTTCTGCGGTCTCCGCCGGTTCGGCGCCGCTCATCTCCACGGTGAGGACGACTTCCAGGGCGGGGGGCCGGATGATGCCGCGAGGAAGACGGCCGACCAGCGCGGAGACATCCGCCGGGCGGTCGCCGGCGGCGCCGTCCGTCGCCCCGCCGTCCAACCGTCCGGCCGCCTGCCGGCTCGGCGCCCCGGTGCCAGGCGCCCCGGCCAGCGTCACTTCCCCCGGGCCGCGCAGCACGAACGCCAGCCGCGCCGGGGCGAACGCGGTGAGCGCGGTCTGCCGGGCGGACAGCACCACCGTTCCCGAGCCGTCCCGGCCCGCGGCGGCCAGCACGGGCAGTACCACCGGCACCCGGTCGGCGGGCCCGCCGAACACGGTGATCTCCGCGGTCGCCGTCTCCCCGGGCCGGAGCCGGGAACCGGCGGGAAAGAGCACATGGGTGTGTGTGCGAACCGCGCCGGTCCCCTGGTCGACCCGGGCGAGCAACAGCGTGTGGTCGGCCCGCAGCGGCGCGGTGCGCAGCGCCTCGCGCACCGCGTCCCGGGTGTCCGTGGTGTCCGTCCCGGGCGCGCCGTCCGGTGCGGCGGGCGCCGGGCCGATCTCGGCCCGCGGCGGGTACGCGGCGCGGAGCAGGGCCGCCGCCCGGTCCAGCAGGGCCCAGCCGGAGCGGCGGTTCACCAGCACGATCGAGCGGGCGTGCGGGGGCGGGACGAATTCCCGGAGCCACCGCGTCACCGCCGTGTCGAAATCCTGGCGGCCGGGTACCGGGAGCGTGCCGATTCCACCGGCGAGCTGGAATCGGAGAAATTCCGGACGGCGGTCGAGCGAGGGAACGACCGAGGTCCACTTCGTGGTCCCGGCGTCGGTCTGCCGGGGTATTCCGTACGCGTCCGTGACGGCCTTGATCACGTTTATGCGATCGGGAGTGAATTCGATGAACAACAACGCGCCGACGCGGCCGTCGATCAGGTCGGCGAGGGCCTGCCGGCCCTGCGCGGAGTCATGCGCCGGGAGTTTTCCCGGGTAAAGGGGCCACGGCTGCCGAGTCCGCTCTCCGGGCTCCGCCGGACCGCCGCGCAGCAGCGACGCGGACCGCGCCGCGCCGTCGTCGTCGGCGAAGGCCAACTCCGCCGCCCGTACGTCCCAGGCGTGCTCCGCCGCCCGCAACGCGGCGGTGGCGGACTCCTGTTCCGCCTCGGTCATTTCCCCCAGGACCGGATCCCCGTACATCCGCCATCCGCAGAGCACGCAGAGAGCCGCGCCCTCGTCAGGTGTTCCGCAGACCGGACATCCTCGTTCGATCCTTCCGGTCAATGACCCCTACCCCCTGATCGCACGGTCGGCCGACCCAGTGAGGACCTGGTCGCGCGCTGATCGCCGTTCGGAACAGTTGCCGGTCCGGCCCGGTTCGGCCCGGTCCGGTTCGCTCCGGTCCTGTCCGCACGCATCCCCTTGCACAGGGACGCCGACTCGAATAGCGCGGTTCCGGAGGCTTCATGCTGGCATAGGGCGAGCGGAATCCGTGAGGGTTTGGATGCGAAGAGTCAGTAGAACTATTTCCGGGTTCGAAACGGCTTGAAATAGGCGCGCAATATATTCTCATCCCCGCAAAATGTTTCATTGATCAAAAGTGTCGCCTTGGTCCCATTTGGCCGGGTTGGATGCGGCACCGAATGAGGCGGAACAAGAGCGGATCAGCCGGTCGAGGGGCCTGTGGCCTGCTCTTTGACGGGACTTCGGACGCCTGGACGGCTGTGCGAAACTCGACCGTGCGCCGCGCCGCACCGGCCGGGCCGCCGGCTCCCCGTCAGCCGGGTTCCGGTCAATCGGGTGCGGCGGGCCGCTGCGGGGCGGCCCCGGCCATGATCCGCCGGACAGGCCCGAGCCTGTCACCTCGAAGGGAAGCTCTCCGGATGCGCATCGGGATCGTCGGCACCGACAACAGTCATGTCGACCAGATCGTCCGCCACCTCAACGTCGAGAAGGCCGGCGGCGACGCGCGCGTCGTGGCACTCAGCGGTGGGCGTAGCAGGCGCAATGTCACGCTGGCGGGCGCCGGCGGGATACCGGCGGTCGTCGACGAGCCGGCCGGCCTGCTCGGGCTGGTCGACGCCGTCGTCGTCGCGGACCGGGACGGCGCGAACCACCGGGACCAGGCGGTCCCCTTCCTGGCCCAGGGCCTTCCGGTCTTCGTCGACAAGCCCCTCAGCCGCACCGTCGCGGACGCCCGGGTCATGATCGACACCGCACGCGCCCACGGCGCGCCGCTCACCTCGTCCTCGGCGCTCCGCTGGATCCCGGACACCGAGGCGCTGGTGGCCCGGTCCGCGCCGGGAGGCCGGCCGGAGCTGGTCGTGGTGTCCGGGCCCGCCGACCCCGCCGGCGACCACGGCGGGATCTTCTTCTACGGCATCCACGCGGTGGACATCGCCCTCCGGCTCGCCCCCGGCGAGATCTCCGGCGTACGGACCGACATCACCGGCACCACGGTCGTCGCGTCGTTCACCGCCGGTGACACCCGCGTCGTCGTGAACCTCGTCAAGCCCGGCAGTGCGGACCAGATCCCCTTCCACGCAATGACGTTCACCCGGCAGAGCATGGTCCAGCAGACCCTGACCCCGGGCGCGGACTACTGCCTGCCCGGCCTCGAAGTGTTCCTGGGGATGGCGCGTGCAGGCACGCCGCCGATCGGCTACGGGGACCTGCTGCGCCCCATCGAGGTCCTGGAGGCGGTCGCCACCGCCGTGCGCGAGGCGTCCGACACTGCCCCGAGCGAGGTGTCCGCCACCGCCCGCTGAGTCGCGCGCACCACCCCGGAGAAGCACCGTCGCAGGCTGCGCATGCCGGCTCGCGTGACGGCTGGGGCATGGGCGCCGTCGCCGTCTCGGCGATCCTGGTGTCCCTGTGCGCCACGCAGATCCGCTGGCCGCAGCCCGCCGACTCCCGGACCGTCCTGGCTCCCGAGTCCTGAGCCCTGAGTTCCGGGCCATGAGTTCCGGGCCATGAGGTCATGTGCCCGGGGCTCTGTGGCCACCGGGCGGTTGGGCGAGCTCCCGGCACCAGGCAGGATGGTGCTGTCCAGCCGGTAAGGGGAGATCATGATCGAGAAAATTCTGCCGTCCCGGGTAGCCGTGGCAGAGGCGTTCTCCGACCTGCCCGATGCCGTACTCCTGCCCGGAGAGGAGCAGCTGACCCGCGGATTCGTGGCGAAGCGCCTCGGGGAGTTCGCCACGACGCGTCACTGCGCCCGCCGCGCCCTCGGATCGCTGGGCATCGCCCCCGTCCCCATCCTCAAGGGCGAGCGCGGTGCCCCGCTCTGGCCGCAGAAAACGGTCGGGAGCCTGACCCACTGCACCGGCTACCGGGCCGCCGCCGTGGCCCACCGGACCGACGTGCTCACCGTCGGCATCGATGCCGAGGGCGACGCGCCGCTGCCCGGCGACGTGCACAGCAGCATCGCGCTGGTGACGGAGCAGCGGCGCGAGCGCGAACTGCGCCTGGAGCAACCGGGGATCAACTGGGACCGCCTGCTGTTCAGCGCGAAGGAGGCCGTGTACAAGGCCTGGTTCCCGCTCACCCACCGCTGGCTGGGCTTCGAGGAGGCCGACATCGAGCTCCGCCTCGACGGCAGCTTCACGGCCGAACTGCTGGTCTCCGACCTGGAACCGGCGGCCGGGACGGGAGTGACGGCGGTCCCCGCCCGTTTCAGCGGCCGCTGGCTGGCCGAGGACGGGCTGCTGCTCACCGCGATCGTTGTCGGGAACCACCCCGCGCCGTAACCTCTGTCCGCATGAGCGCAGATCACCCGGGCGAAGAGCGCAGGCGCGCACGTGAGTTGGGCATTCCCCTGACCGGCGAGCCGGGGAGGTGGAACGCGATCACGGATGTGCCGGGCGTCGAGGTCGGATACGTCACCCTCGTCGACGGCGACGACGTACGCACCGGAGTGACCGCGTTGCTGCCGCGCGGCCGGGACGGTGTGGGCACCCCCTGCGCGGCCGGCTGGCACTCGTTCAACGGCAACGGTGAGATGACCGGCACCGCGTGGATCGAGGAGACCGGCTCGCTCGCCGTGCCGGTGGTCATCACCAACACGTACGCGGTCGGCCCGGTGCACCGGGGCGTGGTCGAGTGGGTGCGCGCCAACTGCGGGGGCATGGCGCCGGAGTGGCTGCTGCCGGTCGTCACGGAGACCTGGGACGGCCACCTCAACGACATCCACGGCTCGGCCGTGGAGTCCCGCCACGCGGGGGAGGCGATCGGGGCGGCGGCGTCGGGCCCGGTCGAGGAAGGATGCGTCGGTGGCGGCACGGGCATGCGCTGCTACGGCTTCAAGGGCGGCTCGGGGACCGCGTCGCGCGTGGTGGAGTACGGCGAGGACCGGTACACCGTCGGAGCCTTCGTCCAGGCCAACTTCGGCGCCCGGCGCGAACTGGTGGTGGCCGGTGTGCCGGTGGGGCGCGAGCTGACCGACCCGGTCGGGGCTCCGGCCCCCGAGGCGGCGCCCGACGGGGAGCGCCCGGTGCCGCCCGGCGCGGGCTCGGTGATCGTGGTCGTGGCGACCGACGCCCCGCTGCTGCCGGGTCAGTGCAAGGCGCTGGCCCGCCGGGTGACGCTCGGCCTGGCCCGTACCGGCACCACCGGCAGTCACTTCTCCGGGGACCTGTTCCTGGCCTTCTCCACGGCCAACCCGTCCGCGTTGACCAGTACGTTTCCCGAGGACGACGGCAGCGCGCCGTACGAGTCGATGCGGTTCGTGCCCTGGGGCCGGATGGACCCCTTCTACTGCGCGGTGGTCGAGTCGGTGGAGGAGGCGGTGCTCAATGTGCTCACCGGCGCGCGCCCGATGACCGGCCGGGCCGGCCACCACGTCCCGGCCCTCCCGCTGGGCCGGGTGAGCGAACTCCTGGCGGCGCGGGGAGCGGTTCTGTAGCCCGTCACCGGGGCGGTTCACAGGTGTTTCGGGGCGGGGTTCGTTGGCCCGGTACAGGTTCGTCGGCCATACTGCCCGCCGTGGAGCAGCGCATAGATCCGAACACTCAGCCCGGATACGCCGCAGGGACAGACCCGGCGTTCATCCCCGGTCTCACGGCCCCTGTCAAGGCCGGCAAACCGGACACGAGCCTGGAGCAGCCAGACCTGGAGCAGACAGAACCGGAACAGGCGGAGCAGGAACAGCCGGAGCGGGAAGCGGCGCAGGAGGGAGCGGCCGACGCCGCCGCCCCCGACGACGGCGACGAGGCGGAGGCCGTGTCCGATGCGGCCGACGACAAGGAGGCGGCGGACGGTCCCTCGTTCGAGGTGAGCGACCGTCGCGGCTCGATCACCGCGGACCGTGCGGGAGTCCGGTTCCGGCTGGACGACCAGGAAGCCGATTTCCGGTGGGACGAGATCGGCGCCGTCGAGGTGAAGCTGCCCCGGTTCGGCCGCCGGTTCACCGTCACGGTCCACATGTCGACCCGCCGGTGGTTCAACGCCGAGGTCGAGGCGCCGGCCAGGAGCAGCCTCAAGGCGTGGGCGGCGGAACTCGACGAGGTTCTGGACGCCTACTTCGAGGAGTCCTGACCCGGGGGCCGTGTGGGCGAGGCCGGCGGCCCCGTCCCGCCCACCGGCCTCCGCACGGTTCTCAGACCGGGCCGTGCGTGCCGCGCAGCGCGTCGAGGATGTGCGGCCAGGCGGCCGTCCCGAGCGCCGCGTCCGCCGCGGCTGAGCCTCCGTACCGGAACTGCGCGGAGGCGGGCGCCGGGCCCTCACCGGGCAGCCGCGGGCGGTGGCCCGCGTCGGGGCTGCCGACGACGCGTACGGGCAGGCCGGCCGCTCTGCGGCGGTCGGCCAGCTCCTCGGCGCAGGGCAGCGAGGGCCACATCTCGTCGTCGCCGCCCGCGACCAGGACGAGCTCGGCGCCGGACCTCTCCACCGGGATCCTCGCCGCGTCGACCCGGTCGGCGAACGTGCGCCGGCTCTGCCCGTACCAGCCGCGAACGGCGACCGGACCGCCCTCGGGCCGTGTGGGCGCGGGTGCCCAGGAGTCGTCGTAGGGGACGAACGGCAGCGGCTCACCGCGCCAGGTCCAGGAGGACCGGCACGGCCGGTCCTGTCCATCGGTCCCGGGCCCGACGTTTGCCCAGGTGAGGGACGTGGGCGAGAGCGCCACCACGGCGTCCACGCCGGGCAGGAGCACCGACAGGTGCAGAGCGGCCTCCGCGCCCTTGGACGTACCGAGGACGCCTATCCGCCGAGCGCCGCCCGCGCGCAGTACCTCGATCGCGGGCTCGAACGTCTCCAGCGGGACCTCGCAGATGCCCGGCGGCTGTCCGGAGCCGCCGAACCAGCGGATCGACAGGGCGGCCATGCCCTCACGGGCCAGGAGCTGGCACCGCTCGTCCTCGATCCGCCCGCTGGACCCGGAGAGCACGAGCACCCCGACCTCCGGGCCGCCGTCGGGTCCGTGCTGCGGCCTGGCGAGGAACCCCTCGCGAACGCCCCGGTGAAGGGCTTCGCGAGGGGTCCCGGTTCCGTGAGCAGCCCCGGGAGCAGCTCCGCGAGCGCCTTCGCCGGGATCGCCTTCGCAGGGACAGGGATCGCCGAAGGTGTGCTCGATGATGCGCATCGGCCGGTCAGGCGTCCGTGAGCACGACGGAGCGGGTCAGGTGGCGGGGGCTGTCCGGGTCCAGACCGCGGGCGGTGGCACGGGCGATCGCCAGACGCTGCACGCGCACCAGGTCGGCCAGCGGGTCCAGGCCGCTCTCCACCCAGCGGGCGCCGGTCGCCAGCACCTGCTCCGCGAGCCCCTCGGGGGCGGTGCCGAACATCCAGGTGGCGGTGCCGGCGGTGGCGATGCTGATCGGGCCGTGGCGGTATTCCATCGCGGGGTACGACTCGGTCCAGGACAGCGACGCCTCCTTCATCTTCAGCGCCGCCTCGTTGGCGAGCCCCGCCGTCCAGCCGCGGCCGAGGAAGGTGAACTGGGTGCACTCCACCAGACCCTCGGGCAGCGGCTCGGCCAGCGCGGTCTCCGCGTCGCGCACCGCTTCCTCGGTGTGCAGACCGAGGTGGGCGCGGAGCAGGGTGAACGCGGTGGTCGCGAACCGGGTCTGCACGACGGACTGCTCGTCGGCGAATTCGAGCACGACCACATCGTCGGCCGCCGTCATGACCGGGGTGTTCGGGTCGGCGGTGATGGCCACGGTACGGGTGACACCACGGAGCCGTTCGAGCAGCTCCAGCACCTCGGTCGTGGTTCCCGAGCGGGTGAGGGCGACGACCCGGTCGTAGCCGCGGCCGAACGGGAACTCCGAGGCGGCGAAGGCGTCGGACTCGCCCTGACCGGACCCCTCACGGAGCGCGGCGTACGCCTGAGCCATGTAGAACGAGGTGCCGCAGCCGACGACCGCGATGCGCTCGCCGGTGGCGGGCAGCGCGGCCGACTGCGTCTCGGCCAGCTCGGCGGCGCGACGCCAGCATTCCGGCTGACTGGCTGTCTCGATCTCGACAAATGACACTTTTGCACTCCGTACTCGTAGTGGGATGCTCGTTTACGCACGCTATATGGGTTGTGCGAGCATTATCAAGCATCCTGCGTGCAGGAAGCTTGACTGGGCGGAGCCTTGTGCGACGCTTGCGCGTGTCCGGTGACCGTACCCAAGGGGATGGGTGCCCGAAGCCCGGCCTGTGAGGAGAGGTGCCTTGTCCAGGGATGCCCGGTGGAACGCGCTGCTGGAACTCGTCGGTAAGAACGGCCGGGTGGACGTCGAGGACGCCGCCACGACGCTGGACGTCTCGGCCGCGACCATCCGCCGCGACCTGGACCAGCTCGCCGAGCAGCAGCTGCTCACCCGTACCCGCGGCGGCGCGGTGGCGCACGGCGTCAGTTACGAACTGGCCCTGCGCTACAAGACCGGACGCCACGCCCCGGAGAAGCAGGCCATCGGCCGTGCGGTCTCCGAACTGGTGGCGGTGGGCGAGGTGGTGGGACTGACCGGAGGTACGACGCTGACCGAGGTCGCCCGTTCGCTGGCGGTGCGCTCCGACGTCGTCGGTGAGGGCGCGACGGGGGTGGGCGGGCAGCCGACCCTGACCGTGGTCACCAACGCCCTCAACATCGCCAACGAGCTGGTGATCCGGCCGCAGATCAAGATCGTGGTGACCGGCGGAGTGGCCAGGCCCCAGTCGTACGAGCTGACGGGCCCGCTGGCCAGCGGGGTGCTGGGCGAGATCACGCTGGACGTCGCCGTGCTGGGCGTCAACGCGATCGACACCGAGCGCGGTGCGTACGTCCACCACGAGGGCGAGGCCAGCATCAACCGCCTGCTCGCCCAGCAGGCCCAGCGTGTGGTCGTGGCCGCGGACTCCTCGAAGATCGGCAAGCGGGCCTTCGCCCGGGTCTGCGATCTGTCCCGGATCGACTTCCTGGTCACCGACGAGGGGATCACCCCGGAGGCGACCGCCCGCTTCACGGAGGCCGGGGTCACGGTCATCGCGGTGTGAGCGCCGGCCGCCCGACGGCGGGGAGTCGTCCCGGACGAGGGGCGGCGCCCCGCCGTTTCTGTGTGCCCGCTGTTTCCTTGCTTGCGCCGAGGCGACTTGATGCCAAATCATGCTCGCTAAGTCCATGAAACGAACAACTCTTGCCATTTGCGTGCGCTGTCGTGAACTATGTGCGTGTCGCCGTGCAGGAGCATCGGCCGCACCCATCCCCGTACGAACCCCGCCCGCACCACCAGCACAACCAGAAGGGACCCCCGTGTCAGACCTGCGACTCGGCGTCATCGGGCTCGGCCTGCGCCGTTCCATCGCGACCTCCGCCCACCACCCCGGACAGGGCTCGGCGATCACCGCCGTCTGCGACCTCGACCCCGAGGTGCGGCGGCGCGAGGCCGAGCAGTTCGGTGCCGATGTCGCGGTCGAGGACTACAAGCAGCTCCTCGGCCGGGACGACCTCGATGCGATCATCGTCGCCACTCCCGACGACACCCACGAGACGATCGCCATCGACGCGCTGCGGGCCGGCAAGGCCGTCTTCGTCGAGAAGCCGCTCGGGATCACGGTCGAGAGCTGCGACAACATCCTGCGCGCCGCGTACGAGACCGGGACCCGGCTGTACGTCGGACACAACATGCGCCACATGGGCGTCGTGCGGCTGATGCGCGACATCATCGCCCGCGGCGACATCGGCGAGCCCAAGGCCGTCTGGGTGCGGCACTTCGTCGGGTACGGCGGTGACTACTACTTCAAGGACTGGCACGCCGACCGGACCCGCACCACCGGTCTGCTGCTCCAGAAGGCCGCGCACGACATCGACGTGCTGCACTGGCTGGCCGGCGGCTACACCCGCCGTGTCAACGCGCTCGGCGACCTCCTCGTCTACGGCGACCTGCCGCGCCGGGAGCCGGACACCCCGCGCCCGGCGAACTGGCTGCGCGAGTTCGACTGGCCGCCGACGGCCCGCAAGGACCTGCATCACATCGTGGACGTCGAGGACGTCTCGGTGATGAACATGCAGCTCGACAACGGCGTCGTGGCCGCCTACCAGCAGTGCCACTTCACCCCCGACTACTGGCGGAACTACACCGTCATCGGCACCGAGGGGCGCCTGGAGAACTTCGGTGACGGCCCCGGCGACGAGGTCAAGGTCTGGAACACCGGCCCCAGCGGATACCGGGCCGAGGCCGACATCACCTACCGGGTGCCGGAGGCCAACGGCTCCCACGGCGGCGGGGACAGCCGGATCATGGAGGAGTTCTGCCGGTTCGTGCGCGACGGGGGCGTCACCGACACCTCGCCGGTCGCCGCCCGGATGAGCGTCGCCGCCGGTGTGCTCGCGACCCGGTCCCTGCGCGAGGGCGGCACGCCGTTCGAGGTGCCGGCCCTCGACCCGGAGCTGATCGCCTACTTCGAGGGCGGCCAGGTCGGGTAGCGCGCGCCCGGTGCGACCGGCGCGACCGGTTCGCAGTCGCGGAGACCTTCGGGGACGGTGCCTTCCGGTGCCGTCCCCGAAGGTCTCGCTGAAGGTCTTGTCGAAGGTCACCATGCGATTGTTTTCGGCCATGCTCGGTGGGTAATCGGCGCATTCCTGTTTAGCGGCCGCCCGGTGGGTGTTCGGCGAGACGTGTGACATCGTCGGGTGAATTGGTGGCAATCATCCGGAAGATGACGAGTGGGGGCGGGGCGCGTCGGTCTCGCAGGGTTACCGCGACTGTGCCGCCTGGGGGCGAGAGCATCGATTTTGCGCCAATGGAACCCCTTAGTGGCCGAGTTCGAACGCGTGGCCGGATCTCGGTCGGCATAATCGCGTCCATGTCGATCACGGGTGGAGACGTCGTTGACCTGGGCAGGGGCCTGTACGCATGGCTCCCGCCGAAACGGGGCTGGGGGCTGGCCAACTGCGGTCTGCTCGTCTCGCCCCGGGGCGCGCTCTGGATCGACACCCCCTACGACGCGGTGCTGGCCGGTCAGTTCCTGGCCGAGTCCACGAAGCGGCTGCCGGACGGCGTCCAGGTCGACCGGGTGATCGTCACCCACGCCAACGGGGACCACTTCTGGGGCGCGGGCGTACTCCCGGACGCGGAGATCATCGCGACCCGCGAGGCCCGCGAGCACATCCACTACGAACCCACGCCGCAGCAGCAGCACGCCCTCGTCGCGGCCGGCGACCGGGCCACCCCGCTCGGCGGTTATCTCGCACGTCACTTCGGCACCTTCGACTGGTCGCGGACCGAGCCGGTGGTGCCGACCACCTACTTCACCGGCGAGCTCGAACTGACGCTGGGGGAGTACCCGGTCCAGATCTCCGCGCTGCCGTCCGCGCACACCACCGGCGACCTGATGGTCCATCTGCCCGCGCAGGGTGCCGTGTTCACCGGGGACATCATCTTCTCCTCCACCCCGGAGCAGCCGGGCGACCATCCGGTGCACTGGGCGGGCCCGCTGAGCAATCTGATCTCGGCCTGCGAACGGGTGCTGGCCACCGGCGCCGAGACCGTCGTCCCGGGACACGGCCCGCTCCTCGACCGGGCCGGGGTACGCGATCACATCGTGTACCTGGAGTACGTGCGTGAGCGCACCCACGCCTTCCACGCGGCCGGGATCCCCGCCGTCGAGGCCGCCCGCCGGGTCATCGCCGAGGGACGCTACCCGGAGCTTGGGCTTCCCGAGCGGCTGGTGGTGACCATCGGCAGCGAGTACCGGCAGCTCGACGGCTCCGAACTGCCCGGAGTGCTCCAGGTGATGACCGAGGTCGCCGTGGTCGCTCAGGAACTGGAGCAGCCGCATGAGCCGGCCGGACCTGCGGAGCGGTAGAGGCGTTCCTGCCAGGAGGGCCACCCCTTTTCCCCTGAAGACCTGTCCGACAACAGAAACGCGGTGACGGCATGGGATGGATAGTGGCGGTGATCGCCGTCGCCGCCGCCGTGGCGGCGATGGTCCACGCGGAGAACATGGCGCGTGCCCAACGCATCGCCGCGGCCCGCGCCGAGCTGGCCGAACGGCAGACGAAGGCCGCCGAGGCCCGTACCACGGCCCTCACCGACGAGATCGGCCAGTTGGCCCGGGAGCGGATACCCGTCGCCGCGCTCGCCCTCTCCCACCCCACCGCCCAGGTCCCCGGACTGCGGGAGGCGGCCGAGATCGACGGCGATGCCGCGCGGCTGCTCACCGAGGCGGTGCAGGCCGCGCGCACGGCCGTCCTGGAGGAGCGGGGCCGCGTCGACGCGGCCGCCCGCGCGGCGATGCGCGGCACCTCCGCCAAGATCCAGTCCCTGCTCAACCAGTCCCAGCAGCTGCTGCACGAGCTCCAGCACGAGTACGACGACCCGCGCATCCTGCAACTGGACTTCCGCAACGAACTGGCGCTGCGACGCACCCAGGCCACCGCGGTGCTCTGCGACGCCTGGCCCGGCCTCGCCCGCCAGAACTCGCCGCTCGTCGAGATCGTGCTCGGCGCCCAGTCCCGGGTGGCCGGCTACGAACGCGTCAAGGTCGCCAACCACCTGCGCGACGAACGGCTCGGCCTCGTCGCCCGTGCCGCCGAACCCCTCGCCATCGCCCTGGCCGAACTGCTGGCCAACGCCACCGCCTACTCGCACCCCGACACCGATGTCCAGGTCACCCTCCAGCAGAGCGGCGGCCGGGGCGCGTTCCTGATGGTCGACGACGCGGGCATCGGCATGGACGACGACGCGCTCGACCGGGCACGGGCCCTGGTGGCGGGCCCGCCGGAGATCCTGCTGACCGAGCTGGGCGATCCGCCGCAGACCGGCTTCGCCGTCGTCGGCCGGCTGGTGCTCCAGTACGGCTTCAACTGCCACATCGAGGAATCGCCGTTCGGCGGCATGCGCACGATCCTGCGCGTCCCCGCCCATCTGCTGACGGTGCTGGACGACGACCGCAGCCTCTCCGCCCTCGCCCCGAAGCCGGTGCGGACGCCCGCCTCGTCCACCGTTCCCGCGCCGACCGAGCAGGAGACCGCCCCCGTGCCGCAACCCGCCGGCGGACAGGCCCCCGCGCTGCCCAGCCGACGTCGTCGCACACCACGCCCGGCCCCGTCCCCCCAGGCGCCCGCCGGCGCCGCCCCGGAGCGCGAACAGGTGCCCCGTACACCCGAGCAGGCAGGGGCTTCCTGGGCGGCACTCCAGCAGGGCACCCTCAACGGCAGGAGCGTCGCCGGGCCGCCATCCGCCCCGGCACCGGACGACCACGACCACCCGGACGACCGGGACGAGCAAGGAGACGACCAGACGTGAGCGCCCCCACTTCCACCACCGGTGACCTCGCATGGGTGCTGACCCCGCTGCTGGAGCTCCCCGGAGTCCAGCACGCCGTGGTCGCCACCGGAGACGGCCTCGTCGAGGGCGCCTCACCCGGCCTGGACCGGGCCTCCGGCGAACGGGTCGCCGCCATGACCGCCACGCTGCACGCCGCGGCACGCGCCTTCACCACGGCCTTCACCGACGTCGAGGCACCACGCCTGGCCCAGACGGTCGTCGAGTCCGACCAGGGCTTCGCCATCGTCGTACCGGCCGGGAACAACACCACACTCGCCCTGTTCGCGGAACCCGGAGCCAAGCTCGGCGACATCGCGTACCAGATGCAGGTGCAGGTCACCGCCCTGACCCGGGCGATGAACGCACCCGCCCGCCTGCCGGACACCGCCGCCCGGCCATGACCTCCGGCCCGGGGCGCCGTCTGATACCCGCCTATCTGGTCACCGGCGGCCGGACCCGGCCCGCCGGTCCCGCGCTCGACCGGCTCGACGTACTCGTGCGCGCCGACACCGAGCTGCCCCCGGACACCGGCTCGGAACAGCGCAGACTCTGCGAGCTGCTCGAACCGGGGGCGCTCACCGTCGTCGAGTGCGCGGCCCACCTGGACCTGCCGGTCAGCGCCACCGTCTTCCTGGCCACGGACCTCGCGGCCGCCGGACACCTGCACACCCGACCGCCCGTCCCCAGCGCCGGGGAGATCGACCGGTCGCTCGTCGAGAGGCTGCTCGTTGGACTCCGCTCCCTCCACTGACCGCACCGGCATCGGCTATCTGCCGCCCGCCGCCCGGAACCTGATGAAGATCGTCGTCACGGGTCCGTTCGGCGTCGGCAAGACCACCCTGATCCGTACGCTGTCGGAGATCGCCACGCTCCACACCGAAGAGGCGATGACCCAGTCCAGCACCCGGCTCGACGACACCGCGGGGCTGCCGGACAAGACCACGACCACCGTCGCCGTCGACTTCGGCCGGCTCACCGTCCTGGACGACCTGGTGCTCTACATGTTCGGCACCCCCGGCCAGCAGCGGTTCCTGCCGCTCTGGGAGGACATCGCGCGGGGTGCGCTCGGCGCGGTCGTCCTGGTCGACACCCGCAGGCTCGCCGACTCCTTCGCGGTCATGGACATGGTCGAGGAGCAGGGCCTGCCGTACGCGGTCACGGTCAACCGTTTCCCCGATGCCCCCGCCCACACCGACGAGGTCCTGCGCAAACACCTCGACCTCGCCCCCGAGACCCCGCTGGTGCAGTGCGACGCCCGTGAACGCCGCGGCAGCATCGACGCCCTGATCGCGCTGGCCGAGCACGTACTCACCAAGATGCCCAGGCCCGAGGACCCGTCATGACAGCGTTCGCACAGCCGCCGGAGCCGCTCGCCCTGTACGGTCCGGAATTCGCCGCCGACCCGAGGAGCCACTACCGGCGCCTGCGCGAACACGGCCCCCTCGCGCCCGTCCGGCTCGCCCCCGGCATCGACGCCCTGCTGGTCACCGACTACCAGGCCGCCGTCGATCTGCTCCGCGACACCCACACCTTCACCAAGGATCCGCGCGCCTGGCAGGCCACCGTCCCCGAGGACTCGCCGGTCCTGCCCATGCTCGGCTACCGGCGCACCGCGCTGTTCAGCGACGGCGACGTGCACGCCCGCTACCGCGGCGCCATCAACGACAGCCTCGCACTGATCGAACCGCACGCCCTGCGGGCCGAGGTCACCCGGGTCGCGGGGCGCCTGATCGGCGAGTTCGCCGCCACCGGAAGCGCCGACCTCATCGCCCAGTACGCCCGACGGCTCCCGCTGCACGTCCTGGCCATCTGTTTCGGGGTGGAACCGGGCGACGGCGAACGCATCGTCAACGGCATCGCCGGCATGTTCAACTCCGCCGAGAACGCCGCCGCCGCCTACGCGGACCTCGTCGAGGTCGTCACCGCGCTGGTCGCCGACCGCCGTGACCGCCCGGGCCGCGACCTCACCTCGTACCTGCTGGGCCACCCGGCCAATCTCGACGACGACGAGACTGTGCGTCAGATCACGCTGATCATGAGCGCGGGCCACGATCCGACGACCAATCTGATCGGCAACGCGCTGCTGCACATGCTCACCGACGCCCGCTACGCCGGTTCGCTGCACGGCGGCGCGATGACGGCGCACGAGGCGGTCAACGAGGTCCTCTGGCAGGACCCGCCGCTGGCCAACCTCGCCGCCCACTACCCGCGCCACGACACGGAGTTCCACGGCGTGCGGCTGCGCGCGGGACAACTCCTCCTGGTCTCCTACGCCGCGGCCAACACCCGCTCGAAGCCCGGCCCTTCGGACTCTGCGGTCCGCTCCGGGGCCGGCGCCCACCTGGCCTGGTCCGCGGGTCCGCACCGCTGCCCGGCGAAGCAGCCGGCGCTGCTCATGGCCATGACCGCGATCGAGCAGCTCACCAGCCAGCTCTGCGACGCGGAACTGGCCGTCGAGGCCAGTGCTCTGAAGTGGCGTCCGGGCCCCTTCCACCGCGCACTGTCCCGGCTTCCGGTACGGTTCACCCCCGTCGACATGAGTGCGGAGACCCACCAGAACAGGACCGTCGGGGAAGCGGCGGACGGGCCGCCGACGGTGTCGATCGGCCCATGAACCGTGTCGGTGGTACGCCGAACGGGTGAGTGGCGAGAGAATTGCCCGATGAACAGCGAGCGCAGCCGGCGCAACGCCAACCGAAGCACAGACGGGGTGGTCCGGTGAGCAGGTACGACAGGTACGACGTCACGGACGAGCAGTGGGAGGGGCTTGCCCAGGTCGTACCTCTGCGCAGCCGCAACGAGTGGCCGTCCAGGGTGGATCACCGCACGGTTCCCGACGAGACCGAAACGGCCGAGCAGCGGCGACTCGTCGTGCTGCGGGTCCAGGTCTTCGCGGACGCACGGGAGGTGGCCGAATACCTGGTCGCCCAGATTCCGGTGCTGCTCGACCTGACCAGCGCCGAGACGGATGTGGCCAAGCGCATCCTGGACTTCACGAGCGGGGTGGTCTTCGGCCTCGGCAGCGGAATGCACCGGGTCGACCGGAACGTCTTCCTGCTGTCGCCGGTCGGCATGGAGGTCGAGGGAGTCACGGCGGCGGGCCTTCCCGGTTCGTAGGAGGGGCGCCGGGGCGGGCGGTGGCAGGGGTGTGCGAGGCAGTGCGTACGAGGTGGGGCGTACGAGGGGGTGGACGTACCCCGATCGTAGGAAGGTCGTTCAGGCGGAACGGTTCTTCTGTTGACGGCCTGCATACCGTCCGCCCATGACCGCACTCCGCCCCGAAACCTTCCCGCTGCCGCCCACCGGTTCGACCACGCCGGACGGCACATCCCCCGACGCACGCACGAGGGTCCACCCCGCCGGGCCCGTCGTCACCGAACTGCGGCTGTCCGCCTTCGCCTCGCACCGGGGCGCCGCCTTCCCCATCGGCCCCGTCACGCTCTTCGGCGGGCCGGGCGGCAGCGGCAAGTCGAGCGCGTTACGGGCGTACGAGGCGCTGGCGCGGCTGGGCGGCGGAGACCCGCTGGACGAGGTCTTCCCCGATCCGGCGGCCTGCGTGCCGGAGGGGGCCGCGGCCGACGCGCAGGGCCGCCGCGGCTTCCGGATCGGCTGCACGGCGGACGGCCCGGCGGGACCGGTGCGGCTCGATGTCGCCGTCCAGGCGGAGCCCACCCTCCGTATCGTCGGTGAACGGCTGACCGGCGGCGGCGAGACCCTGCTCACCACCGCGCTGCGCGACCCGGGACGCGCCACGGTCCAGGCGGCCTGGCACACCGCGGGCGCGGTCCCGGTGACGCGGGCGCCACTGCCGGACGACCGTCTCGGCACGGCCCTGCTGCCGCTGCGGGTCGCGGGCCGGACCGAGGGGCAGTTACGGGTCCTGGCCGCCGCCGAGCAGATGGTGGTGGCCCTCCGGTCGGTCTTCGCCTGCGAACCGCAACCGCAGCGGATGCGTGCCCCCGTGCCGGCCGGAGACGACAGGCTGCGGCGCGACTGCGACAACCTGGCGGCGGTGCTGGAGCGTACGCACACGCAGTGCGCGCAGCGCCATGCCCGGCTGGTCGCCGCGGCGCACGCCGGATGCGCGGGGACGGTGACCGCACTGGGCGTCGAACGGCTCCCCGACGGTTCGCTGCGGGCGGTCCTCGGCAGGGGCGGGGGACGGGCCACCCCGGCCGGGCGGCTCGGCGACGGCGAGCTGAGGTACCTCGCCCTCGCCCTGGTGCTGCTCACCGGTCCCGGGGTGCTGGCGGTGGATGCCGCGGGAGAGGTGCCGTCTGCCATGCAGACCCTCACCGTGCTGGCCGACGGACTCGATCGTGACCTGGACGAAAGGCAGTTGCGCGAGCTGCTCTCCCTGGCCCTGACGATCGGGGCGGCCGGGCATCTCAGGCTGGTCGGCACGGTCACCGAGTCAGGCGCGGCAAGGGCCCGGGAGATGCCTGGAGTGAGGGTGGTGGCCCTGGCGCCGTGACTGAACTCGATGTGTGGTGAGTCCGTCACCGAACTGCCGGCGGTCACGAGGGAATGCGCGCCCCCAGTCCGTGACCGCTGCAGCAGTCACTACCGGGAGAAGGGCGGGTGCTCTCCCTGAGGTCTCGCACCCGGCCCGGCACTCATTTTGAGGAGTGCCGACGTGCAGATGGTCTCTCCCCGTCGGCAGCGCAGTTTTCCATAATGGCATGAGAGAGCGGAGATGCGCGACAGGGGGCGTGAGCAGGGCTTGTCATAACTTGATCAAGCGGAAGAGAAGATTCCAGCTGTTGCGGGCATTCAAGTGCGCAGACAAGTCAATTGGGATGGTGTCTCGCTGAAGCGGTTTGAGTAAATTGCGCAGTTGCGACTGGATTGGAGCAGTGCCACGATGGTTACGCGCCCTGAACTGATCTCTATCTGTGGCGAGTTCACCGGCCGGCATACACCTGAATGCCTCGCACGTGCCTGAAACCCGGAAAGTGTCCAGAATCCGCATCTTGCATGCGGCATCTATGGCACGTGTGGCAGCGAGCGAAAGGCAAGGTCTTGTGATGAGATCAGTAACGAACGTTCGTCAACGGCCAAGAATGTCGGGGTTCACCTCGATCGCGGCGCTGGCAATAGTTGCCGTGCTCGCCTCGCTGCTGCTCGGCTCGGCGGGGACGGTGCAGGCGCGAGAATCAATTCAACCATCTTCGTCTCACTCCCCGAATATCCCCTGGATTGAACCCGGATGCGACACCGGGGAACTTGAGGGAGAGTACGTGGTTTGCTGCTGGGATGAAGACGGTTCCTTGGAGTGCACGGGAATTGTTTGAACCCATCGCTGTACACCATCTTGCGGCTCTTTCGCAGCGGTCGCGTGCAGAGAACGTTCGGTGCCCCCCCCGGCTGAGACCTCGGCCGAGGGGCACCGTTGCGTTCAGGCCCGGCACCGCAGGTGCGGCGGTTCGTCATGTCGCTTCGTACCCGGGCCGAACGGTCCTGAAGGCCACGAGAATACGCAGCCGATAGCGCCGCGGCTGGACGTCCAGGAACGGGTACGCCTTCCCGTTGACTACGGGCGTGTCCGCGCCGAACTCCTTGTCCAGGGTGTAGGCGAGCGAGCCGTCCGGATGGAAGGTCCGGTCGGCCAGGATGAGGGGAGCCTCGAACTCGCCCTGCGGCAGGCCGAGCCGCCTGTCGGCGGGATCATGAATGAGGTAGGTGCCGGCCAGGCCCGCATAGACGTTGAGGCTGGTGATCCCGATGGCGTGGTCGTGGTACCAGAGCACGCAGCTCGTGTGATCGTGGTTGGTGTAGCCGTAGATCGCTTCGTTGGGTGCGGCACGGCGCGGATCCAGAGTGGTGTAGGCCGGCCGAGGTTCTGTCGGAGTGCCTGGGGTGCCACGATCCCGGCTTCGCGCTGCCGGACCTACACTCACCTGATGCCGAGCGGCGAGAAGCGCACGCGGGAGGCCGGCCACAGCGCGTTCGAGGGCGACCCGAATGGTGAGCACGGCCCCACGGCGGCCCAGGGGGCATGAGGAGAGGGGACAGTATGCAGGTCGAGCCGCGAGCTGTGTCGGAACTCGATGTACGGACCCTTCAGCGACGGCTCGCCGCGTTCGCGGCCGCGCGGGACTGGGAGCGGTACCACACGCCGAAGAACCTGGCGTCGGCGCTGAGCGTCGAGGCGGCCGAACTGGTCGAGATCTTTCAGTGGCTGACGCCGGAGGAGTCGGCGCGGGTGATGGAGCGGCCCGGGACCGCGCACCGGGTGGCGGACGAGGTCGCGGATGTCCTCGCGTATCTGCTGCAGTTCTGCGAGGTGTTGGGGATCGACGCGCTCGCGGCCCTGTCGGAGAAGATCGACCGGAACGAGTCCCGATTCCCGGCGCCGGAGCGCCATGAGTCCACGGAATCCGGCGATCGTCACTCTTCGGAGTGATCAACTTGTCCACAATCGATTTTCTGTCCACAGATTTCCGAATTCCCCTGGCTTTTCGGTACCGGTGACCTCACTGTGGGTAATGGATGAGGTGAGCGGCTTTTCGTACGGACGGGGGAACGCATGGAAGCGGAACGGCTTGTGGGAGTCAGCCGGCGTGCTCTGGCTCAGAGCAGGGGGACGCCGGACATCATCGCGGAGGCCTGGCAGGCGCAGGCGCTGGCCCAGGCGATCGGCAGCCGCCTGGCCGCCGACGGGCCCAAGGAGTTACGGGGCGAGGCACGCGGGCTGAGCGAGATCGGGGGGCGGAGCAGCGGGTCGCTGGACCATCCGGCGGCGCGGGCCGGGGTGGCGCGGGCCGCGCAGCTCTCCGGGCTCGCCGAACCCCGGGCGACGCTGACGGGGCTGGGCGCATTGCTCGGGGAGGTGGGGATGGCCCTGGTCGGGGTCGCCTGCGAGACCGATGAGCAGGGGCTGTACTGGCAGTGCATGGAAGCGATCGACGCGGCCGACGAGTCGATGGACCGGGTGCATGGAATGCTCCGCCGCCTCGACGAGCACGACAGGGAACGGCAGCAGGATCTGGAGCGCGGCCGGGGGCGGGACGGCCCGTACGGAGCGCATGGCGCGTACGGTGCGCATGGCCCGTGCGGTGCGGACGGCTCGTACGGCGCGGTCGGCGGCGTCGGTGGACCGGCGGGTACGGGCGCGGTCGGCCGCGGTCGCGCGGGGCTCCGGGAGTGACCGGGCGGTCAGGCCGCGGGAGGCGGGCGAGGGCTGTCCGGAGGTGCAGGATGGATGCATGGATCTTCGAATCTTCACCGAGCCCCAGCAAGGGGCGAGCTACGACACCCTGCTCACCGTCGCGAAGGCGACCGAGGACCTCGGCTTCGACGCCTTCTACCGTTCCGACCACTACCTCCGCATGGGGCCGGGGGACGGGCTGCCCGGCCCGACCGACGCGTGGATCACCCTGGCCGGGCTGGCGCGTGAGACCAAGCGGATCCGGCTCGGCACGCTGATGACGGCGGGGACCTTCCGGCTCCCCGGCGTGCTCGCCATCCAGGTCGCGCAGGTCGACCAGATGTCCGGCGGGCGCGTCGAACTCGGCCTCGGCGCGGGCTGGTTCGAGGAGGAGCACAAGGCCTACGGCATTCCGTTCCCCAAGGAGAAATTCGGCAGGCTGGAGGAGCAGCTGGAGATCATCACCGGGCTGTGGGCGACGGAGACCGGCAAGACGTTCAGCTTCGACGGCACCTACTACCAGCTCACCGATTCGCCTGCGCTGCCCAAGCCGGCGCAGGCCAGGGTGCCGGTGCTGATCGGCGGTCACGGTGCGACGCGTACACCGCGACTGGCCGCCCGCTACGCGGACGAGTTCAATATCCCCTTCGCGTCGCTGGAGGACAGCGAGAAGCAGTTCGGACGGGTCATGGAGGCGGCCAGGACAGCCGGCCGCGAACCGGACGACCTGGTGTACTCCAACGCCCTGGTGGTCTGCGTCGGCAGGAACGACGCCGAGGTGGCGCGCCGCGCGTCCGTCATCGGGCGTGAGGTGGCGGAGCTGAAGGCGAACGGGCTCGCGGGCTCGCCCGCCGAGGTGGTCGACAAGATCGGCCGGTACGGTGCGATCGGCTCGTCCCGGATCTACCTCCAGGTCCTGGACCTGGACGACCTGGATCACCTGGAGCTGATCTCCGCCCAGGTCCAGTCCCAGCTCGGCTGAGGACCAACGACGGAAGGAGTCACCTGTGCACCCCGCCCGTTCGCTCGCCAGGGCCCTCGCGGCAGGGCCGGTCCTGCTCGACGGGGGGCTGTCCAACCAACTGGAGGCGCAGGGCTGCGATCTGTCCGACGCCCTGTGGTCGGCCCGGCTGCTGACCGACGGGCCCGACCAGATCGAGGCGGCCCACACCGCCTATGTGCGTGCGGGTGCGCAGGTGCTGATCACGGCCGGATACCAGGCGAGCTTCGAGGGGTTCGCACGGCGGGGGATCGGACGGGCGGAGGCGGCGGAGCTGTTCGCCCTGAGTGTCCGGCTGGCGCGGCGGGCCGCCGGTGCGGTGGAGCGGGATGTCTGGGTCGCCGCTTCGGTCGGCCCGTACGGGGCGATGCTGGCGGACGGCAGCGAGTACCGGGGCCGGTACGGGCTCACCGGCCGGGAACTGGAGCGGTTCCACCGGCCCCGGATCGAGGCGCTGGCCGCCGCCGGGCCCGATGCGCTGGCGCTGGAGACGGTGCCGGACGTCGACGAGGCCGAGGCGTTGCTGCGGGCGGTCGGGGGGTGCGGGCTGCCGGTCTGGCTCTCGTACAGCGTGGCGGGTGACCGGACCAGGGCGGGCCAGTCGCTGGAGACGGCCTTCGGGCTGGTCCGGGGGCACGACGAGGTGATGGCCGTGGGGGTGAACTGCTGCGATCCGGCTGATGCGGACCGGGCGGTGCGGGTGGCAGCCGAGGTGACCGGGAAGCCGGTCGTCGTCTACCCGAACAGCGGTGAGGGGTGGGACGCGGGGGCCCGGGGATGGGCCGGCGCCGCCACGTTCGACCCGGGCGGAGCAAGGGCCTGGCAGGACGGCGGGGCCCGGCTGATCGGCGGCTGCTGCCGGGTCGGCCCGGACACCATCGCGGAACTGGCCGGGCTGCTCGGCGCCGCGGGGGCCGGCGGGCCGACGTGAGCGGGCGCGGAAGTGGAAGCGGACCGGCAGGGCGGGCGCCGCGCCGCCCGGCCGGCCCGGAGCGTCGGCCGGGCAGATGCCCGGGACACGGGAAAATACTTGGTGGGGGGCAAGTGGAGCGGACCATACTCGGACGTGTGTTCCTGACAATCAGTGCGACCGGCAACCCGGAACGTCCAGCGACCGACCTCGGCTTTCTGCTGCACAAGCATCCCGAGAAGGCGCAGACGTTCTCCACCTCACACGGCACCGCGCATGTCTTCTACCCCGAAGCATCCGCCGAACGCTGCACCGCGGCGCTCCTGCTGGAAGTGGATCCCGTGGCGCTGGTGCGCCGCGGCAAGGGCAAGGGCCGGGGCGGCGCTCCCGACGCGGCGCTCGCGCAGTACGTCAACGACCGCCCGTACGCGGCGTCCTCGCTGCTGTCCGTCGCCATGAGCGCGGTCTTCAAGTCCGCGCTGAACGGTGTGTGCCGAGCACTGCCCGAGCGCGCGCGGGCACCGATGCCGCTGCGGATCGAGGTGCCCGCGCTGCCGGCCCGCGGTGGTGCGGAGCTGGTGCGCAAGCTCTTCGGGCCGCTCGGCTGGACGAGCGTGGAAGCCGTGGCCGTACCGCTGGACGAGCAGTTCCGGGAGTGGGGGGACTCCCGGTACGTACGCCTGGTGCTCGAAGGAGAGCTACGGCTGGCGGACGCCTTGCGTCAGCTGTACGTGCTGCTGCCGGTGCTTGACGACGCCAAGCACTACTGGGTCGCACCGGACGAGGTGGACAAGCTGCTGCGGGCGGGCGAGGGCTGGCTCGCCGCCCACCCCGAGCAGAAGCTGATCACCAGCCGCTATCTGTCCCGGCGCTGGGGGCTGACCCGGCAGGCGATGCAGCAGCTCGAACTGGTGCGGCTAGCGGAGTCGGACGACCTCGAAGTCGAGAGCATCGACAACGCGGTGGACGAGACGACCGACACCGAGGAGAAGCCGGTCCCGCTCGCCGAGCAGCGGCGCGCCGCAGTCCTCGGAGCGCTGCGGGCTGCCGGCGCGAGCCGGGTCCTCGACCTGGGCTGCGGCCAGGGCCAGTTGGTGCAGGCACTCCTCAAGGACGTGGCCTTCACCGAGATCGTCGGCGTCGATGTCTCCATGCGTGCCCTCACCATCGCGTCAAGGCGGCTGAAGCTGGACCGGATGGGAGAGCGGCAGGCAGCCAGGGTCACACTCCGGCAGGGCTCGCTCACCTACACCGACAAGCGGCTCAAGGGGTACGACGCGGCGGTGCTCAGCGAGGTGATCGAACACCTCGACCTGCCGCGACTGCCCGCGCTGGAGTACGCCGTGTTCGGTTCGGCCCGTCCGCGGACCGTCCTCGTGACGACGCCGAACGTCGAGTACAACGTCCGCTGGGAGACCCTGCCCGCCGGGCAGGTGCGCCACGGCGACCACCGGTTCGAATGGACCAGGGCCGAATTCCGCGACTGGGCCCGCGAAGTGGCCGAGCGGCACGGATACGAAGTCGGCTTCGTCCCCGTGGGGACGGACGACCCCGAGGTGGGACCGCCCACACAGATGGCCGTGTTCACGATGACCGCGGCAGACGGGACCGCGCAGCGGCGCGGGACCCGGACCGAGAAGGAGGCGAACGCCGCATGACCAGTACCGCACGCACCCTGCCGGTGACCGACCTCTCCCTCGTGGTCCTCATCGGGGCCAGCGGCTCCGGCAAGTCCACCTTCGCCCGCAGGCACTTCAAGCCCACCGAGATCGTCTCCTCGGACTTCTGCCGCGGCCTGGTCGCCGACGACGAGAACGACCAGAGCGCCAGCCGGGACGCCTTCGACGTACTCCACACAATCGTCGGCAAGCGGCTGGCGGCCGGGCGGCTGACCGTCGTGGACGCCACCAGCGTCCAGTCCGAGAGCCGCAAGCAGCTGGTCCAGCTGGCCAGGAGCCATGACGTGCTGCCCATCGCGATCGTCCTCGACCTGCCCGAAGAGGTCTGCATCGCGCGCAACGCGGCCCGCCCCGACCGCGCCGACATGCCGCGCCACGTCATCCAGCGCCACCGCCGCGAACTGCGCCGTTCGCTGCGGGGCCTGGAGCGCGAGGGCTTCCGCAAGGTGCACATCCTGCGCACCGAGGAAGAGGCCGAGCACGCCGAAGTGGTGCTGGAGCGCCGCTACAACGACCTGCGCCACCTCACCGGTCCCTTCGACATCATCGGCGACATCCACGGTTGCAGCTCCGAGCTGGAGTCCCTGCTCGGCAAGCTCGGTTACGTCGACGGCGCGCACCCCGAAGGGCGTACGGCGGTCTTCGTCGGCGACCTCGTGGACCGCGGCCCCGACAGCCCCGGAGTGCTGCGCCGCGTCATGGCCATGGTGTCGGCGGGCAACGCCCTGTGCGTACCGGGCAACCACGAGAACAAGCTCGGCCGTTACCTCAAGGGCCGCAACGTCCAGCACACCCATGGACTCGCCGAGACCATCGAGCAGTTGGAGAATGAGGACGAGAAGGACCCGGCCTTCCGCGAGCAGGTAAGGGAGTTCATCGACGGGCTCGTCAGCCACTACGTGCTCGACGACGGCAAGCTCGTCGTCTGCCACGCCGGCCTGCCCGAGAAGTACCACGGCCGCACCTCCGGACGGGTCCGCTCGCACGCCCTGTACGGGGACACCACCGGCGAGACCGACGAGTTCGGCCTGCCCGTGCGCTACCCCTGGGCGGAGGAGTACCGCGGCAGTGCCGCCGTGGTCTACGGCCACACCCCGGTCCCCAACACCTCCTGGATCAACAACACCATCTGCCTGGACACCGGGGCGGTCTTCGGCGGGAAGATGACCGCGCTGCGCTGGCCGGAGCGCGAACTCGTCGACGTACCGGCCGAGCGGGTCTGGTACGAGCCGGCCAAGCCGCTGGCCACGGAGGCACCCGGCGGCCGGGAGGGACGGCCGCTCGACCTGGCCGATGTGCAGGGCCGGCGGATCGTCGAGACCCGGCACATGGGCCGCATCGCGGTCCGTGAGGAGAACGCAGCCGCCGCGCTCGAAGTCATGAGCCGGTTCGCCGTCGACCCCCAGCTGCTCGGTTACCTCCCGCCGACCATGGCGCCCACCGCCACCTCGCGCGAGGACGGCTATCTGGAGCACCCGGCCGAGGCCTTCGAGCAGTACCGGGCGGACGGCGTGGCCAAGGTCGTGTGCGAGGAGAAGCACATGGGATCGCGCGCGGTGGCCCTGGTCTGCCGTGACGCGGCCGCCGCCCGTGAGCGGTTCGGCGCCGGGCCCACCTCCGGTGGAGCGAGCGGTCCGACCGGGGCGCTGTACACCCGTACCGGACGCCCGTTCCTCGACGACGCCGCACTCACCGAGGTGATCCTCGGCAGGCTGCGCACCGCCGTCACCGCTGCCGGGCTCTGGGAGGAGTGGGGCACCGACTGGGTGCTCCTCGACGCCGAGCTGATGCCCTGGTCCCTCAAGGCGGCCGGGCTGCTGCGCTCGCAGTACGCCGCCGTCGGTGCCGCGTCCGGCGCCGTCCTCCCGGAGGCCAACGCGGCCCTCGCGGCGGCGGCCGCCCGAGGGGTGGACGTCGGTCCGCTCGCTGAGCGCCAGCAGGGGCGGGCCGAGGACGCCGCCGCGTTCACCGAGACGTACCGCCGGTACTGCTGGTCCACCCAGGGCCTGGACGGGGTGCGGCTCGCGCCGTTCCAGATCCTCGCCGTGCAGGGCCGCTCGCTGGCCGCAGTACCGCACGACGAGCAGCTGGCCTGGCTGGACCGGCTGGTCGAGCACGACCCGACCGGGCTCCTCCAGGTCACCCGCCGGCTCGTCGTCGACACCGGGGACGAGGCATCGGTGCGCGCCGGTGTCGACTGGTGGCTGGAGATGACCGGGCGCGGCGGCGAGGGCATGGTCGTCAAGCCGCTCGCCGCGCTGGTCCGGGACGGCAAGGGCAGGCTGGTCCAGCCGGGCATCAAGGTGCGCGGCCGGGAGTACCTGCGGATCATCTACGGCCCCGAGTACACCCGCCCGGAAAATCTGGAGCGGCTGCGCGGACGGTTCCTCGGGCACAAGCGGTCGCTGGCGCTGAGGGAGTACGCGCTGGGACTCGAAGCGCTGGACCGGCTGGCCGACGGTGAGCCGCTGTGGCGGGTCCACGAGGCGGTGTTCGCGGTGCTGGCCCTGGAGTCGGAGCCGGTCGACCCACGGCTCTGAGGGGAGGCGCGAAGGCGGCACGGGGTCGCCGGTGGGTTCCGCGGAGCGATCGTCGGGGGGTTCCGCGGACGATCGCCGGTGGGTTGTGCGGAGGGATCAACGCAGAACCCACTGGCGATTCGCAGGGTTCACCGGCCCGCACACGGTGAGGATGGAGGCATGGGATTCCATGTCGACTCCGAGGCCGGGCGGCTGCGCCGCGTCATCCTGCACCGCCCCGATCTGGAACTGAAGAGGCTCACCCCCAGCAACAAGGACGCGCTCCTCTTCGACGACGTGCTCTGGGTGCGCCGGGCCCGCCAGGAGCACGACGGCTTCGCGGACGTGCTGCGCGACCGCGGAGTGGAGGTGCACCTCTTCGGTGATCTGCTCCGCGAGTCGCTGGACATCCCGGTGGCCAGACGGCTCGTGCTGGACCGGGTCTTCGAGGAGAAGGAGTACGGACCGCTCGCCACCGAGTATCTGCGGGCCGCCTTCGAGGAGTTGCCCAGCGCGGAGCTGGCCGAGGCGCTCGTCGGAGGCATGACCAAGCGGGAGTTCCTGGCGGGGCACGGCGAGCCGGTCTCCGTCCGCTTCCACGTCATGGACCTGGACGACTTCCTGCTGGACCCGCTGCCGAACCACCTCTTCACCCGGGACACCTCGGCCTGGATATACGACGGGGTGTCCATCAACGCGATGCGCTGGCCGGCCCGGCAGCGCGAGACGGTCCACTTCGAGGCGATCTACCGCCACCACCCCCTGTTCACCGGGCCCGAAGCGGGCGCCTTCCACCACTGGTCCCAGGGGCAGGACGACTACCCGTCCACCATCGAGGGCGGCGACGTCCTGGTCATCGGCCACGGCGCCGTCCTCATCGGGATGAGCGAGCGCACCACCCCGCAGGCGGTGGAGATGCTGGCCCGCGGGCTGTTCGACGCCGGCTCGGCCCACACGATCGTGGCGCTCGACATGCCCAAGCGCCGCGCGTTCATGCACCTCGACACCGTGATGACGATGGTCGACGGCGACACCTTCACCAAGTACGCCGGCCTGGGCATGCTCCGCTCGTACACCATCGAGCCCGGCGCGGGGCCCCGGGACCTGAAGGTCACCGACCATCCGCCCGAGCACATGCACCAGGCGATCGCGCACTCCCTGGGGCTGGAGTCGATCCGGGTCCTCACCGCCACCCAGGACGTGCACGCCGCCGAGCGCGAGCAGTGGGACGACGGCTGCAATGTGCTGGCCGTCGAGCCGGGTGTCGTCGTCGCGTACGAGCGCAACGCCACCACCAACACCTTTCTGCGCAAGGAGGGCATCGAGGTCATCGAGATCCGGGGCAGTGAACTCGGCCGGGGCCGGGGCGGCCCCCGCTGCATGAGCTGTCCGGTGGTGCGCGACCCGGTGTAGGGGGTGGGGACAGGTGCGGGCGCGAACCGACCGCACCGTATAGCGATGCATGGTGTCGTATAGACTTCCAGGGTCACTGTATGTGCGATCGTCGCCCGACCCAGGAGCTGTCCCATGGCCATAGACCTCACAGGCCGCCACTTCCTCAAGGAGCTGGACTTCACGGCCGAGGAGTTCCGCGGCCTGATCGAGCTCGCGGCCGAGCTCAAGAGCGCCAAGAAGTCGGGGACCGAGGAGCAGCGGCTGCGCGGCAGGAACATCGCGCTGATCTTCGAGAAGACCTCGACCCGCACCCGCTGTGCCTTCGAGGTGGCCGCCGCCGACCAGGGCGCTTCCACGACCTATCTGGACCCCTCCGGCTCCCAGCTGGGGCACAAGGAGTCGGTGAAGGACACGGCCCGCGTCCTCGGCCGGATGTTCGACGGCATCGAGTACCGCGGTGACAGCCAGGCGGCCGTGGAGGAGCTGGCCGCCCACGGCGGCGTGCCGGTCTTCAACGGGCTCACCGACGACTGGCACCCCACCCAGATGCTCGCCGACGTCCTCACCATGACCGAGCACAGCGACAAGCCGCTGGAGCGGATCGCCTTCGCCTACCTCGGCGACGCCCGGTTCAACATGGGCAACTCCTACCTGATCACCGGCGCCCTGCTGGGCATGGACGTCCGGATCGTCGCGCCGAAGGCGTACTGGCCCGCCGAACGGATCGTCGCCGAGGCCCACCGGCTGGCCGACGCGAGCGGTGCGACCGTCACCCTCACCGAGGACATCGCCGAGGGCGTCAAGGGTGCCGACTTCGTCGCCACCGACGTCTGGGTCTCCATGGGTGAGCCCAAGGAGGTGTGGGCCGAGCGCATCGAGGCCCTGGCGCCGTACAGCGTGACCATGGACGTGCTCCGTGCCACCGGCAACGCCGACGTGAAGTTCCTGCACTGCCTCCCGGCCTACCACGACCTGGGCACCGGGATCGGGCGGCAGATCGAGGCCGACCACGGGCTGACGGAGCTGGAGGTCACCGACGAGGTCTTCGAGTCGGCGAACTCGGTCGTCTTCGACGAGGCGGAGAACCGGATGCACACGATCAAGGCCGTTCTGGTGGCGACCATGGCGCCGCCGGCGGTCAAGGGCTGATCGCTGCATGGGCATACGCCCGATTCGCTGCATGGACATGCGCCCGATTGGGTGAACATGCGTGAAGGCGACTAATATGTCGCTCCTTGGTGGGGTTCGAGCTCGCACGCTCGAACCCCATTTTTTCTGAGCGTCACCGGAGCCCCCACAGTCCCGGGCGCACACCCCCCCACATGCTCCACCAGAGAAGAGACCATCCCCGTGAGTCCGCTGCGCCCACCGAGGCCCCCGCACCCGTCCGGGCCGCGCATCAAGAGCCCCCACCAGCTGATCGCCGAGTCCGGCGCCGACCTGGAGGGGCACGGCCTCAAGCGCACCATGGGGCTCTTCCAGCTGGTGTGCTTCGGTGTCGGCGCCGTCGTCGGGACCGGCATCTTCGTCGGCCTCTCCGACTCCGTCGCCGAGGCGGGCCCCGCCGTCGTGCTCTCCTTCGTGCTGGCCGCGATCACCTGCATCTTCACCGCGTTCTCCTTCGCCGAGCTGGGCAGCGCCATCCCGGTCTCCGGCAGCTCCTACTCCTTCGCCTACGCGACCCTCGGTGAACGCGTCGCGTTCCTCGTCGGCTGGTGCCTGCTGCTGGAGTACGGCGTCTCGCTCTCCGCGGTCGCCGTCGGCTGGAGCCAGTACGTCAACGAGCTGCTGGACAGCCTGTTCGGCGTGCAGCTCCCGGCCGCCCTCTCGGCGGGACCCGGTGACGGCGGCGTGATCAATCTGCCCGCCGTCCTGGTGGTCATGATGGCCGCGACCCTGCTGGCGCGCGGCGTGCGGGAGAGTGCCGGGGCCACCGCCGCGATGGCGGTCCTCAAGATCACCATCCTGGTCGCGTTCTGCGCCATCGCATTCACGGCCTTCGAGAACGGCAACCTCACGCCGTTCTTCGCCCAGGGCGCGGGCGGGGTCACGGCCGGTGCGTCGCTGGCGTTCTTCTCGTACATCGGCTTCGACGCCATCACCACGGCGGGCGAAGAGGTCAGGAACCCGCGGCGGAACATCCCGATCGCGATCATGGTCTGCATCGGGCTGGTCACCCTGCTCTACTGCGCGGTCGCGCTCGCCGCCATCGGCGCGCTGGGGCCGAAGGCCGTGGCCGACCAGCCGGCGGCGCTCTCGATCGTCGTCGACCAGGTCACCGACTCGACCGTGGGCGGCGGGATCATCGCCTTCGGTGCGGTCGTCGCGATCGCGTCCGTCGTGCTCGCGGTGATGTACGGGCAGACGCGCATCCTGATGTCGATGTCGCGGGACGGACTGATCCCGAGGGTCTTCGAGCGGGTCTCCCCGCGCACGGCGACGCCGGTCGCCAACACCTGGATCGTGGCGTCGGTCTTCGCGGTCCCGGCGGCCTTCTCGTCGCTGGACGTGGTGGTGAACCTGACGACCATCGGCGCACTGGCCACCATGGTCGCGGTGAACCTCGCGGTGATCGTGCTGCGGCGCCGCAACCCGGAGGTGAAGGGCTCGTTCCGGGTGCCGCTCTATCCGCTGAGCCCGCTCCTGGGCGTCGGCTTCTGCCTCTATCTGATGTACGGGACGGGCTGGGCGACCTGGGTGCAGTTCGCGGTCTTCCTGGCCGTCGGCTGGGCGGTGTACGCCTTCTACGGCCGCAGCCGCTCCCGGCTGGCCGGCGCCGGAGCGACCGGCTGAGGGCGGCGCTTCAGCTCTGAGGCGTGAGGGACGGCAGGGTGAACCACACCGCCTTGCCGCGCTCCGTCGTGCGGTGTCCGCAGGACGAGCTGAGCGTACGGATCAGCAGCAGGCCCCGGCCGTGCTCCTGCCAGGGGTCCGGTTCGCCGCCGGGCGGGGGGAAGGACAGGCCGGTCGGCGGGGCGGGGTCACGGTCGTGGACCTCGACCTGGCAGCCGGTCGGCAGGAGTTCCACCACCAGTTCGATGGGCTCGTCGCTCCGGGTGTGCTCGACCGCGTTGGCGACCAGCTCCGCGGTGAGGAGCTCGGCGGTGTCGCTGTCGGCCGGTGCGTCGATGTCCGAGAGCGCGGTACGGATCAGGGCGCGGGCGATCGGCACGGCCGCCGTCGAGTGCGGCAGGGCGATCCGCCAGGAGGCGGGGAGGGGGACATCGGGGGGCACGGCATGGTTTCCGTTCCGGGGTGGGGGCGGGTTCACGGGTGCGGGCGGACTCTTCGGCGGTCCGCACGGATGCGGGCGGACTCTCCGGTGGTCCGCACGGATGCGGGACTCTCTGGCGGTCAAGACTTCTCCGTTTCAACCTTACGAACCGCAACGACACAGACAAGGGCCTGCCGACCGGTATGAAAGGGACGTTGGCCACTGCGTTGTCACGCTCCACGTATTGCGTGCTCGTGACGGAAGTCACGTACGAGTGATAAGTTCGAGGGCAGGCAGCGGCCCGACGGCTGAAGGGGAGCCCCCTCCATGAGCCCGTTTCCCAGCTCCGCCCCGCACACGGACGACTGGCGCCATCTGCGGCTGACGACGGACGACGGGGTCGCCACCGTCACGCTCGCCCGGCCCGAGAAACTCAACGCGCTCACCTTCGGTGCCTACGCCGACCTGCGCGATCTGCTCGCCGAACTGTCCCGCGAACGCAGCGTGCGTGCCCTGGTGCTCGCGGGGGAGGGACGGGGATTCTGCTCCGGCGGAGATGTCGACGACATCATCGGCGCGACACTCGCCATGGACACCGCCCAGCTCCTCGATTTCAACCGCATGACCGGGCAGGTGGTGCGGGCCCTCCGTGAGACCCCCTTCCCCGTCATCGCCGCCGTACACGGGGTGGCGGCGGGTGCGGGGGCCGTTCTCGCGCTGGCCGCCGACTTCCGGGTCGCCGATCCGTCGGCCCGTTTCGCCTTCCTGTTCACCAGGGTCGGCCTGTCCGGCGGCGACATGGGCGCCGCCTACCTGCTGCCACGCGTCGTCGGCCTCGGCCATGCCACCCGGCTGCTGATGCTCGGCGAACCGGTCCGGGCACCCGAAGCGGAGCGGATCGGGCTGATCAGCGAGCTGACCGACGAGGGGCAGGCGGACGTACGCGCGGCGGCGCTCGCCCGCCGCCTCGCCGACGGACCCGCCCTCGCCCTCGCCCAGACCAAGGCCCTGCTCACCGCCGAACTCGACATGCCGCTCGCCGCCGCGGTCGAGATGGACGCCGCCACCCAGGCCCTGCTGATGCACGGCGAGGATTACGCCGAATTCCATGCCGCCTTCACCGAGAAGCGGCCCCCGAAGTGGCGGGGCAGGTAGCGCGATGCCGTCCGAGGCGAATCCGGCCGACGCGGCCCGAACCGGCGTACGGCGCATCGCGGTCATCGGCGGCGGGCCGGGCGGGCTCTACGCCGCCGCCCTGCTCAAGCGGCTCGACCCGGAACGCGACATCACCGTCTGGGAGCGCAACGCCCCCGAGGACACCTTCGGCTTCGGCGTCGTCCTCTCCGACGAGACCCTCGGCGGCATCGAACACGCCGACCCCGTCGTGTACCGGGCCCTCCAGAGCGAATTCGTACGGTGGGACGACATCGACATAGTCCACCGCGGCGTCACCCAGACGTCCGGCGGCCACGGCTTCGCCGCGCTCGGCAGACGCAGGCTGCTGCGGATCCTGCACGAGCGCTGCGACTCCCTCGGCGTACGCCTCCGCTTCCGCACCGAGGCACCGCCGGCCGCCGAGCTGGCCGCCACCCACGACCTGGTGATCGCCGCCGACGGGGTGCACAGCCTCACCCGCACCGCCCACGCCGCCACCTTCGGCCCCCGCCTCACCACCCACCGCTGCCGCTACATCTGGCTCGCCGCCGACTTCGCCCTCGACGCCTTCCGCTTCGAGACCGCCGAGACCGCCTACGGGGTGATGCAGCTCCACGGCTACCCCTTCTCGGCCGACGCCTCCACCGTCATCGTCGAGATGCGCGAGGAGGTCTGGCGGGCCGCCGGATTCGACACCTGCGAGGTCGAGCACTCCACGCTGCGCTGCGCCAAGATCTTCACCGAGGCGCTCGGCGGCCGCCCGCTGCGCTCCAACAACTCCTCCTGGCTCACCTTCCGCACCGTCGTCAACGCCCACTGGTCGCACGGCAACACGGTCCTCATCGGCGACGCCGCCCACACCGCGCACTTCTCCATCGGCTCCGGCACCAAACTCGCCGTCGAGGACGCCCTCGCCCTCGCCGCCTGCATCGAGGAACAGCCCGACCTGCCGAGCGCACTGTCCGCGTACGAGGCCGAGCGCCGCCCGGTCGTCGAGTCGACCCAGCGGGCCGCCGCCGCCAGCCTGCACTGGTTCGAGGAGCTCGGTACCTACGTCGACCAGCCGCCCCGCCAGTTCGCCTTCAACCTCCTCACCCGCAGCCGCCGCGTCACCCACGACAACCTGCGGCTGCGCGACGCCACCTTCACCGCCGCCGCCGAGGAGGAATTCGGCTGCGCCCCGGGCGTCCCGCCGATGTTCACCCCGCTGCGGCTGCGCGGCCTCGAACTGCGCAACCGCGTCGTCGTCTCACCCATGGACATGTACTCGGCCACCGGCGGCGTCCCCGGCGACTTCCACCTCGTCCACCTGGGCGCCCGCGCGCTCGGCGGCGCCGGACTCGTCATGACGGAGATGGTGTGCGTCAGCGCCGAGGGCCGCATCACCCCCGGCTGCACCGGCCTCTACACCCCCGAACAGGCCGCCGCCTGGACCCGGATCACCGAATTCGTCCACGCGAGCGCGCCCGGCACGGCCATCGGCGTGCAGCTCGGCCACTCCGGACGCAAGGGCTCCACCAAGCTGATGTGGGAAGGCATCGACCAGCCCCTCGACCACGGCAACTGGCCGCTCACCGCCGCCTCCCCGATCCCGTACGCACCCGGCGTCAACCAGGTCCCGCACGCCCTGGACCGGGCCGGGCTCGACACCGTGCGCGAGCAGTTCGCGGCGGCGGCCCGGCGCGCCGCCCACTGCGGCTTCGACCTGCTCGAACTGCACTGCGCCCACGGCTACCTGCTCTCCGGCTTCCTCTCGCCGCTCACCAACCACCGCACCGACGAGTACGGCGGTTCCCTGCGCGGCCGGCTCCGCTTTCCCCTGGAAGTCTTCGACGCGATCCGCGCCGACTGGCCCGACGACCGGCCCATGACCGTCCGGATCTCCGCCACCGACTGGGCCGAGGGCGGCACCACCGCCGAGGACGCCGTCGAGATCGCCCGCGCCTTCGTCGCCCACGGGGCCGATGCCATCGACGTTTCCACCGGCCAGGTCGTCCCCGACGAGCACCCCGAGTACGGTCGCTCCTACCAGACCCCGTACGCCGACCGGATCCGCAACACCCTGTGCGTGCCCGTCATCGCGGTCGGCGCGATCTCCTCCTGGGACGACGTCAACTCCCTGCTGCTCGCGGGCCGGGCCGACCTCTGCGCCCTGGCCCGCCCCCACCTCTACGACCCGCAGTGGACCCTGCACGCGGCGGCCGAGCAGGGCTACGAAGGACCGGGCGCGCCCTGGCCGCTCCCGTACCGCGCGGGCAGCCGCACCCCGCCGACGGGCCGCACGGACGCGCCGAAGCCCCGGCTCACCCTGGAGTGACGGGCAGGCACTCGTGGCACAGACACCGGTCCGGGTGCGGGGCCGCGTGGTGGGCGTGCCGCTCCTCGCGGGCGATCCGCTCCAGCAGCGCGGCCAGCTCCTCGGCCTCCTCCCGGGTACCGGACCCCCGGCCGTCGCACCGCTTCAGCACGGCCGGGGCGTACACCAACTGGGCCCGGAAGGTGTGCAGATGGCGGGTCCCCGTGTCGATGGTGATCCAGTGACCGGTGTGCCGCCCGTACCCCACCGTGGTCAGCTGCTGGTTTCCCATCCCCGGATAGGTGTCGACGACATACACCTTCGCCCCGCCCCGGTACGCCTTCGTGCCCGGACGCAGCTCCTGGCCGAGATCCCCGTACCGTCGCCACAGCACCACGTTCGCGGCGACCAGCCAGACCGGCTCGGGCGCCGCGCTCACCGCTCCACCACACTGATCAGCAGCCGGTCCGAGACCGCCCGGTAGCCGATGCGCCGGTACACGCCGTTGCTGGTGGGGTTCGCCAGGTCGGTGAAGAGCAGCACCTCCCGCGCGCCGGCCTCCCTCGCCGCCCGGCTGATCTCCGCCGTCACCGCTGCCGCGTAGCCCCGGCCGCGGCGCTCCGGCGGGGTGTAGACCGTCGCGACCCGCACCATGCCTGCGAGTCGCGGGGAGACGCCCGCCATCGACACCGGGACGCCGTCGTCCTCCCAGAGGGTCAGCCCGCCGGACGCGGTGCGCTCGTCCACCAGCCGCTCGGCGTGGGCACCTGACTGGCCGGTCCCTTCGGCGAAGTCGCGGACCCAGCGCACCAGCAGCTCCCGGTCGGCGACGGCCGCGGCCCTGGGCCGTCCCGGCGGGGCCGGGGAGGGCGGGATCAGCGTCGCCAGCCGGTAGAGCCGCTGCTCCTCGTCGACCCGGTGACCGGGCCAGGTCGCGGCGAGCGCCTCGGCGGTGGCCCGGTCCGCGTTGATCCGGGTCAGCGGGAGCGCGGCGGCCAGCGGACCGACCGCCGCCGGGGCGACGGACCCCAGCAGGGGCGGGTACGGCGGCGTCTGCACCAGCGTCCCCGCGACCTCGCCGTCCGCCCCGCGCCACCAGGCGAGCAGCGGGGCGGCGTCGCCGTAGGCATGCGGGCCGTGGCGCCGCAGGGTCTCGGTGACCGTCAGGACCAGGGTGTTCTCGGCGGGGCGGGCGGCCGGCGAGGAGCCGGCCGCGTCGAGGAAGACGTCGACGTCGTCGGTGAAGGACCAGGGCATGGTTCATCCTGCCGGGCGCGCGGGGAGCGCGGCACCCGGATTTCCGGTTCAGTCGTCCCGCAGCGGGAGGGTTCAGTCGGCCCGCAGCCGGAAGCGCTGGAGTTTGCCGGTGGCGGTGCGGGGGAGGGCGGGCAGGAACTCGACGACGCGCGGGCACTTGTGCGGGGCCAGCTCGCCCTTCACGTACGCGCGCAGCTCGTCGGCCGCCATTTCCGCGCCCTCGCGCAGCACCACGTACGCCACCACGATCTGGCCGCGCAGTTCGTCCGCCCGGCCCACCACCGCGGCCTCGGCCACCGAGGGGTGGTGCAGCAGGGCGTCCTCGACCTCCGGGCCCGCGATGTTGTAGCCGGAGGAGATGATCATGTCGTCGGCGCGGGCCACGTAACGGAAGTAGCCGTCCGGGTCCCGCACGTAGGTGTCCCCGGTGATGTTCCAGCCGTGCGCCACGTAGTCCCGCTGGCGCTCGTCGGCGAGATAGCGGCAGCCGACCGGGCCGCGTACCGCGAGCAGTCCGGGCTCCCCGTCCGGCATCGGGCGGCCGTCGCGGTCCAGTACCCGGGCCTGCCAGCCGGGGACGGGGATCCCGGTGGTGCCGGGGCGGATCGCCTCGTCGGCGGCCGAGATGAAGATGTGCAGCAGCTCGGTGGCGCCGATGCCGTTGATGATCCGCAGCCCGGTCCGCTCGTGCCACGCGCGCCAGGTGGCGACGGGGAGGTTCTCCCCGGCCGAGACGCAGCGCCGCAGCGCGCTCAGATCGTGGTGGTCCATGTGGTCGAGCATCACGCGGTAGGCGGTCGGCGCGGTGAACAGCACCGAGACGCGGTGGGCGGCCAGCGCGGGCAGCAGCTGTGCCGGGCCGGCCTGTTCGAGCAGCAGCACACTGGCACCGGCCCGCAGCGGGAAGACCACCAGACCGCCGAGCCCGAAGGTGAAGCCGAGCGGCGGGCTGCCCGCGAACACGTCGTCGGGGGTGGGCCGCAGGACATGGGCCGAGAAGGTGTCGGCGATGGCGAGCACATCCCGGTGGAAGTGCATGCACCCTTTCGGGCGTCCGGTGGTGCCCGAGGTGAACGCGATCAGCGCGACGTCGTCCGCCGCCGTCCGCACGGCCTCGTACGGCCCGCTCCTGGCCTCGGCCAGGCGCAGCAGATCGTCCGGGGCGTCGCCCCCGTAGGCCGTGATGCGCAGCCCCGGCACCTCGGCCTTCACCAGGTCGTCGACCGCGCGGGCGTCGCACAGCGCGTGACTCACCCGAGCGATGGAGCACATGGTGGACAGCTCGGCGGACCGCTGCCGGTCCAGCACCGTGACGGCGATCGCGCCGGCCTTCAGCACCGCGAGCCAGCAGGCGGCCAGATGGGGGGTGGTGGCGCCGCGCAGCAGGACGCGGTTGCCGGGTACGACCCCCAGATCGGAGGTGAGGACATGGGCGATCCGGTCCACCCGCTCCCGCAGCTCCCGGTAGCTCCACACCGCGCCGTCCGAGGTGCGGAAGGCGGGGCGGTCGGGGCCGAAGCGGTCGGCCGTACGGTCCAGCAGTTCCGCCGCGCAGTTGAGGTGGTCCGGATAGTGCAGCTCGGGAAGGCCGAAGAGCAGTTGCGGCCACTGGTCCTGCGGTGGCAGGTGCTCCCTGGCGAAGGTGTCGACGTGCGCTGAGGTCTTCGGGTCCATGACGGCTCGCCCCCTTGTCGCCTCTGGAGCGTATCGTTTGGGTGACGGTAGTCAACGGTCCGCGATAGACCGGGTGGACGGGAAACGGGCGGACGGGAAACGGGCGGACGGGAAACGGGACATCGAACGGATGGGAAGCGCGGGCAGGAAAACGGACGGGAAAAACGGGAACGAGGGACAGGGAAAACGGGAACGAGAGACCGGAAAAGCGGGAACGAGAGACCAGGAAGACGAGACGCGACCAGAAGGGCGCCCGTATGACGGCATTCTCACTCGATCCGGCACAGACCGCCTGGTGTGAAGAGCTAAGAACCCTGGCCGAGCAGCAACTGCGCCCCCTCGCCGAGAAGGGCGACCCCGGCCACGTCAACCGCCCGCTGATCGCCGCACTCGGCGAGTCGGGCCTGCTCGACCGGATGCTGAGCTCGGGAGCCCTCGATCTCTGCCTGCTCCGCGAGTCCCTGGCCCGCGGCTGCACCGAGGCCGAGACCGCGCTGGCCCTCCAGGGTCTCGGCACCCACCCCTTGCTCCGCTCGGGCACCCCGGCCCACCGCGAACGCTGGCTCCCCGAGGTGCGGGCGGGCCGCGCCGTCGCCGCCTTCGCGCTCAGCGAACCGGGCGCGGGCTCCGACGCGGCGGCCCTCGCCCTGAGAGCCGAACCCACTGCCGGCGGCTGGCGGCTGACCGGCGAGAAATGCTGGATCTCCAACGCGCCGGAGGCCGACTTCTACACCGTGTTCGCCCGCACGGCCCAGGGCGCCGGCTCCCGAGGCATCACCGCGTTCCTGGTCCCCGCCGACCGCCCCGGACTGACCGGCACCGCCCTCGACATGCTCTCGCCGCACCCCATCGGCGCCCTGGCCTTCGACGGTGTCCCGGTCACACCCGACGACGTCCTGGGCGAACCGGACCGGGGCTTCCGGGTCGCCATGGACACCCTCAACCTCTTCCGTCCCAGCGTCGGCGCGTTCGCCGTCGGCATGGCCCGCGCCGCCCTCGACGCCGCCGTGGAACACACCACGCACCGCACCGCGTTCGGCGGCCCGCTGAAGGACCTGCAGGCCGTCTCCCACCAGGTCGCCGAGATGGCAACCCGGACCGAGGCCGCCCGGCTCCTGGTGTTCGCGGCGGCCGCCGCGTACGACGCGGGGGAGTCCGGGGTGCCGGGCCGGGCCGCCATGGCGAAGCTGTACGCCACCGAGACCGCGCAGTACGTCGTCGACACCGCCGTCCAGCTGCACGGCGCCCGCGCCCTGCGCCGCGGCCACCTCCTGGAACACCTCTACCGGGAGGTCCGCGCGCCACGGATCTACGAGGGCGCCAGCGAGGTCCAGCGCACGATCATCGCCAAGGAGCTGTACGCGACCCGGGAGGCTTCCGCATGAGTCCGGTCCACCGGATCAACCCCGTCGAGCTGTCCCCGCCCACGGGCTTCTCGCACGCCGTCACGGCCACCGGCAGCCAACTGGTCTTCCTGGCCGGGCAGACCGCCCTCGACGAGGACGGCAAGATCGTCGGTGACGGCCTGCCCAAGCAGTTCACCACCGCGCTCACCAATCTGCTCACCGCGCTGCGCGCGGCGGGCGGCGCCCCGGCGGACCTCGCCCGGGTCACCGTGTACGCCACCGATGTGGCCGACTACCGCGAGAACTCCGCCGAACTGGGCCGGATCTGGCGGCGGCTGGCGGGCCGCGACTTCCCGGCCATGGCCGTCATCGGTGTGGCCAGGCTCTGGGACGAACAGGCCCTGGTGGAGATCGACGGGGTGGCGGTACTGCCGTGAACGCACCGTACGGGCCCGGCGAACCGGGCCCGTACGCGTGCGGCGGACGGCGCTTCAGCGAGGGTCAGTACGGCTTCACCAGTACGTGGGCGGCGCCCGGAATGCCGACCTTCAGCAGCTCGTCCTCGTCGGGCGTCGTCTCGTTGCCCGTCTCCTGCTTGAGCACCGCACGCGACATGGCCTGCACCCACATGGCCCGGGGGCGGCGGCGTGCCTCCCACGCTTCGAGCGCCTCGGCCACGCCGGACCCGGCGTCCAGCGACTCGGCCAGCACCAGCGCGTCCTCCACGGCCATCGCGGCGCCCTGGGCGATGTGCGGGGTGGAGGCGTGCGCGGCATCACCGGCCAGGACGACCCGGCCGACGTGCCACGGCTCCTCGACCGTCACCTGGGAGATCCGCGAGTACACCACCGAGGCCGGGTCGGTGACGGTGGCGAGCGCCTCGGCGACCGGACCGGAGAACATCGCCAGCCGCTCGGTGAGCTGCTCGTGGGCCCGCTCCGGGTCCGGCCGGAAGTCCTCGGACTCCGCGAACACCGCGCCCAGGTACATCAGTTCCTCGGTGATCGGGGTGAGCAGCGCCTTGGCTTCCTTGCCCGCGGTGCCCATCACCACGCCCCGCACCTGCGGCTGCCTGGGGACCGTCACCCGCCAGTTGGCGAAGCCGGTGTACTCGGGGGTGTAGCGGTCCCCGTAGAGCCGGGTGCGCAGCGGCGAGCCGATGCCGTCGAAGCCGGCCACCAGGTCCCAGCGGCCCGAGGAGCCGTCGGACAGGGTGACGTCCACACCGGAGCCGTCGTCGGTCAGCTCGGTGATGGTGGTCCCGAAGCGGATCTTCGCACCCGCGGCGACGGCGGCGGAGTTCAGCACCCGGGCCAGGGCGGGGCGCGGGATGCCGTTGTTGGAGGGGGCGTCGCCCATCCGCGGCTGGGGTATCTCGGCGAGCGTGTTGCCGGCCGGGTCGGCGATGGTCAGGATCTCCCACTCGAAGCCCGCCTCCAGGCAGTCGTCGAGGACCCCGATCTCCCGCATGACGTGCAGGGCGTTGGACGGCTGGATGATGCCGACGCCGAGCGCGTCCAGCTCGTCGCGGAGCTCGGCGACCTCGACGGTGTGGCCGCGCCGGGCCAGTGCGGTGGCGAGCGTGAGCCCGCCGATGCCGCCGCCGTGGATCAGGACGCGCAGGGGTGTTGCCATCTCAGGTGTCTCCAGAGCGAGAAAGGTGCGGGGAGTTACGGGGCGGACGGTCAGCCGGCCGCGACGGGCAGGCTCATCAGGTGGTCCACCAGGGCCAGCAGCACGTCCCGGCCGAACGGGCGCTCGCGGACGTCACCGATCAGCAGCGGCACGTGCGGGTCGAGGTCGAGAGCGGCCCTGATCTCCTCCGGGGTACGGGTGTTGTGGCCGTGGAAGCAGTTGATCGCGACCACGAACGGGATGTCCCGGCTCTCGTAGAAGTCGATCGAGGCGAAGCTCGTCTCCAGCCTGCGGGTGTCGGCGATCACCACGCCGCCGAGCGCCCCGTTGACCAGGTCGTTCCACATGAACCAGAAGCGTTCCTGGCCGGGGGTGCCGAAGAGGTAGACCACCAGCTCGGGACTGACCGTGATGCGGCCGAAGTCCAGTGCGACGGTGGTGGTGTCCTTCTCGCCGACACCGGCCAGGTCGTCGACCCCGATGCTGGCCTTGGTCAGGTACTCCTCGGTGCGCAGTGGCGCGACCTCGCTGACCGCGCCCACCAGGGTGGTCTTGCCGACGCCGAAGCCTCCGGCGATAAGTATCTTGACGGCGGCGGGGGCCGCCTGACTGCTTGTCATCTTGGTTCAGAGTCTCCGGAGTCCGTCACGTACGGCGGCCAGCAGCCCCATGTCGCGCCCGCCCGCCACCCGCGCCACCGAGAGCGGGGCGCGGGCGAGCAGCAGGCCCTGGGCGACGAGGTCGGCCAGCAGGATCTTGGTCACCGACACCGGGAGGCCGAGGTCGGAGGCGACTTCGGCGACCGCGGCCGGGTGGCGGCAGCGCTCCAGGATCATCCGGTGTTCCGGCTGGAGCCTCCCGGGCCGCACCGGCGCACCGTGCTCGTCGCGGGGGTCCTGCGCGGTCGTGAGCACGGTGATCAGGCTGAAGTCGTCCCGCTCGGGAGCGGTCCGGCCCCGGGTGATGGTGTACGGGCGCACCATCGTGCCCGCCCCGTCCTCCTCGGCCTCGTCCTCCCAGTACGGGGTCACGCCCGCTGCCCGTCCCCGGTACCGAAGGCGTCGAACCCGCCGCGGGCCGGCGTGGTGAGCTTCTGGCCGACCTGCTGCACGAGGTTGTGCATGGCGAGCGACATGATCTCGGCGTCCACCTCCTGGGAGGCGATCACGGCGAGGTGGGTGCCCTGGGCGGCCGCGATGATGAAGAGCCAGAGGTCGTTCAGCTCGACGATGACCTGGTGCACGCCGCCGCCGTTGAAGAGCTGGCCGACACCGCGGGCCAGGCTCTGCTGGCCGGTGCAGATGGCGGCCAGCCGCTCGGCGTCGGCGCGGTCGATGGTGCGCGAGTGGCTCACCACGAGTCCGTCGTCGGACAGCAGGACGGCGTTCTGGGTCTCGGCCACCGAGTCCACCAGGCCGTCGAGCAGCCAGTCGAGATCCTGGTGGGTGGCGGTTGTGCGTGTCATGGCCGTTCTTCTCTCGTGGGGAGCGGGATCGCTGGCGGTGCAGGCTGCTTCGGTGCCTCGTCGGTCGCGCGGGCGGCACGGGACCGGCGCTGGAACGCCCCGATCGCGGCTCCGGCCCGGCGTGGCGCCGGTCGCGGCTGCGGGTTCTCGGGCCGGTCCGGCGGCTGCGGTGCGGCGGGCCGGGAGGCCGCCGGGTCGAGCCGCAGCTCGTCGGCCAGGCTGGCCTGCCGTACCCGGCGCGGCAACGGGGGCTCCGCACCGGGCGCGGGGAGGGCGGGCCGGTCGGACCCGGGCCCCGCGTCCCGGGCGTGGATGGCCGCCACGTCCGGCGGGGCCGGGTGGTCGGGCTCCGACACCGGCAGCCGGGCGGGCGGGACGCTTTCCGGCTCGGACAGCCGGGGCGCGGGAACCGGGAGGGGCGCCGCGCGGTCCGCCCCGGGGGCGGAGGCGTACGGAGCCGGGTACGGCTGCTGCGGAGTCGCGAACGGCTCCTGGTCACCGGGGTACCGGCCCTCGGGCGCCGGGTACGGCGGCTGGTCCACGGGGTACTGTCCGGCGGCCGTCATGTACGGCTGTTCCGCCTGGCCGTACGGGCTCTCCTGAGCGGCGTACGGCGCGGCCGGCGGAGCGTACGGCGGCACGTACGGCTGCTCCTGTTCCTGCTCCGGCCGGTACGGCTCCGGTTCCGGGACCGGGTAGGGCTGTTCGGCGGCCGGGAACGGCTGCTCGGTGGTGGCGTACGGGGCGCCTGACGTGTGCAGCGCGGTGACTCCGGCGAGCGCCTGGCCCTGTACGCGGGTGGGCAGCGCGCCGTCGGCCGAAGGGGCGGAGGGAGCCGGGGCGGCGGCCGGGGCCGGCACGCCGACCGGGCCGGTACGCGGTTCGGGGACGGTCAGCTCGTCGGGGACGAGCAGGACCACGCGGGTGCCGCCGTACGCGGAGGAGCGGAACTCCACCCGCAGGCCGTGCTGGTCCGCGAGCCGAGCGATCACGTACAGGCCGAGACGGATGTCGTCGGAGTGGGCGAGCACGTCCATCCGGGGCGGCCGGACCATCAGTTCGTTGGCCGCCGCCAGCTGGTCCTCCTCCATACCCAGTCCCCGGTCCTCGACCTCGATGGCCAGACCGCGGCTCACCTTCGCAGCCCTGACCTCGACCGGGCTCGGCGGCCGGGAGAAGCTGAGCGCGTTCTCGATGAGCTCGGCGAGCACATGGGAGACCGGGCCGACGGCCCGCTCCGACAGCCAGGGGCTGCCGTCGAGATCCAGCACCACGCGCCGGTAGTCCTGCACCTCGCCCTGGGCGGAACGCATCACGTCCAGCAGCGGAACCGGCTTGCGCCAGCGCCGGTGCGGGGAACCGCCCGCGAGGATCACCAGGTTCTCCTCGTACCGCCGCAGTCGGGCGGTGAGGTGGTCCAGGTCGAAGAGGCCGTCGAGCACCTCGGGGTCCTCGTGCTTGCGCTCCAGCTCGTCCAGCTTCTTCAGCTGCTGGCCGATCAACTGCTGGGTGCGGCGGGCGATGCGCTGGAGCAGCCGCTCGAAGCCGCGGTGCTGGTCGGCCTGTTTGACGGCCGCGGCCAGCGCACTGGTGCGCGCCAGGTTGAGCGCGTCGCCGAGCTGGGTCAGCTCGTCGCTGCGGCTGTCCTTGCCGTCGGGCTCGATGGCCCGCGCCTCGGCCTCGACATCGATCCGCTCGCCCTGGGCGAGCCGCTCGACGACGTCCGGCAGGGCCTTCTCCAGCTCCTCGGCCCGCTCCTGGAGGCTGCCGATCCGGCGGCGGAGGTTGCGGGTGAGGCGCCAGGTGGTCCAGATGACCGCGATCACGGCCAGCAGGCCGACGACCGTGGTCAGCACCATCTTGAACAGCAGCGACATGACGCTGCCCTTGCCCTCCTCGACCACACTGGCGGTGCGGTGCTCAAGGAGCTTCTCGATCTGCGGGGTGAGTTCGTCCAACGCCCCGCGCCAGGTCTTCTCCTGGGCGCCGAGGGTGACGAACCCCTTCGCGTCGGCATCGGCCGGGCGCAGTACGTCGTTCTCCACCCGCGTCTTGGTCTTCCAGGCCGAGCTGCGGGTGATCTCCTCCCACATGGCCTTCTCGTCCGGGGGCAGTTGGGGAACGACCTTGGTGGAGTACTGGAGTTCCTGGCCGGAGACGGCCTCCCGGACCAGCTTGAGGTCCTCGGTGCTCAGCTTCCCCTTGGACCAGCCGCGCGCCAGCAGGGCGTCCGAGCGGGAGATCATCTCCTTGGTCCAGAACAGGTCGACCAGGGGCTGCGAGAGCGTGGTGATCCGGCCGTTGTCGACATGGCTGAGCGCCGCGAAGAGCTGGAGGTCGACCGCGATCAGATCCGTGTAGTAGCCGTACACGGCCTTCTGCTGGTCGCTGCCGCCGTCGTCGACGAGGGCGCGCTGGGCCGGGAGCTGGTTGATGGCCTCCCGGGCCTTGCCGACCGCGTCACGGACCTCGGCGGGTGCGTCGTCGGTGGCCACGTCGGAGAGCGTCTGGAAGCTCTTGACGGCGTCGTCGGTCAGCTTGCGCTGCCGCTGGAGTTCGTCGGTGGCGCCCTCGTGCCGGGCGAGCGCCTCGGCGCTGAGCCGGCGCTCCGCCTGGAGGTTGTAGTACACGATGTTGGACGGCTGGCCGGCCTTCTGTGCCAACTGCCCCTGGGCGGCCTGGCGCTGGAAGTCCAGCAGGGTCTGACCACTGGTGACGGCCCAGAGGGCGGCCAGTGCGACGCCGGGAACGATGGCCAGGACGAGCAGGGCTGTCCGCAGCGACATGGTGGCCGGTGCGGTCCGCCGTGAGGCGCGCGTGCGCAGGGCGTGCTCCTTGATGATGCCAGCCTCAGGACTGGTCAAATCCGTTGAGAACTTCGACACATAGATATTAGTCACAGTGAAAAAACGAAAAGGAAGCGGGCTCACACGGGCATTACCGATCACACACAGCTTCGCCATCATGCTGCGGAAGAGCCGGGGCCGTCCCGTTCCGAGTAGCGGGCCGGGAGGCAAGGGGGACGCTTGAACCGTCCCCGCGGAGTCATGAACCGACCCAGGAAGGTCACCGGTGGCCACCGAACAGCCGCCGCGCCCCGCGGCCAGGTCGTACGACGGCGAAGGCATCACCGTCGAGTACGACGTGCACCGCTGCCTGCACGCCGCCGAATGCGTACGCGGACTCCCGTCGGTCTTCGACACCGGCCGCAAGCCGTGGATCCGGCCCGACGGCGCCCCGGCCTACGACATCGCCGACGTCATCCACCGCTGCCCCAGCGGGGTCTGCGGCGAGCACGGGTGAACCCACCGCGCGGCGGGGGCGCGGCGCGCCGTACGGGTGAGGCACGGTCGGCGATATATCTGTATTGAGTGCTGTTCGCCCGTTACGTATCACCCGAACCCGGGACGCCCGTCCGCGCAGGGCGCGGAACGCCCCCCGGGGCCGAATGACCGCGCTCATCGTCTGCCACTTCGTCCTGGCCGCCTTCGCGCGCCCGCTGGTACGGAGGCTGGGCAGACGCGCCTTCGTCGTCCTCGCGCTGCCACCGGCCGCCGCCACCGTGTGGGCGGCCACGCAGTGGAACACCGCGGCGTCCGGTGGCGCGGTCACCTGGTCGTGGCGGTGGATGCCCGCGTACGACGTCACCGTCGCGCTGCGGTTCGACGCGCTCGCCGAACTGATGGTGCTGCTCGCGGCCGGGATCGGCACGCTCGTCCTGCTCTACTGCGCCTCGTACTTCACCGACGAAACCCCGCAACTGGCCGGATTCGCCGGGAATCTCCTGGCGTTCGCGGGCGCCATGCTCGCCCTCGTCCTCGCCGACGACCTGATCTCGCTCTATGTGTTCTGGGAGCTGACCACGGTCTTCTCGTTCCTGCTGATCGGATACGACAGAGAGCAGAAGCACAGCCGCCGCTCCGCGCTCCAGGCGCTCACCGTGACCACCCTCGGCGGTCTCGCGATGTTCGTCGGCTTCCTGATCCTCGGTCAGTCGGCGGGCACGTACCGCATCTCCGCCATCCTCGCCGACCCGCCCCGCGCCACCCTCGCGGTCTCCGTCGCGGTGGTGCTGATCCTGTGCGGGGCCCTGTCGAAGTCGGCGATCTGGCCGTTCAGCCTCTGGCTGCCCAACGCCATGGCCGCGCCCACACCCGTCAGCGCGTATCTGCACGCCGCCGCGATGGTGAAGGCCGGGGTCTACCTGGTCGCGCGGCTCGCGCCCGGCTTCGCGGACGTGCCCGTCTGGCGGCCCGTCGTGATCGTCCTCGGCGCCGCGACCATGCTGCTCGGCGGCTGGCGGGCGCTGCGCCTGAACGACCTCAAACTCGTCCTCGCCTACGGCACCGTCAGCCAGCTCGGCTTCCTCACTCTGCTCGCCGGGGCCGGCAACCGGGACACCGCGCTGGCCGCCGCCGTCATGATCCTGGCCCACGCACTGTTCAAGGCCCCGCTGTTCCTCGTCACCGGCATCGTCGACCACGCCGCGGGCACCCGTGATCTGCGCAGGCTCTCCGGCGTGGGCCGGGCGCTGCCGCACGTCTGCGCGGTCGCGGTCCTCGCCGCCGCGTCCATGGCGGCCCTGCCCCCGCTGCTCGGCTTCGCCGCCAAGGAGGCGGCCTTCGAGGCGCTGTTTGAGGGATCGACCGCCGACCGCTGGGCGCTGGGGGTCACGGTCGCGGGCTCGGCGCTGACCGTCGCGTACACCTTGCGGTTCGTCTGGGGCGCCTTCTGCCGCAAGCCGGGGGTTGAGGACACCCCGGTGCACCGGGTCGGGTGGGCGTTCCTCGCGCCGCCCGCCCTGCTCGCGCTGTGCGGGCTGGTGCTGGGGCCGGGCGTCGGCTGGACCGACCGGCTGTTCAGCGCGTACGCGGACGCCTTCGAGCCGTCCGCGCATCCGTACCACCTCGCGCTCTGGCACGGCTTCGGGACCGCTCTGCTGCTCTCCGCCGTCGCCGCCACGGGCGGTGTGCTGCTCTTCCTGGGACGCGTCGGAGTGACCCGGCTCTCCCGGCGGATCGCCTGGCCCACCGCCGACAGCGTCTTCGGGCACCTGCTGCTCGGCCTGGAACGGCTCTCCCTCCAGCTCACCGGCTTCGTCCAGCGCGGCTCGCTCTCCGGCTACCTCGCCACCACCCTGCTCGTGATGCTGGCCGGCCAGCTCACCGTCCTCGTCATGGACCGGCCCTGGCACACGGCCGCCGCCCCGAGGATCTGGGACCTCCCCCTCCAGGGCGCCGTCGCCGTACTGACCTGCGCGGCCGCACTCCTGTGCCTCACCGTCCGCCGCCGGATGAAGGCCGTGGTCCTGGCCGGGCTCACCGGATACGGCGCGGCGCTCCTCTTCGTCGTCCAGGGCGGCCCGGACCTGGCGCTCACCCAGTTCTGCGTCGAGACCGTGTCGATGATCGTGTTCGTGCTGGTGCTGCGGCGGATGCCGGTGCACTTCCAGGAGTCCGTCAGCACCTGGCGGCGCGCGGTGCGCATCCCGGTGGCGCTGGCCGCGGCGGCGACGCTCGGCGTGGTGGTGTGGGTCGCGGCGGCCGCCCGCAAGGCCGACCCGGCGGGCGCGGCCATGGTCGAGGAGGTCTCCCACCACGGGCTCAAGGACGTCGTGGCCACCATCCTGGTCGACCTGAGGTCCTGGGACACGATGGGGGAGTCGGCGGTGCTCGCGGCGGCGGCGGTCGGCGTCACGAGCCTGATCTACCTGCACCGCCGGACCGAGGAGTCGTCACCGCGCGACGAGGTACGGGGACGTACCGCCTGGTCATTGACGGCACCCGCGATGACGGGCCTTCCGCACGGCGACGAGGGGGCACCGGAGCGCGGCTGGCTCGCGGCCGGCTCGACGCTGGCGCCCGAGCACCGCTCCGTCGTCTTCGAGGTCGTGGCCCGGCTGCTGTTCCATCCGGTCCTGGTGCTCTCGCTGTACCTGCTGTTCTGCGCCGAGAACATGCCGGGCGGCGGCTTCGTCGCCGGGCTCGTCGCCGGACTCGCCCTGATCACCCGTTACCTGGCGGGCGGCCGGTTCGAACTGGCCGAGGCCGCCCCGCTCCAGCCCGGACTCTTCACCGGCCTCGGACTGTTCCTCTCCACCGGCGTCGCCCTGCTCGGCCTCGCCGACGGAACGGTCCTGCACGCCTGGACCCACCACGGCCGGCTGCCGCTGATCGGCGAGTACCACATCGGCACGCCCGTCCTCTTCGACTTCGGGGTCTATCTGCTGGTCCTGGGCGTCGTGCTGGACATCGTGCGCGCCCTCGGCGCCAAGATCGACCGCCAGATCGAGCGCGCGGCGGCCGAGCAGGCGGCCGCGGCCACCACCGCCGCACCACCGCGGCCGGCACCCGGCACGGGAGGCACCCCCGGATGACCGTCAGCGCCTCCCTCCTGGCCACCGCCGCGGTGCTGTGCGCGGTCGGCGGCATCCTCATGCTCACCCGCCCGCTCACCCGCATCCTGCTCGGCGCGGTCATCGCCGGCAACGGCATCAACCTGCTCGTCCTCGCCGCGGGCGGACGCGCCGGGGCGGAACCGCTCCTCTACGGCGTCCCGCTGGGCCGGGTCACCGACCCGCTGCCCCAGGCCATCGCGCTCACCGCGATCGTCATCACCCTCGCCACCACCGCGTTCCTCCTCGCCATGGCCTACCGCAGCCACCAGCTGACCGGCACCGACGAGGTCCACGACGACCTGGAGGACCGCCGGATCGCGCTGCGCGCCGAGGTACTGGGGGAGCGGGACGAACTGCGCGAGCGCTACCGGGCCGCCGACGACGTCACGGCCGAGGAACGCACCCGGTACCGCGCGGAACGCCGCCGCCTGCGGGCCCGGCTGCGCGCCGACCGCGCCCTCCAGGCCCGCGGCCGGTACGCCACCGGGGACCTCTGGCACGACGTGCTGGGCGCCGACCCCGAGGACTACGCGGCCCAGCAGGACCGCCCCGACGCCGACCCGGGAGCCACCGGATGAACGCACTCGTCCCCCTGCCGGTGCTGCTGCCGCTCTGCGCCACCGGCCTGAGCCTCGCCTTCGGCACCCGCCTCAAACAGCTCCAGCGCCTCATCAGCGTCGCCGTGCTCACAGCCGTACTGGGGCTCTCCGTCACCCTGATGACCATCGCCGACATGCGCGGCCCGCTCACCGTCCACCTCGGCGACTTCGCCCCGCCGCTCGGCATCACCCTGGTCGCCGACCGGCTGTCCGGACTGATGCTGACCGTCTCCTCGGCCGTCACCCTCTGCGTGCTGGTCTACTCCCTCGGGCAGGGCATGGCCGACCGGGAGGAGGAGACACCCGTCGCGGTCTTCCACCCGGCGTATCTGATCCTGGTCGCCGGGGTCTCCTGCACCTTCCTCGCCGGTGACCTCGTCAACCTCTACGTCGGCTTCGAGATCATGCTCGTCGCCAGCTTCGTCCTGCTCACCCTCGGCGGCACCGGCCCCCGCATCCGCGCGGGCTCCACGTACGTGATCATCTCCCTCTTCTCGTCGATGCTGTTCCTCACCGGCATCGCCATGACGTACGCGGCGACCGGCACCGCGAACTTCGCCCAGCTCGCCGGCCGCCTCGCCGGACTCCCGCTCGGCGTCCAGACCCTGATCCAGGCGATGCTGCTCACCGTCTTCGCCATCAAGGCCGCCGTCTTCCCGCTCGCCGCCTGGCTCCCCGACTCCTACCCGACCGCACCCGCCCCGGTCACCGCCGTCTTCGCCGGACTGCTCACCAAGGTCGGCGTCTACTGCATGCTGCGCACCGAGACCCTGCTCTTCCCCGGTAACCGGCTGGGCGATCTGCTGATGGCCGCCGCGCTCGCCTCGATGGTCGTCGGGATCCTCGGAGCCGTCGCCCAGACCGACCTGAAACGGCTGCTCTCCTTCACCCTCATCAGCCACATCGGCTTCATGGTCTTCGGGATCGGCCTCGCCACCCGGGACGCGTACGGCGGCGCGATCGTCTACGTCGCCCACCACATCACCGTCCAGACCACGCTGTTCCTGGTGGCCGGGCTGATCGAACGCCGGGGCGGCACCACCGAACTCACCCGGATCGGCGGCCTCGCCAAGGCCGCCCCGCTGCTCGCCGCCCTCTTCTTCGTACCCGCCATGAACCTGGCCGGCATCCCGCCGCTCTCCGGCTTCATCGGCAAACTCGGGCTGATGAGGGCCGGTGTCGCCGACGGCGGCGTCTGGGCGTGGATCCTCGTCACCGGGTCGGCGGTGACCAGCCTCCTGACCCTGTACGTGATCGCCAAGGTCTGGAACCTGGCGTTCTGGCGGGCCGCACCCCCCGGACAGGCCGCCACCGGCACCGTCCTGGAATCCGACTCCGACGAGGACGACGACGATGCGGACGCGGGCCCCGACCGGATCCCCGGCACCGGCGACGAACCGGTCCGCCCCCGCCACCAGCCCGCCGGACGGGCCGTCGCGGCCACCCTGCACGGGCACGCCGTCACCACCACGACGAAACTGCCCCTGCCGATGACCTGGGCCACCGCCGCGACCGTCGCGCTCGGCCTGGCCTTCACCGTGTTCGCCGGGCCCCTGACCTCGTACACCGACCGCGCGGCCGCCGAACTCCTCGCGCGGACCCCCTACGTGACGGCGGTGCTCGGCCGGTGAAACGCCTGCTCAGGCTGTCCTTCCGGAACAAGGACCTGCCCCCCTTCAGCTGCGAGTTCGTCGGGCGGCGACGACGCGTGCTCGACCTCCCGCTGATCGCCTGGCTCACCCTGATCTGGGTGCTGCTCTGGTCCAGCCCCAACTGGGTCAACCTGCTGACCGGCGTGGTCGTCGCCGTCGCCGTCTGCCTGGCCTTCCCGCTGCCCCGGGTCGACCTGGGCCTCCGCCTGCACCCCTGGGGCATCCTGATGCTCGCCGGGTACCTGCTCTACGACATGTACACCTCGGGCGTACGCGTCACCCGGCAGATCTTCGTCGACCACCCGCACCGGGCCGCCGTCATCGCGGTACCGCTGCGCTGCCGCTCCGACCTGATGCTCGCGGCCACCGCCGTCGCCGTGTCCAACGTGCCCGGCGGATCGGTCGTCGAGGTACGCCGCGCCACGGCCACCGTCTTCCTGCACGTCCTCGACGCGGACCGGCCCGCCGTGCTCGACGCGGCGCGCCGCTCCGTCTGGCGCCTGGAACGGCTGACCGTACGGGCCTTCGGCACCGCGGACGAGATCGCCCGCGTCGCCGCACCGCCTCCACCGACCGCATCCGACCGGGAGGGCGACGCATGAGCGCACCGGAGACCGTCGACCGGGCACTGCTCACCGCGGCCGTCGTGGTGATCGTCATCGCCGGAGCGGGGCTCCTCGCCCGCATCTGGCGGGGCCCCTCCATGCTTGACCGGGCCATCTCGCTCGATGTGTGCGCGGCCCTCATCATCGCGGGCCTCGGCGCCAAGTCCGCCTTCGCGCGCGACTCGTTCTACTTCCCGATCATGCTGGTGCTGGCGTTCCTCGGGTTCACGGGGTCGGTCGGCATCGCCCGCTTCATCGCCGTACGCGACAGACCGCCGCGACGCGGCACGGACCGGACCGGGGGCGGCAACGGAGGCGGCGAGGGGGAAGCGCGGTGAACGTCTGGTTCCAGATCCTCGACATGGCGGGCGCGGTCCTGGTCTTCATCGGCGCGGCCATCTGCCTGCTCGGTGTGATCGGGATGCTGCGGCTGCCGGACGTGCTCTCCCGCAGCCATGCCGCGACCAAGCCGCAGACCCTCGGCATGCTCCTGGTCCTCGCCGGGGTCGCCCTGCGGCTGCGCAGCGGCATGGACCTGGCGACCCTCGGGCTGATCGGCTTCTTCCAGCTGATGACCGGCCCCGTCGCCGCCCACCTCGTGGCGCGGTCCGCCTACCGGACCGGCCAGATCGACCACGGCGAGCTGCTCTTCGACGAACTGGACGAGCAGCTGACCGAGGAGAAGTGAGCAGTAAGAAGTGACGGGGCGGGGCACCTCCGGCATCCGTGCATGAATGCCGGGGGACGGGGGCCCCGCCTCCTCATCGCCGGACGTATCGCGTCAGACGTTCGGGTTCAGCACCGGGTTGTGCCGCCCCAGGATCATGTCCGTGCGCGCCGGCAGCGCCGCGTCCACCATCTCCGGCTGCGGGAACACCCAGTAACGCCCCTCCGCGATCTGCTCGAAGCACCGCCGCGCGTGCTCCAGCGGCGTGATCCCGGCGGAGTCGGCCCGCGCCTGGAGCTGCGCGTTGAACGCGGCGACCTCCGGCTGAGCCCCCTGGCCGGGAGCGTCGACCTTGAAGATCTCGCTCTGGACGGAGTCCGGGAAGACGACCGACACCTGGATGTCCGACTGCTTCATCTGCAACTCGTAGGCGAGCGACTCGGTCAGCGCCAGCGTGCCGAACTTCGTCACGCTGTACGGCGCCATCAGCGGGCTCGGCAGGAACCCGCCGACGGACGACACGTTCACCACCCACGCCTTCCCGCCCCGGGCGAGCAGCCGCGGCACGAAGGCCCGGATGCCGTTGACGTACCCGCCGATGTTGATCCGCAGCATGGCGTCCCAGCGCTCGGCAGGGATCTCCCAGGAGTAGCCCATCGCCATGATCCCCGCGCTGTTGAGCAGCAGATCGACCGTGCCGAAGCGCTCGTACGCCCGCTCGGCGAGCGCCTCCACGGAGGCCGGGTCGGAGACGTCGGTGACGACGCCCTCGACCTCGGTGCCCTTGTCGGCGAGCGCCCGCACCACGGCGGCCAGCCGGTCCTCGGCGATGTCGGCGAGGACCAGCTTCATTCCGAGGGAGGCGGCGTGCTCGGCGAAGCCGGCGCCGATGCCCGCGGAGGCCCCGGTGATGACGGCGACCTTGCCCTGGAAGGTGTCCTGTGAGGTGGTCATGAAACGTCCTGTTCCTCGATCGTGGGTGTGCGGCGGTTTTAGCGCAGGATGTCCTGCACGGCCGCGAGCTCCTCGGCGTCCGGCTCCCAGCCGATCGCCGCGGCGTTGGCGGCGACCTGCTCGGGGGTGGTGGCGCCGGCGATGACGGAGGCGACGCCGTCCTGGGCGAGGAGCCAGCCGAAGGCGAGCTCGATGATGCTCCGCCCGCGGTCGGCCGCGAACCGGGTCAGCTGCTCGACCTTGCGGAAGTTCTCCTCGGTCGCCACCTGGGCGAAGTACGGGATGAGCGCGAAGCGCGACCCTTCGGGGTACGGCTGCCCGGCGGCGTACTTGCCCGTGAGCAGGCCGGAGGCGAGCGGGAAGTAGGGCACGACACCCATGCCGGCCGCCCGCGCCGCCGGAACGACACCGGCCTCCACATCGCGCGAAAGCAGGTTCCACTCGGCCTGCACCCCGGTGAAGGGGGTGAGCCCGAGCTTCTCGGCGACCTGACGGGAGCCGCTGATCTGCCCCGCGTCGACGTTCGAGGTGGCCACGTGCAGCACCTTGCCGGCCCGCACCAGCTCGTCGAGCGTCTCCACGACCTCCTCGACCGGCGCCTCGGGGTCCGGGTAGTGCTGGTAGTAGACATCGATCCGGTCGGTACCCAGACGGCGCAGGCTCGACTCGCACGCCTCGCGGATGCGCGTCGCGAGAGCGCCCGGCGCGTAGGGCTCGTCCTGCGGCCGCGGAAGGTACTTGGTGGCGATGACGGTCTCGTCGCGGCGCCCCGCGAGGGCGGCGCCGAGGAACTCCTCGGACTTGCCGTCGCCGTACATCTCAGCGGTGTCGAAGTGGGTGATACCCGCGTCCAGGGCGGCGGCGACCACCGCCCGGCTCCCTTCGGCGTCCAGCTTCATCCCGAAGTTGTTGCACCCCAGGCCCACCACCGACAGCTGTGGACCACCGTCGCCGTACTCACGCGTTTCCATTGTTCAAGGCCTCCACTTGTCTTCTCTCCGTCACGGGTCGGGCGAGCGCCGCCCCGACCCGGATCGCTTCACTTTAGACGAGTGACTAAAGTCGAGGACATGGACTCCGACAAGCACGACGAGCCCGCGAACCGTCCCGGCCGCCGGCCGCGTCTGGGCCGGGAGCAGACAGTGGCCGCACTGGTCTCCTCCGCGCGGGCCCTCTTCGCCGAACGCGGCCCCGACTCGGTGTCGCTCCGCGATGTCGCCCAGCACGCAGGCGTCAATCACGGCCTCATCCACCACTACATCGGCGGCCGCGAGGACCTCATCCGTGCCGTGCTCGACGTGTCGGAGCGCGAGACCCTGGAGGCGGTGCGCACGGCCTCCGACCCGCTCGACGCCCTCGCCAGGCTCCGCAGCGAGGAACATCGCAGCATGGACTACGTGCGCCTCGTGTCCTGGCTGGCGCTGAGCAACCGGGCCCCCTCCTCCTTCCAGGAACGCTCGTCGGCGCTGGACGCCGCGGTGTCACTGGGGGCGCAGGACAGCGCGGAGGTACGCGAGGCCTTCGCCATCGCCATCGCGCAGCTGCTGGGCTGGGAGCTGTTCGGCGCCTTCGCCCTCCGCGCCGCCGGCATCGACGGCGACCCGGCCGACCACCGCGGCGCGGTCCACCGGGTCATCGACGACTACATGCGCTCGGCCACCGAGCTCCCCGACGACCGCTCCTGAGCGCTTCGAGCACGGCGCGAGGCGTGGCAACAGGACCGGCCCCCGGCCACGCCCTAGCCTCCGCATCATGCTGCGTATCGCCGACACCCGCACCGGCCACCTCGTGGAAGTCCCCGCCGCCCCACGCCACCTGCTGCGCAGCCGCGTCCAGCTGCCCGACATCGGTACGGGGCCGGACACCGGCACCGGGCTCGGCCCCGTGCACCTGCGCGTCCCGCTGATCGGCGACGTACTGGCCCGCACCGCCGAGCTGAACGGCCTCCAGGTCATCACGGTCCTCACCACCCCGGAGCTGACGCCCGACCGGGCCCGTGCCCTGGACCGGGTCATGGCGGTGCTCGGCATCCATCCCCCCGCAGTCGTCGGAGCCCACCGCCCGGACGCGGCACTGGGCGGCCCCGCCGACATCCACGTGGTCTCCGAGGGCACCGACCCGGCCGACGCCGAGGGCGGCGCCCTGATCGAGGTGGGCCAGGTCACCACGGCCCCACCGACCCAGGACTTCCCCGCCCCGGGCACACCCGATCCGACGGACACCGCCGACCCGCTGGCCGTGCGCCTCCTGCTGCTCACCAGCCCCTACAGAACACCGGTCACGGTCACCGGCGCCGCGCTCGCCGAGGCCAGGTGGACACTGCGCGACTGGCGCCGGTCGGTCGCCGACTGGGCGCAGGAGCCGTCCCACCCGATCCCCGCCGACCTGCTGCGGCAGTCGTACGCGGCGCTCGCCGAGGATCTCGACGTCGCCGCCGTCCTGGCCCTGCTGGCCGACCTGGCGGGCCGGTCCGATGTGCCGCCGGGCGCCAAGTTCGAGACCTTCGCCCACCTCGACCGGGTCCTCGGCCTGGACCTGGCCCGCGACGTGGGCCACCAGCGCCCCGCGTGACGGGCGGCCCGAGGGCCCGGCGCCCCTGGATCAGCGATCAGCCCTCCCGGCCCTGGTACGCCGTCGGCGGCCGGCCCAGGAGCTTCTTGAACGCGGCCGTGTAAGCAGCCGGGTTCTCGTAGCCGAGCAGGCCCGCGATACGCGTGACGGGCGTCCCCGCGGTGAGGTGCTGGAGGGAGTGCAGGACGCAGGCGCGCTGCCGCCACTGCGAGAAGGTCAGGCCGGTGCCGCGCCGGAACATGCGGGCCAGGGTGCGTTCGCTGACGTTGAGGGCCGCGCACCAGCGCGCGGGCGGGTCATGGACGTCCGGCTGCTGCAGGAACGCCTCGCACAGTCCGCGCAGCCGCGGATCGGACGGCAGCGGCACGTCGAGGGGCAGCGGGGTGAGGTTCCTGAGCTCGTGGAGGATGAGGGCCGCGACCGCCGCGTCGCGGCTGTGCTCCGGGTAGCGCGGCTCCATCTCGACGGCTTCCAGGATCAGCGCCCGGAGCAGGGCGGAGACGTCGACGGCCTGGCAGCGGGACGGGAACCACGGCACGGCGGCGGGCTCGATGTAGAGGCTGCGGGTGGAGACGCCCGTCATCGCGACCTGATGCGTGGTCCTGGGCGGGATCAGTACGGCGCGGGCGGTTGGCACCGTCCAGCTGCCGTCCGCCGTCTCGACCCGCATGACGCCCGTGGCGGCGTACAGGACCTGGGCGCGGCGGTGCTCGTGCCGGGGGAGCAGGTGGTCAGGGGGATAGTCGGTGCCGATGGCCAGCACGGCCCGATCGAGCCCGTCCACCTCCGCGACCGGAATGTTCCGCATGCCGCGAGGCTACGCGCGACCGAGTGCTGTGTCTGCTGCGCGTAGGAAGCAGTCAATTCATCGATTGCCCGCCAAGCCTGGCGCTTCCTAATGTCGGACCAGTGCTGACCCCCTTCCTCACCCTCCTGTCCCTCGGCTGCCTGACCGGCGTCACGACCGTGCTCTTCGGCTTCGGCGGCGGTTTCATCACGGTCCCCGTCGTCTACGGCGTCCTGACCATGACGGCGCGTCCCGGAACCGACGCGGACGCCATGCACATCGCCGTGGCGACCTCGGCGGCCGTCATGGTCGTCAACGCCGCGGCGGCGGCCCTGGCCCAGTGGCGTCAGGGCCGGCTGCGCCGCGAGTACGTGTGGCCGCTGGCGGCCTTCATCGCGGCGGGCGCCGTCGCCGGATCATTCGCGACCACCTTGATCGGCGGCACGGCGCTGCGCCTGCTGTTCGCCGCCTACCTGCTGGTCACGATCGCCGACAGCCTGCTGAGGAAGGGCTTCCTCTCGGTGGCGGACCGGACCCGTCCGCAGCCCCTGGACCGGGGAACCGTCACCTTCGGCGGCCTCGGCATCGGCCTCGTGGCGGCCGGCCTGGGCGTGGGCGGCAGCGTCATGACGGTCCCGCTCCTGCGGCGCAGGGGCCTGGCCATGGCCGAGGCGACCGCCATGGCCAACCCCCTCAGCGTCCCCGTCGCCGTGGCCGGAACCCTGGTCTACGCCCTCGCCCCCAACACCCCCGCCGCCCCGGGACAGCTCGGCTACGTCGACCTCACCGCGGGCGCCGCCCTTCTCATCGGCTCGCTCCCCACCATTGCGGTGGCCAGACGCCTCGTCGGCCGGGTCCCGGACCGCGTCCACTCCGTCGCCTACGTCGCGCTGCTCGTGGTCGTACTGATCGTGATGCTGGCCCTGGGCCTCTGACGCACCCACGGCCGCCTCCGAGGGTGACGCGAGCGGGCTCGTCCTGGAGATCCTGAAGAACCCGGACGCGGTGTACCAGTCGGAGGGCGGCGCCGGAAAGCTCATCCTCCGGAAGGGCGAGGGCGTCGTCGTGACTCATGGGCCGGGTTCCCAAGCCGGCCAGGCCATCACGGCGTACGGGCCGTCGGGTATCAAGGGTGAGTCCGGTGCGAGGGCGCTGGGCGGCGAGGCCACGGACCCCGGTCCACCGATCAACGACAGGGACATCGTGGAGGGAAGGATTCCGGGCAGGGACGGATTCATGCCCGGCGCGGAACTATTGAGGGAGCGCCAACCATGAGATTGACCATTGGCAACGACTGGCACGCGGAGGTGACGGCCGATCCGCTGCCCATCATTCCTCGCTTCTCGGGTAACTCCGTAGACATTGCACACTACGCGGATGTGGAGGAACGTGAGCGGTTCCTCCTGGCCACTTTCGGCAGCCAGGAACGGTTGTGGGATGCGCCCGACGTCCTCCGGTTCGACCCGGACAGCCGGAGACTGGCCGGTGCGGAGTTCCAATTGCCGAGGGAGTCCGCTTCCGCCGAGGTTTCCGCCCGCGTTTCAGTCCTGCCCGCGGTACGCCCGGGTGGGCTCCGCGCGGACGAGGTACGGGACTTCCGGCTGGAGATGTGCGAGGTGCTGTGCCGCACTCCCGGGGACACCGTGCTGACCAGCCTGCGCGACCGCGACGTCCTCAACGAGCAGCTGGAGGCCCGCATCGGCATTGCCCCCGATGCGGCCCTCCTCGTCCAGCACGGCACCGTCGTCGGCTGGAGTCTCACGGATCCGGCGCGTTACCTGACGCAGGCGTTCGCAGCCCCCGGCCCCAACCCACCGTTCCACCGAGCCGGTGATCGGCGACGTGATGGACGGCGAACCGGCCGCCCTGGCCCGGCTCAGGGCCGCCGACCAGGCCCTGCGCACTCAGCACGAGGACCGTTCCCGGGCCGACGCGCTGCTCGCGCTCATCGCCAACCTCGTGGAGGACCATCGGAACTGGTGACGGACAGCCGAAGAAGCTGAGGCGAACTTGGCGCTGTAGGCCACGTTTCGTGGCCTTCGCCGGTTGTTGGTCGCGTAGCCACATCTCTTCCACGGCCCGAACCGTTCGGACAGATCACGCCACTGCGCTCCGGTACGCACCCGGTGCAAAATCCCGTCGATCACCTGCCGGTGATCCCTTCGCCGGCCACAACGTCCGTTGTTGGTCGGCAGGAACGGTCGCAGCCGTTGCCGCTGAGTAAGCCCGGGGCGCGGTGGGCGCCGATGGTCGACCAGACGCGGTCGGCGTGACACGACCGACATCGGACGTTGCGAGGCCACTTCGGCGATATCCCTCCGTGAAGGCTGACGGGTGCTCAGGCATAGCCGATGTGGCGTCAGTCATGCGAGATCATTTTGCACGTGCGTTGCACAAGGTGTTGAAAAACAACGGTGATCAGTGGAGGGCCGGGAAGGTGGGTATCCGCAGGTCAGCTGGCATGTTGGGGTGTCGTGCCCCTTGCTCCCAAGGGGCACGACACCCCACCGGTCAGATGTCCCGGAAGATCTCGATCTGCGCGCCCACGGAGTTGAGCCGCTCTGCCAGCTCCTCGTAACCGCGGTTGATGACATACACGTTGCGCAGTACGGACGTGCCTTCCGCCGCCATCATGGCGAGCAGCACCACCACGGCGGGCCGCAGTGCCGGCGGGCACATCATCTCGGCGGCGCGCCACCGGGTCGGGCCCTCGACCAGTACCCGGTGGGGGTCCAGGAGTTGGAGCCTGCCGCCTAGGCGGTTCAGGTCGGTGAGGTAGATGGCCCGGTTGTCGTAGACCCAGTCGTGGATGAGGGTCTGGCCCTGGGCCGAGGCGGCGATCGCCGCGAAGAAGGGCACGTTGTCGATGTTGAGCCCTGGGAACGGCATGGGGTGGATCTTGTCGATCGGGGCCTCCAGCTTGGAGGGCCGGACCGTGAGGTCGACCAGGCGGGTGCGGCCGTTGTCGGCGGCGTACTCCGTCGTACGGTCGCAGTCGACGCCCATTTCTTCCAGCACCGCGAGTTCGATCTCCAGGAACTCGATCGGCACCCGGCGGATCGTCAGTTCGGACTCCGTCACCACGGCGGCGGCGAGGAGGCTCATCGCCTCGACCGGGTCCTCGGAGGGGGAGTAGTCGACGTCCACGTCTATGTGCGGAGCCCCGTGGACGGTCAGTGTGGTCGTACCGATGCCGTCCACGCGTATACCAAGGGCCTCCAGGAAGAAGCAGAGGTCCTGGACCATGTAGTTGGAGGAGGCGTTGCGGATGACGGTCCTGCCGTCGTGCCGGGCGGCGGCCAGCAGCGCGTTCTCGGTCACGGTGTCGCCGCGCTCGGTCAGCACGATGGGGCGGCCGGGGGTGACCGAGTGGTCGACCTGGGCGTGGTAGATGCCCTCGGTCGCGGCGATCTCCAGACCGAAGCGGCGCAGTGCGATCATGTGCGGCTCGATGGTCCGCGTACCGAGGTCGCAGCCGCCCGCGTACGGGAGCTTGAACCGGTCCATGCGGTGCAGCAGCGGGCCGAGGAACATGATGATGGAACGGGTCCGGCGGGCGGCGTCCGCGTCGATGGCGTCCATGTCGAGCCGGGCGGGCGGGACGATCTCCAGATCGGTTCCCTCGTTGATCCACCGGGTCCGCACGCCTATGGAGTTCAGCACCTCCAGGAGGCGGTAGACCTCCTCGATCCGGGCCACCCTGCGCAGCACCGTGCGGCCCTTGTTGAGCAGCGAGGCGCAGAGGAGTGCCACGCACGCGTTCTTGCTCGTCTTGACGTCGATGGAGCCCGAGAGCCGGCGGCCGCCGACCACCCGCAGGTGCATGGGCCCGGCGTAGCCGAGCGACACGATCTCGCTGTCGAGTGCCTCACCGATGCGCGCGATCATCTCAAGACTGATGTTTTGATTGCCGCGCTCGATGCGGTTCACGGCGCTCTGGCTGGTGGCGAGCGCCTCGGCGAGCTGACTCTGTGTCCAGCCCCGATGCTGACGTGCGTCACGGATGAGCTTGCCGATGCGTACGAGGTAATCGTCTGACATGGCGAAAGGCTATCTCAGATATGAGATGAGGCCTGTGCCGGGGTGTGGTGTTCGGGTGATTCTCGGGCGTGTCGGCACGGCAGTTGCAGGTCGGGCCGGTATGGACCGCCCGCATCCGGTGCGCGCCGTGCGTTCCATGTTGCGTCCGGACCACCGCGTCCGCGTGCGGTGCGCGTCCGTACGGGGGACGGGGCGGCCGGACTGCCTGGCACCGGCCTCCGGGAGCGCCCGGAGACCGGCCGTCGGCTTCCGGCGGTCAGTCCTCGAAGCCGTTGTCGCGCAGGATGTCGTCGATGCGGGCGCGGTGCGCGGCCTCCCACGCGTCAAGGGATTCGCCGGCCTCCTCGGCCACCTTCGCGCGGGCGTCGCGGAGCACCTGCTCGCGCCGGGCGCGGGGAACGACCACGATGCCTTCCTCGTCCGCCACCACGATGTCACCGGCTTCCACGTCCACACCGCCGCACCGCACGGGGCCGTTGAGCGGCCCGACCGCCTTCTTGGTACCGGGAATGGGGATCACGCCCCTGGCGAAGACGGGAAACCCCATCTCGCGCACCTCGGCGAGATCACGGATCACACCGTCGGCCACGAACGCCGCGATGCCCCGGCGCCGGGCGACGGCACAGACGTTCCCGCCGGCCAGCGCGTAGTCCACGTCGCCGGACTCGACGACGATGACGCTGCCGGGCTCCGCGCGGTGAATGGCTGCGTGGAGCATGAGGTTGTCGCCCGGAGGGCACCGCACGGTGAACGCCGGGCCGGCGACCCGTGGGACCGAGGGCCACAGCGGGCGGATGCCGATGTCCATGACCTGCCCGCGCCCCAGGAGGTCGGCGAGGGTGGTCGGGGAGGTGTCCTCGAACTCCCTGGACTCCCTGGACTCCTCGAACTTCTGGAATTCACTGATGCCGTTCATGTTCCTCCGTCGCCCGGGTCCACACGTCAGGTGTCGTACTGGCCGTCCCATGGAGCGTAGAAGCCGAGCCGGTCGGGGTGGAGTTCGGCCCGGTCGTCCTCGCCCTCGCCCTCGCCGTCTTCCCCGTCTTCCCCGTCCACGTTCCCGTCGTCGTGGCGCTCGATGACCAGCCCGAAGAGCACGCCGTCGACCGTCAGCCGGAAGGGCCGGATCGCGATGTCTCCGTACTCGCGCTCGGGAAGGCCGTCGAGGAGCGCCGTCATCCGCGCCTCCGCCCGCGCCATGACGGAGCCGTCGCCGGCGGGGAGTTGTCGCTGCTCGGCCTGCGTTCCCGCGTACCAGATGTCCGAATCGACGTGCCGGCCCTCGTGGTCGAACCGGTGCAGAACGACATAGAGCCGCTTGTGCTCCTCCCAGTCGTCGCCGACCGTGTACCCGTCCGGGAAGGCGTAGGTGACCGAGGCCAGGAACTGCCCGTCTGCGTACCGCCCGATGGTGTCGGTCCGGTAGTCCGGCTCGTGGGCTATGGGGATGATCGCGGGGACTGGCATGGCGAAACCGTAGTCGCGGCATCTGACATCGGCCGCCGGGCCCACTCCGGCCATGACCTGCGTCACTCGGCATTCCTGATGCCTTGTCCCGTTTGTGAGCACCGTGTCTAAGGTGGGTGCCGCGCGTGGTGGGTCCTGTCCGATCCGCGGTGCGCGCAGGTCATTTCGGCGCCGGGGGATCGGTGTCGCCGACACGGGGGAGGGCGGCCGGAGTTGTCGACGGAGCGGATGCGCGAGCTGTACTACTTCGACTACGCGCAGGACTTCGGGCTCAGCAGCTTCGCCGGCACTCTGTGCTCGCGTACGACGCTCCGCACCGACGTACCGGTGGTGCTCGCCCTCGCCGGGGCGCAGGCGGACGACGAGGACTACCAGCTCGGCAGGGACGTCCGGCTCCTGCTGGACTCCCCGCTGCCGGACGAGGTGCTCCACGCCGTGTGGCTGGCCGCCGTGCGCCGGTGCTTCGACCCGGCCGACGAGGGCACCGGCATCCGCTGCTGGTTGCGCCGGGTCGCGGAGGTCTGCCCGCCGTTCACGCAGGAGCGGGAAATGGCCGAGGCGGAGGTCCTCGACGAGGCGCGGCCGGCGGTGCCGGAGGAGGAGCTGCGCGGGACCGTGGCGGCGGAGATCGAGTCGGCCGCGGCCGCGCTCCGACGCGCCGTCGCGGTCCCGGACATCGTCCCGGCGCTCCTGCGGGTCGTGCGCGAGGCGGACGCCGACCTCGGGTTCCGGCTGTTCCTTCGTGCCGCGAAGGCGTACTCCGTACCGATCGGCAAGGAGGCGTACGACCGGCTGCTGGGGATCGGCGAGCTGCTGGCCCACCCCCTGGTCGCCGTCCACGACGGGCTGAACGTGCGCTGGCCCCCCGTCGACCCCGGCCGGCGCGACTTCGACCTCGGGCGCTTCGGGCTGCCGGTGCTCGCGAGCGTGTTCCACGGCACGGACTGGAAGTACCAGGGCACCGTTGCGGAGAACATCCGGAGCCTGGTCGGCAGCGACGCGGTCTCCGCCCCGGGTTCGTACGCGGCGGTGCTTCTGGAGGATGTACGGCGGCTGCTGGACTCCGCGCTGTCCGACGAGGCGGTCACCGCACTGTGGCGGACCGCCTCGCGACGGTTGTACGTCGATGCGGCGTTCGACGCCGACGAGGGGTTCGATGCCGACACGCGGGCCTGGCTGGAGCGGGTGGCTCGGGCATGCCGGGAACGGCTGAAGGAGGCCGACCCCGTCTACGTGCCGTACCTGTCACCCGCCCGGACCGATCTGGCCGGGGCCGTGCTGCGCGAGGTCCGCGAGGCGGCGCGCACCGACGTGGCCGAGGTGCGGGACGTGGCGCGCGTGCTGGAGGACGTGGTCACCACGGTGGACCCGGACCTGGGCTTCCGCCTCCTCCTCCAGATCCTCTTCACGCACGATGTTCCCGTCCCCGAGGCCCGGCGCGACCGCTACCGGGCCCTCGCTGAACGGCTCGGATTCAGCCCGGACCACGTGGACGACCAAATGCCGCGCCGGACGGACTGATCCGCCGCCCGGCCGGGCGGCGGATCAGTCCACTGAGTACGGGTACTCATGTGCGTCCGGGCACCGGTTGACCGGCTCCGCGGTATGACGAGTGGCAGAGGGGCGCTCACGGCCCTGCACCTCTTTGTGGTCTGGGCGATCACGGCGACCGCGGTGCCGGCGCTCGGCTTCGGGCTGGTGGCGGCGGCCTGGGGCGGCGGGGCCGGTGCGACGGTGCCGGTCCTGGCACTGGGCGCGCCGATGGTGGTGGTCCTGCTGGCCGTGGCGGGCCTGCTGGTGAAGGACGTGGTGCCGCTGTGCGGTTCCGTGCCGCGGCGGTTGGGCTGGGCGGTACTGGTCTTCGTCCTCGGCACGCTCGGCGTCCTGTCGGGTCTGGCCGCCTACAGCGGGGACGTCGACCTGGGGAGCGCCGGTACCCGGATCGCGCTGACGGGGGTGCCGTACGCCGTGGCCGCGGCGCTCTTCGTGCCGGGCCGGTGGGTGCGGTCGGGGGCGCTGATGGTGCTGGCGGCCGGGGTGGTCTACGGGGGCTTCGTCGGTCCGGCGCAGTCGCAGCAGCGTCAGCACGACGCGGAGATCGCGCGGTACCGGGAGAAGCCGGAGCTGCTGTACCTGGGCGCTGCACCGCCGGGCATGCAGGTCTCCCGCGCGGAGCTCGGCCCGGCCACCTTCGTCGTCGACTACCGTCCCGTCCGGGAGGGGTACGAGCCGGGGTACGTGAGCCTCGTCGTGCGCTCGTCGTACGCGCCGGAGGCCCGATGCCCCGAACCCGCGGAGAAGGGCGTCACCTGCACGGTGGACGCGAACCGGGAGATGGTCATGGTCCGCGAATTTCCCGACGGCACCCGCGACGTCACCCTTGTCCGCCGCCACGGGAAGGCGGAGGCACAGGTCGCCAGCCAGACCCTCGACGAAACCGGGCTGCGCCGTCTCCTGGACACTCTGCACCCGCTGTCGGACGCGGAGCTGGGGGAGCTGATGCGGGAGAAGAAGATCGACCACAGACTCTGAGCCCAGTCCGCTCCGGACTCCGGCAGCGGTCCCGTGCTCGGCCTCCGCCGGGAATCGCGCGGGCCGTGTCACGGTGCGAGTGAGTTCGAGTACGACGGGGGCGGCACTCCCTGCCGAGGGAGAGCCGCCCCCCGTCGCACTCGTGCCGCCCCTGCGCGGCGCCGGTTCTGCTCAGGCGGCGCGGCGGGCCCTGAGGTGGCGCACTGCGATGGTGGTGCCGCCACCCGCGACGATCAGCGCGGCGGCCACACCGGCGATCGCCGCGGTGCTGTCGTTCGTGCCGGTCTCGGCAAGGACGGAGTCCCTGTCCGCGGCCGGCCGGGCGCTGTTGTTCTTCATGGTCCTGTCGATCCAGTCCGCGTAGGCGGGCGCGCTGGTGTAGAGGCCAGGGCCCTGCGAGCACGGCACACCCGGGGTGCCGGGCCCCGAGGTGACGCCGATCAGTTCCCAGCGGCCGTCCCGGCCCTTCTGGAGCTGCGGTCCGCCGGAGTCCCCGAAGCACGCCATGGCCTCGGGCACGGTGGTGATCGTGCACAGCCGGGTCCGGTCCGCGTAGCCGGGCGCGCACTCGGATTCGGCGCCCCTGCGGGTGTTCAGTTCCTGCAGCCGGTCCGGGAACCTGAACTCGGTGTCGACGGTGGTGCCGAAGCCCAGGAGCCGGGTCGGCGTGCCGGGCCGTCCTGCCTGCTCGGCGATCTTGATGGGTTGCTGGGCGACCGGGCGGTCCAGGCGTATCAGCGCGATGTCGTTCTTGTTGGCGGCCTTGTTGTCGCCGTTCACGTAGCCGGGGTGGACGAAGGTCCGGTCGATCTTCCGGACGGTGCCGCCGGACTTGCGGTGGTCGCTGCCGACGCGCACGATGCCGTCCAGCTTGATGCCCTCGACCCTCAGGCAGTGGGCCGCCGTCAGCACCCACTGCCGATCGATCAGCGACGCCCCGCAGTTCCCGTCGATCAGACCCTGGTCCGGGGCCGACTCAGGGATGGTCGCCATGAACGGGTAGCTCTCGGTGGAGTCCGACCCGTTGACGATGGCTGCGGCGCTGCCGGCCAGGACGGTGGCGCAGGCCGCGGCGGCGAGAGCGCCGACGGCGGCGGTGCGGGCGGTACGGCGGCGCGGCGACTTGGAGCTGAACACAGGTGGTTCCCTTTTGCTTGGTGGATCCGGTATGCATTCAGCCTCGTCATCCGAGGCCTGCCGGACCATCCGGACAACCAGCCACCCGATGCTGTGGTCAGCCCCCGCATGACCGTGCGGCGGTGATGTACTAGAGTTATCTCGACATCGAGATATATGCCGAAGGCGCACCGCAGTCCGCCAGTCGGTAAGGGTTACCTAACTAAGCCTTACCTTAGCGGATGGGCGAGGGGCCGTAGGCGGCACCACGCGGCGCCCGCCGTATCGAGGCGTGGCGCGGAGTACGCGCACATTGATGAAGGAGACTGTCGTGTCGGCGAACAGCTTCGACGCCCGCAGCACGCTGCGCGTGGGCGACGAGTCGTACGAGATCTTCAAGCTGGACAAGGTCGAGGGCTCCGCGCGCCTCCCTTACAGCCTGAAGGTGCTGCTGGAGAACCTGCTCCGCACCGAGGACGGCGCGAACATCACCGCCGACCACATCCGGGCCCTCGGCGGCTGGGACTCCCAGGCCCAGCCCAGCCAGGAGATCCAGTTCACGCCGGCCCGCGTGATCATGCAGGACTTCACCGGTGTGCCGTGTGTCGTGGACCTCGCCACCATGCGTGAGGCCGTCAAGGAGCTGGGCGGCGACCCGGCCAAGATCAACCCCCTCGCCCCGGCCGAGCTGGTCATCGACCACTCCGTCATCGCCGACAAGTTCGGCACCAACGACGCGTTCGCGCAGAACGTCGAGCTGGAGTACGGCCGCAACAAGGAGCGCTACCAGTTCCTGCGCTGGGGCCAGACCGCCTTCGACGAGTTCAAGGTCGTCCCCCCGGGCACCGGCATCGTCCACCAGGTCAACATCGAGCACCTGGCCCGTACGGTCATGGTCCGGGGTGGCCAGGCGTACCCCGACACCCTCGTCGGCACCGACTCGCACACCACCATGGTCAACGGCCTCGGCGTGCTGGGCTGGGGCGTCGGCGGCATCGAGGCCGAGGCCGCGATGCTCGGCCAGCCGGTCTCCATGCTCATCCCGCGCGTCGTCGGCTTCAAGCTGACCGGCGAGCTCCCGGCCGGCACCACCGCCACCGACCTGGTGCTGACCATCACCGAGATGCTCCGCAAGCACGGTGTCGTCGGCAAGTTCGTCGAGTTCTACGGTGAGGGCGTTGCCGCCACCTCGCTCGCCAACCGCGCCACCATCGGCAACATGTCGCCGGAGTTCGGCTCCACCGCCGCGATCTTCCCGATCGACGACGAGACGCTGAAGTACCTGCGCCTGACCGGCCGCGCCGAGCAGCAGGTCGCGCTCGTCGAGGCGTACGCCAAGGAGCAGGGCCTCTGGCTCGACCCGGCCGCCGAGCCGGACTTCTCCGAGAAGCTGGAGCTGGACCTGTCGACGGTCGTCCCGTCGATCGCCGGCCCGAAGCGCCCGCAGGACCGCATCATCCTGGCGAACGCCAAGGAGCAGTTCGCCCAGGACGTGCGCAACTACGTCTCGGACGACGAGGAGTCGGGCAAGGAGTCCTTCCCGGCCTCCGACTCCCCGGCCGCCCACAACGGCGTCCCGTCGAACCCGACCACGGTCACGGCCCCCGACGGCACGACGTACGAGATCGACCACGGCGCCGTCACCGTCGCCGCGATCACCTCCTGCACCAACACCTCGAACCCGTACGTCATGGTCGCCGCGGCGCTCGTGGCGAAGAAGGCGGTCGAGAAGGGCCTGACCCGCAAGCCGTGGGTCAAGACCACCCTCGCCCCGGGCTCGAAGGTCGTCACCGACTACTTCGACAAGGCGGGCCTCACCCCGTACCTCGACAAGGTCGGCTTCAACCTCGTCGGCTACGGCTGCACCACCTGCATCGGCAACTCCGGCCCGCTGCCGGAGGAGGTCTCCAAGGCGGTCAACGAGCACGACCTGGCCGTGACCTCGGTGCTCTCCGGCAACCGTAACTTCGAGGGCCGGATCAACCCCGACGTCAAGATGAACTACCTGGCGTCCCCGCCGCTGGTCGTCGCGTACGCCATCGCCGGTTCGATGAAGGTGGACATCACCAAGGACGCCCTGGGCATCGACCAGGACGGCAAGCCGGTCTACCTCGCCGACATCTGGCCCTCCGAGGCCGAGGTGAACGACGTCGTCGCCAACGCCATCGGCGAGGACATGTTCAACAAGTCCTACCAGGACGTCTTCGCGGGCGACGCCCAGTGGCAGGCGCTGGCGATCCCCACCGGCAACACCTTCGAGTGGGACCCGCAGTCCACCTACGTGCGCAAGCCCCCGTACTTCGAGGGCATGACGATGGAGACGACCCCGGTCGCCGACATCACCGGCGCCCGGGTGCTCGCCAAGCTGGGCGACTCGGTCACCACCGACCACATCTCCCCGGCCGGTGCGATCAAGGCCGACACCCCGGCCGGCAAGTACCTCACGGAGCACGGCGTCGAGCGCCGTGACTTCAACTCCTACGGCTCGCGCCGAGGCAACCACGAGGTCATGATCCGCGGCACGTTCGCCAACATCCGCCTGCGCAACCAGATCGCCCCGGGCACCGAGGGCGGCTTCACCCGCGACTTCACCCAGGCGGACGCCCCGGTGTCGTTCATCTACGACGCCTCGCAGAACTACCAGGCCGCCGGCACCCCGCTGGTCATCCTGGCGGGCAAGGAGTACGGCTCCGGCTCGTCCCGCGACTGGGCCGCCAAGGGCACCGCGCTCCTCGGCGTCAAGGCCGTCATCGCCGAGTCCTACGAGCGCATCCACCGCTCGAACCTCATCGGCATGGGCGTCCTCCCGCTCCAGTTCCCGGAGGGCGCGAGCGCCGAGGCCCTCGGCCTCACCGGCGAGGAGACCTTCTCCTTCACCGGTGTGACCGAGCTGAACAACGGCACCACGCCGCGCACCGTCAAGGTGACCACCGACACCGGTGTGGAGTTCGACGCGGTCGTCCGCATCGACACCCCCGGTGAGGCGGACTACTACCGCAACGGCGGCATCATGCAGTACGTGCTCCGCAGCCTGATCCGCAAGTAGCAGATCCGGCGGGACACCGGGCCGCACCTCTTCGCATTGACGAAGGGGTGCGGCCCTTTCCCGTACCGGCTCACCGTCGCGCGGTCACCGTCGGAGCGACTTGGGCGAGGTGTAGCCGACGACGTACTTCGACACCGCCGACTGCTTGGTGTTCTTGTAGTTGAGCTTCTCGCTGGAGTTGCCCTCGACCGAGAAGTACGCCTTGTACTTGGTGCTGTACGCGGTGAGGACACCGACGTGGTCGATGACGCCGTCCCTGTTCCAGTCGTAGCTGACGACATCGCCCTTCTTCGGTACGTAGGGGTTCTTCTTCCTTGCCACCTCGGCGCGGGTGTGCCAGGTGTGGTTGGTGCGTCCGTAGCTGCGGAAGGAAGCGGCCGCCGCGTTGATCCCCGTCACCTTCGCGCCGCCCCAGTACCAGGTGTACTTCGCGAAGTCGGAGCACCAGGCGCGGGACTTCCACTTCACGGGCGTCCAGGTCTTGGTGCCCTTGACGTACATGTAGCCCTTGCTCGTGCCGCAGGTGGCGCGGTTGGTGCCGGTGCGCGGGGCCTTCGTGCCGTCGAAGCGGCGGTTGCGCGGGTCGGTCCAGAAGCCGGTGTAGAAGTTGCAGTTGTTCCTGGCGTTGACGCCGTTGGCCGCGCCCTCGTACTTGCGCTTCTTCACCTCGGCGTTCTTGCTGGTGTACTGACCGAGCGCCTGCGCGGCTATCTTGTTTCCGAGCGCGCTGGCGGCACTGACCGTACTGGCCGAAGCGGCCGTGCCGGCCGTGTCGGGCTGGACGGCGGTCGCGGGGTACGTCGTGACCCCCAGGGTGAGCACGGTGCCGAGGCCGGCCGTCGCCAGGGCATGGCGGATACGCATTTCTGCTCCTTGAGATCGGGTTGCTGTCCTGCTGCGCGACAGGTGGGTCCCCGGCTGCCGGCTGCGCTGTCTTCTCCGGTAGCCCGTCCCCGAACCTGTCCGGCGGGATGGACATCACCGTGCTCGGGCGACCCTGTCGCAACCTTGGAAAGAGCTTGAAACAGCTGCTCCGAGCCCTTGGCCTCGGTCTAGGATCGCGCCCGGGGGGTGGGTGGCGTGGCCGTGGAATTCCGCGTGCTCGGAGGGGTCGAGGCCTATGCCGACGGCCACCGGCTGGACCTGGGGCCCGCACGGCAGCAGCGCGTCCTCGCCGTGCTGCTGCTCGAAGCCGGCCAAGTGGTCACGGCGGACGAACTCGTGGACCGGGTCTGGGGCGAGCACGCCCCGCAGCGCGCCCGGCCGACGCTGTACAGCTACCTCTCCAGGCTGCGCAACGCGTTACGCACCGAGGGCCAGGAGGCGCCGATCGCGCGGCGGTCCGGAGGATACGTACTGACCGTCACCGCCACCGACGCCGACCTGCACCGCTTCCGGGCCCTCTCCGCCAGGGCCAGGGCCACCGCGCAGGCGGGGGACGAGCCGGCGGCGGCACGCCTCTTCGAGGAGGCCCTCGCGAACTGGCAGGGCGAGCTGTGCCCCGGCATGGACACCCCGTGGTTCAACTCCCGGCGCGAGGCGGCGCAGGTCGAACGCCTCGCCGCCGTGCTGGACTGGAGCGATCTCCAGCTCCGCCGCGGGATTCACACCGAGCTGGTGACCGTGCTGGCCCCGCTCGCCGAGGACAACCCGCTGGACGAACGGCTCGCCGGACAGCTGATGCTCGCCCTCTACCGGGGCGGGCGCCCCGCCGACGCCCTCAACCACTACCAGGAGCTGCTCCGTCGTCTCGTCGAGGAGCTGGGCATCGACCCGGCACCGCCGCTGCGGAGCCTGCACCAGCAGATCCTGATCTCGGATCCGCGGCTCGCCCCGCCGGCCCGCGATATCGCGCCCGCCCCGGCGCCCGCCACGACGACGCAGACCACGACGACACACCCACGACAACTGCCCGCTCCGCCACCCCTGCTGGCCGGCCGGGACAGCGAACTGGTCGGCCTGGACAAACTGTTGGCTCCGCAGGGCGAACCGCACGGCGGGACCGTGCTGATCGCGGTGATCTGCGGCACCGGCGGCGTCGGCAAGACCTCGCTGGCACTGCGCTGGGCCCATGGCTGGCAGGAGCGCTTCCCCGACGGCCAGCTCTTCGCGGATCTCCAGGGCTTCACCCCCTCCGGTGAACCCGCCGACCCGTACGCGGTCATGCGCGGATTCCTGGAAGCCCTCGGCGCCGACCCCGGGAGCCTTCCCGCCGCGCCCCAGGCCCAGGCCGCGCTGTACCGGAGCCTCACGGCGGGCCGGCGTCTGCTCATCGTGCTCGACAACGCCCGGGACACCGACCAGGTGGTGCCCCTGCTGCCCGGCAGCCCCAGCTGTACGGTCCTGATCACGAGCCGTCACCGGCTGCCCGGACTTGCCGCCTCCCACGGCGCCGCCCAGCTCACCCTGGAGACGCTCGACCCCGCCGAGGCACGCGACCTGCTCGTCCGCCGCCTCGGTTCCGACCGGATCGCCGCGGAACCCGGGGCGGCGACGGAACTCCTCCGCCACTGCGCCGGTCTCCCCATCGCCATCAGCGTCCTCGCCGCCCGCCTCACCACCGACCCGATGCTCACCCTGATCGCCCTGGCGGCCGAACTCCGGGAAGCGGCGACCCCGCTGGACGCCCTGGAGACCGGCGAACCGAACGGCGACATGCGGATCGTCTTCGCCTCCTCCTACCTCGCGCTCGACGCCGAAACCGCCCGGGTCTTCCGGCAGTTCGCCCAGGCCCCCGGGGCGGACATCGGCCTGCCCGCCGCCGCCAGCCTCACCGGCCTGCCGCTTCCCCGCCTCCGTACCCGGCTGCACCGTCTCCAGGCCCACCACCTCGTCCAGGAACGCGTCCCCGGCCGCTTCACCTGCCACGACCTGCTGCGCGCGTACGCCCTGGAGATGACGGAGGCCGTCGCCCCCGCCGGGGAGGCGGAAGCGGCACTCACCCGCGTACTCGACCACTACGCGCACACCGCGTACGAGGCCGACCGGCTCCTGCTCCCGCACCGCGATCCGCTCGCGCCGGCGACGCCGGCGGACGGCACGCGCCTTGAGGAATTCACAGACGCCGACCGGGCCACGGCGTGGTTCGCGAGCGAGCACACCGTGCTGACCGCGGCCGTCAACCACGCGGTACGCACAGGACACGATGCCCAGGCATGGCGGACGGCCTGGGCGATCACCACCTTCCTCGCCCGCCGGGCGTGGTGGGTCGACGTCACCGCCGTGCACAGCACCGCGCTGGCCGCCGCGGTCCGCCTCGGGGATCCGGCCGCCCAGGCGGAGTCCCGCCGCGCGCTCGCCTGGGCCTGCACGGAGACCGGGCGCTTCGCGGAGGCCCACCAGGAGCTGGCCCACGCGCTGGCCCTCGCGGAGAGACACGGCGACCCCCTCTCCGCCGCCCACACCCATCTCGCCCTCGGCTGGCAGTACGAGCGCGAGGGCGACAACGCTGCCGCGCTGCGCCACGACCGCAGCGCCGTCGAGTACTTCACCTCGGCCGGAAACCTTCCCGGACGGGCCCGCGCACTGAACGCCGTGGCCTGGGACCACACCCAGCTGGGGGACCACGAGGCGTCGGTACGCCGCTGCCAGGAGGCGCTGGTGATCCAGCGGGAACTGGGCGACGAACGAGGCCGGGCCGGCACCTGGGACACCCTCGGCTACGCCTACCACCGCCTCGGCGAACACGCGAAGGCCATCGACTGCTACCAGCACAGCCTGGACCTCAACCGCGCACTGGATCACCGCTACAACGAGGCCGAGACGCTGGTCCACCTGAGCCAGGCCCACTGTGCGACCGGCGCCGTCGAACCGGCCAGGGCCGCCCTGCACGAGGCCCTCCGCATCTACCTCGACATCCACGCGCTCAACCCCGAGGTGAACCACGTCCGCGCACTCCTGCGCGACCTCGGCGGCCCACCGGAACCGGAGGGCAGTTGACCGGTGTGGTGCCGGACAGGCCGTATGAACCCGGCCCTTCACGCCGGGCGCGTCGGCCGAGGCTGTCGCTCTACTGCTTGACGCCTTGCACGAAGGCCGCCCAGACCGACGCACGGAAGGGCAGGACGGGGCTGTCCGTCAGCTTGGTGTCGCGTACGGGGACGAAGCCGGGGACGTTGTCGGCGACCTCGACGCAGCTTCCGCCGTCTCCGTTGCTGTAGGACGAGGTCCGCCAGGCGGCACGGCTGAGATCGGGTGTGCTGTTCATCGGTCGTAGTCCTTCGCCGCCGAGGCGATCAGTGCCAGGGACGCCTCCGGCGACAGCGCGACGGCCCTGGCCAGATCGTATGCCGATCGATACTGCGCCACCAGAGCAGCCTCTTCGATGAGTTGACCCGCGTAGGCGCCCTCCGTGTACACAACGGGCGGCGCATCGGTGAACTGCATCAGCGAGGACATGGTGTTGAGAAACGGATGGAAGCCGACGGAGAACGGCAGGACCTGCACGATCGCCTGCGGATGAGCCCGAGCCGTCTCGACGAGGTGAGTGAGCTGCTCCCTCATGGTGTGCGGGTCGCCGATCGGCACACGCAAGTGCGGCCTCGTGAATGATCGCCCAGAAGTCCGGCTCGTTTTCGCAGCTGAGGAGTTGAGCGCGCTCCATGCGAGCGCTGACCGTCCGTTCCACCTCGTCGTCGGACGCCCGCCGCTTCGTGCCTCTGGTCAACGTCGTGGCGTAGGCGCGCGTCCCGTCGGCGTACGGATCGAGATCCTTGGGCTGCGGCATACGCCGGAATGTAGCGGCGCACGGACGCGCTGGACCGGGAATCGGGGAATGCGCCACCCGTAGGTGTCCACCGCCGCCCCGACACCCGGGGGCGAGCCGCACCCCGTCGCCGACCCGGTGGAATGCGATCGTGGGCCCGCGGGTTCACAGAGCGACATCGGCACAGAAAGAGCGGAATCATCATGGGCGAGCTGATCCTGATCCGGCACGGCGAGACGGAGTGGTCGCGGTCCGGGCAGCACACGAGCTACACCGATCTGCCGCTGACCGCCTTCGGGGAACGGCAGGCCCGTGCGCTGGCACCCTTGCTCACCGACCGGCGGATCGCGCTCACCCTCGTCTCTCCCGCCGTACGCGCCCGGCGCACCGCCGAGCTCGCCGGGCTCGCCGCGCCCCGCATCACACCCGAGCTGCGCGAGTGGGACTACGGCGGCTACGAAGGGGTGACCACCGTCGAGATCCGCCGGACCCGCCCCGAGTGGAATCTCTGGACGGACGGGGTCGCCCCCGGACCCGAGGCGCACCCCGGTGAAACCCCGGCCGAGGTCGGGGCGCGCGCCGACCGGGTGCTGGCCGAAGTCGCGGAGGCGGCCGGGCGGGACGAGGACGAGGACATCGCGCTGGTCGCGCACTCGCATTTCCTGCGTGTGCTCACCGCCCGCTACCTCGGTCTGACGCCGGCCGAGGGCACGCTGTTCCAGCTCGCCACGGGGGCCGTCTCCCGGCTCGGCACCGAGCACGGGAAGCCGGTCATCACCGCGTGGAATGTGACATTGCCCGAGAGCTTGTTCCCCCGGGCCGTTCCGGAGACCCCGAAACAGGACTGAGAGGAACGGGACTGACCGCACCGACGGCCGGTACCCCGCCCAGGGGTACCGGCCGCCGGTCTCGACGCAGGAGGAGCGGCAGGGTCAGGCGAGCAACTCCAGTTCAGCGAGGGTGCCTTCACCGGCGAACACCAGGCGGTAGTGCGCGTACGAGCCCGGATCGGTCACCGAGAACACCCTCGTCTGCCGGTCCCAGGCGAAGGACTCGGCCGAGCGCCTGTCCAGGTCCTTCCACGTCGTGCCGTCAGAGGAGCCCTGGAGGACCCAGCCGCTCGGGGCCCCGGCCGCCTTGTCCGATGTCAGTGTGTAGCGGACCGCGTCCGTGGCCGAGGGGACCGGCAGGTCCACCGTGGCGACCTTCGCGGAGGTGGCCGAGGTGTTGTCGAACAGGGCGCCGTCGCCCTTCACCACGTCCGCCTGTACCGTCGCCACCTTGTCGTCCGTGGTGATGGACGTCGGTGCCGCGTTCTTTCCGGTGCCCCACGACGACGGCCTCGGGCCCATGTCGAAGTCCAGCACACCGCCCTCGGCCAGCAGGTCGTGCGGGAGCGAAGTGGAGGTCCACTTCTTGCCGTTGACCCGCAGGCCCTGCACATAGATGTTCTTCGCGCTGTTCTTCGGCGCCCTGACGACCAGGTCGTGGCCGTTCTCCAGGTTGACGGTCGTCTTCTTGAAGAGCGGGGAGCCGATCGCGTACTCGCCACTGCCCATGACCAGCGGGTAGAAGCCGAGCGAGGAGAAGAGGTACCAGGCCGACTGCTCGCCGTTGTCCTCGTCGCCGTGGTAGCCCTGCCCGATGTCGCTGCCCGTGTAGAGCCGGCCCAGGACCTCGCGGACCTTCTCCTGCGTCTTCCAGGGCTGCGAGGCCGCGTCGTACATGTAGGTGACGTGGTGCGCGACCTGGTTGCTGTGACCGTACTGACCCATCCGTACGTCACGCGCCTCGGTCATCTCGTGGATGACACCGCCGTACGAGCCGACGAACTCGGGGCCCGCCGTCTCGGGAGTGGAGAAGTACGTGTCGAGCTTCTTGGCCAGGCCGTCCCGGCCGCCGTACAGGTTCGCCAGGCCCCGGCTGTCCTGCGGGGCCGTGAAGGCGTAGCCCCAGCCGTTGGTCTCCGTGTAGTCGTAGCCCCAGACCCGGGGGTCGTACTTGTCCGACGGGAGCCGCCAGTCGCCCTTGGCGTCCCTGCCCTGGAAGAAGCCGGCCTTGTCGTCGAAGAGCTGGACGTAGTTCCGGGCGCGGCCCAGGAAGTACTCGGACTCCTCCTTGTAGCGCGCCTTCTTCGTCTTCTTGTAGAGGGCCTGGCCCATCCGCGCGATGCCGTAGTCGTTGAGGTAGCCCTCCAGGGACCAGGACAGGCCCTCGTGCGTGTCGGTGTTCGCGTAGCCGGTGAACGGGGACGTCACCATGCCCTTGCGGCCGACGCCCGAGGACGGCGGGACCACCGTGGCGTTCTTCAGCGCCGCCTCGTACGCCGCCTCCGCGTCGAACTTCACGCCCTTGACGTAGGCGTCCGCGAACGCGACGTCCGAGGAGGTGCCGGTCATCAGGTCGGAGTAGCCGGGGGAGGACCAGCGGGAGATCCAGCCGCCGTCCTTGTACTGCTGGACGAAGCCGTCCACCATCTCGCCGGCCTTGTCAGGGGTGAGGAGGGAGTAGGCGGGCCACGTCGTGCGGTAGGTGTCCCAGAAGCCGTTGTTGACGTAGACCTTGCCGTCGACGATCTTCGCCCCGGTGTGCGTCGGGGTGTCGGAGCCGACCTGCGGGGAGAACGGACTGGCGTACTTGTCCTTGCCGTCGACCTTCTCGAAGCCCGAGTTCGGGTACAGGTACAGCCGGTACAGACTGGAGTAGAGGGTGGTCAGCTGATCGGCCGTGGCACCCTCGACCTCGACCTTGCCCAGGATGTCGTCCCAGGCACGTTGTGCCCGGTCCTCGACCCGGCCGAAGGAGCGGGAGGCAGGGATCTCGGCGGCCAGGTTCCGCTTCGCCTGGTCGATGCCGATGAGGGAGGTCGCCAGGCGCAGGCCGACAGTGCGGTCCTCGCCGGCGTCGAAGCGGAGGTAACCCGTGACGTCGTCTCCACCGCCGCCGGACAGCTTGCCGCTCGCGGTGACCGGCGCGTCGAAGACGCCGTACACGAAGAGACGGGTGGCGCCGGTCGAGCCGCCGCTCTTCACGTCGGAGAAGCCGGTGAAGGAGCTGGTGGCCGGGTCGAGGGTGAGGCCGCCGTCGTTGGAGACGTTGTCGAAGACGATGCTCGCGTCGTCACCGGGGTAGGTGAACCGCATCCGGGCCGCGTGGTCGGACGGTGTCATCTCGGCCTTGAGGCCGTTGTCGAATGTCACACCGTAGTAGTGCGGCTTCGCCGTCTCGTTCTCGTGGTGGAACGGCAGCGCACGCGCCTTGCGCGAGGCGTCCGGAGTGCCGGCGACCGCCGAGGGCATCAGCTGGAAGGTCTGCCGGTCGCCCATCCAGGGGCTCGGCTCATGACTGGCGCTGAACGCCTGGAGGGTGGGCAGGTTGTCGTCGTTGTTGCCCCGCGCGTAGTCGTACAGCCAGCTCGTCGAGCCGGCGTTGGTGACCGGGGTCCAGAAGTTGAAGCCGTTCGGGACCGCGGTGGCGGGGAAGTTGTTGCCGCGGGAGAAGGCACCGCTGGAGTTGGTGCCGCGGACCGTCGACGCGTAGTCGGACAGGTGCGCGCGGCGCTTCTCGGGCGCCTTCGGGGCGATCTCGATGTCGTCGATCCAGCCCTGGAACTTCGCCGTGCCCTTGGGGGAGTCGTACGCCACCAGGATCCGGTCCACGGTCCTGCCCGCCGCGACCGTGCCGATCGCCGACTCGACCTTGTTCCACTGGTTGACGTACAGCCGCTTGGCATCGGCCTGGCCCTGCGGGGTCAGCAGGCCGCCGTTGTTGTCCGTGGCCCGCAGCTCGCTCAGATACGTGCCGTCCGTGAACGCCAGGTCCACCGAGACATGCGTCGCCGGGTAGTCGAGGTCGGTCTCGCCCATCTGGGGATAGACCAGGTACGACAGTGAGGTGTCACGGGTGACAGCCGTGTTCACGTCGAAGACCTTGTTGTACGAGTACGCCCGGCCGTCCGCCTTGTGCGTACCGGCGTACCGCAGGGCCCGTTTTCCGGTGAAGCCCGCGCCCGCCTTGGCGGTGGGGGAGCCGGAGGGGCCGCGGTCGACGTGGCTGCGCATCTCCTCCGGGGCCGGGGTGGAGGTGTCGCCGTCGGAGAACTGGACGTCGGCGAGCTGGGTGGCGTCGTCGGCGCCGTTGTTCTTCGTGATCTGAAGGCGGAAGTGCTGGTATGCGGTGTCAGATGTGAAATCGTACGACTTCGTCTGGAACCGCTCGGTGAACGTCTGGCCGGTCCGGGAGTCGAGGTCCTGCCAGTCCCTGCCGTCGGCGGAGCCCTGGAGGGCCCAGTCCTTCGGGTCGCGCTCGTCGTGGTCATTGGCCGAAGTCAGTGCGTATGTCACGACCTTGGCCGGTTCATCCAGATCGAATTCGACCCAGCCGGTGGGCTCGAAGGTCAGCCACTTGGTGCCGGACTCCACGTCGATCAGGTTTTCCTTGACCTCCCCGCCGCCGCTGTTCTCACCACTTGCGCGGACGTCTGTCACCTTGTCGGTGATATTGCCCGGTATTCCTGCGGAGAATCCGCCGTCGACACCCGATGACCGCTTCTCTCCGTCCGGACCCTCTTCTACGGTGTTGCGCCAGTCCGGCTGCTTTTCATCCGCTTCGAACGACGAGTTGAATGTCCGGTCCCCCGAAGGCGACCGGCTTTCTTCGTGTGCGGCGGCCGACTGTGCGGCGGCCGCGGAGGGGGCGGTCACGACCAGAACGAGTGAAGCCGCGATCAGCGCGGCCGTACGGGCTTGTCTCGTGCGAGAACCATGTCGGGGCTGCATGCCGAGCCATTCCTCCCGAGGAGTGCATCCGGACAACGTTGTCAGAGAGATGCGCAAGGTCCAGTAGGGAGCCAAGTGGCGGGATGTGTCAAGGGTGTTGGACGGGAAGCGCAAGCCGAATCGACCGTATTGCGAAAATCGTTACACCCGGGCCAGGAGCATGCGGGGGCCATGTATCCGCGAGGTCTCAACTCGGGAAAGACTGCTGCTCAAACTCGCATTCGATCTTGCTCAGTTGACGGGAAGTGGACTATACCTGTCGGCGTCTGCACAGCTTTTCCGGCGACGCGGACAAGGGGGACACGGGGGAAGGGCCGAGGACAGCACGACGGGTGCGTCCGATGCCGGATCCTCCCGACCCCCCACTGCACCTGGCTAGCCTGAAATCAGCAATACCCAAGCGCAACTGACCGCGGTGGCGGGGCCCTTCGCCTGAGGCGAATATCTACGGGCGACCGGTACACACCGCCTGAGTCCTGGAGAAGGCGAGGACTTGAGCATGGGATCCACCTCCGCCCACAAGAATGAGGGCCTTGGCCGTCGCGATGTGATCAAGCGATCGGCCGCACTCGGCCTGATCAGCGTTCCGACGATGGGCTTCCTGTCGGCGTGCGCCAGTGGCGACAGCAGTAGCGACAAGAAGGTCGAGAAGGGCAAGGTCACCAAGGCCAACCCGCTCGGTGTCAACGAGACTGCCCCGCTCGAGGTGGTCATCTTCGACGGCGGCTTCGGCCAGCAGTACGCGATCGACGCGGAGAAGAAGTACAACGCCGCGTTCCCGAAGGCCCCGAAGGTCAAGCACGTCGCGACCCAGAAGATCCAGTCGCAGCTGCAGCCCCGCTTCAACGGCGGCACCCCGCCGGACCTGATCGACAACTCCGGTGCCGAGCAGATGGACATGGGTGTCCTGGTCGGCAAGAAGCAGCTGCTCGACCTGACGCCGCTGATGGACGCCCCGTCCATCGACGACCCGAGCAAGAAGGTCCGCGACACGCTGCGTCCCGGTGTCCTGGAGATGGGTCAGTTCGACGGCGACCCGGTCTGGATCATGTACTACGCGTACACCGTGTACGGCGTCTGGTACTCGCAGACCGCGCTGGAGAAGCTCGACGCGGAGTACCCGGAGGACTGGGACGCCATGCTCGCCCTCTGCGCGAAGGCGAAGAAGCAGGGCATCGCGGGCTGGACGTACGCCGGTAAGTACCCGTACTACCTGCCGTTCTCGCTCTACCCGTTCATCGGCAAGATCGGTGGCCGGGAGGTTCTCGACAAGATCGACAACCTGGAGCCGAACGCCTGGAAGGACCCCGCGGTCAAGGCGGCCTTCGAGGCGTACTACGAGCTGTACAAGAAGGGGTACATCCTCAAGGGCACCCCCGGCCTGACGCACATCCAGTCGCAGACCGAGTGGACCAAGGGCAAGGCGCTCTTCCTCCCGAACGGTTCGTGGGTGGAGAACGAGGCCGCGCCGACCACGCCCAAGGACTTCAAGATGATGGTCGCGGCGCCGTCCAGCCTGGACTCGTCCGACAAGATGCCGTTCGGCACCATCTGGGCCTCCGGCGGCGAGCCCTTCGTCGTCCCGGCCAACGCGAAGAACCCCCAGGGCGGCATGGAGCAGCTGCGCATCATGCTCTCCGAGGAGTCCTCGAAGAACTTCACCAAGCAGGTCAAGTCGCTCAGCGCGTTCAACGGTGGCACCGACGGTCTGACCCTGTCGACCGCCATGCAGTCCGGTGTCGACGCGCTGAAGAAGGCCGGCGACAACGTGGTGAACCCGCGCATGCAGGACTGGTACGTGAAGCTCCAGAAGGAGCAGATCGGTGTCGCCGGTATCGGCGAGATGATGGCCGGCCGCGCGACCCCGGCGGAAGCCATCAAGAAGATCCAGGCCTTCGCCGACGCGGCGGCCAAGGACCAGTCCATCAAGCACTACAAGCACCAGTGAGCAACCGTCACCAGCGGCGGCACCCGCAGAAAGATCGGGGTCGGTAAACGATGCAGCACGGCAAGTACCGTTTCATCGTGGGATTCTTGGTACTCCCACTCGCGTTGTACGCGGTCTTCGTCATCTGGCCGTTCATCCAGTCCATCTACTACTCGTTCACGGACTGGACCGGCCTGAGCCCGGACTTCAAGATGGTCGGGTTCGACAACTACACGAGGATGCTGAAGGACGACATCTTCTGGAAGTCGTTGCAGCACAGCGTGTTGCTCGTGCTGCTGCTGCCGCTGGTGACGCTGGGCCTGGCGCTCTTCTTCGCCTTCATGCTCAATGTCGGGGGCCGGCGGCGCAAGAACGCCGCGGTCTCCGGCGTGCGTGGCTCAAGTTTCTACAAGATCGCCTATTTCTTCCCGCAGGTGCTCTCGATCGTCATCGTGGCCCTGCTCTTCCAGTTCGCTTTCAACCCCCGTGACGGGATGCTGAATTCGACACTGGATGGAATCGGTCTGGGTTCCATCCAGCCGGACTGGCTGGGCGACCCCAGTCTCGCGCTGGTCTGCGTCATGTCGGTACTGGTCTGGTCGACGGTCGGATTCTTCGTCGTCCTGTTCTCGGCCGGAATGGCGTCCATCCCGAAGGACTTCTACGAGGCGGCGCTGCTCGACGGCGCCAACCGCTTCACCACGTTCTTCAAGATCACACTTCCGCTGCTCTGGGACACGGTGCAGTCGGGCTGGGTCTACATGGGGATCCTGGCCCTCGGCGTCGAGGCGTTCACCGCCGTGCAGGTCATGACCGTGGGCCCCGGTGGCCCCGACTACTCGACCACCGTCCTGCCGCTGTACGTGTACCAGACGGCCTTCCGCGACGGGCAGGCCGGCTACGCGACGACGATCGGTGTCGGACTGCTCATCGTCACCATGGCCTTCGCCGCCATCGTGATGCGACTGGGCCGGCGCGATCGGCTGGAGTTCTGATGCTGCGACTCCCGGGAGACGGTCCCCGGACCCCCAGCAGGCACCACAGGTCGGCCTCCGTGTCCGGCTCGACAGTACGAGGTGAGTACACGTGAAGACGACTGACACCCCGCCCGCCGCCGCCCCGGCCGCCGATCCCGCCCCGGTGGCCAAGGCGCCCGCATCCGCCGCCAAGGAGAAGAGCAGCGAGGGCCAGGTCCTCAATGTCTTCTCGCACGGTGTGCTGATCATCTGGGCGATCCTGGTCGTCATGCCGCTGCTCTGGGCGGTGATGGCGTCGTTCAAGACGGACGACTCGATCCTGTCGACGCCGTGGGCGCTGCCCGACAAGCTGCACTTCGAGAACTGGTCGCGCGCCTGGAGCCAGGCGCACATGAGCGACTACTTCTTCAACACGGTCGTGGTGGTGGGCTGCTCGCTCGTCGGCACCCTGCTGCTCGGCTCGATGGCGGCGTACGTACTGGCGCGGTTCGACTTCCCCGGCAACCGCTTCATCTACTACATGTTCATCGGCGGGATGAGCTTCCCGATTATCCTGGCGCTGGTCCCGCTGTTCTTCGTCATGAACAACATGGCCCTGCTGAACACGCGCCACGGACTGATCATGGTCTACATCGCGTACTCGCTGCCGTTCACCGTCTTCTTCCTCACCTCGTTCTTCCGGACCCTGCCGAGCTCGGTGGCGGAAGCCGCGATGCTCGACGGTGCCTCGCACACCCGGACGTTCTTCCAGGTGATGCTGCCGATGGCGAAGCCCGGCCTGATCAGCGTCGGTATCTTCAACTTCCTCGGTCAGTGGAACCAGTACATGCTGCCGCAGGTCCTCAACACGGAGCCGGACCACCGGGTGCTCTCCCAGGGCCTGGTCGAACTGGCCAACAGCCAGGGGTACAAGGGCGACTGGTCCGGGCTCTTCGCCGGTCTGGTGATGGCGATGCTGCCGGTCCTCGCGGCCTACATCATCTTCCAGCGCCAGGTCGTTGCCGGCCTCACCGCGGGCGCGGTGAAGTAGCGGCCCGGCACCGCTTCCCCCGTACACACGAACCGCCCGTCGGCCACACGCCGACGGGCGGTTCCTGCGTGCTCCGAGGCTGCTCGGGTGCGGCCGGGGTGCTCATCCGGGGCTTCGGTTGCTCAAGGTCTTGACGGGGGGTGCCGCAAAACGCTCAGCTTAGAGTTCACATGTTAGAGAAAACGGTAGGAGTGAGAGAGTCGATGGAGACTCCGGGGTCGCAGACATCTCTGCATCGCGCCAACCTTGAGCGGGTCGTGCGTGCGGTACGCATGGCCGGTTCGCTCACCCAGGCGGAGATCGCACGGAGCACCGGCCTGTCAGCGGCCACCGTCTCCAACATCGTTCGTGAACTGAAGGACGGCGGCACGGTCGAGGTCACCCCCACCTCGGCGGGCGGCCGCCGGGCCCGCAGCGTCTCGCTCAGCGGGGACGCGGGCATCGTGATCGGGGTCGACTTCGGCCATACGCATCTGCGGGTGGCGGTCGGCAACCTCGCCCACCAGGTGCTCGCCGAGGAGGCCGAGCCGCTGGACGTCGACGCCTCGTCCGCGGAGGGGTTCGGGCGGGCGGAGCAGCTGGTCAGGCGGCTGATCGAGACGACCGGAATCGGTCCGGACAAGGTGATCGGGGTGGGCCTCGGTGTACCCGGCCCGATCGACGTGGAGTCCGGCACGCTGGGCTCCACGTCGATCCTGCCGGGCTGGACGGGCATCAACCCCAGCAGGGAACTGGAGGGCCGGCTCGGAGTGCCGGTGTACGTCGACAACGACGCCAACCTCGGCGCGCTCGGCGAGCTGGTGTGGGGGAGCGGCCGGGGAGTCAGGGACCTCGCCTACATCAAGGTCGCCAGCGGGGTCGGCGCCGGCCTGGTGATCGACGGGCGCATCTACCGGGGTCCGGGCGGCACGGCCGGCGAGATCGGGCACATCACGCTCGACGAGTCGGGCCCGGTCTGCCGCTGCGGCAACCGGGGCTGCCTGGAGACCTTCACGGCCGCCCGGTACGTGCTGCCGCTGCTCCAGCCCAGCCATGGGCCCGATCTCACCATGGAGCGGGTGGTCCAGCTGGCCCGCGAGGGCGATCCGGGCTGCCGCCGGGTGATCGGGGACGTCGGGCGGCACATCGGCAGCGGGGTGGCCAACCTCTGCAACCTGCTCAACCCCAGCCGGGTGGTCCTCGGCGGATCGCTCGCCGAGGCGGGCGAGCTGGTGCTCGCACCGATCCGTGACTCGGTCTCGCGCTACGCCATTCCGAGCGCCGCCCGGCAGCTCTCGGTGCTGCCCGGGGCGCTGGGCGGCCGGGCCGAAGTCCTGGGCGCACTGGCCCTGGTGCTCAGCGAGATGGGGGATTCGACCCTTTTGGAGAGCACCCTGCCGAAGGCCACTCCCGCCTTCACTTAGATAAGGAATGGCACCGTTGTCATCTCGTTAAGGATTTACTCCTTGACGCTGACGGTGCGGCCGAGTTGACTGCCAGCCACCTCGGCCGCACCGTTGCGGCCTCGTCAGGGAGGCAACCCGTATGAACGCAACGACGCGACGCATCGTCATTGGAACGGCCGCACTCTCCATGGCCGTCTCCCTCGCGGCCTGTGGCAAGGCCGGCGACGACAAGGACTCCGGCAGCGGCGGCGACAGCAAGACCATCGGCCTGCTCCTGCCGGAGAACAAGACCACGCGATACGAGACGTTCGACCGCCCCATCATGGAGGCGAAGATCAAGGCGCTGTGCTCCGACTGCGAGGTCAAGTACAACAACGCCGCGGGCGACAGCGAGACCCAGAAGAAGCAGTTCGACGCGCTCATCACCCAGGGCGTGAAGGTCATCATCCTGGACACCGTCGACTACAAGGCCGCCAAGTCCTGGGTCCAGCAGGCCGCGAAGAAGGACGTCAAGGTCGTAGCGTACGACCGTCTCGCCGAGGGCCCGATCTCCGCCTACGTGTCGTACGACAACGAGAAGATCGGCCAGCTCCAGGGCGAGGCGCTGGTCAAGGCGCTGGGCGCCAAGGCCAAGGACAGCAACGTTGTCATGATCAACGGCTCGCCGCTCGACCCCAACGCCCCCTTCTTCAAGAAGGGCGCGCACAGCGTCCTCGACAAGCAGGTCAAGAAGGTCGTTTACGAGCAGGACATCCCGGACTGGTCGCCGGACGAGGCCAACAAGAAGATGGGCGCGGCCATCGACTCCCTGGGCAAGGACGGCTTCCAGGGCGTCTACTCCGCCAACGACGGCATGGCCGGCGGCATCATCACGGCCCTGAAGAAGCAGGGCGTGAAGGTCCCGGTCGGCGGCCAGGACTCCGAACTCGCGGGCATCCAGAGGATCCTGGCGGGCGAGCAGTCCTTCTCGATCTACAAGCAGATCAAGCCGGAGGCCGAGACCACCGCCGAGATCGCCGTCCGGCTGCTGAAGGGCGAGAAGTTCGACGACCTGGCCCCGGTCAAGGTCGACAGCCTCTCGGGCGAGTTCAAGGGCACCCCGTCGAAGCTGTACGACGCCTCGGTCGTGACCAAGGAGAACATCGCCTCCACGATCGTCGCGGACAAGGTCTACAAGGTCGAGGAGATCTGCACCGCCCAGTACAAGGCGGCCTGCGACGCAGCCGGCGTCAAGTAATCCGCCGTCGGCAGGCGTCACCCGATCCGGTCCGGCACCCGCCCCGTCAAATGCCCCGCAGCAAGGGGCGGGCGCCGGACTTCTCACCGGTCCCGGTCACCGCACACGGCCGCCCTCCGGGGCACGGCCTGGGCCCCGGCAGGCACGGAACCCCTTGCCGGGCGCGGTCTCGGCGCGTGGTCGTCCCCCGGCGACGACGTTCCGAGGCCGGCCCCGAAGGTGTTCGGCTCTCCCGGCGGCCCGGTGACCAACACCGCCCCCTGTGCTCAGCAGCACCATCCCCGCCGGTCAGGCGGCGAAGGAGATGATTCACGTGTCCGCTACGCCCGTGCTGGCGTTGCGCGGAATCTCCAAGCGGTTCGGCGCCGTCCAGGCGCTCACCGATGTGGACCTGGAGATTCGTTCCGGCGAAGTGGTCGCCCTGGTCGGCGACAACGGCGCCGGCAAGTCGACGCTCGTCAAGACCATTTCGGGTGTCCACCCGATCGACGAAGGCTCCATCGAGTGGGAGGGCGTGCCGGTCCGGATCAACCGGCCCAATGACGCCCAGGACCTCGGAGTCGCCACCGTCTACCAGGACCTGGCCCTCTGCGACAACCTCGATGTGGTCGCCAACCTCTTCCTCGGCAGCGAAATGCGCAAGGCCTCCGTGCTCGACGAGATCGCGATGGAGAAGCGCGCCAAGGAGCTGCTGGACACCCTGTCCATCCGGATCCCCAGCGTCCGTATCCCGGTCGCCTCGCTCTCCGGCGGTCAGCGCCAGGTCGTGGCCATCGCCCGCGCCCTGATCGGTGACCCCAAGGTCGTCATCCTCGACGAGCCGACCGCCGCCCTCGGCGTGGAGCAGACGGCCCAGGTCCTCGACCTCGTGGAGCGGCTGCGCGAGCGCGGCCACGGCGTCATCCTCATCAGCCACAACATGGCCGACGTGCGCGCCGTCGCCGACAAGGTGGCGGTGCTGCGGCTGGGCCGCAACAACGGAGTCTTCGACGTGGCGACCACGTCCCACGAGGAGATCATCTCCGCGATCACCGGTGCCACGGACAACGCCGTCACGCGCCGCCAGGCCCGCACAGCCACGAAGGAGGACGCCAAGTGAGCGACCTCGCCAAGACCCCCGAGTCCCCCAAGACCCCCGAGTCCCCGAAGTCCCCCGGGACCCCCGAGGTTTCCACCGAGAAGCCCGCGGCCGGAAAGCCCGCCGCGACGGCCGAGCCGTCGGCGGCTCCCATCCCCGCGGTGGACCCGCGCCTGCTCGTCCGCGCGGAGGGACTCGCGGGCTACTGGACCGAGTTCACCCGCAAGGTGCGCGGCGGCGAACTCGGCTCGCTGCCGGTCCTCGTGGGCCTGATCGTCATCGCGATCGTCTTCCAGTTCCAGAACAGCAACTTCCTCTCCGCCAGCTCCCTCGCCAACATCGCCGTCTACAGCTCCGGCCTCGGCATCATGGCGGTCGGCATCGTCTTCGTGCTGCTGCTCGGCGAGATCGACCTGTCCGTCGGTTCGGTCGCCGGTGTCGGCGCGGCCGTCTGGGCCGTGCTCAACGTCAACCACGGCTGGGACGACTGGACGGCGGTGCTCGTCGCGGTGCTGTCCGGCATGGTGCTCGGCGCGCTGCACGGCTTCTTCTTCGCCAAGATCGGGGTGCCTGCCTTCGTCGTCACCCTGGCCGGATTCCTCGGCTGGAGCGGTCTGCAGGAGTGGATGATGGGCGGTGAGGGCTCGATCAACACACCGTCCGGCAGCATCGTCGAGAACCTCACCAACTACTTCTTCGAGGACAAGGCCGCCGGATACGGCCTCGCCCTGGTCGCCGTCCTCGCGTACGCCGCCTCGCTCCTGGTGGACAGCCGGCGCCGCCGGGCCGCGGCCCTGCCCGCCCGTCCGACCGCCGAGATCGTGCTCCGTACCGGCGTCGTCGCCGTCCTGTGCTTCGCCGTCGCGTACGTGCTGAACGAGCCCTCCGGTGCCCGCGGCCTGCCGCTGGCCCTGGTGCTCTTCCTCGCCGTGCTGGTCATAGCGGACTTCGTGGCCCGCCGGACCACCTTCGGCCGCCAGGTCTTCGCGGTGGGCGGCAACCCGGAGGCCGCACGCCGCGCCGGTATCAACGTCGACCGGATCCGGATCACCGTCTTCGCGCTCTCCGGAATGCTGGGCGCCTTCGGCGGCCTCTTCATCGCCAGCCTCTCCGGCGGCGCCACCAAGAGCGTCGGCGGCGGCAACACACTGATGCTGGTCATCGCGGCCGCCGTCATCGGCGGCACCAGTCTCTTCGGCGGCCGGGGCAAGGTCTGGTCCGCGCTGCTCGGCATGATCGTGATTCAGTCGATCCAGCAGGGCCTGAACATGATCGGGATGGCCAACGCCATCCAGTACATGATCACCGGCGCGGTGCTGCTGGCCGCCGTGGTCATCGACTCGGTCTCCCGCCGCACGCAGAAGACCGCAGGTCGCGCGTAAACCGCAGGTCGCGCGCAAGAAGACCGTGGGCCGCACTTAGCAGGCCTTGCGGCGCTCGTAAAGGCCCTACGGACAGCCCTGAAATATCACATCCGCACCGTTCAGTGCCCGGCGCCCGGACAGGGAGCCGGGCACTGCGGGGTGCGGGTACGCGGGGTGTGACAGCACTCTCCATGCCCGATGCCCGCGCGGCCGGACGGAACATTAGACTCATCGGATCGGCATGCTCGACCAGCTCAATACGCAAGGAGGCACGGGTGGCTCTGCTGACCCGCATCGGTGGACCGCGTGACCTGGACCGGCTCACTCCCGAGCAGCTGGACCAGCTCGCCGAAGAGATCCGGACCTTCCTGGTCGACGCCGTATCGAAGACCGGTGGCCACCTCGGCCCCAACCTGGGTGTGGTCGAGCTGACCATCGCCCTGCACCGGGTCTTCGATTCGCCGAAGGACAAGGTCCTCTGGGACACCGGCCACCAGAGCTACGTGCACAAGCTGCTCACCGGCCGCCAGGACTTCTCCAGGCTCAAGATGAAGGGCGGCCTGTCCGGCTACCCCTCGCAGGCCGAGTCCGAGCACGACGTCATCGAGAACTCGCACGCCTCCACGGTCCTCGGCTGGGCCGACGGCCTCGCCAAGGCAAACGAGGTCCTCAAGAAGGACGACCACGTCGTCGCGGTCATCGGTGACGGGGCGCTCACCGGCGGCATGGCCTGGGAGGCGCTGAACAACATCGCCGCCGCCAAGGACCGCCCGCTCGTCATCGTCGTCAACGACAACGAGCGCTCCTACGCGCCGACCATCGGCGGCCTCGCCAACCACCTCGCGACGCTGCGCACCACCGACGGCTACGAGCGGTTCCTGGCCCGCGGCAAGGACCTCCTGGAGCGGACCCCCGTCGTCGGGAAGCCGCTGTACGAGACGCTGCACGGCGCCAAGAAGGGGCTGAAGGACTTCATCGCCCCGCAGGGCATGTTCGAGGACCTCGGTCTGAAGTACGTCGGCCCGATCGACGGCCACGACATCGAGGCCCTGGAGTCCGCGCTCCAGCGCGCCAAGCGCTTCGGCGGACCCGTCATCGTGCACTGCCTCACCGAGAAGGGCCGCGGCTACACCCCCGCTCTGCTTGACGAGGCGGATCGTTTCCACGCGGTCGGCAAGATCCACCCCGACACCGGCCTCCCGGTCGCCACCTCCGGACTCGACTGGACCTCCGTGTTCGGCGAGGAGATGGTCAAGCTCGGCAAGGAGCGCGAGGACATCGTCGCGATCACCGCGGCCATGCTCCAGCCGGTCGGCCTGACCAAGTTCGAGAAGGCGTTCCCGGACCGGATCTACGACGTCGGCATCGCCGAGCAGCACGGCGCGGTCTCCGCGGCCGGCCTCGCCACCGGCGGACTGCACCCCGTCTTCGCGGTGTACGCCACCTTCCTCAACCGCGCCTTCGACCAGGTCCTGATGGACGTCGCGCTGCACAAGTGCGGTGTGACCTTCGTCCTGGACCGGGCCGGTGTCACCGGCACCGACGGCGCCTCGCACAACGGCATGTGGGACATGTCGATCCTCCAGTGCGTGCCCACGCTCCGGATCGCCGCCCCGCGCGACGCCGACCAGGTCCGCGCCCAGCTGCGCGAGGCCGTCGAGGTCGACGACGCACCGACGGTGGTCCGCTTCTCCAAGGGCGCGGTCGGCCCGGCTGTCAAGGCCGTCGGCAGGGTCGGCGGCATGGATGTGCTGCGCGAGCCCGGCACCACCCGTCCGGACGTGCTGCTGGTCTCCGTCGGCGCGCTCGCCCCGATGTGCCTGGAGATCGCCGATCTGCTGGAGGCCCAGGGCATTTCGACGACCGTTGTCGACCCGCGCTGGGTCAAGCCGGTCGACGAGGCCATGGCACCGCTCGCCGAGCAGCACCGGGTCGTCGTCACCGTCGAGGACAACAGCCGGGCCGGCGGCGTCGGCTCCGCCGTCGCCCAGGCGCTGCGCGACGCCGGGGTCGACGTACCGCTGCGTGACTTCGGCATCCCGCCGCGCTTCCTCGACCACGCCTCCCGCAAGGAGGTCATGGCCGAGATCGGGCTGACCGCGCCGGACATCGCCCGCCAGGTCACCGGCCTCGTGGCCAAGCTGGACGGCCGCTTCGAGAGCGCTGCCGACAGCCGCTCCGTGATCGAGCCCGCCCGCGACTGACGCCAGATCCTTCGTCAGGACCTGGCGGACACCGATACGACCGATGGGCCGGTCGGGTCACCCTGTACGGGTGGTCCGTCCGGCCCATTAGCGTGAAATCGCCCGGTCCGGCGCGCTGGGCCGCCGGTGCGGTCCCAATCATGGCGTACACGACGAGTGCGTGGAGGTACGCCGGTGACTGCCCAGCAGGACACACCACCCAGCAGTGACGGACTGTTCCGGACCAAGACGGTCGAGCAGTCCATCCGCGACACCGAGGAGCCGGAGCACGCACTTCGCAAGTCCCTCTCCGCCCTGGACCTCACGGTCTTCGGAGTGGGTGTCATCATCGGCACCGGCATCTTCGTCCTCACCGGCAAGGTGGCCAAGGAGACGGCGGGACCCGCCACCGCACTCGCCTTCGTGGTCGCCGGCGTCGTCTGCGCGCTGGCGGCGCTCTGCTACGCCGAGTTCGCCTCCACCGTCCCGGTCGCCGGCTCCGCCTACACCTTCTCGTACGCCTCGCTCGGCGAACTGGTCGCCTGGATCATCGGCTGGGACCTGGTGCTGGAATTCGCGCTGGGCACGGCGGTGGTGGCGGTCGGCTGGTCCGGCTACGTCCGCTCACTGATGGACAACTTCGGCTGGCACATGCCCACCGTGCTCTCCGGACCCGATGTGGCAAAAGGATTCGGCTTCGACATCCTGGCCTTCGCCCTGGTGCTCGTCCTGACCGTGGTGCTGGTGCTCGGCATGAAGCTGTCTGCCCGGGTCACCACCGTCGTCGTCGCCATCAAGGTCGCGGTGGTCCTGATCGTGATCATCGCGGGGCTGTTCTTCGTGAAGGCCGCCAACTACTCGCCGTTCATCCCCGAGGCGCAGCCGCAGCCCCCGGGCTCCGGACTGACCGCGCCGCTGGTCCAGCTGATCTTCGGTTTCGCGCCCACCAACTTCGGCGTCATGGGCATCTTCACCGCCGCCTCCGTCGTCTTCTTCGCCTTCATCGGCTTCGACGTGGTGGCCACCGCCGCCGAGGAGACCAAGCAGCCGCAACGTGACATGCCACGTGGCATCCTCGCCTCACTCTTCATCTGCACCGTGCTCTACGTCGCCGTATCGCTGGTGGTCACGGGCATGGAGCACTACAGCGAACTGTCGGTGGAGGCCCCGCTGGCCGACGCCTTCAAGGCCGTCGGCCATCCCGTCTACGCCGGGCTCATCAGCTTCGGTGCCGCGATCGGGCTCACCACGGTCTGCCTGATCCTGCTGCTGGGACAGACCCGGGTCTTCTTCGCGATGAGCCGGGACGGGCTGCTCCCGAGGTTCTTCTCCAAGACCCACCCGAAGTTCGGCACCCCGTACCGCCCGACCGTCCTGCTCGGCGTGATCATCGCGATCGTCGCCGGATTCACCAGCATCAACGAGCTGGCGACGCTGGTGAACATCGGCACGCTCTTCGCGTTCGTCGTCGTGGCCCTGGGCGTGCTGGTGCTGCGCCGCACCCGCCCCGATCTCCACCGGGCCTTCCGCACGCCGTGGGTACCGCTGATCCCCATCCTGTCGGTGGCCGCCTCGGTGTGGCTGATGCTCAATCTGCCCGCGGAGACCTGGCTGCGGTTCGCCGTCTGGATGGCCATCGGCGTGGTCATCTACTTCGTCTACGGGCGTGGGCACAGCCGGATCAACGAGCCCGTGGGCCGGCCGTAGCGCGAGGCCGTGGCAGAAGGCCGGTGCGCGACGGAGTGTCAGGCACCGGCCGTACTCGCCGTCAGCCGCCGGTGGCGGGGGACTTCTTCGCGGACTCCGGGATCGTGGCGTCCTCGCGGATGGCCTTCCAGAGGTCGTCGGCCTGCGGCTGGGCCGCCACCACGCGGTTGCGGTCCTGCTTGTCGTACGCCACCGGAAGCATGATCGTTTCCATGGTGCCCGGGTCCACGCCGTTCATCGACCGGCCGAACTCCGCGAGGGACTTGAGCGAGGCGAGCTCCTCGTCGGTGGTCAGCGACTTGGTGGCCGAGCTGGCGATCTTGTAGGACTTGGTCGGACTGCCCAGCAGGTCCTGCGACTTGACCTCGCTCAGCAGGGCGAGCAGGAACTGCTGCTGGAGCCCGATCCGGCCGAGGTCGCTGCCGTCCCCGACGCCGTGGCGGGTACGGACGTAGGCGAGGGACTCGGTGCCGTCGAGCCTGTGCGTGCCCTTGGTGAGGTCGAGGCCGGACGACTTGTCGTGGATGTCCTGCGGGACATCGATCGTGACGCCCCCGATGGCGTCCACCAGATCCTTGAACCCGGCGAAGTTGATCTCCAGGTAGTGGTCGATCCGGACCTCGGACATCTTCTCGACGGTCTTGACCACGCAGGCCGGACCGACCTGCGAGTAGACGGAGTTGAACATCACACGGTTCGCCGACGGCACCGTCGAGCCGTCCGCCTTGGTGCACTCGGGCCGGGTCACCAGGGTGTCGCGGGGTATGGACACGGCGACCGCCTTGGAGCGGCCCTCGGGGATGTGGACCACCATCGCGGTGTCGGACCGGGCGCCGCTGACGTCACCGCCGCCGCCCAGCTCCTTGTTCTCGGCACCGGCCCGTGAGTCGGAGCCCAGCACCAGCAGGTTCTGGCCGCTGGTCGGCAGCTTCTCGGGGCGGTCCTCACCGAGCGCCCTGTCGATGTTCACGCCCTGGATGTTTCCGTCGAGGCGGCTGTAGAGCCAGTAGGCGGTGCCGCCGCCCGCGAGCAGCAGGACGAGCAGGATGCTGAGGGTGATCTTGAGGCCGCGGCGGCGCTTGCGAGGGCCCCCGCGCTTCCGGCCGCCGCCATGTGACGCCGAACGGCCTTCGCGCGTGCCCTGGGACATGGCGTCGTGGCTCATCGTGGTCGAGTCCTCAAATCTCGTGGCCCGGGGTGGGCTGTGGAGTGCGTGGGACTCGGGTGGGGGGTGTGGCCGGTCCGTGCGTGCATGACTGAGCGTGCACTATAGAACAGAGGATCGCTCGAATGGGTGTTTTGGGCCCCAGAATCATGATCTGAGCAGCCCGAATTACTATTCGTTCATGACTTGGTTGATCACGGGTGGGGCCGGTTTCATCGGGGCGCATGTCGTCCGTGCCATGAGCGAGGCCGGTGAGCGGGTCGCCGTGTATGACGACCTCTCGACGGGCGACCGCTCGCGTCTGCCCGCCGACGTCCCGTTCATCCAGGGCTCGACGCTCGACGCGGACCTGCTGCGGAGCACCCTGGCGGAGCTGCGGGTGCGCGGGGTGGTGCACCTCGCCGCGAAGAAGCAGGTGGCGGAGTCCGTCGAGCGCCCGCTGTTCTACTACCGGGAGAACGTGCAGGGACTGCAGACCCTGCTGGAGTCCGCGGCCGACAGCGCGGTGCGGGCGTTCGTCTTCTCGTCGTCGGCGGCCGTCTACGGCATGCCCGATGTGCGGCTCGTCACGGAGGCGACCCCGTGCGCCCCGATCAACCCCTACGGCGAGACCAAGTTGGCGGGCGAGTGGATGGTGCGCGCGGCCGGAAAGGCGCACGGCATCGCCACCGCCTCGATGCGGTACTTCAACGTGGCCGGCGCGGCCACCCCCGCCCTCGCCGACACGGGCGTCTACAACCTGGTGCCCATGGTCTTCGAGAAGCTGACGCGCGGCGAGGCCCCGGTGGTCTTCGGCGACGACTACGACACCGCGGACGGCACCTGCGTACGGGACTTCATCCACGTCGACGACATCGCCTCGGCCCACCTCGCTGCCGCGCGGGCCCTCCTCGACCGGGAGCCGGGCACCGACCTGACCGTCAACATCGGCCGCGGCGAGGGCGTCTCGGTGCGCGAGATGATCGAACTGATCGGTGAGGTGACGGGGTACGGGGCCGAGGCGGCCCCGGTCTCGGCGCCGCGCAGGGCGGGCGACCCGGCCAGGGTGGTCGCCTCGGCCGACCGGATCCGTACCGAACTGGGCTGGTCCGCCCGGCACGACGCCCGCGAGATGGTCGTCTCCGCGTGGGAGGGCTGGTGCCTGAGGCATCCCGGTGCGCGTCGGACCGCCACCGCCACCAGCTCGGCCTGAGCATGCCATGGCTTGTTTATGATGTCTCGATCCAGCACCCGTGACCTGCACGGGCCTGTTCACAGGGAGGGTGACGAACAGCGATGCGCAGCGCCTCCCCACGTGAAGCGAAGCAGCGGAACGAGCCGGTGGCGGAGGCTTCCGCACAGCTCGACCGGGCCCTCGGCGGCCCCTGGCTGCTGACCGGACACGACGGCAGGCTGACCGCGTACGTCCACGTCGAGGGCGCCGTGCTGCGCTGGACCGAGTCCGCCCCCGGCGGCCGGCGGTGGACGGGAGCGGACGTCCTGCCCGCGAAGGACATCGAACGGCTCACCGTGGTGCAGGGGCAGAATCGTTACGCCCATCTGCTGGGGCGCCGGGTCCGGCCCCGGGCCGACGGCTGGACGAACGTGGACATCATGTACGCCACGCAGTACCAGACGGCCCGCCCGATGACGCAGTGGCGCTCGCTGGGCAATCCGTTCAAGGAGATCGACAAGGCGGTCGAGACGGGCGTCCCGGCCGCCGCGGTCACCAGCGACGGCGCGCTGCACGTCTGCGTCCCGACCGGACCGGGCGGCGTCGCCCTGCGCCGCGAGGACAAGCGCGGCCGCTGGGAGGCCTGGGCCCAGCTCCAGGTGTCCGGCGTCACCGACGGCCCGGCGCCCGCGGCGACCTCGTCCGGCCTGGTGGAGGTCCTCGTCCCCACCCGTACCGCTGCCCTCCAGCTCCGCCAGCCGGAGCCGGGCGGCGCCTTCGTGCGCGGCTACGACGCGGCCGTGCCTCCGCTGCCCGGATCGGTGACCGCGCTGGAGACCGCCCCGGGCCGGCTGACGTACTACCTGACCGACGCGCGGGGCGGCGGCGTGGTCGCGGTCCGGGCGGGCAGCTGGCCCGTACCGCTGGGGGGCAACCCCGGGGACGGCCGCATCGCCGCGGTCCGGACGACGGTGGACGGCTTCGACTGCACGGTGCTCGCGGTCCGCGGGGCCGACGGGACGGTCAACCTCGGGGTCTGCGCGACCGAGGGCGAGCAGTCCGGCTTCTGGTGGACCGGCACCGGAATGAGCTGTACCGGGGATCCGGCCCTGGCGGCCGACGGCTACGGAAGGGCGGTCGTCGCGGTTCTCGGCACCGACGGCTCACTGTCCGTCGCACGCCAGGAGGACGGCCAGGGGCTGACCCTCGGAGACTGGAGCCGGGTATGAGCGCCATGGGCCCGGCCCAGCGGGTGACGATCGTCGCCGCACGCCATCGCGAGGCGGTGGCGCTCGTCGCGGCGGAGGGAGCCGGCGCGGAGATCGGCGTGCTCTGCGTCGAGGAGGACGGCAAGGACGGGCGGGCGGCACTGGACCGCGCGCTCGCGGACGCCGAACGGCGCGGCTGCAAGGTCGTGGGATCCCCGCGCACCGTCGGTACGCAGGACGGCGGTGACGCGCTGCTGCGGGAGCTGCGCGCACTGCGCCCGCAGCGGGTGCGCCTGGCGGACCCCGATCCGGTGCACGTGTCGTACGACAAGGAACGCGACGTCCCCGTGCACGACGAGCCGCCCGAGAACGCCGACTCTGCGCTCGCCGCGCTGGCCGCGGCCCGCGAACACCAGCTGGAATCGGGCGTCCCGGTCTTCGTCGACTGTCACCGCGCCGGTGCGGACGGGCAGCCCGGTACCGCTCCGCAGCCGCGCTACCCGCACCCGGCGCACTGGCTGACCGAGGGATTCGACGGCAGACTCTCCGCCTTCCTGCCCTCGGCGGCGGGCGTCGTGCGATGGACGCAGCGCGAGCCGGGGGGTGCGGCCTGGCAGGGGCCGGAGCTCCTTCCCGGCCCGCGGCTGATGCCCGGACTCCGGGTGGTCCGGGACGCGCACGGCTTCCCGCATCTCTTCGCGCTGCGCCGGACCCCGCTCAAGGGCGGCGGCGAGGACGTCGCGGTGGTGCGGGCCACCCAGTACCGCACCGGGCACCCGCTCACCCCGTGGCACTCCCTGGGCAGCCCGAACCCCGGCCACCAGCACCGCAGCCGGGAGGTCGGCTTCCCGACGGCCGCGTTCGACGCTGCGGGCGGGCTCTTCGTCTTCGTACGCAACTTCGGGCACAGCGTGAGCTACCGGCACCAGGGGGCCGACGGCGTCTGGACCCCCTGGCAGCATCTGAGCGGCGTCCGCGTCGCCGACGAGCTCGTCACCGTGACCACGGCCGGGGGAGGGGTCGAACTCTTCGCGCGAGCCCGGGACTCCGCCGCCGTGCTGCGCTGGTACCGCTCCGGGCCCGACGGCGCGTGGACCGAGGACCGGTCGGTGCCGTTCTCGCCCCGTCCCGGATCCCTGGCGGCCGGGCCCGAGCCGGGGACGGTTCTCTTCCGTGACGCGAGGACCAACGAGCCCTGTGTCTGGTGGCCGGGCGCGACGGGACCGGTGCCGCTCGGCGGCGCCGACGACGGTGCGGGACCGGTCACCGGTGTCCGGGGCGTCGAGGCGGACGGCTGGTCGTACTCCCTGCTGGTCCGGTCCGGACCCGGAGGCGCCTGCGCGGTCGGGGTGTACGCCGAGGGCCGGGCGGACGCGGGCGTGTGGTGGAACGCACTTGCTGCGGATTCCGCTGTGATGCCCGCGGTTGTCCGGGATCGTGCGGGGGTTGTTACCTTGGCGACCCTCGTGGCCGGATCGCAACTGGGACTCTCTCACCGAGAGTCACCGTCCGACGGATTCGACTTCGATATCTGGCACACAGCGTGACGGTTTGGTGGCTCTGATGATCTTTTTTGCCACCCGGTTGGCCGAAACTGGTTAAGTTCTTGATAAAGTCTGTGAATCTTTCATGTGAAGGATTCGGGGGAGTCTCGTGAACATCCGGGTGTCCCCTGACCGTGTATGGATCGACGGGGGCCTGCCGCTTTCGTTCTCGTGACTGAGGGGTTATGGCCAAGCTGTCCTTGCGTGCCGTCCAGAAGCTCACCTGCAAGAAGCGTGACGCCTGGTGGACGGTGATCCTGGTCGATCCCGTGGCCACGCGGATGCTCATCGTGATGGCGCGGTTCAACTTCATCACGCCGAACCGTGTGACGTGGGCGGCGCTGTTCGTCGGACTCGGTTCCGCCGGGTTCTTCCTCAAGGGCGACATCCAGTCCCTGATCATCGGGGCGGCGCTCTACCACCTGAGCTTCATCCTCGACTGCATCGACGGAAAGCTCGCGAGGCTCAAGGGCAACGGCACCGTCTTCGGCGGCTGGCTCGACTATGTCTTCGACCGCATCAGAGTGCTCTTCTGTGCCCTCGCCCTGATGGGCGGGCAGTACCTGCGCAACGGTGATGAAAGGTTTCTGCTCGCCGCGCTGATGGTCGTCTTCCTCGACATGCTCCGGTACGTCGACGCGCTCCAGATCTACAAGATGCGCATGTCGATGCGGACAAAGATCGAGAAGGTCACCCGGGAACGCCAGGAGGCCGAACGCGCGGCCGCCGCCGAGGGCCCGGCGGAGCCCGAGGCGCAGCAGATCCGGTTCATGGAGGACCTGCTGCGGGAGAACCCCGAGGCCGAGGCGGAGCTGCTCAAGGAACAGGCGGGCGGCGCCGGACACGTCGTGGACCTGCACGCCCAGTTCCGTCACCGCTTCCCCTGGTACCTGCGGGTGCGGCAGGCGCTGCTGCGCAGCCGGATCAGGCCGCACCTCATCAGCGGCATCGAGTTCCAGATGTTCGTCTTCATCGTCGGACCGCTGATCGGCCAGATCCTCCTGACCACGGTGATCTCCGCGGTCCTGCTGGGGATCTTCGAGCTGATCATCATGTACAAGTTCTGGCTCTCCACCCGCGACTTCACCCATGTGATGGCCGAGCTGGCCGAGCCGCCGTCCGGCGCGGGCTCCATCGCCCCCCACCTCCACCGGGGCCGGCACCGCCGCGGTGTGCAGGGCGACCCGCTCTCCGCCCCGGAGTTCCAGACGCCGCCCGCCTACGAGGACCCCGGATTCCAGCCGTACCCCGAGCCCTACACCTCGTACGGGGCACCGGACCAGCCGTCCCCGGACCAGCAGCCGACGCAGGCGTTCCAGCAGCTGCCGACGCCCGCGTACCAGCAGATGACACAGGCGTACCAGCAGGTCCGGACGCAGGGGTACGACCAGCAGGCGCAGGGCCGGCCGGTGTACGGCGCCCCCGGTGCCATGCCACCGAACCACGGGTACCCGGGCGATCGTGAGGGCGTCGGATGAACCACGAGCAGGACACACCCGACGTCTGGGTCACGGTGGTCATCCCCGCGTACAACGCGGCCACGACGATCGGCAAGGCGCTCCAGTCCGCCGTCAACCAGACGTACGAGCTGGTCGAGGTCGTCGTCGTCGACGACGCCTCCACGGACAACACCCTCGACGTCGTGAAGAACTTCGCCGGGACCAACGGCCGCGTCCGCGTGCTGCGCCGGCCCACCAACAGCGGCGGCGTCGGCGCGCCCCGCAACCTGGGCATCGCGCAGGCCGCCGGCCGGTACGTGATGTTCCTCGACGCCGACGACGAGCTGCCGCCCCGTGCCTGCGAGCTGCTGCTGGCCGGTGCGCTGGAGAGCGGCAGCGACATCACCGCGGGCAAGGCCGTCCGGGTCAACCGGGCCACCGGCGAGAGCGAGGGCTGGGCCCCCGAGGTGTACGCGCTGGCGCGCACCGTGCCCGGCCTGGCGGAGTTCCCGCTGATGCTGGCCGACCCGATCGCGGCGGCGAAGCTGTACCGGGTGGACTTCCTGCGCTCGGGCGGGGTCTGGTTCCCCGAGGGCGTCTTCTACGAGGACACGTACTTCTCCACCGTGGCGGGCTGCCTCGCCGACGGGATCACCGTCATCACCGACCCCGTCTACCGGTGGATGTGGGAACCCGAGGGCGGATCGATCACCGGCCGCACGGGCGAGCTGCGCTCCATCAGCGACCGGGTCGCGGTGCACCGCGCCACCGACGCGTTCCTCCTCGACCGCGGACTGTGGCAGCTCAAGGTCCGCAAGGACTCCAAGTTCCTCGCCCACGACCTGCGCCTGTACATGCGGGCGCTCGCGGAGGGCGACCCGGAGTTCCAGCAGGGGTTCGCCGAGATCGCGAGCAACTACCTCTTCTCCATCAGCGACGAGGCGTTCGAGCTGTGCGACCCGGTCGACCGGGTCAGGGCCTACCTCGTCATGTACCAGGAGACCGAGGCCGCGCTCACCACGCTCGACTACGTGCAGCGCAAGAGCGTGCTGTCGTCCTTCCTCGTGGAGGAGGACGGCCGGGTGTACTGGTCGGGCGACCATCTGCACCTGCCGGACGCCCGGCGCATGCTCGATGTGACGGAGCTCGGCCTCTCGGCGGCCAAGCTCGCCCAGGAACCGCTCTTCGCCCAGCTCGACGAGTGGTCCGTGGACGACGGGAAGCTCCGGTTCGAGGGCAGGCTGGTCAACCGCTTCGGGCGGATCGAGCCCGGACACGACCTCAAGCTGACCCTGGCCGTACGCAACCGCCACACGAAGAAGGACGTCACCGTCCCGGTCGACGGCGTCGACATCGACGAACGGTTCGTCGGCTTCGGCGGCACCGTCGACCTGCCCGCCGTCCTCGGCGACGATTTCTCCGAGAGCACGGTCTGGAACGTGTCGGTCGTCGTCGAGTGGAACCGGGCCAGGTCCCGCTCCCCGCTCAACGTGCGCGACGTGGACCTCTCCGGGCTGACCTTCCTGGCGAACGGGGAGGAGCTGGAGGGCTACCGCACGATCAGCGGCAACCTCGCGCTGCGGGCCGCCACGGCGGGCCGCAAGTCCTTCGAGTCCGCGCAGAACGACCCCGACGCGCCGTGGATGTGGTGGCGCGGCCGGATCCACCCTCCGATCTCCCGCCTGGACCATCCCTTCGAGATGGCCGTCGTCGTGCCCTGCTACAACGTGGCCAAGTACCTGGACGACTGCCTCGGCTCGATCGCGGCCCAGGAGGGCTTCGCCGCCACCCAGGTCATCCTGGTGGACGACGGCGCCACCGACGAGACGCCCCGGATCCTCGACAACTTCGCGCAGTACTACGCCAACGTCACGGTCGTCCACCAGACCAACGGCGGACTCGGAAACGCCCGGAACAACGGCCTGGACCGGGTCACCGCGCCGTATGTCACCTTCCTCGACTCCGACGACATCCTCGGCGAGCGGGCCCTGTCGCACATGCTCCAGGCGGCCTGGCGGGACGGCTCCGAGCTGGTCGTGGGCGACCTGGTGAACTTCCCCGACCGGCCCTACGGCCCGTGGAAGCAGTACTTCGGCAAGGGCGACCGTGTCATCGACGACTTCGCCTCCGTACCCGACCTGATCTTCAGCGGATCCGCGTGCAACAAGCTGTTCAGCACCCAGCTGCTGCGCCGGCTCGGGGTGCGCTTCGGCGAAGGGGTCCACTTCGAGGACTCCTGGGTGACCCTGCCGAGCATGCTGCGGGCCAACGCCATCAGCCTGGTCGACCGCCCGGTGTACTACTACCGCGGGCGCCCCGACGGGTCCTCCATCATGGACTCGCTGTGGAGCAAGCCGGCGAACTACCGGGACCACCTGCGGCTCAACCACTTCCTGCTGGACTACACCGCCGCCGAGCGGGCCGACATCCGGCACATGTTCCAGCGCTATGTGACCCGCACCTACAAGGGCTTCCTGTGCAACGCCCGTAACGTCATGGGCCGGACGCAGCTGGAGGAGATGTTCCCGGGCATCTGCCGCCACTACGCGCAGATACCCGACGAGGTCATCCTCGAATACGCCACCAACCCCGCCCAGCAGCTCGACCACTACGCGGCGAAGAGCGGGAACTTCGAGCTCTTCTGCAACCCGGAACCGGCGCTGGAGAACGCCCCGCTGGCGCTGGAGATCGACGACGACGGCTTTTACCGGACCTTCCCGGGCGGCACTCAGAACACCCGGACCGCCCGCGTCAACGACCCCAACGTCGTCGTCGAGTCGGTCCGTACCCGGGGCGACGTGCTGGTCGTGGAGGGCTGTCTGGCCTTCCCCGGCATGGACATCAGCGGCGCCATGGTGAACGAACTGGAGTTCGTCTACCAGACCGCGCACGCCAAGGTCGTCGTACCGCTGCGCCAGGTCGCCCGCCGCGACCTCTGGAACACCCGCAACGGCCGCGACCTGTACGCCGGCTGGTACGCGGAGGTCCCGGTCAAGGACCTGACGCGCGGCGGATTCGGGGTCGGTGACTTCCGGCTCCGGGTGCACCGCGTGGACCGCTCGCGGCAGCGCAACGTCGTCATGAAGGCGCGCCTTCCGCTGCACCGGCTCAAGGGCCCCGGCCGGATCGCCGGCCACCCCTACATGCTGACCATCGGCGGCCAGGACGCGCTGCACCTGCGGCTGATCGACCGGAAGCCCGTCGCGCGGGCGAAGCACGCCCTGTGGCGGACGGCCCGCGAGATACGCATCCTCAAGACCCGCAACCCGGGCTGGCGCATGCGACTCGCCTACTGGCTCACGTACCCGTTCCTCAACTCCCGTGAGATCTGGCTCATCGGCGAGCGGTCGGACACGGCCCAGGACAACTCGTACCACTTCTTCAAGTGGATGCGGACCCACCGCAAGCGCCGCAAGGCGTACTACGTCATCGACGGGAACTCCCCCGACTACAAGAAGGTCGCCCCCTACGGCCGGGTGATCAAGCTCGGTTCGTTCAAGCACCGGATGTATCTGCTGCACGCGACCAAGCTGATCGGCTCGTACGACTCCGAGTCGTACCTGCTGCCCGAGGGCTACCGGAAGGTGCTCTTCCTGCACCGCTTCGGCGAGCTGCTGAAGTACCAGCGGGTCTTCCTCCAGCACGGGATCATCTACAACGACGTGACCTCCGGTGTGGACCAGCGGATCACCAGTTACGACATGATCGTGACCACCGGCCGTCAGGAGCGCGCCTACCTGGCGGAGGAGGCCGGCTTCGGCGACCGCGCGGTGCTGGCGGGCCTGCCCAGGTTCGACGCGCTGCGGCGGGAGCCGGGGGAGCGTCCGCGCATCCTGCTCATGCCGACCTGGCGGCAGTGGATCGTCACGGCCTCCTACAAGAAGTCCGCGGGCCCGGCCAAGACCGCCTTCACCCAGTCCGAGTACTTCCGGTTCTACCGGTCGCTGCTCTCCGACCGGCGGCTCGCCGCGGCCCTGGAGCACTTCGGCGTCGACCTGGAGTTCTTCCCGCACTACGAGATCCGGCCCTACCTGCACAACTTCCGGATCGACTCGCCCGCGATCGAGGTCGCCGACCCCGGTACGCGCAACGTCCAGGAAGCCATGAAGGAGTGCTCCCTCATGGTCACGGACTACTCCTCCGTCTTCTTCGACGTGGCCTACATGGGGATTCCGCTCGTCCATGTGCCCTTCGACGAGGAGGACTTCTACGGACGGCACTACAAGCGGGGCTACTTCAACCTGACGGAGCACGGCTTCGGCCCGGTCTGCCGCACCGTCGACCAGGCCGTGGACGAGATCATCGCCTCGATGGCCAGGGGCTTCACCGTCGAGAGCCCGTACCGCGAGCGCGCGGAACACTTCTTCGCGCATCGCGGCGAGGGCAACTCCGAGCGTGTCCACGAGGCGATCGACGCCCTGGGAACGGCGAGCGCCGCCGACCTCGGTCCCTCCGGCCCCGTCGCCGCCCTGCCCGCCACCCGCGCGCACCGGGACGACGACATTCGCGGCGTACCGGACGCCGGCGCGGCGGCTTTGGACATGGCCGGCCGGGGAACGTACGAGAACGGGTGGGACCGTGCTGTCTGACTGGAATCCCGAGCAGGGCAGGCCCCGCCGGATCTTCCTCGCGGGCGACTCCGCCGCGGTGACGCGGGAAGCGAGCAAGGCGCCGATGACGGGCTGGGGCCAGGTGCTCCACTTCTTCCTCAGCTCGCAGGAGGTGGAGATCGTCAACTGCGCACGGGCCGGAGCGAGCGCCCGCACGTTCAGCGAGCGGGGCAGGCTCGACTGGATCCTCCAGAACATCCGTCCCGGGGACTACCTGTTCACCTCGTTCGGCATCAACGACGCCAAGCCGGAGGAGTGGCTCCGTACGGAGGCGTACGGCGACTTCCCGCACCACCTGCGGAAGTTCGTCGACGGCGCGCGCGAACGCAATGCCCATCCGGTGCTGATCAGCCCGCCGGAACGGGACACCCACGATGTGCACGGCAACCTGCCGAGGAGCATCACGGAGTACGTGATGGCGATGCGCGACCTCGCGGCCGAGTGCAGCGTCCCCTACGTCAACCTCTACGACCAGACCCACGGCTGGTGGGAGGGGCTGGGTCCGGAAGGCGTGCGCCCCTTCTTCATCCACCTGGAGCCGGGGGAACACCCGAACTACGCGGAGGGGTTCCACGACCCCGGCCACATGACGCCGGAGGGGGCCATCGCGTGCGCGCGCTATGTCGCCTACGCGCTGGTGGAGCAGCGGATCGTGCCACCGCACTGGGCCGTCAACCTCGACCGCGCGGACTTTCCTCCGGAGTGGGTGAGCTGGCTCGACGAGGAGACACACGCCGAACTGACCAGGTCACGCACGCTGGGCTCGAACTGAGAGTCGGACGATCATGAGCACCTTCACCCTCACCGGAATGCGCAGCGTCCAGCAGGACAACCCCTCGATCGTGGCGCACATGGAGCTGCGGTCCTCCGCGGATCCCCGGCTGCCCGTCGGGCCCGGCAGCCGGATCGACTTCGAATGGATCCTCACTCCGCAGGGCGACGGCACCCGCTACTACGGGTATCTCATGGCCGATTCGTTCGACAAGGTCGCCACCATCGAGAACATGGCCGGAATGAGCCTGCTGCCCTCGGGTGACCGGTACGCGACATCGACGGGCCCCGGCGTCGAGCGTGTCGCCAGGTTCACGCTCCAGGTGAACCGGCACGTCGCACCCGACGCGTTCCTCGTCCCCGTCCTGCGGGCGGGCATCATCGCCGACGGCGGGAAGGGTCTCACCTCCACCACGTTCTCCCTGAAGAACCACGGCTTCCGGGTCGCCCCGCTGCCCCCGCAGGGACTGAGCATGACGGTGGTGCCCGGACACCGCGGAGTGCTGACCAACCTCACCGCCGGGATGGGCGAGGACGTCAGGCTGGTCGGGGTCGGACCCGCCCGGCACGGGGTGACGAGCGTCGAGGTGGACGGAGCGGTGACGTACCACCCGTTCAACGGCCATCTGGGCTACGACTGGTTCGACTACGTGCTGGACGCCGGCGGCGGCCGCCTGGTCTCGGGCCGGGTGACCGTTCACGTCGGAGACCTCGGCGCGACGCCCGGCGTGCTCGGAGGCTGGGCACCGGCACCGTGAGACCGCACCGGGACCGCCTCGTGCGCTGGTGCGCGGTCCTGCTGGTCCTGGGGGTGACGGCCGCCGGGTGCACCGGCCGAGGTCCCTCCCGGCGCGACGACCTGCCGCGCTCGTCCCCGTCGGCCGACGGGTGCTGCGGGGTGGCGGCGGAGCGGATCACCCGACGGCTGACGGACGGGGCACGGGTCCTCATCAGCACGGTGACCGTGCGGCCGTCCGCCCGGGTCACGGTGAAGCCGGACGCCGGCGACCATCTCGCGACCACCGAGACCGTCGGCCGGACGGCGCGGCGCGCACGAACCGTGGCCGCGGTGAACGGCTCCTTCTTCGACACCGCGGGGTCCGCCGTCTCCAGCGGCTACCCGGGAGATCCGCTGGGCGTTCTGGCCATCGACGGCCGACTGCTCAGCGAGGCGGCGAACGGACGCACCGCGCTCATCCTGCCCGGCCCCGGAGAGCGGCCACGCATCGACGAAGTGCGTTCCGAGATGTGGCTGACCGCGCCGGACGGAGCGGTGCGCGAGCTGGACGGGGTGAACCGGGCGCCGGGAAGAATCGTCGGCTGCGGAGGCACGGGCGGGGACCGGCTGGCCAGTACGGGGCTGCCGGAGCAGCGGCCCCGGCACAACCAGCTCTGCCTGGACGACAGCGAGATCGTCGCCTTCACCCCCGACTGGGGCGCGCGTACACCACCCGGCGCACCCGGCAGCGCGGAGGCCGTGCTCGACGCGGACGGGCGGGTGACGGCGCTCCGCAGCCCAGCGGGCGGGGAGATCCCCCGGACCGGCTCCACCCTCACCGGGGTCGGGGAGGGCGCCGACTGGCTGCGGACGCACGCACGTCACGGGCTGCCGTTGGGCCGGCGGACGAGCGTGACGGACAGCAGCGGGCACGAGGTCCTCGCCCCGGGAGCGTCCATGCTGGGCGCGGGCCCCGCGCTGCTGCGCGGGGGAGAGACCTGGATCAACGGAGCGGCCAACGGGTTCACCGGCGACACATCGACCGAGCGCCAGCCCCGTACGGTCGTCGGCATCGAGGCGGACGGCACGCTGCTCCTCGCCGTCTTCGACGGCCGTGGCCCGGACAGCGCGGGCGTCACACTGCGGGAGGCGGCGGCGCTGATGCGCGAGCTGGGGGCGGTGGACGCACTCAACCTCGACGGCGGCGGCTCCAGCACGATGGTGGTGAACGGGCGGCTCCACAACCGGCCCAGGGGTGCTCAGGGAGCGCCGGTACAGGAACGCGCCGTGGCCGACGCGCTGGTCGTCCGGGAGACGGAACGCTGACGGACGCGCACGCTCGGGCGGAGAAGGGGAACATCGCGGCCGCCGGGCTGTCAGTGGCGGCATCTAGGGTGCCTGTATGAAGAGTTGGATCGACAGTCGGCTCGGGGAGACGTACCCGGGCCACGAGGTGAATCTCGTCTTCGTCCGCGGGCTGCCCGCCGACTCCGCCGCCGCAGGGCTCGCCGCGCTGCGGCGCGAAATGCTGGAGACGGGGGCTGCCGGCGGATGGACCTGGGCGGTGCACGACAGCTTCGCCCCGGAGATCGACGACTTCGACTCCGTGGACTACCGGCCGCTGTGCCGGGACGGGGCCGAGGCGGTGGTGTTCATGGTGGAGCCGTGCAGCGCCAAGGCCCACGCGCCCGACTTCACGTACTACCGGGACGGTCGGTGCGTGCTGCACTTCAGCTTCGAGGACCTGGGCCAGCGGGTCGGGGACAACCCCGACCACCTCTCGGCCGAGCTGCTGGCCGCCGGGCTGATAGGCCCGGACGCGTACTGCCGGCTGGCGGAGGACGACGAGCACGACTGCTTCGACCACCACTACGACGACGACGACCGCCTGGTGCGGGCGATAGCCGCCGCCTTCGGTCTGCCGTCACCGCCGCTGGCCGCGGGGGTGGCGGCATGAGCCTGCTGCCGCCCGGCACGTACGCCACGTTCTGCCGGGGCATGGAGGCCGGTCTGCTGCACCGGATCCTGGCGGATGCCGGGCAGCGGATCCGGGCCGTCGGCGAGGACGGGGGCTGGGGGTGGGTGCTGCAGGACGCCGGTGCGGTGCCCTGTGGGCAGGACGCGCTGGACCTGGCCAGGGACATCACGGGCTACCGCTTCGTGGAGCTGGTGGGCGACGAGGCGGAGACCGTGTTCCTGGCGTCCACACCGGCGTGCGAATGCCCGCATGGGCAGAACTACTCGGTTCCGCACTGCCCCGAGCACCCGTTCCAGTTCTCCTACCACCGCGGCGGCTTCGAGCAGCTGTATCTCAACGTGGGTGCCCGCAGGGAGTCGCGGCGGGGCGGTGCGATGTCCGACCACCTGCTCCCGGAGCTCCTGGCGGCGGGCATCGTGGGCCGGGACACGCCCCGCTACGCGACGGAGCCGGGCTTCAACGAGGACGGCGCGGTGACCCTGGGGATACTCGCCCGCCACTTCGGCCTGCCCTCGCCGCCGTTGTCGGTGGTGGCGTAGGGGCGTCGGGCCCGACGCCCGTCCGGCGAGCCGGCGTAAGCGAAACGGGCCGTACGGGAGATTCCCGTACGGCCCGCCCGTCGATGCCGACCCGGCGTTACGCCGGAACGCTCGCCACGCCCTGCGCGAGGAACTTCTTGCCGTTCACCCGCTCCGAGACGCCCTCACGGTCCAGGTACGGCGTGATGCCGCCCAGGTGGAAGGGCCAGCCCGCGCCGGTGATCAGGCACAGGTCGATGTCCTGGGCCTCGGCGACGACGCCCTCGTCCAGCATCAGACCGATCTCCTGCGCCACCGCGTCCAGGACTCGGTCGCGGACCTGCTCCTCGGTCAGGACGACATCGCCCTGCTTCAGGAGCGCGGCGACCTCCGGGTCCAGCTCCGGCTTCCCGGAGTCGTAGACGTAGAAGCCGCGCTTGCCGGCCTTGACGACCGCGGCCAGGTTCTCCGAGACGGTGAACCGGCCCGGGAAGGCGCGGTTCAGGGTCTCCGAGACATGCAGACCGATGGCCGGGCCGACCAGCTCCAGGAGGACCAGCGGGGACATCGGCAGGCCGAGCGGCTCGATGGCCTTCTCCGCGGTCTCGACCGGGGTGCCCTCGTCGATGACGTTCTGGATCTCGCCCATGAAGCGGGTGAGGATGCGGTTGACGACGAACGCCGGGGCGTCCTTCACCAGCACCGCGGTCTTCTTCAGCTTCCGCGCCACACCGAACGCCGTGGCCAGCGAGGCGTCGTCGGTCTGCTCGCCGCGGACGATCTCCAGCAGCGGCAGGATCGCGACCGGGTTGAAGAAGTGGAAGCCGACGACCCGCTCGGGGTGCTTCAGCTTCGACGCCATCTCGGTGACCGAGAGGGACGAGGTGTTGGTGGCGAGGATCGCGTGCGCCGGGGCGACCGCCTCGACCTCCGCGAACACCTGCTGCTTGACGCCGATCTCCTCGAAGACGGCCTCGATGATGAAGTCGGCGTCGGAGAAGCCCTCCGCCTTGTCCAGCACACCGGAGACCAGGGCCTTGAGGCGGTTGGCCTTGTCCTGGTTGATCCGGCCCTTGCCGAGCAGCTTCTCGATCTCGGCGTGGACGTAGCCCACACCCTTGTCGACCCGCTCCTGGTCGATGTCGGTCAGCACGACCGGCACCTCCAGGCGGCGCAGGAACAGCAGCGCCAGCTGCGAGGCCATCAGACCGGCACCCACGACGCCGACCTTGGTGACCGGGCGGGCCAGGCTCTTGTCCGGGGCACCGGCCGGGCGCTTGGCGCGCTTCTGGACCAGGTTGAAGGAGTAGATCCCGGAGCGCAGCTCGCCGCCCATGATCAGGTCCGCGAGGGCCTGGTCCTCGGCGTCGAAGCCGGCGCCCAGGTCGCCGTCCTTCGCCGCCGCGATGATCTCCAGCGCGCGGTACGCGGCCGGGGCGGCGCCGTGCACCTTGGAGTCGGCGATCGCCTTGCCCCGCGCGACGGCCTGGTCCCAGGCGTCACCGCGGTCGACCTCGGGACGCTCCACCGTGACCGTGCCGTTCAGCACGTTCGCGGTCCAGATCAGCGACTGCTCCAGGAAGTCCGCGCCCTCGAAGAGAGCGTCGGCGATCCCGAGCTCGAAGACCTGCTTGCCCTTGAGCTGACGGTTCTGGTTCAGCGAGTTCTCGATGATGACCGAGACCGCGCGGTCGGCACCGATCAGGTTGGGAAGCAGCGCGCAGCCGCCCCAGCCCGGAACCAGACCGAGGAAGACCTCGGGCAGCGAGAAGGCGGGCAGCGCCTTGGAGACGGTGCGGTACGTGCAGTGCAGACCGACCTCGACACCGCCGCCCATTGCCGCGCCGTTGTAGTACGCGAACGTCGGGACCGCGAGCGAGGACAGGCGCCGGAACACGTCGTGGCCGCCCTTGCCGATGGCGAGCGCGTCGGCGTGGTTCTTCAGCAGCTCGACGCCCTTGAGGTCGGCGCCGACCGCGAAGATGAACGGCTTGCCGGTGATGCCGATACCGGTGATCGCACCCTCGGCGGCCTCCTTCTCGACCTGGTCGACGGCGGCGTTCAGGTTCGCCAGCGACTGCGGTCCGAAGGTGGTCGGCTTGGTGTGGTCCAGGCCGTTGTCCAGCGTGATGAGGGCGAAGCGGCCCGCACCGGCCGGAAGGTCCAGGTGGCGTACGTGCGCCTGGGTGACGACCTCGCCGGGGAACAGCTCGGCCGCACCCTTCAGAAGCTCAGTGGTGGAGCTCACTTGTTGCCTCCGTTGAAGTTCGGGTTCTCCCAGACGACCGTGGCGCCCATGCCGAAGCCGACGCACATCGTCGTCAGGCCGTAGCGGACCTCCGGCTGCTCCTCGAACTGGCGGGCCAGCTGCGTCATCAGACGCACACCGGAGGAGGCCAGCGGGTGACCGTAGGCGATGGCGCCGCCGTACTGGTTGACGCGCGTGTCGTCGTCGGCGATGCCGTAGTGGTCGAGGAAGGCGAGCACCTGGACGGCGAACGCCTCATTGATCTCGAACAGACCGATGTCGTCGATGGTCAGCCCGGCCTTGGCCAGGGCCTTCTCGGTCGACGGGATCGGGCCGTAGCCCATGACCTCCGGCTCGACGCCCGCGAAGGCGTAAGAGACCAGGCGCATCTTCACCGGGAGGCCCAGCTCGCGGGCGACGTCCTCGGCGGCGAGCAGGGAGGCGGTGGCGCCGTCGTTGAGACCGGCGGCGTTACCGGCGGTGACCCTGCCGTGGGCACGGAACGGGGTCTTCAGACCGGCGAGCGACTCCAGGGTGGTACCCGGGCGCATCGGCTCGTCGGCGGTGACCAGGCCCCAGCCGGTCTCGCCGGCCTCGGCGTTGGTGCGGCGCACCGAGATCGGCACCAGGTCCTGCTGGATCTTGCCGTTGGCGTACGCCTTGGCGGCCTTCTCCTGCGAGCGGACCGCGTACTCGTCGGCACGGCCCTTGGTGATCTGCGGGTACCTGTCGTGCAGGTTCTCCGCGGTCATGCCCATGAACAGGGCGGACTCGTCGACCAGCTTCTCCGACACGAAGCGCGGGTTCGGGTCCACGCCCTCGCCCATCGGGTGGCGGCCCATGTGCTCGACACCACCGGCGACGACGACGTCGTACGCGCCGAAGGCGATGGAGCCGGCCGTCGAGGTGACGGCGGTCAGGGCGCCGGCGCACATGCGGTCGATGGAGTAACCGGGCACGGACTGCGGCAGCCCGGCCAGGATTCCGGCGGTACGGCCCAGCGTCAGGCCCTGGTCGCCGATCTGGGTGGTCGCGGCGATGGCGACCTCGTCGATCCGCGCGGGGTCCAGGTCCGGGTTGCGGCGCAGCAGCTCCCGGATGGCCTTCACGACGAGATCGTCGGCGCGGGTCTCGTGGTAGATGCCCTTCGGGCCCGCTTTGCCGAACGGGGTGCGGACGCCGTCGACGAAGACGACGTCCCGGATGGTACGAGGCACGGTGGCTCTCCTCCAGGGTGCGGGATGGCACTGCTGCGCGGCACGCCCGGAAGCGCGCCGCCACCATCATGCTACTTGCGGGTAACCAGACTGCCCACCCCTTGCGGCGGGAGCGGCGAAGGTCACATACGGCGGGGCCGGGTGCGGGAGCCGTTCCGGCCCGATACGCCGATCGCCGGACGGGGCTGGATCCAGCCCCGTCCGGCGATCGGGAACACGACGTGGCCGCGGCCCGCGCAACCTGGCGCGATTACGTCCCTCGGTGACGGCCGCTCAGGCCGCCGACGCCAGCGCGCGGACCAGCAGCGGGGCCACCTGCTCGATCTGCCAGCGGCGCGCCCCGTACCCGGCGAGCGCGGTCTCGACCGCGTCCGGCGTCAGGTGCTTGGGCGGCTCCCAGCAGACCCGGCGCACCGTGTCCGGGGTGATCAGGTTCTCCTGCGGCATGTGCAGCCGCTCGGCGAGCTCGGACACCGCGGCGCGGGCGGCCGAGAGCCGGGCCGCCGCGGCGGGGTCCTTGTCCGCCCACGCGCGCGGCGGCGGCGGGCCGGCGAGGGTCTGGCCGGGCTGCGGGAGCTCGGTGTCCGGCAGCGCCTTGGCCCGGTCGACGGCCGCCTGCCACTGCTCCAGCTGTCGGCGCCCCATGCGGTGGCCGAACCCGGGCAGCGCGGTCAGCGCCTGGACGTTCGGCGGGAGCGCGAGCGCCGCCTCGACGATCGCTGCGTCGCCCAGCACCTTGCCCGGCGAGATGTCACGGCGCCGGGCGACCTGGTCGCGCGCCGTCCACAGCTCCCGTACCACCGCCATCTGGCGACGACGGCGGACCTTGTGCATGCCGGACGTGCGGCGCCAGGGGTCCTTGCGCGGGGGAGCGGGCGGCGCGGAGGCGATCGAGTCGAACTCCTCGCGGGCCCATTCCAGCTTGCCCTGCCGGTCGAGCTCCTCCTCCAGGGAGTTGCGCAGATCGATCAGCAGCTCGACGTCGAGCGCCGCGTAGCGCAGCCAGGGGTCGGGCAGCGGGCGGGTGGACCAGTCGACGGCGGAGTGGCCCTTCTCCAGCGAGTAGCCGAGCACGCTCTCGACCATGGCGCCGAGGCCGACGCGCGGGAAGCCGGCCAGCCGCCCGGCCAGCTCCGTGTCGAAGAGCCCGGTGGGGGTCATCCCTATTTCGCGCAGACACGGCAGGTCCTGGGTGGCGGCGTGCAGGATCCACTCGCTGCCGCTCAGGGCCTCGCCGAGCCCCGACAGGTCGGGGCAGCCGACGGGGTCGATCAGGGCGCTGCCCGCCCCGTCACGGCGCAGCTGTACGAGGTAGGCGCGCTGGCCGTAGCGGTAGCCGGAGGCGCGCTCGGCGTCGACGGCCACCGGTCCGGAGCCGGCCGCGAAGGCTGCGATCACCTGGGCGAGGGCGTCGTCGGATGCCACCACCGGGGGAATGCCCTCGCGAGGTTCGAGCAAGGGGATCGGCGCCGGGGCGACGTCGTCCGGGGGAGCGCCCCCGGTGGTTCGCAGTGAAGTGTCTGCTGCGGTCTCTTGGGCGTCGGTCACGTGTCAAGGGTATCTGTGTATGTACGGCGCCCGTCGACGGAACGTTCCGTCGACGGGCGCGGATGAATGCAAACCAGCCGGTCCGTGGCTGTACGGACCCGCCGGGGTGCGGGTGTCAGTGGATGATTCCCGTTCGCAGGGCGACGGCGACCATTCCGGCGCGGTCCCCGGTGCCGAGCTTGCGGGCGATTCGGGCGAGGTGGCTCTTGACGGTAAGCGCGGACAGGCCCATCGAGACGCCGATGGCCTTGTTGGACTGGCCCTCGGCGACCAGCCGGAGGACCTCGACCTCGCGGCCGGACAGTTCGCGGTAGCCGCCCGGGTGGCTCGGGGTGCCGGGGGGCCGGCGGTGCATACGGGCGGCATTGGCGCCGATGGGGGCGACGCCGGGACGGGTGGGGTGGCCGATATTGGTACGTGTGCCGGTGACTACATAGCCCTTCACGCCGCCCGCGAGGGCGTTGCGCACGGCGCCGATGTCATCGGCGGCGGAGAGGGCGAGGCCGTTCGGCCAGCCGGCTGCTCGGGTCTCGGACAACAGGGTCAGCCCGGAACCGTCGGGCAGGTGGACGTCGGCTACGCAGATGTCGCGCGGATTGCCGACGCGGGGACGAGCCTCCGCGATGGACGACGCCTCGATGACGTCACGTACTCCGAGTGCCCACAGATGGCGGGTGACGGTGGAACGGACGCGCGGGTCGGCCACGACGACCATGGCCGTCGGCTTGTTCGGGCGGTAGGCGACCAGGCTTGCGGGCTGCTCTAGGAGAACGGACACCAGGCCTCCTGGGGGCGTGGACGGGACGGGCCGGCTCGGGGATGAAGCCGGGGCGAACCGTGCTTGAAGGGTCATTGACCTCTTCGGCAGCAGACCCGTGCTCCTTTAGGGGAAGATCACGATTTAGTGAGTAACAATTCGGGCAAATCGGACATGCGATCGATTGTACGAAAAGAACGCCGGTGACCGTGCATGAAATATGACGCACAGTTACCGGCGAGGGTAGAGTTCCGGCCAGGGAATGTCGGAGCAGAAGGTCAGGAAACCTGCGGACCGCGTCGCTGCGGGAGTGTCACCACCGCTGCGTCGGCGGGGCCCGACGGCGGCAGGCCGGCGATCTGGCACAGCAGGTCGCCCCACGCCATGAGATGCGCCGACGTGTCCGGCACCCCGCCGCGGCTCTCCCGGGGCGTCCACGACGCCCGGATCTCGATCTGGGTCGCCGGGCGCCGCGTGCCCAGCGCGCCGAAGTAGTGCGACCCCGCACGGGTCACCGTGCCGCCCGCCTCCCCGTACGACAGGCCGCGCGCCTCCAGCGCACCGGTCAGCCAGGACCAGCAAACCTCCGGCAGCAGCGGATCGGCGGCCATCTCCGGCTCCAGCTCGGCCCGCACCAGCGTCACCAGGCGGAAGGTGCCCTGCCAGGAGTCGTGTCCGGCCGGGTCGTGGAGCAGCACGAGGCGGCCGTCGGCGAGATCGTCCTCGCCGTCGACGACCGCCGCCTCCAGGGCGTACGCGTACGGAGCGAGACGCTTGGGCGGCTTCGTCGACTCCACCTCCAGCTCGGGGCGGAGGCGCGCGGAGTGCAGCGCGTCCACCGCCGACCGGAACGCGGGCGGGACGGAACCACCCTCCTCGCTGTCCTTGCTGTCAGCGCCATCGGTTTGATCGGAGAACTGTCCCTGAGCCGGAGCCATGCGGGGAAGAGTAGGCGGAACCGGCGCTTCGCGCAGGGAGAGACACCCGGGGCGGGCTCGGCTGCTTACTGCCTCGGCCACGATCGGGCAGTGAGCGAGGTCGTCACGGCTTCGTGCGAAGATTCCAGTGTGAGTGCCAACGACCGCCCCACGGGCCAGCAGACGAAGACCTCCGCCACCCATGGGTCGGCGTTCCTGAAGGCGTGCCGACGCGAGCCCGTTCCGCACACGCCGGTCTGGTTCATGCGCCAGGCAGGGCGCTCGCTGCCCGAGTACCTGAAGGTGCGCGAGGGCATCCCGATGCTCGACTCCTGCATGATCCCGGAGCTGGTCGCGGAGATCACGATGCAGCCCGTCCGCCGCCACAAGGTCGACGCCGCGATCTACTTCAGCGACATCGTCGTACCGCTCAAGGCCATCGGGATCGACCTCGACATCAAGCCCGGTGTCGGCCCGGTCATCGCCGACCCGATCCGCACCCGCGCCGACCTGGCCCGGCTGCGCGACCTCACGCCCGAGGACGTCGCCTACGTCACCGAGGCCATCGGCCTGCTCACCGCCGAGCTGGGCGCCACCCCGCTGATCGGTTTCGCCGGGGCGCCGTTCACCCTCGCCAGCTACCTCGTGGAGGGCGGCCCGTCCCGCAACCACGAGCACACCAAGGCCCTGATGTACGGCGACCCGCAGCTCTGGGCTGATCTCCTGGACCGGCTCGCCGAGATCACCGGCGCCTTCCTCAAGGTGCAGATCGAGGCGGGCGCCTCGGCCGTCCAGCTCTTCGACTCCTGGGTGGGCGCGCTGGCCCCCGCCGACTACCGGCGCTCGGTGCTGCCGGCCTCGGCGAAGGTCTTCGACGCCGTCGCTCCGTACGGCGTCCCGCGCATCCACTTCGGCGTCGGCACCGGCGAACTCCTCGGCCTGATGGGCGAGGCGGGCGCGGACGTCGTCGGCGTCGACTGGCGCGTCCCGCTGGACGAGGCCGCCCGCCGGGTCGGTCCCGGCAAGGCGCTCCAGGGCAACCTCGACCCCGCGGTGCTGTTCGCGCCGACGGCGACGGTGCAGGAGAAGACCCAGGAGGTCCTGGACGCGGCCGCCGGTCTCGAAGGCCACGTCTTCAACCTGGGCCACGGCGTGATGCCGTCGATGGACCCCGACGCGCTGACCCGGCTCGTCGAGTACGTGCACACCAGCACCGAGCGCTGAGCGGCCGGGGCGGGCGCTGCGCACTCAGGCGGTGCCCGCCCGCCGCACCGCGGTCACCGCCTTGCGGGCCGCCACCAGGACCGGGTCCCAGACCGGCGAGAACGGCGGGGCGTAGCCCAGGTCCAGGGCGGTCATCTGCTCCACCGTCATCCCGGCCGTCAGCGCCACCGCCGCGATGTCCACCCGCTTGGCAGCCCCGTCCCGGCCCACGATCTGCACCCCGAGCAGCCGGCCCGTGCGGTACTCAGCGATCATCTTCACCGTCATGGGCCGCGCCCCCGGGTAGTAGCCCGCCCGGCCCGTCGACTCGATCGTCACCGTGACGTACCGCAGGCCCACCGCGCGGGCGTCCTTCTCGCGCAGACCGGTGCGGGCGATCTCCAGATCGCACACCTTGCTCACCGCCGTGCCGACCACTCCCGGGAACGTCCCGTAGCCGCCGCCGACGTTGGACCCGATGATCTGGCCGTGCTTGTTGGCGTGGGTGCCCAGCGCGATGTGGCGGGTGCGGCCCGCCACCAGGTCCAGGACCTCCACGCAGTCACCGCCCGCCCAGATGTTGTCGTGCCCGACGACCCGCATCGACAGATCGGTCAGCAGCCCGCCGTGCGGGCCCACCGGGAGGCCGACGGCGCGGGCCAGCGTCGTCTCCGGCTCGACGCCGATCCCGAGCACCACCACGTCCGCCGGGTAGGAGGCGTCGCCGGTGGCGACCGCGCGGACCCGGCCGTCCGATCCGGTGCGGATCGCGGTGACCTCGGCCCGGTTGACCGTGGTGATGCCCAGGCCGTCCATCGCGTCGTGCACCAGCCGCCCCATGTCGGGGTCGAGCGTCGCCATCGGCTGCTCGCCGCGGTTGAGCACGGTCACCTCGAAGCCGTGCTTCAGCATGGCCTCCGCCATCTCCACGCCGATGTAGCCCGCCCCGACGACGACGGCCCGCCTGCTGCCCGGCGCCCGGTCCAGGGACTCCAGCAGCGCCTGCCCGTCGTCCAGGGTCTGCACCCCGTGCACCCCGGGCGCGTCCATGCCGGGCAGCGCCGGGCGCACCGGGCGGGCCCCGGTCGCGATCACCAGCTTGTCGAAGCCCGTCCAGTACGCCTCGCCGGTGGTGAGGTCCAGGGCCCGCACCCGCTGCCCGGCGACATCGATCTCCGTGACCTCGGTGCGCATCCTCAGGTCGATGTCGCGGGCGCGGTGCTCCTCGGGCGTACGCGCGATGAGGTCGTCCCGGGCCGTGACGTCGCCGCCGACCCAGTACGGGATGCCGCAGGCGGAGTACGAGGTGAAATGGCCCCGCTCGAAGGCGACGATGCTCAGCTCGTCGGGGCCCTTGAGCCTGCGGGCCTGGGACGCGGCGGACATGCCCGCCGCGTCACCACCGATGACCACCAGTCGCTCCGCCGTCATGCCCGGTCCCTTCGACACCTGGGGTCCGTCCCCAGTCCGAAGGGACCACGCTACGACGCCGGGGGAGCGGGCGAGGGCCCGCCCGGCCCGGAGGTCCGCCGCGCACGGCGTCCGGCCAGCCGGCGGCGCAGCAGCCGCCACAGCAGCAGGAGCACGGCCGGCGTCGCCAGGAACGGGGCCGCGGCGCCCACCGCCATCGCCAGCCACAGCAGCGCCGTCACGAACGCGTCCCAGCCGCCGCTCAGCGCGTCCAGGAAGCCGGGCCCGTCATCGTCGTCCTTCGCCACCGTCTCCGGCTCGGAGAGGTCGAGGGTGATCGTGGCGAGCGTGGTGCGGTCCTTCAGCGACGCCTGCTGGGCCAGCAGCGACTCCAGGGACGCCTGACGGCTGCTCAGCTCGCCCTCCAGCGTGACCACGTCGCTGAGTTTCTCCGCCCGGTCCATCAGCTTCCGTACCCGCGCCACACTCGCCCGCTGGGTGGCGATCCGGCTCTCCACGTCGACCACCTGGTCGGTGACGTCCTTCGCCGACGAGGTGCGCGACAGCAGCTTCCCGGTGCCCGCGAGCCGCTTCAGCACCGCTTCGTACTCGCCCTGCGGAACGCGCAGCACGAGATGCGACACCTCATGCGTCTCGTCGACCCGCTCGGTCTCCTCACTGGCGACCAGACCGCCCGAACCCTCCGCGGCCGAACGGGCCAGCGCGGCCGCCTTCGGCACGTTCCCCACCTCCACCGAGAGCGAGGCGGTACGGATGACATGGGTGCCGGAGGGCAGGGCGTCGCTCTTCTTCCCCTGCGACCCACCCTGCGACTTCTGCTGCGACGGCGAACCGCCCGTCTCCTGCTCCGCCTCCCCGGCCGCCGCGTCGGCGGCGCCCCGCTCCGGAGCACCGATCGCCCTCTTGCTGTCGCCGGAACTCGCGTCGCTCGCACTGTCCGAGCCGCCGCAGCCGCTCAGCGCGAGCAGGCCGGCCACCAGGCCGGCCGCCAGGACCAGGCGCGGACGGCGGACCGATGAACGGCCAGGATGCCGGTGTCTCTGCATGAATGCCCCCCCAAGGCAGGTCGTCGATGGTGCCGGTTCGACGTGCCGGACCGGGGCGCGGGTTGCCGGATCCCGGTTTCGAAGCAGTCACGTTCAGGACTCGGAAAGGGTTTTGAGAGAGTGGGGGCATGCAGCGTTCAATAAACCGCGCGGACCCGGGCACCGGACATGTCGTCGTCATCGGCGGTGGCATCGCCGGTCTCGCCGCCGCCCACCGGCTCCTGGGGACCGGCCTGCGGGTCACCCTGCTGGAGGCCACCGAGCGGCTCGGCGGCAAGCTCATGACCGGTGAGATCGCCGGCACCCAGGTCGACCTCGGTGCGGAGTCGATGCTCGCCCGCCGCCCGGAGGGGGTCGGCCTGGCACGCGAAGTCGGGCTCGGCGACCGCCTCCAGCCACCCGCCACGGCCGCCGCCTCGGTCTGGACGCGCGACGCCCTGCGCCCCATGCCCAAGGGCCATGTGATGGGCGTCCCCGGCGACCCGGCCGCGCTGACCGGACTGCTCACCCCCGAGGGCCTCGCCCGCATCGCGCAGGAGCGCGACCTCACCCCGACCCCCGTCGGTGACGACGTCGCCGTCGGCGCGTACGTCGCCGACCGGCTGGGCCGCGAGGTCGTCGACCGGCTCGTGGAGCCGCTGCTCGGCGGCGTGTACGCGGGCGACGCCTACCGGATCTCGATGCGCGCCGCCGTACCGCAGCTCTTCGAGGCGGCGCGGGAGGGCGGCTCGCTGCTCGACGCCGTCCTGCGCATCCAGGAACGGGCCGCCGCCCGGCAGCAGACCGGACCGGTCTTCCAGGGCATCGAGGGCGGCATCGGCACCCTGCCCCGAGCGGTCGCCGACGCGGTGCGCGCGGGCGGCGGGGAGATCCTCACCGCCACCCCCGTCCTCGGCCTGACCCGTACCGCCGAAGGCTGGGACGTCCGCACGGACACCCGGGTCATCAAGGCCGACGGCATCGTGCTCGCCGCCCCCGCCTGGTCCGCCTCCACGCTGCTCGCCGCCGAGTCCCCGGCGGCCTCCGCCGAGCTCGCCGGTGTCGAGTACGCGTCGATGGCGCTCGTCACGATGGCCTTCCGCCGCTCCGACGTCGCCGCCACGACCGCACTCGACGGCCGCTCCGGCTTCCTCGTCCCCCCGGTCGACGGCCGCACCATCAAGGCGTCCACCTTCTCCTCCCACAAGTGGAACTGGGTCGCCGACGCGGCCCCGGACCTCTTCGTGCTGCGCACCTCCGTCGGCCGCTACGGCGAGGAGGACCACATCCACCGCGAGGACGGCGAGATCGTCGACGTGTCGCTGCGCGACCTCGCCGAGGCGACCGGACTGGCCGCGAAGCCCGTGGACACCGAGGTCACCCGGTGGATCGGCGGGCTGCCCCAGTATCCGGTGGGCCATCTCTCCCGGGTCGCCCGGATCCGCGACGAGGTCGCCAAGCTGCCCGCGCTGCGGGTCTGCGGAGCGGTCTACGACGGCGTCGGCATCCCGGCCTGCATCGCGAGCGCCCACCGCGCCGCGGACGAAATCGCGGCCGACATCACCGGCCGCCCCGGGGAAGAGATCATCGCCACGTCGACCCTGGTTAAGGGCACACGGAGCGAGGCGGGACAATAGCCGTATGAGTGCGCCTGAGACTGTGAAATCAAGCAAGGGCCCCAACGCGGGTAAGAAGGCCAAGGACCTCAACGAGGTCATCCGCTACACGCTGTGGTCCGTCTTCAAACTGCGCGACGTCCTGCCCGCGGACCGGGCCGGCTACGCCGACGAGGTCCAGGAGCTGTTCGACCAGCTCGCGGCCAAGGACATCACCGTCCGCGGCACCTACGACGTCTCCGGCCTGCGTGCCGACGCCGACGTCATGATCTGGTGGCACGCCGAGACGGCGGACGAGCTCCAGGAGGCGTACAACCTCTTCCGGCGCACCAAGCTGGGCCTGGCGCTGGAGCCGGTCTGGTCGAACATGGCGCTGCACCGCCCCGCCGAGTTCAACAAGTCGCACATCCCGGCCTTCCTGGCCGACGAGACGCCGCGCAACTACATCAGCGTCTACCCCTTCGTGCGCTCCTACGACTGGTACCTGCTGCCGGACGAGGACCGCCGTCGCATGCTCGCGGACCACGGCAAGATGGCGCGCGGCTACCCCGACGTCCGGGCCAACACCGTCGCCTCCTTCTCGCTCGGCGACTACGAGTGGGTCCTCGCCTTCGAGGCCGACGAGCTCTACCGCATCGTCGACCTGATGCGTCACCTGCGGGCCTCCGAGGCGCGGATGCACGTCCGCGAAGAGGTCCCGTTCTACACGGGGCGCAGGAAGTCGGTTGCAGACCTGGTGGCCGGGCTCGCGTAGCGAGCGGGCTCCGACCACCCCAACCCGGAAGATCAGAGGACGGGCACCGGCGCGCATCGCGCCGCCCGTCGTTCCAGCGACACCGGGTTCGGCTCCGGGTGCGGCGCGCGTCCAGCGCGCCGCACCGGCGTCCTCATCGACACACACCACCGCACACCGCTCCGTGACGGGCCGGGCCGGGCTACCGGAGCGGACCTCCCGGGCCGCCGCCGAGCGCGGCCCGCAGCGCCGGATCGTCCACGGCGCGCACACCCCGTACCGCGATCGCCGCCAGGACGTCACGGTCCGCCCCGGCAACCGGCACCTCGTTCTCGGCGAGCAGCCGCTGACCGGCGGGCGACGCCCACGAGCTGTACGGATGGATCTCCATCCGGGCTATGGCCAGACAACCGACGGTCAGCGCGAGCGGCAGCCCGAACCGGACGAGCAGCGACACGACCGGCCCGCCGGGGCCGTGATCCTGACCGGGCATCAGCAGCGTGACCACCCCCATCGCGACCACCACCGCGGCCGCGCCGCGCACCGCGCGCACCGCGGCGGCGACATCGGTCCCGGCACCGCCGGGCAGGGCCAGCCCCGCGGCGACCAGCCGGTCGGCCAGGGCGCGTACGGCGTCGGCGGTGGCCGCGGCCGCCCGTACCGGCGGTATCGGGGACTGGCCCTGCGGCCCTATCGCACGGATCACCGTGCGCTCCATCTCGTCCCGGCCCAGCGGGTCGACGACCGTCGCCCAGCCGGTGTGCGCGAGCAGCAGCCGGCGGCGCAGATGCATGGTGACCAGCGCCAGATCGACCACCCGATGCGGGCCGCCGGCCAGGAACGCGGTCTCGTACAGGGTCAGTTCATGACCGGCACCGCTGCCGCGCACGTCATCGGCCGACGCGCTCGACAGCAGCCCGGTGCGGGCCGAGACGAGGCAGAGCCGGACACACGTGATGGCTGCCGCACCCCATGCGACCAGCAGGAACAGAACCCAGAGCATGGCGGATTTCTATGCGAGGCGGCCTCGGAAAGCCATGGCCTGTTCATCATGCGGACGATCCGGCGGCGCCGGGACGGCACTAACCGCCGCAGCTGGACCCGCCGCCGCCACAACTGGAACCGCTGCTGCCACCGCAGCCGGAGCCGCTCGATCCGCCACAGCCGGACCCGCTCGATCCGCAGCTCGACCCGGAACTGCACCCGCCACCGCCGCCCGTGCCGCCCCCGTCGCCGGAGCTCCCGCAACTGCCGTGACCGGGACTCGTACCGGCGCACCACACCACCGGCGCGAGGAGCAGCGCGGAGGCGCCCGTGGACGCCGCCGCCATGTGGGTACGCCGCCCCGCCGTCCGCCCGTGCGGCTGCATCCGGGCCGCCGCGATCAGCTGCTCCTGGAACACGGGGTCGGGGATCGCCCGCAGCCCGTGCGCGGCCACCGCGTGGGCCGGGTCCGGGTTGTACGCCTGGGCGGCGCGGAACGCCTCGGCGGCCCGGCGCCCCGACCTGGTGACGCGTCCCCGGGCGACCCCGGCGCAGATGAAGCCGGTGAAGATACCGACGATCAGGACCGGGAAAACCTTGAAGAAGAAGGGAACGGCGAAGAAGTCCGCGGACAGGGGATCCAGGACGGTCGCCACGATGGTGAGCGGGACGGCCAGGAGGCAGGCCATTCCCTGGACACGGCCCCAGCGGCGCCACGTCCGGCTCGCGGCGGGTGCGGCCAGCAGACCGCGGGCCGCGAGCCCGTCGCCGACCTCCTGCACCGCGGGGTGCCGCATCACCGCCTCGCGCAGGGTGTGCAACGCCCCGCTGGGAGCCGAGGCGTGTTCCTGGAGCACCGCGCGCTCCACCGGGTCATGGGCTTCGGCCCGCTGGACGGCGACGATTCCGGGGCCCCCGACGGCCAGCCGGCCGTCCGCCTGCATCGCGGTGAGCGCGGCGTCCGCGACCCTGCCCGGACCGCCGTTGAGGAAGGCGGCTTCGTAGACGTCGTGGACGGCGCCGCCGGTGCCGCCACGGGCCCGCGAGAGCCCCACGACCAGGAGGACGGAGGAGACCACGACGCCGAGGTCCACCAGCAGTGCGACGGTGGTCATGCCGGTCACCTTCCGATCAGGGCAGCGCGGGCCGCTCGTACGAGCCGGGTGGTGCGGCGCGGTGGTCGCGCGCCGGCCCGGTCCTGCCACCAGTGGGTCAGCCGGCGCCGGGCCGCGTCGTCGGCGGGCCGGCCCGCGATCAGCAGGTCCTCGGCGAAGTCCATCGCGTCGCGCCGGTAACCGGCGGACATGGGGCGGGTCGCGGCGTACGAGAGAAAGGCGTCCCGGTAGCCGGTGCCCAGGATCTCCGGCAGCTCCGGTGCCACCTTGGCGACCACCCCTGCCCGCTTGGCGGCCAGGGCGCGGCTCTGGACCCCGAGGCGGCGCCGGTCGAAGCCCTGCGGCGCGGGGCCACCGGCAACGAGCGCGGAGAGCAGTCCGGTCTGGGCGGCCGCGAGCCGGTCGCGTGTGGCGTCGGGGGGCGTGGACGCTCCGGTCCGCGCGGACGGGCGGACGCGAGGGGCGGGCCGCTTCGTGTCCCCCGCCGCCCGGTTCAAGGTGGCGCGGATCGTGTCCAGTTCGCCCGCCAGCTCCTCGGCCGGCGGGAAGTCGTCGTCCCGTTCCAGCAGGACGCCGGGCGGGTCGACCCGGGAACGGAGCTCGGCCAGGACGCCGAGGACGGGCTCGGTGACCGGGTGGGCGTGGGTGTCGTGCCAGACACCGTCCTTCTCGATGCCGCCCGCCACATGCACGTACGCGATGGCCTCCACCGGCAGCTCGTCGAGCGCGGTGGCCGGGTCCTCGCCCCGGTTGACGTGGTTGGTGTGCAGATTGGCGACGTCGATCAGCAGCCGGACCCCGGTGCGCTCGACCAGCTCCGCCAGGAACTGCCCCTCGGTCAGCTCCTCGTCGGGCCAGGAGATCAGCGCCGCGATGTTCTCCAGGGCCAGCGGCACCGGCAGCGACTCCTGCGCGATGCGCACGTTCTTGCACAGCACGTCCAGTGCGTCCCGGGTCCGCGGGACGGGCAGCAGATGGCCCGCTTCCAGCCCCGGCGAGGAGGTGCGCGGCCCCCCGGCCCGTACGAACGCGATGTGCTCGGTCACCAGGGGAGCGGAGAGCAGTTCGGCGCGGGCGGCGAGATCGGCGAGCCGGCCCGGGTCGGGGCGGTCGGCTCCGCCGAGGCCCAGCGAGACGCCGTGCGGGACGACCGTGACACCGCGCTCCTTGAGCCGTACCAGCGAATCGGGGAGATGGCCGGTGCAGATGTTCTCCGCGACCGCCTCCACCCAGTCGATCCCCGGCAGTGCCTCGACGGCATCCGCGATCTCCGGCCGCCAGCCGATCCCGATACCCAGCCTCATGCCGTCCCCCTCCTCCGCTCCGTGCAGGGCTCATGGCCCCAAAGGGCGGTGGTGAATCCGAACAGGGGGACGTTCAGAGGTCGATTTGAGGTTCCCGCTCCGGCGCTCTGGTGCTCAGCCGCGTCGCAGCGCCGGGTGGTCGGCGACCACGGTGCACGACCCGGGCGCGATCTCGGTGAACCCGGCGTCCTGCACCACCGGAAGCCCGCTCGCCGTGAGCTCCGGCCAGCACCCCGCATCCGCGGTGGCGACCGAGAACGGGAAGCCCGCCTCGCGCCACGCCTTGCGCTCCGTGTCCGACAGCTCCCACCAGGCGAGCTGCGCGCCGTGCCCGGCCTGCGCCATGGCCTTGCCCGCCGACATGTCCAGCTCCGGGTTGAGCCACAGGACCGGGCCCCGGCGATCGGGCGCGGCAGGCGGTTCCGGGTCGTCCAGATCCGTCCCCGAAACCTGGAGCTTCGCCAGCTCCTTGGGCCAGCCGTCCAGAGGCACCGGCGGGAAGACCCGCACCTCGGCGCCCTCGCCCGTGACCGTGATGCCCGGCAGCGCGGACGCCTTGCGCCACTCCGAGCCGCGCGCCCGCCGCACCACCTTGCGGATCCGGGCGTCCTGCCAGTCCCGCATCGCCCGCGCCCACTCGCCCTCGCCCACCGAGCGCTCGTCGGAGAGCATCACGAGCACCGCGCGGGCCGCGGTCCGCAACGCGTCGGTACGGGCCGGGGGAGCGGTCTTCTCGATGTGCACGACCAACGGCAGCACGTACTGCGGCGCCTCGTCGCGGCTCGTCGGCTCGGACCTGAACGGGCTGTCCGCCGCGGGCGAATGGGGAGTGGACGGGGACGCGGGAATGTCATTGCTGCTCACCCGGTCCAGTCTGCCAGCCGCCCGATCCGGGCTTCTTGGCGGAATGGACCGCTCCGGGTGAGGATGCACCGCATGAAGAGCGATCTCTTTTCCAGCGAGAACCTGGCACAGCAGGCGACGGCCCCCGGGATGACCCTGCAGAACGCCAAATCCATCAAGTACGCCGTCAACGGCGAGATGCACGCCCGCCAGGGAGCGATGATCGCCTTCCGCGGCGATCTGCAGTTCGAGCGCAAGGGCCAGGGCATAGGCGGCATGCTGAAGCGCGCCGTCACCGGGGAGGGACTGCCGCTGATGGCGGTCCGCGGCCAGGGCGAGGCATGGTTCGCGCACGAGGCCGCCAACTGCTTCATCGTGGAGATGGAGCACGGCGACGTCCTCACGATCAACGGCCGCAACGTGCTCTGTTTCGACCCCACGATCTCCTACGAGATCAAGACCGTGAAGGGCGCCGGGATGACCGGCGGCGGGCTCTTCAACAGCGTCTTCACCGGCTACGGCAAGCTCGGCCTGATGTGCGAGGGACACCCCATCGTGATTCCCGTCACGCCGCAGCAGCCGGTCTGCGTCGACACGGACGCGGTGGTCGGCTGGAGCGCCAACCTGACCACGTCGCTGCACCGTTCGCAGAGCGTCGGCTCGATGATCCGCGGCGGATCCGGCGAGGCCGTCCAACTGCGGCTGGACGGCGAGGGATTCGTGATCGTGCGGCCCAGTGAGGCCAAGCCCGAGAAGACCGCCAACTGAGGCTGAACGGGGTCGGCCGCCGGTACGGACTCGGCGGCCCCTGGGTGCTGCGTGGGATCGATCTCGACCTGCCCGCGCACGCCCTGGTCCGGATCGAGGGGGCCAACGGCACCGGCAAGTCGACCCTGCTGCGGCTGCTCGCCGGGATCGACGCCCCGACGGAGGGCCGGATCACCGGCCGTGGAGCGCGTACGGCATACGTCCCCGAGCGCTTCCCGGCCGCGCTGCCGTTCACCGCGTCCGGGTACCTCGTCCACCTCGGCCGTGTCCACGGCCTGCGGACCTCCGAAGCGGCCGACCGTGCCCGGTCCTGGCTCGCCCGCTTCGGCGCCGCCGCCCATGCCCGTACACCGCTTCCGGAACTCTCCAAGGGCACCAGCCAGAAGGTCGCCGTCGCCCAGGCGCTCCTCGCCGAGCCCGAGCTGCTGATCCTGGACGAGGCATGGACCGGGCTCGACACGTCGGCCCGCGACGAACTGGACCGGGCCGTGACCGAACGGGTCGCGGCCGGCGCCACCGTCGTCTTCGTCGACCACGACCCGCGCAGGCTCGCCGGGGCGGTCGACGCCGTGTTCCGGATCGAGGGCAACGGCCTGCTCCCCGCCCCCGGGGCACGGGCCGCGGAGACCGGCCCGCCGGTACGGATCGAGGCGGCGGGCCCGCCGGGCGCATCGCTTCCCGCCGGACTGCCGGGCGCCCCGGAGCACACGCCCGCGGCCGACGGGGGCGTACGGCTCACCGTCCCGGCCGCGCACTCCGACGCGCTGCTGCGCGCCCTGCTCACCGCGCACCCGCCCTGGCACATCCGGCAGGTGGCCGCCGCGCCCGTCCGCACCGAGAGCCCCGGCCCGCACGGGGCCGCCACGGACCCACGCGGCCTCCCGACCCACGAGGCACCATGACCGCCCTCCTGCGCTACCAGACCGCCCTGCTGGTCCGCTCCCAGCGCTGGCTCGCCCCGGTGCTGCTGTACGCGGCCTTCGTCTCCGTCGGCGTGCAGTGGGGACAGCCCGTCCTCGACTCGCTCGGCTACGCGGCCGCCGGGCTCCTGCCCGTCACCGCCTGGCTCTTGCAGCTCTGTGCCAACCAGGAACCGCCCGCCGCCCGGACCGTCACCGCCGCGGTGGTGGGATCGCCGAGGGCGCATCTGGCGGCGCTGCTCGCCGCGCTCGGCTGTGCCGGGGTGCTGGGCGTGGCCGCCACCCTGACCGTGCTGCTGATCAGCAAGCCGGCCGGCGCCGACAACTCCGTCCGGGTGCCGCTGCTGCCCGCCGGGGCCGCCGGACTGCTGGCCGTCGCGTGCTGTGTGCTGCTGGGGGCGGTGGTCGGCGCGCTCTGCACCCGGCCGCTGCTGCACCGGCGCGGCTGGTCCGTCGCCGCCACCGTGCTCGGCGCGCTGCTGGCCCTGGTGACCGCCGGTTCGCCCGCGAACACCGCCGTGACGGGCCTGGTCACCGGTTCGCGGACCGGCACGGTGCACTTCCCCGTCCTGCCACTCGTCGCTGCCGCCGTCCTCGCCGCCGCGGCGGCCACGCTCGTCTGCAAGCTGACTTCCCTGCGCGCCTGAGTAAGAGCGTCCGGCAGCAGGCCTCGCGGTGTCGCGGCGGCCTGCTGCCGGACGCTCTAGGCTCGTACGCATGGACGAGCGCAGGGAAGAGGCGTACTGCGGTGCACCCACCGCGAACCCCGCACCCACCGGGACGGAGACCGCCGCAGGGCCTCCGTACGCCGAGTGCGTGCTCTGCCGGAAGCCGACCGAGTACCCGGAGTCGGTCAGGGGCATCACCCTCTGCCCGGTCTGCGAATGGCAGGAGGCCCAGCGCACGGCGTGCTCCGGCTGATGAGCGACCCCCCCCCGGCAGCCTCTCAGCGCTGTGCCGCCCGGATCAGGTCGGAGACCTTCACGAAGCGGTACCCGCGCTCCCGCAGCTCCGGGACCACTCGGCGGACCGCCTCGTCCGTGACCGGTGCCACGCTTCGGGAGCAGTGCATGACGACCAGTGAGCCGGGCCGCACCCCCTCCAGCACCTGTTCGGCCACCGCGTCCGCGTCCGTCGCGAAGGCATCGCCGCTGACGACGTCCCACTGCACCGCCGTCACCTTCTCGGGCGCGAGCGCGCGCAGCGAGGCATCGTCGTAGCAGCCGCCGGGGAAGCGGAAGTACGGCACCGTATTGCGCACACCGGCCTTCCGGAACGAGTCGAAGGCCCGCGCCACATCGGCGCGCATGCCGTTCTCGGTCACGGTCGGCAGTCCGTAGCAGGGGGACTTGAAGGCGTAGTGGCTGTACGAGTGGTTGGCGACCTCGAAGAGGGGGTCGGTGCCGATGGACCTGGCCTGCGTCGGGTACTCGTCGGCCCACCGCCCCGTCATGAACACCGTGGCGGGCACCTCCAAGTCGCGCAGCATATCGATCAGTTCGGGATTGTCGAACTGCTCGCCCGCCGCCGCTCGGGGCCCCTCGGCGGCGGTCATGTCGGCGTCGAAGGTCAGCGCCACCACCTTCTCGCCGCCCTTCGTCCCGCGTTCGAAGACCGGCGTCCGCCCGCCGGGCCCCGGAGCCATGGTGGGCGGCGCCGAGGCGGCGTGCGACGGGGCGTGGGCCGCCGCGGGCGCGCGCCCGGCGGCCGGGGGGCCGTCGGGGCCCCCACAGCCGGCGAGGCCGCCGAGCATCACACCGAGAACGGACAGAGCCGTCAATTTCAGCACAGCATTGTTCGAATGAGCTGAATGAGTCGAGTGGTTCGAACGAGTCATCAGCGGAAAATATCGGCTTATGCGACTAAAAGGTGTATATGGGGCCTTGCCTCGTCGGAGTCGCGCCCGGATTCACCCGGGCCGTCGAGTCGGCCGTGCGGATCGACCGGGCCGGCCCGCCCGACCGGGTCGCCCGGCCGGTCCGCTCCTGTGCGTAGGCGCGGACGGCGACGACGTGTGCGGCGGTCCCGCCCGCCCGGAAGCAGAAGGCGCGGCGCAGCAGGCCGTCGTCGGTCCACTCGCGCAGCGGCTGCGGCGACTCGGCGGCCGGGTCCAGCGTGACGCGGGTGAACGCGAGTACGCCCGGGGCCGGCCCGTCGGTGCTGTACAGGGCGAGGTCCGGATCGGCCCGCACGAGGACTAAGGCGTTGCGGGCGCTCTCGGGCGGCCAGTGGAGCCCCGTCCCGACCCACTGCTTCGACCCGGCGGAGACCGGGACGGTGACGGAGTGGACGAGGCGGCGGGGTACGTAGTTCTGTCCGAGCTCCGGGTCGTGGAGCTCGACGCGAGTTCCGTGTCCCGCTCGGCGTCGACGAGCCGTTCGAGGCCGGTCAGCCCGGGGTCGACGGGAAGCACCAGCCCGGCGTCGGCGCTCAGCGGCAGGCGCTCCAGCAGTGTTTCGGCGCCGAGCTCCGTCAGGCTGGACGAGGCCATGACGGTGGCGCCCAGGGCCAGGTCGTCCGGGTCGCTCGACGCCAGACCGATGACGGAGGCGTCCTCCCGCAGCAGGGTGCGTTGCAGCGCGGGTACGTCGGCGAAGGGGGCGGGCACCCGCTGCCCGCCCCCTCCGGTACCTCGACGGACCACCGTGTCAGCGCGTCAGCGCCACGGCCCCGTCACCGCGAACGTCGTCCCCGGCGTGTAGCAGTTCACGTACATCGTCCCGCCGTCCGGCGCGAACGTGACCCCGGCGAACTCTCCCCACTCGGGCTCCTCCGGCGTCCCGATGTTCTGCCGTCCCCGCGCCATCGGGTACACCTCGCCGCGCCGCGTCAGGCCGAACACGTGCTGCGCGCCGCCGCCGTCCTCGCACACCATCAGCCCGCCGTCGGCGGCGAGGCAGATGTTGTCCGGGGACTCGCCCGGCAGCTGTACGTCGGTGCCGGGGCCGAAGACGATGACGAGCGTGAGGCGGCGCCGCTTCGGCTCGTACCGCCACACCTGGCCGTAGTGGTCGGCGGCGGACCCCTCCGCGCTGTGCGCGAAGCTGGAGACGAAGTAGACCGAGGATCCGCCCCAGTAGCAGCCCTCCAGCTTCTGGGCGTGCGTGATGCCCTTCGGGCCGAAGTCCTGGAACCGGATCGGTGTCTCGGCCGCCAGCGGATCCGGCACGGGAACCCACTCGATGCCCTCGAAGCTCGCGCCGGTCTCCTGGACCATGGAGAGGTCGGCGACGCCCGGCACCCGCATGGCCTCCAGATGGCCGCCGGCCCGCAGCGAGCCCGTACCGCCGAGCGGCTTGTTCGGCAGGAAGCGGTAGAAGAGCCCGAACGGCTTCTCGAACGCGTCCTCCGTCTCGTAGACGATCCCGTTCTTCGGGTCGATCGCGATGGCCTCGTGCTGGAAGCGGCCCATCGCGGTGAGCGGCACGGCTCCGGTTCGGTGCGGATCGGCGCCGTCCACCTCGAAGATGAAGCCGTGGTCCTTGGTGTAGCCGTTGGTACCGGCTCTGTCCTCGGTCTCCTCGCAGGTCAGCCAGGTGTCCCACGGGGTGCGGCCACCCGCGCAGTTCACCGCCGTGCCGGCGATGGCGACCCGTTCGCCGAGGACGTTGTTGCGGCCGTCCAGCTCCAGAGCCGTACAGCCGCCCTTGCCCATCGGGTCGTAGGTGAGACCCTCGACGGTCGGGACCGGGCGTTTCGCGGTGACGCGGTTCTCGTGGTTGCGGACGAGCCGTACGTGGCCGTGCCGGCCCGCGAAGGCGGCCATGCCGTCGTGGTTGCTGGGGACCTGGCCCTCGCCGGAGCGGAGCTGGTCGCCCTCCCGGGACAGCACCCGGTAGCGGAAACCCTTCGGGAGGTCGAGCAGACCGTCGGGGTCGGGCACCAGCGGGCCGTACCCGCTGTGTCCCCGGGCGGCGGCGGTGCCCGCGAAGAGTTCGGAGAACGCTCCGGCGAAGGCGATGGAGGCGACGGCCGCGCCGCTGCCGGCCAGGACCTGACGACGTGTGGCCGTCGGCCGTGACGCTTCTTCGGTCGGCCGTGACGATTCTTCGGTCAGGCGTGACGTTTCTGATGACATGAGGCAACTCCCTGCTGGCGGACAGGAGAAGTGACCCGCATGTGTGTAGCACGCGTATCGCCGCGCGGGAACCATGCGGGTCACTGAGGCCCTGGCCGTGTCCCGGGCCGGGAGTGGCCCCTGCGGTCAGATCAGCGAGGCGGCGAGCGTGATCGTCGTGCCGGTCAGCGCCTGGCTGACCGGGCAGTTCGCCTTGGCGTCCTCGGCGGCCTTGACGAAGTCCGCCTCGTCGATGCCGGGCACCTGGCCCTGGACGGTGAGGTGGATTCCGGTGATCCCGGTGCCGGGCTGGAGGGTGACGTCGGCGGTGGTGGTCAGCTGGGTCGACGGGGTGCCGGCCGAGGCCAGACCGTGGGCCAGCGCCATCGAGAAGCAGCTGGAGTGGGCCGCCGCGATGAGCTCCTCGGGGGAGGTCTTGCCGTTCGCCTTCTCCGCGCGGGACGGCCAGGAGACGTCGAATTCGCCGATGCCGGAGGAGTCGAAGGTGACGACCCCCTTGCCCTCGATCAGGTTGCCGTCCCAGACCGTGTGAGCCTGACGCGTGGTTGCCATGCCGATTCCCTTCGAACGGTGTGCGCGGTTGGTACGGGAGTCCCTCGGCGCCCAAGGGTCCGAGGGGCGGTACGTTCCCGAACCTACTGCGCCACCAGCCCCTTCGCGTCGCGCGCCAGCGCCGTCAGCCGGGAGATCGCCCGGAAGTACTTCTTCCGGTATCCGCCGTTCAGCATCTCTTCACTGAACAGCCGGTCGAAGGGCAGCCCGGAGGCGAGCACCGGGACCTCCCGGTCGTACAGCCGGTCCGCGAGGACGACGAGCCGCAGCGCGGTCGACTGGTCGGGGACCGGCTGGACCTCGGTGAGGCAGACCGCCCGGAGGCCGTCCGTCAGCGCGCCGTAGCGGCTCGGATGGACCCGGGCGAGATGGTCGAGCAGCGAGGGGAAGTCGTCCAGGCTGGCGCCCTCGGTGGCGTACGCCGCCCTGGTGACCTGCTCCTCGGAGTACGGCGCGGGGGCCTCGGGCAGCCCGCGGTGGCGGTAGTCCTCGCCGTCGATCCGCAGCGGGCGGAAGTGGGCGGACAGCCCCTGGATCTCCCGCAGGAAGTCGGCCGCGGCGAACCGGCCCTCGCCGAGCTTGCCGGGCAGCGTGTTGGAGGTGGCGGCGAGCGCGACCCCCGCCTCGACCAGCCTGCTCAGCAGCGAGGACACCAGCACGGTGTCACCCGGGTCGTCCAGCTCGAATTCGTCGATGCACAGGAGCCGGTGCCCGCTCAGCGTCTGCACGGTCTGCTGGAAGCCCAGCGCGCCGACCAGGTTGGTCAGCTCCACGAAGGTGCCGAACGCCTTCAGCGAGGGGGCGGCGGGGGTGGCGTGCCACAGGGAGGCCAGCAGATGGGTCTTGCCGACGCCGTAGCCGCCGTCGAGGTAGACCCCGAGCGGGGCCGAGGGGGCCGCGGGCTTCCTGCTGAACCACTTGCGCTTGCCCGAGCCGCTGGCGTGCGCGCCGCCGAGCCCGGCCGCGAAGCCGCTCAGGACCCCGACCGCCTCCGTCTGGCTCGGCTGCTTGGGGTCCGGCACATAGGTGTCGAAACGCACGGAGTCGAAGCGCGGCGGCGGCACCATCTCGGCGACCAGTCGGTCGGCGGGTACGCGGGGCTCTAGGGCGCACAGGGAAAGGGGAGCCGTTTCGGCTATGGGGCTCTGCCCCGGCAGGGCTGTGGAGGACGACACAACTCTCAACCTTAAGCGCCGTGCCAGACTGCAGAACATGCGACGCCTCTTCCCTGTGACCGACCTGACACCGGCTGACCACGAGGAGGAGTGGAGTCTGGACGCCCTGGCCGACGCCTACGCCTACCCCGAACAGGACGGCCCCTGGCTGCGCGCCAACATGGTTTCGACGCTCGACGGGGCCGCCCAGCACGACGGCCGCTCGCAGCCGATCTCCTGCGCGAGCGACATGCGGATCTTCGGCACCCTGCGCGGTCTGGCCGATGTGGTCCTGGCCGGGGCGGAGACGGTGCGCCTGGAGGGCTACCGCCCCGCCAGGGCCCGCGAGGCGTTCGCCGCCCGCCGGGCCGCGGCCGGACAGGGGCCCGCACCCGCGATCGCCGTGGTGAGCGGCAGCCTGGACCTCGACTTCTCCTTGCCGCTCTTCACCGAGCCGCTCGTCCCGACCCTGGTGCTGACCGGCGCCGGGGCCCCGCCGGGCCGGATCGGGGAGGCGCGCCGGGCGGGCGCCGAGGTGGTGATCGCGGGGGAGGGCTCCCGGGTGGACCCCGCCAGGGCCGTACGGGAGCTGGCGGACCGCGGGCTCAAGCGGCAGCTGACCGAGGGCGGCCCCAGGATGCTGGGCCAGTTCGTGGCAGCCGGAGTGCTGGACGAGCTCTGTCTCACCCTCTCGCCGATGCTGACCGCCGGGGACGCGCAGCGGATCGCGGGCGGCCCCTCGATGGCCGTGCCGGAACGATTCACCCTGGCGTCGATGCTGGAAGAGGCCGGGTTCCTCTTCACTCGGTACCGTCGGAGCTGACAATCAGCGGAATTTGTCGTTCCGGTTAGCTTCCGGTGGGCACAATTACTCTCGCAGACCCCGTGCGAGCACGGGGAAGGATGGTTTCAGCAGTGACCGGCGACGGCCACTGAAGCAGAAGGGCGCCCGTGGTGTTCACCAGCGTTTTGATGATCGAGAAGCCCCTCACCTCCGAGGACGTCGAGTTCGTCACCACCCTGCACGGGGAGGAGCCGACCTCCTTCGTCGTGCTCATGCAGCCCCGCGGTGACCAGGCAGATGTGCTGCTGCGAGCCATCGACGACCTGGCGATGGGAGAGCTGAAGGAAGCCGCCCGGGAGGGTGAGGAGCCGGAGGGAAAGAACGCCAGACAGCCCGCCGAACTCGCGCTCGAAGTCTCCCTGGAGGCACTGCGCCAGGCAGGCTCCGAAGCGGTCGGACAGGTGATCGAGGACCACCCCCTGGACAAGCTGAAGTCCGTGGTCGACGACGCGGAGGCGGACGAGGTCATCGTGCTGACCGCGCCGCACTACGTCGAGGAGTTCTTCCACCGGGACTGGGCGTCCAGGGCCCGTCACAAGGTCGGCGTACCGGTGCTCAAGCTCTTCGCGCACAGCGAATAGGCTGGGCGGGCACCTCGTACCGGCTCGGGTACTCGCATCCCGGCCCGGCCACCCGCATCGACGTCTGGGAGACACACGCATGGCACCCGGTATTCCTGCCGCCATGGAACGGCCGCACTTCATCGGCATCGGCGGCGCCGGAATGTCGGGCATCGCGAAGATCCTCGCCCAGCGCGGCGCCAAGGTCGCGGGCAGCGACGCCAAGGAGTCGGGTACCGCCGAGGCACTGCGGGCGCTGGGGGCGACCGTCCACATCGGGCACGCCGCCGGACATCTGGCGGACGACGCCTCGTGCGTGGTCGTCTCCAGCGCCATCCGCGCCGACAACCCGGAGCTGCTGCGCGCCGCCGAGCTGTCGGTCCCGGTGGTGCACCGCTCCGACGCGCTCGCCTCGCTCATGGGCGGGCTGCGCGCCATCGCGGTGGCCGGCACGCACGGCAAGACGACCACCACGTCGATGCTGGCCGTCGCCCTGACCGAGCTGAACCTCGACCCCTCGTACGCCATCGGCGGCGACCTCGCCGGCCCCGGCACCAACGCCGCGCACGGCGAGGGCGCGATCTTCGTCGCCGAGGCGGACGAGAGCGACCGCAGCTTCCAGAAGTACGACCCCGAGGTCGCGATCGTCCTCAACGTCGAGCTGGACCACCACGCGAACTACGCCTCGATGGACGAGATCTACGAGTCGTTCGAGGCGTTCGCCGGCAAGATCGTCCCGGGTGGCACCCTGGTGATCTCCGCCGACCAGGCGGGCGCCGTCGAGCTGACGGAGCGGGTCCGGGCCCTGTCCTCGCTGAACGTCGTCACCTACGGCGAGTCCGAGAACGCCGACGTACGCGTCCACAAGATCACCCCGCGCGGACTGACCAGCGAGGTCACGGTCGTCCTGAACGGGAAGTACCTCACGTTCACGGTCTCCGTGCCCGGCCGCCACTACGCCCTCAACGCCGTCGCGGCCCTCGCCGCCGGTGTCTCCCTCGGCGTCCCGGCCCACAACCTGGCCTCGGCCCTCGGCAAGTACACCGGGGTCAAGCGCCGCCTCCAGCTCAAGGGCGAGGCGGCGGGCGTGCAGGTCATCGACTCGTACGCGCACCACCCCACCGAGATGACCGCGGACCTCGAAGCGATGCGCGGCGCCGCGTCCGAGGCCCGCCTCCTGGTCGTCTTCCAGCCGCACCTCTTCTCCCGCACCCAGGAGCTCGGCACCGAGATGGGCCAGGCCCTCGCGCTGGCCGACGCCTCCGTGGTGCTGGACATCTACCCGGCCCGCGAGGACCCGATCCCCGGCATCACCAGCGACCTGATCATCGACGCCGCGCGGGCCGCGGGCGCCGACGTCACCGCCGTCCACGACAAGGCCGCGGTCCCCGAGGCCATCGCGGGAATGGCGAAGCCCGGCGACCTCGTTCTCACCATGGGAGCGGGCGACGTCACGGACCTCGGCCCGCAGATCCTGGACCACCTGTCGAGCTGAGGGAGCGACGTGTCGTACGACATCGAGAAGCCGGACGAGCAGTGGCGGGCGGAGCTGACGCCGGCCGAGTACGCGGTCCTGCGCCAGGCCGGCACCGAACCCGCCTTCGTCGGTGAGTACACCGACACCAAGACCACGGGCGTCTACTCCTGCCGCGCCTGCGGCGCCGAACTGTTCCGCTCGGACACCAAGTTCGAGTCGCACTGCGGCTGGCCGTCCTTCTACGACCCGAAGGACAGCGACGCGGTCGAACTGATCCAGGACCGCAGCCACGGCATGGTCCGCACCGAGGTCCGCTGCGCACGCTGCGGATCGCACCTCGGCCATGTCTTCGAGGGCGAGGGCTACCCGACCCCCACGGACCAGCGGTACTGCATCAACTCGATCTCGCTGCGCCTGACCCCGGACGAGGACTGAGGGACGAGAACCGAAGCGGGTGCCCCGGAACACGTTCCGGGGCACCCGCTCCGTCGTACGGGCTCAGTGCACGTCCCTGCGCATCGGCACCAGGACCGCGACGCACGCCGCGACCAGGGCGTACCCGGCGAGCAGCAGTCCGCCGCCGACGGGGGAGAGCAGCGGCACCGGGCCGGTCGCCAGCTCCGCGGCCATCGTGTCCGCCACATAGCTGAAGCCGGTCAGGGACGCCGTGGCGCCGCCGGGCAGCAGCGGGTAGAGCAGCTTGACGCCCGGGATCATCATCAGCAGGTACTCGCCCGCGTACAGATAGCCGATGACGACGGCCAGCGCCGCGACCTGATGACGGATCAGCGCCCCGGCCGCCACGCCCAGCAGGGTGTACACCGCCATCGCCACCGCCGGCCGCACGAGCAGCCCCAGCACCTCGCCGGTGGCCATCCCCGGGGTCACCCCGCGCGCCGCCACACCCCCGAAGAAGGCGGCCGCCGCCGTGCCGGTGAGCACCAGCCCGTACAGCAGACCGGCGACGCCGTACGTGACGAGCTTGGCGGTGAGCACCTGGCGGCGCCGCGGGGCGTGCAGGAAGGTGTACGTGGCGGTGCGGTGCCGGTACTCCGACGTCATCGCCAGGGTGCCGAGCGCGGCCGGCAGGAACACCGTGAAGCTCAGCATGCCGAGTACGGAGCGGACACCGGCCTCGGTGTCCAGGCCGGGCGCCGGCGGGTCGAAGTTCTCCGGCCCGACCAGTGTCATCAGCCCCACCATGCCGCCGCCCAGGACGACGGCCGCGAGGAGCGCCCACAGCCACAGGCGGGTGGCGGCCAGCCGCAGGAACTCCGCCTTGATCAGTGCGTTCATCACCGGTTCCGCCCCTCGTCCGTCAGCGCCGCCGGCCGGTCGGGGCCTGCCGGTTCGCCGTCCCCCGCCAGCCGGAGGAAGAGCTGCTCCAGGCCGCCCCCGGCGGTCAGCCCGTGCACCCGCAGCCGCTCGGCGGCGGCCAGATCGGCGACGGCCCAGTCCGCCATCCCGTACACCCGCAGCGTCCCGTCCGGCAGGAGGTCCACCCGGTCGGCCACCCCGTCCCGCGCGGTGCCGCGCAGCAGTGCGGCGCGCAGCGCCGCCGCGTCCGGGGAGCGGACCAGCACCGTGCCGGGCGAGAGCCGCTCGACCTCCGCCAACGGTCCCGCCGCCACCAGCCGGCCCTTCCGGATCACGACGACGTCCTCGACGATCTGCTGCACCTCGCTGAGCACATGGCTCGACACCAGCACGGTGCGGCCCTCGGCGGCCAGCCCGCGCAGCAGCCCGCGCAGCCAGGCGATGCCCTCCGGGTCGAGCCCGTTGCCCGGCTCGTCCAGCAGCAGTACCCGGGGGTCGCCCAGCAGCGCCGTGGCGAGCGAGAGCCGTTGCCGCATGCCCGTGGAGAAGGTGCGGGTACGGCGGTCGGCCGCCTGGGTGAGCCCCAGCCGGTCCAGCAGTCGGTCGACCCGCTCGGGCGGGTGGCCGCCCATGGTGCGGTAGATGTGCAGATGGTCGCGGGCCGTGTGGCCGGGGTGGACCGCGGAGGCGTCGAGCACGGCGCCCACGGTGGCGGTGGGCCTGGACAGCTCCGCGTACCGCTTGCCGCCGATGGTGGCGGTGCCCGTGGTGGGTGCCACCAGGCCGAGGATCATCCGCATCGTCGTGGTCTTGCCCGCGCCGTTGGGGCCGAGGAAGCCCGTCACGACGCCCGGCCGCACGGTGAAACTCAGGTCGTCGACGGCGCGTACGGCTCCGAACCGCTTGGTCAGCCCGCTGACTTCGATGGACAGGCCCTGCGGCCGCCCGCTCATCGCTCGGACCCGGCGACGGCCCGGCCGGTGTCGGAGATGTTCATCAGTGCCATGGGAATTCATCCTCCAGCGGAGCCTGAGCGTCTGTTCTATTAGATGTATAGCAGATAGGGTTAAGGTGTGTACCTAGTGCTCGACCTCGACAGCGAGGTGCCGATCTATCAGCAGATCCGGGACCGGGTGGTGGAAGCCATCGCGGAAGGCGCATTGGCGCCCGGTGCCGGACTTCCGTCCACCAGGCAGCTGGCCGTCGACCTGGCGATCAACTTCCACACCGTCAACAAGGCCTATGACCTGCTACGACGCGAAGGGATCATCCGCATCAACCGCAAGAGCGGCGCGGTGGTCCGGCCCGACGTCAAGCAGCCGTCGGACGAACTGCGGGCCGGCGTCGACTGGGAGGCGCGCATGCGCACCCTCCTCGCCGAGCTGGATGTGCGCGGGATCGCGAAGGCGGAGGTGATGAGTCATGTCGCGGCGGTTCTGGACCGCTTCCCCGCGAGGGAGGACGGGACGCCCTGACTCTCGGGGCCGCCCCGGGAAACGCACATCCGAAAGGCCGCGCCGGGCTCCGGTGCGGCGCCCCGCCCCGTCGGGATCAGTGAAAGGAACGGACAGATGAACACCTTGCTGGTCGACGCAGCTCTCAACTTCGGCATACTCGCGGTGCTCAGCGCCGTGCTGTACACCGCGCCCAGCCCGCGCCTCAACGCCTCGGCCGTGCCCTTCGGCGTCCGCGTACCGCCGGACCAGGCGCGCTCCGCCGCCGTCGAGGAACAGCGCCACCGCTACCGCGGTGCGATGCTCGTCGCCGCGGCCGTCGTCACCGTGCCCGCCACGGCGCTCGGCGCCGCGCTCGGCACTCCCGCCGCCTCGGTCGCCGGTTCGCTGCTGCTCTGCGCCCTCGCCGCCGCCCTGTGGGTACGCGCCCACCGGGCCATCGCCCGCGCGAAGGCGGAGGGCGGGTGGTACCGGCAGGCCCGGCAGGGCGCCGTCGTGGACACGTCCCTGCGTACCGACCCGGTCCGATTCCCCTGGGGCTGGGCGGTCCCCGCAATCGTCGTGATCGCCGTCAGCGTCGTCGCGGGCGCCGTCGTCTACCCCGGCCTGCCCGACCGCATCGCACTGCCCGAACGCTCGCTCGGCGGCACCGTCTACCGCACGTACCCGACCGGTGTGTGGACCGCCTTCGGGTTCGTCCTCGGCCAGGTCCTGCTCACCCTCACCATGGTCGCCACCGTCGCCGGGCTGCTCCGGGCCCGCGCCGACCTCGATGTGGCGCGCCCCGTGGCCGGCGCCGCACGGTACCGCCGCTATCTCACCGTCACGGCCCGCTCCATGCTGGGCATCACCGCCCTGGTGAACCTGATGCTGCTCGGGCTGTCCGCGCTGATGTGGAGCGACACCCGCTCCACGGGCATGACCCTGGCCGTCGCGGGTGTGCCGCTCGTCGGGGTCCTCGCCGTGACCGCCTGGCTCGTCCTGCGCGTCGGGCCCGCCGGGAGCAGGCTGCCGGAGGAAACGGGCGAGGAGAGCACCGGACTGGTGCCGCGCGACGACGACCGCTTCTGGCGCGGCGCCGGCACGGTCTACGTCAATGCCGATGATCCCGCGATCCTGGTGCCCAAGCGGGTCGGCATCGGCTGGACGGTCAACTTCGGCAACCCGCGGTCCCTGGTCGTCGTGGCGCTGGTCCTCGCCGTCGTGGTGGGAGCGTCCGTCGTCCAGGCCGTCGGGTGACTCCGGGGCGGCCGGTGGTTCCGGACGGGCCGGTGACTTCGGGCTGCTCCGGGGCGGCCGGTGGCTTCGGGCGGCCGGGGCGGGTGCCGGGGCCGGCGGTCAGTCCTCGGTCTCGTCCCCGGCGCCTTCCGGCCGCAGCAGCGGATGGGCGACACCCGGGAACACCCGGGCCTGCACGACCGGCTCGGCGGAGCCGCCCCGGATCACCGTCTCGGCGACGCCCCAGGGCCGTCCGGGCAGCACCACGGTCAGGACGTACGAGGACGCGCAGCCCATGCAGTCGTAGCGGTCGGCCCAGGTCTCCACGTCCGTGACACTGCCGGGGTAGCGCGCCACGTGGCGATGGAGCGCGTGGCAGCGCTCGCACCGCTCGCCGGGCTCGCACGTGCCGCCGCAGGGGCACGGCACGTCGAGAGTGTCGGCGGGGCGCCAGCGCTGGGTGAGGACGGCCTCACGCGTGGCGCCCATGTCCTTCATGGCCTTCAGATTGCGGGCGGCGACGTTGTACGACTCGCCGGTCGCGGCCATCCGGTCCCGGATGACGTCCTTGCGTCCGCGGTTCGTCGTCATCTGTTCCTCCTGGGGGTGTCACGCAGCCCGCCGGGAGCGCACGAGAGATCGATATGTCACACGGTACCGGTCACCCATGACGGGCCACGACCTCCGTGGCCCGCCCGTGACTGCCGGGGATGCCGGTCACGACCGGCGGGGATGCCGTTCGTGACCGCCGGGAATGCCCTTCGCGACCGCCGGGGATGCCGTTCACGACCGTCGCACGCGGGCCGCCAGCCTGTTGCCGAGCCGCTTGCGCAAGCCGTCCGGCCGGTTCCACGCCCGGAACGCCTCCGCCGTACGGCTGCTGCCCGCCAACTCGGCGGCCTCCTCCACCGCCGCCACCTCACCGGCGGACAGGCCGCGCACCACTGGACGCAGCACCTCCGCCAGCAGCGCTTCCCGGGTCCCGCTCCAGGCGCGGCCCGCGTGCGGGTGGGAGCTCCAGACAGTGAAGCAGTCCGCCACATAGGCCGGGTCGGAGCGCAGCCGGGCGAGCACCACGTCCTGCCGGGCGGCGGTGCCGTAGGCCGCGATGAGGTCCGGGTCGTCGCTGTGGACGAACGCGTACAGCTCCGCCTCCGGCCGGTCCGGGTCGAGCAGCCGCCCGGCCAGGGCGCCGAACGCCTGCTCGCGCACGCCCGCCTCCACCGGCTCCGCCCCAGCGCACAGCTTCCGGGCCTGCTCCGCCCAGCCCGGCTCCGCCGCCCCCGACCGGACGTCCCGCGCGAACTCCAGGAGATGCAGCGCGCCGCGCGCCCGCGCGTCGATCTCCTGCGGGAAGCCGCGCAACAGATCATGGGCGAGCTCGGGCGCCTCCGCGTCGTCGGCCGGGGCGCCGAGCGCCGCCGCGACGAGCACGGACCACGTACCGGCCGTGCGATGCGCGTCGGACGTGCTCCCGGCCAGCAGCAGCCGCGCCTCGCCAGCCGTGGGGACGTCGTCGCCCCAGACCAGACCCACCGCCGTCCGCAGCACCAGCGGCTCGGTGAAAGGTGACATTCCACCGGCACGCAGCACCGCGTTCAGTACCTTCACCCGGTCGTCGCCACCGCTCGCCCTGGCCTCCGGCGCCGCCGCGCACATCCGCAGATGCGGCAGCGCCTGCGCCCCGGTGAACGGCAGCGCGACCCCGGCCAGCAGCCGCTCCGTCGCCGAGGCGTCCTGCGGGGCGATCCGGTCCAGCTCACCGAGCAGCGCCGTACGGACGTCGAACTGTTCGTCCAGGAGGTCGAGCAGCACCGCGGCGCAGTCGGCGGCCCCTTCGTCCAGCAGTGACCGGGCCATCCGGCCCACCACGTCGGGGAGCAGCTCGGTGCAGTCCACATCGAGCAGCCGCGCGATCCGCAGCAACTGCACCGCACGCCCCACGGTCCGTCCGGGAACAGCGGGGGCCGCGAGGGGCGTACCGGTGGTGAGTTCGGTACACAGGTCGTCGCCCAGAGCCGTGACGAGCGCGGCGACGGCACGCTCCCCGGCCGGTCCGGCGAAGACCGAGCGCGCGGGCGGTTCGAGTGCGACGCCGCCGCCGCGTACCGCCTCCGTCACCAGCAGAGCGCCGAGCGACGCGGTCACGGCGTCGCCCGACCGTCCGTCGAGAGCGGTCAACAGCCTTGCGACGGCGCGGAGTTCGTCATCCGTGCGGTCGAGGCCGGGGGCGGTCAGCGCATCGGTCAGCCGTCGCGTCCGCTCGTCGTCCAGCGCGTACGGCCGCTCGGCCGCCCAATGCGCCGCCGCGGCACGCCCGTCTGGACCGAGCGGTACGCCCGCGCAGAGCGCCGTCACGGCGAGCGGCCCGGCCGCGAAGGGCTCGCCGGGCAGCTCCGCCGCCACCCGGAACAGCTCCGGGGACCGGTTGCGCCAGATCCGGGCGCAGCTCTCCGCCCAGGCATCGCCCACCGTCTCCCCGGGGCGTGCCCCGGTGCAGTCGCGCACCAGGAGGCCGCCTTCCGGGCCGGCCGGTGCGGGGGCGTCCTCCGGCCGCACCCCGACGACCTGGTGCGGGGAGTCGGCCGGGCGTCGGGTGTACGTCGTGAAGGTCAGCCGCTGGGCGGTCTCCGGCGGCAGCACGGACCCGGCCAGGGCGATCCACCGGGCCACATCGGCGCAACTCCGCTCCACGAGAACGAGCCGCGACGGAGCCGGCTCCTCGCACACCCGGCGCAGATCGGCGAAGACCGCCGCCAGCCAGGGGCTCCGGGAGACCGCGAAGTCCTTGAGCGCCTCGGGGCCGAAGGAGGCGGAGGCGGGCAGGGCGGCCAGGGGGCCGGGGGCGGAGCCCTCCGGTGGGGCGGAGGCCCAGCTCGGCGACCGCCAGGCCGAGATCGGCAGCGCGTCGCCCGGCAGCCGGGTACCGGCCGGAAGATGTACCGCGTGCGCGTGGAAACCGCCGGCGCCGGGGCCGCCGAGGGCCACGGTGCGGCTCAGCAGACGACTGCCGTCGGACAGGGAGCTGAAGCTGAACGCCTCGGGAAACGAACGGAGTTCGCCGGCGGTGGGGTGGTACGGGGCTCCGGCGGGCGGTTCGTACCCGAGGAGCTGCTCGGCCTCCGCCAGCACCGGCGTGGGTATGCCGGCGCCGACCGCCGTGAACCGCGTGCCACCCCCGTCGTCCCCCGCGGTGGCAGAGGTGTAGTGCAACTGCGCGAGGCTCATGCGTCGGCCCTCTTCGTCCTTGCCGCGAACGTCCCCGTGCCGTCAGCACGCCCGCTCCGCGGACCGCCCGTCGAGGGCAGGACGTCCGGGGCGCAGCGACGACCCCGGCGGGGAGCGGTCCGCAATCGCGGGAGCGACGCTATCAAGGCTCGCCGCCCCGCACGCACCCCGCGGGAAGGTCACCGGGACCTCCGTCCGGAGCGTGCCGGACCCGTGCGCCCCGGCGCGCGGCAGGCCCCGTTCAATGCGCCTCCCTCACCCCAATGGCACACGCACCCTACGGGCCCCCGGTCGTTGATCGTCATCGGATTGCTCAATCCCCCGAGGGCACAGCTCATCGGTCCCAAGGGTCCCCCTGTGTACAGGAGTTACTCCGTTGAATCTCAAAACTCTCTCTGCCGCCGCGGCCGTTCTGGCGCTGGCCGGTCTCGCCGGTTCGAGCACGGCCGGCGCGGTGCCCGGCACCGTCTCCGGCGACGGCGGCAACCGCATCGGCACCCTGCGGGTCAACGGCGACGCCTACGTGAAGGAGGGTGGCCTCAGCGCGACCTGGGTCAAGGAGTCCGGGAACGTCAAGCAGGTCGCTCTCTCCGGCAACCGCATCGGCGTCCTCACCGGTGACGGTGTCGCGTGGGTGAAGGAGGGCGGGCTGAGCGCCACCTGGGTCAAGGAAGCCACCGACGTCAAGCAGATCGCCCTGTCCGGCAACCGCATCGGCGTCCTCAAGGACAACGGCGAGGCGTACGTGAAGGAGGGTGGCCTCAGCGCGACCTGGGTCAAGGAGTCCGACAAGGTCAAGGAACTGGAACTCTCCGGCAACCGCATCGGTGTCATCACCGGAGATGGTGTCGCCTGGGTGAAGGAGGGTGGCCTCAGCGCCAGTTGGGTACGGGAGTCCGACAACGCCATCGGCATCGACCTGGCGGGCAACCGCATCGGCGTCCTCGTCGGCAACGGTGTCGCCTGGGTGAAGGAAGGCGGCCTCAGCGCCTCCTGGGTGCGCGAGGCCGACGACGTCATCCAGCTCGAACTGTCGGGCAACCGCATCGGCGTCCTCAAGGACAGCGGCGACGCGTACGTGAAGGAGGGCGGCCTCAGCGCGACCTGGGTCCACGAGTACACCCACGCCATTCAGATCGCCCTGTCGGGCAACCGCATCGGCGTCCTCAAGGGCGACGGCAACGCGCGGGTGAAGGAGGGCGGGCTCAGCGCGACCTGGGTCCTGGAAGCGGGCGACGTCACGGAACTGGCCCTCTCCTGAACCGCCGTCCGGCACAGACCTCGTGAGGCCCGCCGCGCCGCACACCGGTGCCGACCTCGGTGCCGACCTCGGTGTGCGGCGCGGTGCCGCTCGGGGACGCGCACCGGCGGGCCGGCGGTGCCGCTCGGGGACGCGCGCACCGACAGGCCGGGAAAATCGCTGGTCAGAGTTCTGATGCTTCAGTAGAAATGGGGCCATGAGCACTCTCTCCGCCCCTGCCCCGGGCCCCGCCCCCGCCGACCGCAAGACCTTCATCCGCACCGAGTTCGATCTGGTGGACGCCGTACTGCGCCCCTGGAGCCGGGCGGACGCCGATTCGCAGAACGTGCTGGACGCGTTGGTGGCCGCCGTGGCGGATCCGGCGATCGCCCTGTGGAACCCGATAGCGACGACCGACCGGGATGCCGCCCGCGCCTGGGTGGAGGCGCGGGACGCCGGGTGGGAACGCGGTACGGTCGCCGCCTTCGCCATACGGGACGCCGCCGACGACGCGGTGCTCGGCGGCGTCGCCCTGCGCTGGGTCGACCGCGAGGACGGACTGGCGATGGTCGGATACTGGCTGGCGCCCGCCGCCCGTGGGCGGGGCCTCGTGACCAGGGCGGTCGCGGCGGTGACGGACTGGGGCTTCGACACCGCCGACGTCCGCCGCGTCGAGATCGCCCACGCCGTCGGCAACCCGGCGTCCTGCCGGGTGGCCGACCGCTGCGGCTACCTCCCCGAGGGCGTCCTGCGCGACTCCCACCGCTTCGGCGACGGCGAGTACCACGACGAGCACCTGCACGCCCGGCTCGCCAAGGACCCGCGACCCGAAGGTCTCTGACGGAACGACAGATCTTGCGGGAACCGGCCACCCCCTTTCCGCACTCGTAGGATCGACGCGACTTCGGGGATACGGGGGTGGTCGATCGCTCGTGGCCGCGAAGGTCATCCGGGCCGAACACGCCGCAGACCCCGGCTTCCGGGCCCGTTTCCGGCGCGAGGCCGAGGCCGCCCGCCGGGTCACCGGCCCCTGGGTGGTCCCGGTGACGGACGCCGACACCGAGGCCCGCGAACCGTGGCTCACCACCGCGTTCGTGCCCGGCCCCTCGCCGGCCGAGGCCGTCGCCGCCGAAGGGCCCCTGCCGCCCGTGACCGTCCGCGCGCTCGGGGCCCGCCTCGCCGACGCGCTCGACGCGGTGCACGGCACGCCCGGCTACCTCGCCCCCCGGGCACCGACGACTTCGGCCCGGCGGCCCGTACGGTGGTCGCCGAACGAGCGGACGCCGTCGTCCTCGCCTCGACGTCACCTGCCCGGGGCGCCCGCTGCGCCGCCGCCCTCGCCGCCGCCGGGTTCACCGGCAGCCGCGTGTCCACCGGCCCCGTCCTCGCGCCCGCCTTCCTCAGCGGTGCCGGGGAGGCCGCCGAGGGGTGGGTGTCCGCCCAGGCGTACAGCGACCCGGCGGCGGCCTGGGCCGCGAAGGCGTTCACCGCCGCGTACCGGAAGCGCTTCGGGTCGGCACCCGCCCGCTGGGCCGCCGAGGCGTACGACGCGGTCGGGCTGATCGCCGACGCGGCCCGCTCCACCAGCGCCACCGGAGCGGAACGCGAAGGCATCGCCCAGCGCCTGTTCCGGACCACCCATCCGGGCATCACCCGGACAGTGTCCTTCTGCGCCAGCCGGCAGGTGCGGTACGAGACGGGGATCTACCTCTACCGGGTCGAGCGCGGACGGGCCCGCTTCCTGGGGCCCTGCACCAAGGTCCGAGCCGGGCACTCCATGCGCCGGACGGGGGAACCGTGCCGACGGCATGAAGCGGATCTTCGGGCGCGCTTAAGAAAACCTCGATGGACCTGTGGCGCGGGGTGCGGCAGATTTCTCCGTGACGGCCGAGGATGGTGCGCGGCAGCCGATCGACGCGCGCTGCCCATGTTGTCCCGTCCCTCTCGATCCTCCCCGGGCCGCAGGCTTCCTCTGGCATGCCCCCGGCCCGGGGTACTCAACGCCGCACCAGCGCAGGGAGCCGCAGCCGTGAAGGCACTCGTGAAGCAGAAGGCCGAGCCGGGACTCTGGCTGATGGACGTGCCGGAGCCGGAGATCGGCCCCACGGACGTACTGATCAAGGTCCTCCGTACCGGTATCTGCGGCACCGACCTGCACATCCGCAACTACGACGGCTGGGCCCAGCAGGCCGTGCGCACCCCGCTCGTCCTCGGCCACGAGTTCGTCGGCGAGGTCGCACGGACCGGTGCCGACGTCGTCGACATCAACGTCGGCGACCTGGTCAGCGGCGAGGGCCACCTGGTGTGCGGCAAGTGCCGCAACTGCCTGGCCGGCCGCCGCCACCTGTGCCGCTCCACGCTCGGGCTCGGCGTCGGCCGGGACGGGGCGTTCGCCGAGTACGTCGCCCTGCCCGCGTCCAACGTCTGGGTGCACCGGGTCCCCGTCGACCTCGACGTCGCCGCGATCTTCGACCCGTTCGGCAACGCCGTGCACACCGCGCTGTCGTTCCCGCTGGTCGGCGAGGACGTACTGATCACCGGCGCCGGACCGATCGGCATCATGGCCGCCGCCGTCGCCAAGCACGCGGGCGCCCGCAACGTCGTCATCACCGACGTCAGCGAGGCCCGCCTGGAGCTGGCCCGGAAGGTCGGCGTCAGCCTCGCCCTGAACGTCGCCGAGGAGACCATCGCCGACGGCCAGAAGCACCTCGGACTGCGCGAGGGCTTCGACATCGGCCTGGAGATGTCCGGCCGGCCCGAGGCGATGCGCGACATGATCGCGAACATGACGCACGGCGGCCGGATCGCCATGCTCGGACTGCCGTCCGAGGAGTTCGCCGTCGACTGGGCCCGCATCGTGACCTCGATGATCACCGTCAAGGGCATCTACGGCCGGGAGATGTACGAGACCTGGTACGCCATGTCCGTACTGCTGGAGGGCGGCCTCGACCTCGCCCCCGTGATCACCGGCCGGTACGGCTACCGCGACTTCGAGGCGGCCTTCGACGACGCGGCGAGCGGACGCGGCGGCAAGGTCATCCTCGACTGGACCTCCTGACCACCCGTATCCAGATATCGAGTATCCAGCCATCGAGCCGGGAGACACCCCTCATGTTCGACTCCGTACGCGACGACATGCGCACCACCCTCGAAGAGATCGAGGCCGCCGGACTGCACAAGCCCGAGCGCGTGATCGGCACCCCGCAGTCCGCGTCGGTCGCCGTCACCGCGGGCGGCCGCCCCGGTGAGGTGCTCAACTTCTGCGCCAACAACTACCTGGGCCTCGCCGACCACCCCGACGTGATCGCCGCCGCCCACCAGGCGCTGGACCGCTGGGGCTACGGCATGGCCTCGGTCCGCTTCATCTGCGGCACCCAGGAGGTCCACAAGGAACTGGAGCAGCGGCTCTCCACGTTCCTCGGCCAGGAGGACACGATCCTCTACTCCTCCTGCTTCGACGCCAACGGCGGTGTCTTCGAGACCGTCCTCGGCCCGGAGGACGCGGTCATCTCCGACGCCCTCAACCACGCCTCCATCATCGACGGCATCCGCCTCTCCAAGGCCAAGCGGTTCCGCTACGCCAACCGCGACATGGAGGACCTGGAGAAGCAGCTCAAGGAGGCGTCCGGCGCCCGGCGCAGGCTCGTCGTCACCGACGGCGTGTTCTCCATGGACGGGTACGTGGCGCCGCTGCGTGAGATCTGCGACCTGGCCGAGCGCTACGACGCCATGGTCATGGTCGACGACTCGCACGCCGTCGGCTTCGTCGGCCCCGGCGGCCGCGGCACGCCGGAGCTGCACGACGTGATGGACCGGGTCGACATCATCACCGGCACCCTCGGCAAGGCGCTCGGCGGCGCGTCCGGCGGCTATGTCGCGGCCCGCGCCGAGATCGTCGCGCTGCTGCGCCAGCGCTCCCGCCCGTACCTCTTCTCCAACTCCCTCGCCCCGGTCATCGCGGCCGCCTCGCTCAAGGTCCTCGACCTGCTGGAGGCCGCCGGCGACCTGCGTGAGCAGCTCAACGCCAACACCGCGCTCTTCCGTACCCGGATGACCGAGGAGGGCTTCGACATCCTGCCCGGCGACCACGCCATCGCCCCCGTCATGATCGGGGACGCGGCGAAGGCAGGCCGGATGGCGGAGCTCCTCCTGGAGCGCGGTGTGTACGTGATCGGGTTCTCCTACCCGGTCGTCCCGCAGGGCGCGGCCCGCATCCGCGTCCAGCTCTCCGCCGCGCACTCCACACAGGACGTGAACCGGGCCGTGGACGCGTTCGTCGACGCGCGGGCCGCGCTGGGGGAGTAGCACCCGGGGCCCGGCCGGGCGCCCCGGCCGGGCGGCGGGGTTCCACCCATGACCTGGGACAATGGGTCACATGATCGATTCACGGCGGCTGCGCATCCTCCGTGCGGTGGCCGACCACCGCACGGTGACCGCAGCCGCCGCCGCGCTGTATCTCACCCCTTCCGCGGTCTCCCAGCAGCTCGCCGCGCTGGAGCAGGAGACCGGCCACCGGCTCGTCGAACGGGGCGCGCGCGGCGCCCGGCTCACGCCCGCCGGGGAGATCCTGCTGACCCACACCAACGCGGTGCTGGCCCAGCTGGAACGGGCCGAGGCGGAGCTCGCCGCCTACAGCTCGGGGGACGCGGGCACGGTCACCGTCGCCGCGTTCGCCACCGGCATCGGCCTGGTCCTCGCCCCCGCGATCGCCGCGCTGACCCGCACCGCGCCCGGCATCCGGGTCCGGGTCCAGGACGCCGAGGGCGACGCGAGCGTGCCGATGGTGCTCGACCGGCAGGTCGATGTGGCGGTCGCCGTCGAGTACCGGGGTGCCCCGGACGAGGACGACCGGCGGCTGACCCGGGTGCCCCTGTACTCCGAACCGTTCGACGCGGTGCTGCCGGTCGGGCATCCGCTGGCCGGCCGGGAACAGGTGGCGATCGCGGACCTGGAGAAGGACGCGTGGATCGGCCCGTACCCCGGCAACCCCTGCCACGACGTGGTGGTCCTGTCCTGCGAGTTCGCCGGCTTCCAGCCCAGGATGGAGCACTCCTCGGACGACTTCCGCGCGGTGGTCGCGCTGGCCGGGGCGGGCGCCGGGGTGGCGCTGGTGCCGCGGTCGGCGCTGCTGGGGATGGAGCTGACCGGAGTGGTGGTGCGGCCGGTGGAGGGCAGCGCGCCGACCCGCCGGGTCTTCGCCGCGGTGCGGCACGGGGCGGAGGGGCATCCGCTGATCGCCCCGGTGCTCGACGCGCTGGCCGCGGCGGCGGCACGGGAGGGGGCGCTGCCCCTGCCCGCGTCGCCGTGAGACGTCGGGGCGGCCGCCCTCACGCCCGCCGTCCGAGTACGGACCGGCCGCCGCCGGACCAGCCCGGCCCGAGCGCCCCCGCACCCGCCGCCACCGTCACGGCCAGCGCCAGCATCCCGTACCGGGCCGGTGGCAGATACGGCACCGAACCGGTCACCGACAACGCGAACGCCAGCAGCGGGACCACCGCGACCAGCGTGCCGATCGCCAGCCCGGCCACCGCCACAAGGCCCGTCTCCAGCACCAGCATCCGCCGCACCTGACGGCGCCCCGCACCGACCGTCCGCAGCAGGCGGAACTCGGGGCGGCGGCCCACCGTGATCAGGGACAGCGTGCTGACCACCGCGAGCAGCGCGAAGCCACCGATCACCCCGACCCCGATGACGACCATGGCGTCGTCCTGGTCCGAGGACGGCGGTGCGATCCGTACGTCGTCGGCCGTCGCGGGCCGCACCCGCACACCCGGGTACGCGGCGAGCGCGCGCCGTACGGCCGGGGCCGCCCCGCCGTCCGCCGAACGGACCAGGATCCGCTGGTCGCGCGGGACCGATACGTGTCCGGCCAGCGCCTCGCGCGGCAGCATGAACTCACCGAGTCCCAGGGCCCGTTCGTAGAGCGCCACCACCCGCAGCCGTACCTCGGTGCCGTCGCCGAGACGGAGCTCCACCGAGTCACCGACGCCTACACCGAGATCGGACGCCCGGTCCTCGCCGACCGCCACCGTGCCCCTGCCGGTGAGGTCCGCCGGATCGCCCGCCGTGACGCGCGGGTCGAGCGTGCCGGACAGCTGGTCCGCCGTCACACCCAGCACGGGGAACCGGTCCAGCTTCGGATCGCCCATCTCGCGGTGGGCGAGCACGACGCCGGAGCGCAGCACACCGGTCGCCGCCTTCACCCCGGGGGCCTCGCGCACGGCGTGCGCCGCGCCGGCCGGCAGCCCGGCGGCCGGGCCCGTCACCACCAGGTCGGCCCGGAGCGCGGCGGCGGCCTGCCGGTCGGCGGCCCGCTCCAGCGTCGAGCCCGCCGCCAACTGCACGCAGACGAACGCCACCACCAGCACGATCGGCGTGATCGCCGCACCCAGGCGCCGATGGTGCGCGGCGGCGGACCTGGCGGCGAGGAAGCCCGAGACCCCGCCGGCGCGCCGCACCGGCGTGCCGAGGACCCGCGTCGCCACCCGGGCGATCCACGGACCGAGCAGCGCCACCGCGATGATCAGCGAGGTGGCCGCACCCGACGCGGCCACCGCGGCGGCCTGCCCGCCCTGCGCCGTCGCCGCACCGGCCGCGCTCACGCCGCCCATGGCCAGCACCGCCCCGGCGACCGTGCGCACCCGCCCCGGCTCGCCCGGCTCGGGTGCACCGGCCGCGCCCAGCGCGGCGGCGGGCCGCAGTCCGGTGACGCCCCTGGCCGCGAGGACCGCCACCGGCCGGGCGGCGAGCGCGACGAGCACAGCGGCCGCGGCGCTCGCGGCGAACGGCAGCCACACCGGTACCGGCAGCGGCAGCGGGTCCGTCGTCAGCAGCGACCGCATCAGCAGCCCCAACGGCACCGCGGCGACCCCGCCCAGTACCGCCGCCGCCCCGGCCACCCGGCTCACCTCGCGGCCGACCGCCGACCTGAGCTGACGCGGTGTCGCCCCCACGGCACGCAGCAGCGCCAGCTCACCGGCGCGCTGGTGGACCGCCTGGGAGACGGTGGTGGCGATCACCAGGAGCGCCACCATGAAGACCGTGCCCGTGATCGAGGCCAGCAGCGGCAGCAGTTCACCGCGGGCGCCGAGCGCGTCCGGGTGTTCGGCCTGCCCGCGCTCCGGGCCGGTGAGCACCCGGACGTCACGGTCGCCACGGGCCCGTTCGGGCAGCGCCTCCTCCAGCGATGCCCGCAGCGCGTCCGTGGAGACGCCCTCCTCGGCGAGGACGCCGATCGCGTCGACCGTGCCGGGGTGTCCGGCCAGGGCGGTGAGGTGCCGCTCGGTGAGGAACACGGCGGGGGAGCCGCCCCGGTGACCGGTGCCGGCGACCCCGCTCACGGTGTACCGCCGGGGAGCCCCGTCCGCCTGCAATGTCACATGGCCACCGACCCTGCTCCCGGTGGCCGCTGCCAGCCCGCCGTCGAGGACGACCTCGGTGGCGGTCCTCGGTGCGCGGCCCTCCGCCAGCCGGTACGGGGTGAGCGCGGCGGCCGCCCAGGACCGGCCGGTGCCCACCGCCGCGCCGCCCTCTCCGCCCACGGTCACCGGCACCGAATCGTCCGCGACGGCCTTCGCGACGCCGTGCGCGGCGGCCGCTTCCGCCACCAAGGAGCGGTCGAGCCTTACCCGTTCGGGCAGATACGCCGTCGCGGTCTGCGGCTCGCTGCCCCACGGCTTCGCCGTGTACGCCACCCGCTGATCGGCCGCCACCACCGCGTCGGCCCCCGCGTAACGCTCCACCGGCGGCTGCGCCAGCAGCAGCGAACCCACGACGAGGGCGAAGGCCCCGATCAGCGCGGCTGCCGCCGTCGTCGCCGTGAACACCGCGCCCCAGGCCCGGCGATGGGCCTTCAGCGAACGCCGGGCGAGGAACGCCGACGCCCGACGGACTCCGGCCCGCACATCCGACCCGGGCCCTGCCACGCCCTCGCTCGCACTCCCGCTCCCGCCCTCGCTCGCCCTACCGCTTCCGCTCGCACTCCCGCTCTTCCTGCTCATCGCAGCCGGCCGCCGTCCATCGTCAGCACGGTGTCCGCCCAGCTCGCCGCCACCGGGTCGTGGGTGACCATGACGACCGTACGGCCGTCGACCCGCACCGCGTCCCGCAGCAGAGCGAGCACCAGTGCCGCCGACTCCGGGTCCAGGGAGGCCGTCGGCTCGTCCGCGAAGATCACCTCGGGTTCCGTCACCAACGCCCGTGCCACCGCGACGCGTTGCTGCTGCCCGCCGGAGAGCGTCGCCGGACCCTGCGCGCCGCGGCCCGCCAGACCGACCCGGGTCAGCAGGTCCCGCCCACGGCTCAGCACCCGCTCGTCCTCCGGATCGGCGCCCGCCAGCACCAGCGGCAGCACGACGTTCTCCTCGATGCTCAGTGACGGCACCAGGTTGAGGGCGTGCGACTGGAAGACGAAGCCGATCCGGTCCCGGCGCAACCGGGTCAGCGCCGCCTCGGAGAGCGCACCGAGATCGGTGCCCCCGATCCGTACCGTGCCCGACGTCGGACGGTCCAGCCCCGCCGCGCACTGGAGGAACGTGCTCTTCCCCGAGCCCGAAGGACCCACCACCGCGGTGAAACTCCCCGCCGGGACCGCGCAGCTGACCGCGTCGAGCGCGGTGGTCCCCCCGTCGCCCCGGCCGTGGCGCCGGCTCACCGAATCCAGACTCAGCGCGGACGCCCGCACTGCCGTGATCGTGTCCACCGTTGACCCCACCATTCTTCCCTCTGCCCCGCCATGTGCCTTCTGACCTGGATAAACGCTATGAACAGCGGCCCGGCCGGGCGAGGGTGCGCGGTCCCGGAACGGGGGTGCAGCCAGCTCCACCGAACCCCGGGGGAGGGCTCCACTCCGGCGGCCGGCGAACCCCCGTAACGTGGTCCGTCATGAGCACCGCACCCGCCCCGCTGACCACCGCCATCAGGCGTTCGTGGGATGCGTCGCGCTATCTGGCCATCGGCATCGCGGTCGCACTGCTCGCCTATGTGAGCGCGTTCCTGGTGGTGGCGGTCCTGCTGTTCGCCGCCGTGATCATCGGGCTGCCCGCGCTGCCGGAGGCCGCCAAGGTGCTGCGCAGGTTCGCGGAGTTCGAGCGGCGCAGGGCGGCGGCGCGGCTGGGCGTTCCCTTCACGCCGACGCCCTATCCCTCGCTGGACAGCGCCGAACTCTCCGAGCGGGTACGGCGCGTACTCAACGACCCGACCGTGTGGCGCGACGCGCTCTGGCTGCCGCTGCAGGCGCTCATGGGCAATGCCGTCGGATATCTGGCGATGGTGCTGTGGCCGGTCGGGCTCCTCGTGGACGGGGTCGCGCTGCCCGTCGTGCGCCTGCTGGACCGGCGGGCCGCCGACGAGTACGGCACACCGCTGCCCGAACGGCAGGGGTGGGTGCTGCGCTGGCACTGCGTGCTCGCGGACCTGTCGGCCGGCTGGACCAGGTCCCTGCTCACCTCCTCGCCGTCCACCGCGCTCGCCGAACGCATCGCCCAGCTGACCGAGAGCCGGGCCGGTGCGGTGGAGGAGCACGGAGCCGAACTGCGCCGCATCGAACGCGATCTGCACGACGGCGCCCAGGCCAGGATCGTCGCCCTGTCCCTGCGCATCGGCCTCGCCAGACAGCTCCTCGACAGTGACCCGGCCGCCGCGCGCATCCGTCTGGACGAGGCACAGGACGGCGCGGAGGCGGCCCTCGCGGAACTGCGGCACGTGGTGCGCGGCATCCACCCCCCGGTGCTGACGGACCGTGGACTGGCCGGTGCGGTAAGGGCGTTGGCCGCCGACGCGGGCGTGCCCGTCGCCGCGGAACTGGACGGCGTCGAGGACGGCCGGCGCCTCCCGGCCGCGATCGAGGCCGCCGCCTACTTCGTCATCGCCGAGGCGCTCACCAACATCAGCAAACACAGCGGTGCGACGGCCGCGACGGTGCGCATCGCCCGCACCCCCGGCAGCCTGCGGGTGACCATCAGCGACAATGGCCGCGGCGGCGCGGACGAACGGCGCGGCACCTCGCAGAACCCTTCCACCGGCAGTGGGCTGGTCGGCATCGGTCGGAGGATCGCCGCACTGGACGGCACCACCCGCATCAGCAGCCCCGTCGGGGGGCCGACGGACATCGAAGTGGAGCTGCCGTGCGGATCGTGATCGCCGAGGACAACGCGCTGTTGCGGGAGGGCCTGATCCTGCTGCTCACCAGCTCGGGCCACGAGGTGGTGGCCGACGCGGCGACCGGGCCCGAGGTGCTGCCCGCCCTGCTGGAACACCGTCCGGACGCCGCCGTGCTCGATGTACGGCTCCCGCCCACCTTCCGCGACGAGGGGCTGCGCGCCGCGATCGCCGCCCGCGCCGAGCTGCCCGAACTGCCGATCCTGGTGCTCTCCCAGTACGTCGAGGAGACGTACGCCGCCGAGCTGCTCGCCCGCGGCGCGCAGGGCATCGGCTACCTCCTGAAGGACCGGATCGGCCGGGTCGACCAGTTCCTCCAGGCACTGGAGCGGGTGGCGGGCGGCGGTACGGCGCTCGACCCCGAGGTGGTGACCCAGCTGCTGACCCGCAAGTCGTCGGCCGAGCCGCTGCGGAGCCTCACACCGCGCGAGCGCGAAGTGCTGGAACTGATGGCGCAGGGCAAGGCGAACGGCACCATCGCCACCGAACTCGTCGTGACGGAACGAGCGGTGAGCAAGCACATCGGCTCGATCTTCGCCAAGCTCGGCCTGGAACCCGACGACGGCACGGTGCACCGACGGGTGCTGGCGGTACTGGCGTACCTGGAGGGCAAGGGGGCGCGCTGACACCCCCGGTTCGCGACAATGCCCCGCATGGACATCAGCGATCCGGCCACCGGCGATCCGGCCACCAGTGATCCCACCGGGGCGGCGGCCCGCGCCCGCCGCCTCGCCGTCCCCGGCCACCGCCGCATCCTCGGCATCGCGGGGCCGCCCGGGGCAGGGAAGTCCACCCTGGCGGCCCGGCTCGTCGACGCGTTGGACGGCCTCGCCGTCCTCGTCCCCATGGACGGCTTCCACCTCGCCCGGGTCGAACTGGAACGGCTCGGCCGCGCCGCGCGCAAGGGCGCCCCCGACACCTTCGACGCCGCCGGGTACGCCGCCCTCCTCGGACGCCTGCGCGCACCGGAGGCGGGTACCACCGTGTACGCCCCCGCCTTCGACCGTGCCCTGGAGGAGCCGATCGCCGGAGCCGTCCCCGTACACCCGGAAATCCCGCTGGTCATCACCGAGGGCAACTACCTGCTGCACGACGAGGGCCCCTGGGCGCCCGTGCGCGGGCTGCTCGACGAGGTGTGGTTCCTGGAGACCGACCCGGTGCTGCGGGTACGGCGGCTGGTCGAGCGCCATGTGCGGTTCGGGAAGCCGCGAGCGTACGCCGAGCGCTGGGTGGCGCGGTCCGACGAAGCCAACGCGCGCCTGGTCGAGCGGGGCCGCACCCGCGCCGACCTCGTCGTACGTCCGGATCCGGAATCCTGAGCCCCGACCTCGCCGGCCCCGCTCGCGTCGGGCGGCCCGGACGGGCAGGATGCTGTGTGCCGTGTCGCGTCACCAGGAGGTCCCGCATGTCCAGCCAGAGCCAGCCCGTGCCGTTCACCGCCGACGACTACCGGGCCCGCATGACGCGCGCGGCCGACACCGCCGCCGAGGCCGGGCTCGCGGGCGTACTGGTCGCGCCCGGCCCCGACCTCGTGTACCTCACCGGCTACCAGCCCGTGAACACCGAACGCCTCACCGTCCTCGTCCTCACGCCGGGCCAGGACCCGGTCCTCGTCGTTCCGACGCTGGAGGCCCCGGACGCCGAGAAGGCCGTCGGCGCCCCCGCGTTCACCCTGCGGGACTGGACCGACGGCAAGGACCCCTACGCCGTCACCGCCCCGCTGCTCGACGGCCGGGGCCGGTTCGGGATCAGCGACAACTCCTGGGCGATGCATCTGCTCGGGCTGCAGCGCACCCTGCCGGACACCTCGTACGTCTCGCTCACCGAGGCGCTGCCGATGCTGCGCGCGGTGAAGGACGCCCACGAGCTGGAGCGGATCGCCGCCGCCGGAGCCGCCGCCGACGCCACGTACGGAGAGATCCTCAAGGTGCGCTTCTCGGGCCGCAAGGAGACCGACATCGCGGCCGAACTGGCCGAACTGCTCAAGCGGTTCGGGCACTCCCAGGTCGACTTCACGGTCGTCGGCTCCGGCCCCAACGGTGCCAACCCGCACCACGAGGCCGGTGACCGCACCATCGAGCGGGGCGACATGGTCGTACTCGACTTCGGCGGCCTCAAGCACGGCTACGGCTCGGACACCTCCCGCACGGTCCACGTCGGCGAACCCACCGCCGAGGAGCAGCGGGTCCACGACATCGTGCGCGAGGCGCAGGAGGCGGGCTGCAACGCGGTCCGGCCGGGCGTCGCCTGCCAGGAGATCGACCGGGCGGCCCGCGCGGTCATCACCGAGTTCGGCTACGGCGAACGCTTCATCCACCGCACCGGCCACGGCATCGGCGTCACCACCCACGAGCCGCCGTACATGATCGAGGGCGAGGAGCAGCCGCTGGTGCCCGGGATGTGCTTCTCCGTGGAGCCGGGCATCTATCTGCCGGGCCGGTTCGGCGTACGGATCGAGGACATCGTGACCGTGACCGAGGACGGCGGCCGGCGCCTCAACAGCACGGCGCGCGAGCTGGCGATCGTCGAGTAGCCGGACACGGGCGGGGCGGCCGCGAGGTTCGCCCCGCCCCCGCCGCGCCACCGCCCGGTGCCGCCGCGCCCGCGCCCCTCAGCCGTCGGCCAGCACCACGCACGACTCCGGCGGCAGGTGCAGCAGCCCGTCGCCGCCCGGGGCATCCACCGGCTCCCACGCCGCCACCACCCGGTCCCCGCCGCCCCGGCGCCGGCCGCCGCCCAGCGGGATCGTGGCCGGCTTCTCGCCCAGGTTGACCGCGATCCGCAGATCGCCCCTGCGGTACGCCAGCCAGCGCGCCTGCTCGTCGTGGGCGGTGCGCACCGACGCCAGATCCGGGTCGTGGAGGTCGGGCAGGGCGCGGCGCAGTGCGATCAGCTCGCGGTACCAGGCGTGCAGGCGGGCGTGCGGCTCCCGTGACGGCTCGCTCCAGTCCAGACAGGAACGGTTCCGGGTGGCCGGGTCCTGCGGGTCCGGGATGTCGTCCGCCGACCAGCCGTGCGCCGCGAACTCCCGCCGCCGGCCGCTGCGGACCGCTTCGGCGAGGGCCGGATCGGTGTGGTCGGTGAAGAACTGCCAGGGGGTGCGCGCGCCCCACTCCTCGCCCATGAACAGCATCGGCGTGAACGGTCCGGTCAGGACGAGGGTCGCGGCGCAGGCCAGCAGGCCGGGGGAGAGCGTCGCGGAGAGCCGGTCGCCCAGCGCCCGGTTGCCGATCTGGTCGTGGGTCTGGGCGTAGCCGACGAAGCGGTGGGCGGGCGTGCGGACGATGTCGACGGGGCGGCCGTGGGTCCGGCCCCGGAAGCTGGAGTACGTGCCGTTGTGGAAGAACGCACTGGTCACGGTCTTGGCGACGGCGGTCAGCGGAGCCTGGGCGAAGTCCGCGTAGTAGCCCTGGGACTCACCGGTCAGCGCGGCGTGCAGGGCGTGGTGGAAGTCGTCGTTCCACTGGGCCTGCAGTCCGATGCCGCCGGATTCGCGCGGGGTGGTGGTCCTCGGGTCGCAGAGGTCGGACTCGGCGATCAGCGGCAGCGGACGGCCCAGTTCCGCGGCGAGCGCGTCGGCCGCCGTGGACAGCTCCTCCAGGAAGGTCAGCGCCCGGCCGTCGGCCAGGGCGTGGACCGCGTCGAGCCGCAGTCCGTCCAGCCGGTAGTCCCGCAGCCAGGCGAGCGCGCTGCCCAGCAGGAATGCCCGCACCTCGTCCGAACCAGGGGCGTCGAGATTGACCGCCGCCCCCCACGGAGTGTGATGGGCCTCGGTGAAGTACGGGCCGAAGGCCGGCAGGTGATTGCCGGACGGGCCGAGATGGTTGTGGACCACGTCCAGCAGGACCGCCAGCCCGAGACCGTGCGCCGTGTCGACAAATCGTTTGAGACCGTTCGGCCCGCCGTACGGCTCGTGCACGGCCCAGAGCGACACGCCCTCGTACCCCCACCCGTGCGTGCCGGGGAACGGGCAGACCGGCATCAGCGACACATGGGTGACGCCCAGCTCGGCCAGATGCCCCAGTCTGGCGGCCGCCGCGTCGAAGGTGCCCTCCTCGGTGTACGTACCGATGTGCAGCTCGTACAGCACGGCCCCCGCGAGCCCCCGGCCGGCCCAGCCGCCGTGCCACTCGAACAGCGAATGGTCGACGACGGCGCTCTCGCCGTCCGGCCCGTCCGGCTGACGGCGCGAACGCGGATCGGGGAGCACCCTCCCGTCGCTCCCGCTCCCGCCCCCGCCCAGGACGAAGCCGTACCGGTCCCCGTCCGACGCCGGCGCCTCGGCCGTCCACCAGCCGGACCGGGCCGGATCACGCTCCATCGCCCGCGGCTCGCCCGACAGCCGCAGCCCCACCTCGTCCGCATCCGGTGCCCATACCTCGAACAGCATGCAACGCTCCTCGTCTGATCGCCCCCGTGGCCCGTGCCCCGTCGTCGGCAACAGACACGATCACCGGCCCACGACACTGGATCGAGCCCGTTACTGGCGATTAAGGTCTGGTTCTGATCATTGCCCCATCGGGTTCTGCTCAATACGCACTCCCTCGTACGGCTGTGGAGGCCGAGATGACCGTGCCGTCGTTCCCGCCGGGCTTCCTCTGGGGGGCCTCCGCGTCCGCCTTCCAGACCGAGGGGGCCGCCGACACCGACGGGAAGGGCCCCTCCGGCTGGGACGCCTTCGCCGCGCAGCCCGGACGGATCAAGGACGGCACCGACACCACCCGGGGCACCGGCTTCCACCAGCACTACCGCGAGGACGTCGCCCTGCTGGCCGGCCTCGGCGCCGACGCCTTCCGCTTCTCCGTCAGCTGGCCCCGCGTGGTGCCCGGCGGCAGCGGACCGATCAACCCGCAGGGGCTCGACTTCTACGACCGGCTCGTCGACGAGCTCTGCGCCCACGGCATCACCCCGGCCCCCACCCTCTACCACTGGGACACCCCGCTGCCGCTCGACGAGGAGGGCGGCTGGCTCAACCGGGACACCGCCTACCGCTTCGCCGAGTACGCGGGCATCGTCGCCGAGCGCCTCGCCGACCGCGTACCGATGTGGATCACCATCAACGAACCGGCCGAGGTGACACTGCTCGGCTACGCCCTCGGCGAGCACGCACCGGGCCGCGCCCTCCTCCTCGACGCCCTGCCCGCCGCCCACCACCAGCTCCTCGCCCACGGCCTCGCCGTGCGCGCGCTGCGCGGCGCGGGCGCGGACAACATCGGCATCGCCGTCTCGCACACCCCGGTCTGGACCGCCGGGGACCGTGAGGAGGACCGCCTGGGCGCGGAGCTCTACGACACGATCACCAACTGGCTGTTCGCCGACCCGGTCCTCACCGGCCGCTACCCCGACGAGAACTTCGCCGCGATGATGCCCGGCCCGGTCGAGGACGACCTGAGGACCATCTCCACCCCGCTCGACTGGTACGGCGTCAACTACTACAACCCCACCCTCGTCGGCGCCCCCGGCACCAGCACCCCGGAAACCTTCTCCGGCTACCGGATGCCCCCCGAACTCCCCTTCGGCATCCAGGAGATAGAGGGTTACGAGAAGACCGACTTCGGCTGGCCCGTCGTCCCCGACGGCCTGCGCGAGACCCTCGTCCAGCTCCACAGCCGCTACGGCGACCGGCTCCCGCCGCTCTACATCACCGAGAACGGCTGCGCCGTCGACGAGCCCGCCGAGGACACCCGCCGGATCGCCTACCTCGAAGGACATCTGCGGGCCCTGCGCACCGCCATCGACGCCGGGGTCGACGTGCGCGGCTACTTCACCTGGTCGCTCACCGACAACGTCGAATGGACCGAGGGCGCCAGCAAGCGCTTCGGCCTGGTCCACATCGACTACGAGACGCTGCGCCGGACCCCCAAGGACTCCTACGCCTGGTACCGCGACCTGATCCGCGCACAGAAGACCGGCAGCCCGGCACAGTGACCTGACGCACGGCGCCCGCGATGATCCATACTTCGCGGCATGGTTGCTTCATGGTGGTCCCGGGCCGGCCTGGGGATATTCGTGCACTGGACGCCTGCCTCCGTACCGGGCTGGGCCCCGCGGTACGTCCCCGCGGACGAACTCCCCCTGGCCGGCCGCCGCGCGCCGCTCGGCTGGACTCCTTACGCCGAGTGGTACGAGAACGCGCTCCGGTTCCCCGGCAGCCCCGTCGCCGCCCACCACCGCGCGACCTACGGGGCCCGCCCGTACGCCGCCTTCGGGGACGACTTCAACGACGCCCTGGCGAACTGGGACCCCACCGCGTGGGCCCGCGACTTCCGTGCGGCGGGCGCCCGTTACGCGGTCCTCGTCACCAAGCACCACGACGGCTTCTGCCTCTGGCCCTCCGAGGTGGCCAACCCGCACCGGGCCGGCTGGCGCACCGCACGCGATGTCGTCGGTGAATTCGCCGAAGCCGTCCGGGCCGAGGGGCTGCGCTTCGGGGTCCACTACTCCGGCGGACTCGACCGGACCTTCGACGACCGCCCGATCGGCACCGGCGCGGACATCGTCTCGGCCGTCCCGCGCGGCAGCTACCCGGCGTACGCGGGCGCCCAGATGCGCGAACTGATCCGCCGCTACCGCCCCGACATCCTCTGGAACGACATCGCCTGGCCCGGCTCACCCACCGATGTCCAGCGGCTGGTCGAGTACTACCGCTTCGCCGTCCCGCACGGCGTCGTCAACGACCGGCTGATGCCCCGCGCACCGATATGGCGCACGCTCTCGCTCCCCGGCGCCAAGGCCCTGTACAACGGCCGGCAACGCCGCACCGTCGCCCGGGGCGAGGGCTCCGTACCGCGCCGGCCCCCGTACTTCGACTTCCGCACCCCGGAGGCCGCCCGCCGCACCGGCCCCGACCTGTACGAGATCACCCGCGGCATCGACCGAGGCTTCGGCTACAACCGCAACTCCCTGCCCGAGGCGTGCCTCGGCCGCGAGGCGCTGGAATCGCTGGTACGGGAGACGGCGGCCGGGGGCGGCAACCTGCTGATCGGTGTGGGGCCACGTGGCGAGGACGCGAAGGTCCCCGCCGCGCAGCGGCTCCGCCTGGACTGGCTGGCGGAACTCACCCGTGAACTCACATCAGATGGATGCGTTCCTGGGTGATGCGGTGACCGGCCCGCGCGAACGCGGCCGCCATCGGCACATTGCCCCGGTCGGTGGCGCCCGCGATGAACCCGGCGCCCTCGGCAGCGAGGAAGTGCGTGCACTCCGCGAGCAGGTCGTACCCGTAGCCGTGCCCCCGCTGCTCGGGCACGACCCCGATGAAGCCGACGCACGGCCCGGACGGGTTGTGGGCGGGCACCTGGATGCCCGCCAGTTCGCCCTCGCGGGTGTACGCCAACTGCCACCAGGAACGCGGCGAGGGGCACCAGTGGAAGAAGTCGAGCTCCTCCCGCGCCGCCTGCTCCAGACCGCCGGCCTCGATGGCCTTCCGGGCATGGGCGTCCAGTGTGACGGTGTGGACCCGGCGCAGCACGTCGAGGATCACCTCGTCGTCCGGCTCCGGCCGGAACTCCAGCCGCCCCGGGCGCTCGGGCAGGCCGAACTCCGGTGTCCACCGGTAGCTGTACCGCTCGACCAGCGGCTTCATCCCGGCCGCGCGGGCGGCGGAGATCCGGCCCTCGGCGGCGGCCCGGACGTCGGGCCGCTCCCGCCAGTCGGCCGGCAGGATCAGCTCGTACTCGGTGTGCAGCGGGGCGCGGCGCAGCAGTTCGGCGCCCGCCGCCTCCTCGCCGTCGGCGAAGTCGAACCAGTTGAGCAGCACCGGCTCGGTGTCGTGGGGCCCGCCCCACCAGGCGGCACGGGCCACCACGACACCGTCGCGCAGGGCGACCCAGGTCCACTCGGGGCGGTAGTCGCCGCCGTCGTCCGTCGTGGCGTACCGGTGCCCGAACGCGGCGCGGCCGACGAGGTCACGGCCCCGCATGGTGTGGAAAAGATGTGCGTCGCTCTCGGTGAGCGCGCGGATGACCGGATCGGTCATGGAACAGTCCTCCGGAAGAAGCGGTGCGCTCCCGGTCAGACAGAAACCGAAGCCGCCCGGCGAACGGGACGGGAGCGCGGGAACGAAATGGTGGGTGTACGCACTGTTCTCGCCTCCTTCCTCGGTTCTCGGGCGGAGCCGTCACCGTAACCGGTGGTCCGGCGGGCCGTCCACCGTATTCAGTCCCGAATTCAGTCCCAGACCATGTCGAAGGAGCGCTCGAAGTTCACGTACCCGAGGCGTGCGAAGGACTTGGCCATCGGTACGTTGCCGAGATCTGTGGCGGCCCGGATGCGTTCCACGCCGTCCTGCGCGGCCAGTACCCGGGTGCCCTCGGCGAGGATGTCGTCGATGTAGCCGTGGCCGCGGTGGGCGGGCAGCACACCGATGTACGCGACGATCGGGTTGTAGTTGTTGCGGGCCGGGATGACGAACCCGACCGGTTCACCGTCCGGGAGTTCGGCGATGCGCCACCACTCGCGCGGGGTCCGGTACTTCGCCAGTTCCTCGTCGTAGTGCTTCTCGGCGGCCTCGCGGGCACTGAGCCCGGTCGCCAGATCGGCCTGCCCGTGGGCGTCGAGGGTGCCCTCCATCACCGGTGTCATCAGCGCGAGGAGGTCCTCGCGCCCGTCGACCGGACGGAACCGGAGCCGGCCGCTGTCGGCGGGGACCGCCGTACCGGCGCGCCACTCCAGCCGGAGCCGCTCGACCAGCATCCGCGCACCGGAGCGCTCCATGACCCGGATCCGGGCCTCGACGACCTCGCGGGCGGCCGGGTCCTCGCGCCAGTCGGCCGGTACGAAGCGGCCGTACTCGGGCCGCGGGGCGCCGGCGGGCACGACCGTTGCCGTTGCCGTCTCCAGCAGCTTCAGCCCCGTCTCGCCGCGTTCGGGCTCGGGCAGGGTGTCGTCCAGGTCGAAGAAGTCGAGGAGCAGGGGCTCCTCCCCGCCCAGGCTCCACCACGCGATCCGCGCCACCAGGCGTTCGCCGCGCAGCGCCACCCACATCCACTCGGGACGGCGACGCCCGCTCTCCAGGTCGTCGGCGAGTTCGTGATCGAGGGTGTACGACAGCTGGAGGAAGAGCCCGAGCTCCTCGGGACCGGCGAGCGGACGGATGGTCAGTTCCTGTGGTGCAGGGGTCACACAAGCTCCTTGAAATGCGCAGGCGTGCCTTCCGGCGGATGCCGGGCGGCCTGCGGCGGGAGACAGTAGCAACGACTCCACGGCCGTGCGCGGGGATATCCGCGGCCACGCGCTCCCTGTACGGCGCAGCTCTCCCTTCGCGGCCGCACGCTCCGTGCACGGCCACGCGCTCCCTTCGCGGCCCAGGGGCGGGATACGGGCACGTTCTGGACACTCCGGGGCGGTCGGACCGACAATTGGCCGTGTGACGTCCTCCTTCGAGTCCCACACGTATCCCGTGCGGCTGTCCGACGCCCAGCGCGACCGTGTGCTCGGCGTGCTCAGAGACGGCGCGGCACAGGGCAGGCTCTCCCATGACACCTTCATGCGGCGCATGGAGCTGGCCCTCACCGCCCGGCGCTCCGAGGAACTGGAGGCACTCACCGCCGACTTGGAGGGCGAGGGCCGCTGGTCCCGGCGGATACTCCGGGTCGTGAGCGGGGTGTCCGGATTTCCCGGCCGGGTGCGCCGGGTCTGGCAGACCGAGCGGCTCCCCAAGCTCCTGCTCCCCGCCCCGAGCCCGCACCCCCTGTTGATCGGCCGCGATCCGGGCAACGGGCTGCGGCTCAACCACGAGACCGTCTCCCGGCTCCACGCGGAGCTCACCGCCCAGGGCGGCCGCTGGCTGCTGCGCGACCTCGGCTCGACCAACGGCACCTGCGTCAACGGCCAGCGGGTCACCGGCGTGGTCCCGGTCCGCGACGGGGACCAGGTGAGCTTCGGCCGGATGAGCTTCCGGCTCTCCGCACCCGTCCTCGGCCCGCCGGCCTGAGAGGCGCAATCCAGGGGCCTTTCGAGCTTCCTCCGAGCTCCGTCCGAGCTCCGTCCGAGCTCCGTCCGAGCTCCGTCCGAGCTCCCTCCGAGATCCGTCTGAGCACCTTCCGAGCTTCCTGGCACTTCCGGGGGCCGTCGGTGTCCGGCTCAGGACCGCTGGTGCAACCCGCGCCCGCCGAGGGTGAGAAAGACTTCGCCGACCGCCTCGGAGAGCGTCGGATGCGCGTGGACGTGGTGGGCCACATCGGCGGGTTCGGCGTCCCAGCCGACGATCAGCTGGCTCTCGGCGATCATCTCGGAGACCTGCGGCCCGACGAGATGCACCCCGAGGACCCGGCCGCCCCGCTCGGCGACCACCTTCACCAGGCCGCCCCGCCCGTGCACCATCCCCTTGGCCACGGCGGTCAGCGGCATGCTGCCCACCGTGACGTCGTGCCCGGCGTCACGGGCCTGGGCCTCGGTCAGGCCCACCGCGGCGGTCTGCGGGGACGAGTACGTGACCCGGGGGACGGCGGCGTAGTCCACCGCGGGTGTGCTCAGTCCGGCCAGCGTCTCGGCGACGAGCAGCCCCTCCGCGAACGAGGCGTGGGCCAGCCCGAGGGACGGCGGCGGCAGCAGATCGCCCACCACATGGATGCCCGGCACGGACGTTTCGAGCCGGGACCAGTCGGCGGGCGCGACATGGCCGCGCCCGTCGACGGCCAGCCCCGCCGCCGCGAGTCCGAGCCCCTCGGTCACCGGCACGCGCCCCACCGCGACGAGCAGCCGCTCGGCCCGCACGGTGCGCGTCTCGCCGCGCGAGGTGCGTACCGTCGCGACCACCCCGTCGGAGACCACGCCCGCGTCCGTCAGCCGTGCCCCGGTGAGTACGTCGATCCCGCGCTTCTTCAGACCGCGGGTCAGATGGCGCGACACATCGACGTCCTCCAGCGGCACGAGCCGGTCCGCGGCCTCCACCAGCGTCACATCGGCGCCCATCGACCGGTGGAACGAGGCGTACTCGACGCCGATCGCCCCGCCGCCCAGCACCAGGACGGACCGCGGCAGCCCCGGCGCGAACAACGCGTCGTCGCTGGTGACGACGCGGTGCCCGTCGGCCTGCAGCCCCGGCAGCATGCGCGGTCGCGACCCGGTCGCCAGTACGATGCCGCGGCGCGCGACGACCGTCCCGCGACCGGTGACGTACGCACTGCGCGGGCCGGTCAACTCGGCGCTCCCGTACGCCACTTCGACCGCCGCGTGCGCCAGGTGGTCCACCACCCCGCGATGGTTGCGCGCCACGATGTCGTCCCGGGCGGCGACCAGGGCCGGCCAGTCCACCGAGTCCAGGGTCGCCTTCGCCCCCCACCGTTCCCCGGCCTCCGCGATGCCGTCCACGAGTTCGGCGGCGTGCAGCATCGCCTTGCTGGGAATGCAGCCGCGGTGCAGACAGGCGCCGCCCACCTTGTCGCGCTCCACGAGGACCACCTCCAGGCCGAGGGCGGCGGCCCGCAGAGCGGTGGAGTATCCGCCCGTACCGCCCCCGATCACCAGGACGTCGGTCTCGGTCCCGGTCGCTGCGGTTGTTCCCGTTCTCGTTGCTGTCGTTGTCCGTGTCATGGCCACAGCCTCCGCCCGGCCCTTGCCATGAGTCCAAGGCAATGTTTCTGTGGCATCGATGCACAGCCCTTATGGGTACGGTCCACGGGGAGAGAGTGTTGAGCCTGCGACAGATGGAGTACTTCCTCACGGTCGTCGAGGAGTCGTCGTTCACCCGGGCCGCCGAACTCCTCCACGTCACCCAGCCCGCGCTCTCCCACCAGATCAAGGCCCTGGAGCGGACCGTCGGCGGTGCCCTCCTCGAACGGCTGCCGCGCGGCGTGCGCCTGACCCCGATGGGGCGTGCCTACCTGCCGCACGCCGAGCGGTCCGTACGCAGCGCCGCCCAGGCACGGCGGGCGGCGCGGGCGGCGGCGGGAGCGGAGGGCGGTGAGCTGCACATCGCGACGGTGCACGCGGTGGCTGTCGGCATCCTCCCCGACGTCTTCGCGCGCTGGCGCCGGGCGCACCCCGGGGTCGCTCTCGTCCTCCACGAGTACGCCACCCCGGAAGCCCTGGAGGAACAGCTCGAACGCGGCACCGCCGACCTCGCGGTCGGCCCGCCGCCCGCGCGCTGGCCGGGGCCCGTCGTCCCGGTCGGCGAGGAGGAGATCGTCCTGGTGGTCCCCTTCGACGACCCGCTCGCCGGACGCGCCTCGGTCCGTCTGCCGGAGCTGGCCGACCGGCCCTGGGTGCGCTGCGCGATGGAACCCGTGGTCCAGGGCCAGGCGTTCCTGGACCTGGCCTGCGGGCAGGCCGGCTTCACACCCCGTACGGCGGTGCGTACCGAACACACGTCGACCGCGGTACGGATGGCGGCGGCCGGGGTCGGTGTCGCCACGGCGCCGGCGCATGTCGTGCGGGGAGCGGTCGGCGAGGACTGCGCGGTCCTCGCCGTCGAGCCTCCGTGGCGGCGTGGGCTGGCGGTCTTCTCCCGCGTGGAACTCACGGGGGCCGCCGCCGCGTTCACGGATCTCCTCGCGGGCTCCGGGCCACTGGGCTCCCGTACGACGACAGGCTGAGGCCGCCCGGCCCGGGGAGCGTCGCCCTCACCCGTACGGCCGTACGCCGACTGCGCGACGCCCCTGCCGGTGTTTCCCTGATGGAAAACCGCGCCGTACACCGGCGCCCTGACGCCCCGGGGGTACGGATGCAGGCCGACGTGCCGGAAGGCATATCCGCACCGGACCTCGGCCGCCGAGGGCGCCGACCGGTGCGCGGCCCCCGCCCGGACGCCGGCCCCAGCCTGCTCGCGCCCGGTGCGGCGCGTGACCCGTACCGCCTCTACCGGGTCCTGCGCGAGGAGTACCCGCTCAGCTACGACGCGCCCCTGCGCGCCTGGCTGGTCAGCCGGTACGCGGACGTGGCCACGGCCCTCACCGACCCCCGCTTCACCGGCCTCCCGCACGACGCCGCACCCCGCGGCGCCCCCGCCCCGCTCGGTCTCTGCCACGGCAGCCCCCGCTGCGTGCCGCGCGATCAGCGCCCGGCGGCACCCGGACCCGTGCCATGTCACATGCCGGAGTTCGAAGCGGTACCACGTCACATGCCGGAGTTCGAAGCAGTGCCACGTCACATGCCGGAGCTCGCGGCGGTGCCACGTCACATGGCAGCGCGCATCGAGCGGACCGCGTACGTGCTGGCGCGCCGCATCGCGTGCCGCCAACAGGCCGATCTCGTCGAGGAGTTCTGCCGCTGGCTGCCCTTCGGCGCCGCCCCCGGCGTGAGCGCCCGACGCTACACCGACCGGCTGTCCGGCACCACGCCCGGCATCGCCTGCGGCACCGCGCCCGGCATCGCGTACGACCCCCCGCCCGGCGCCGTGACCGCCACCGCGACCGCGGCCACCCCCTGCACCCGGCACACCGGCCTCCGCGAGAGGGCGCTCGCCTCCCTCCTCGCCAATGTGCTGGACGCCCCCGACCTCCTCACCGCCCTGCGCGTCGAACCGGCCCTGGCCGACCGGGCCTGGACGGAGTCGCTGCGCCGCGACCCGCCGGTCCAGGTGGTGCTGCGCCGTACCGTCACCGAGGTCACCCTCAGCGGCGGCACCCTGCCCGCCGGGGCTGACGTCGCCTGCCTGATCGGCGCGGCCGGCCGCGATCCGGAACGGTTCGCCGCCCCCGACCTCTTCGACCCCTTCCGCCGTGACCAGGGCCGGTCCCTCACCGGCCCCGTGTCCTGCCCCGCCGTCCTGCTCGGCCGGCTGGAGGCCCGCCAGGGCCTGCGCGCGCTGCTCGACGCGATGCCCCGGCTCCGCTGGGCGGACGGATTCCGCCCGGCCGGCACCGGGCTGCTCACCCGAGGTCCGCGGGCCCTCCTCGTCCGGCCCGGCTGAGCAGCGCCACCGGCCGCGCGGCGAAGAGTTCGGCGAGCGCGACCGAGCTCCCGGTGAACTTCCGACCGGACGCCAGCAGATCGGTCCACGGCCCGTCGTCCGGCAGCACCAGCTCCGTGTCGTGCCAGCCGCCCGACTCCGCCAGCCGCAACGACAGCCTGGTCACCGCGGTGACCACCTCGCCGGAGCGGCAGAACGCCAGACAGTGCGCGGCCGCCGGGCCCCGCGCGCCCAGCGGGGCGTACGTACCGGACTCACCGAACACCTCCGGCCGCTCGCGCCGCAGCCGCAGGGTGGCCGCCGTCAGCTCGCCCTTCTCGCCGAGGGCCCCGTCCAGGGACGGCTCGCAGAACGGCCGCCGGTTGTCCGGGTCGACCAGCGCCACGTACTCCCGCTCCGTGCCCTGGTACAGATCCGGCACACCCGGCATCGTCAGCTGCACCAGCGCCGCCCCCAGCACATTGGCCCGCACATAGGGGTCGAGCGTGCTCGCGAACCGCTCCAGCGTCTCGCGCACCGGACCGCCGCTCGCGGCAGGCCCGGCCGCCACGAAGTCCGTCACCGCCCGCTCGTACGCCGCATCGGGCTCGGTCCAGCCGGTGAAGAGCCCCGCCTCGCGGACCGCCTTCAGCAGCGCCGGCTCAAGACGGCCCGCCATCTCGCCGTCCGGCAGCTTCGCGCAGCCCACCGCCGTCTGCCAGGCCTGCCAGGCGAGCTGCGGATCCGGAGCGGTGGCCGGGGTCGCCCGGTCCAGCTCCGTCAGCAGCCCGGACCACGACTGCGGGCACTCCGTCAGCACCGCGATCCGGGCCCGTACATCGGCGCTCCGCTTGGTGTCATGGGTGGTCAGCGCCGTGCCGGTGGCCGGCCAGTCGCGGGCCAGCCGGGCACAGAACGCGTGGAACTCCTCCGGCTTCACCGCGGGCTGCCCAGGGTCGCCGCCCACCTCGTTCGCCGAGATCAGCGGCACGTACCGGTAGAACGCCGTGTCCTCGACCGACTTGGCGCGCAACGCCGAGGCGGTCTGGGCGAACCGGACGCAGAACGCGGCCCGCTCGGGCCCCTCGCCCAGCCGCCCCAGCGCCAGCTCCCGGACCACGTCGACGGCCGACGCCTCCTCCGCGACGGTGAACATCGCCTTCGCGTCCCGCACGACCGCGTCCGACAGCGTCTCCCCGGCCGTCGTGGTGCAGGCCCCGCCGGCCGTCACGTACGGGCGGTAGACGGGCATCCGCACCATCAGTTCGCGCAAGGCGGTGCGCAGCGTCCACGGGGCGTGATCGCACAGCGCGGGCTCGGCGGCGCAGATCCGTGCGGCGAGCCGGGTCAGCAGCTCGGTCTCGGCGGCCAGTTCGTGCGTCACCACCCGGTACGCGGCGCGGCGGACGGTCGCCGTCCAGTAGCCGCCGCGGTCGCCGGCGGGTCCCGCGTACTCCCGGTAGCGGCCGACCAGCTCCGCGGCGCCCATCGGGTCGAGGAACAGGCCGTCCACGCGGTGCAAGGCGTCGTACCCGGTCGTCCCAGCCACGGCCCAGTCCGCGGGCAGCTCCTCGCCGCCGGTGAGGATCTTCTCCACCACCGTCCACCGCCCGCCGGTCGCGGCCGAGAGCCGCTCCAGGTACGCCGCGGGCTCGGCCAGCCCGTCGGGGTGGTCGATGCGCAGCCCGTCGACGACACCGTCCCGGACCAGTTCGAGGATCTTGCCGTGGGTGGCGGCGAAGACCTCGGGGTCCTCCACCCGTACCCCGATGAGCTCCGAGATCGTGAAGAACCGCCGGTAGTTCAGCTCGGTGCGGGCCAGCCGCCACCAGCCGAGCCGGTAGTGCTGGGCGTCCAGCAGCTCCTGCAGCGGCAGCCCGGCCGTGCCGGTCCGCAGCGGGAACTCCTGCTCGCCGTGGCGCAGCACCTCGCCGTCCACCAGGAGCCCGCCGAGCTCGTCGCCGATCGGCCCGCCGAGCACCGGCAGCAGCACCTTCCCGCCGCCCGCCGCCCAGTCGATGTCGAACCAGCGGGCGTACGGTGATCCGGGGCCCTCGCGCAGCACCTCCCACAGCGCGTGGTTGTGGCGGGGGACGGCGGCCATGTGGTTCGGCACGATGTCCACGATCAGTCCGAGACCGTGCCCGCGCGCCGTGCGGGCCAGCTCCCGCAGCCCCTGTTCACCGCCGAGCTCGGCGCGTACCCGGCCGTGGTCGACGACGTCGTAGCCGTGCCGGGAGCCGGGTACGGCTTCGAGGACCGGGGACAGATGCAGATGGGAGACGCCGAGCGAGGCGAGATACGGCACGGCCTCCCCGGCGGCCGAGAACGGGAAGTCGGGCTGGAGCTGGAGCCGGTAGGTGGCGGTGGGCGTCATGCGGACGTTCGTACCCAGCCTGGCGGCTTCTGTGTCACGGAATGCCGCAAAGGGCTCGACCGGCGGTGTCCTCCCCGGCGGCCGGACGGCCCTCGGGCCTACGCGGGCCGCTGCAGCACCGCCATGCTGCGCCCGACCAGCGTCACCCGATCGCCCCCCGCCACCTTCGGCCCCGAGCCGGGCATGACTCCGACCGGGCGCGCCGTGTCGACCACCACCAGCCACTGCCGGCCGTGATTCACCGGAACGGAGAACTCCAGCGTCTCCGCGCTCGCGTTGAACATCAGCAGGAACGAGTCGTCGGAGATCCGCTCGCCGCGCGGCCCCGGCTCCGAGATCGCGTGACCGTTGAGGAAGACCGTCAGAGCCTTGGCGTGCGCGGCCTGCCAGTCCCGCTGCTTCATCTCGCCGCCCTCCGGTGTGAACCACGCGATGTCCGAGAGCTCGTCGTGCGTGCCCTCGACCGGACGGCCGTGGAAGAACCGGCGGCGTCGGAAGACCGGATGGTCGCGGCGCAGCCACACCATCGCCCGGGTGAACTCCAGCAGACTGCTGCCCCCGGTGTCCGCCCCGCCCCGGTCGGCGCCGTCCGCCTTTTCCTGAGCCGCCTCGTCCGGATCTGGCCAGTGCACCCACGACAACTCGCTGTCCTGGCAGTACGCGTTGTTGTTGCCCCGCTGGGTGCGTGCGAACTCGTCGCCGTGGCTCAGCATCGGCACGCCCTGCGACAGCATCAGCGTGGCGATGAAGTTCCGCATCTGCCGCGTCCGCAGGTCGAGGATCTCCGGCTGGTCGGTGTCCCCCTCCGCGCCGCAGTTCCAGGACCGGTTGTGGCTCTCGCCGTCCCGGTTGCCCTCGCCGTTCGCCTCGTTGTGCTTGTCGTTGTACGAGACCAGGTCGTGCAGCGTGAACCCGTCGTGGCAGGTGGCGAAGTTGATCGAGGCGAGCGGCCGCCGCCCGTCGTCCTGGTACAGGTCCGACGACCCGGTCAGCCGCCCCGCGAACTCCGCGAGGGTCCGCGGCTCGCCCCGCCACAGGTCCCGCACGGTGTCCCGGTACTTGCCGTTCCACTCGGTCCACAGCGGCGGGAAGTTCCCCACCTGGTAGCCGCCCTCGCCCACGTCCCACGGCTCGGCGATCAGCTTCACCTGGCTGACCACCGGGTCCTGCTGCACCAGGTCGAAGAACGACGACAGCCGGTCCACCTCGTGGAACTGCCGGGCCAGGGTCGCCGCCAGGTCGAAGCGGAAGCCGTCCACATGCATCTCGGTCACCCAGTACCGCAGCGAGTCCATGATCAGCTGGAGCACGTGCGGTGACCGCATCAGCAGGGAGTTCCCGGTCCCCGTGGTGTCCATGTAGTACCGCTGGTCGTCCGCCAGCCGGTAGTACGAGGCGTTGTCCAGGCCCCGGAAGGAGAGCGTCGGGCCCAGATGGTTGCCCTCCGCGGTGTGGTTGTAGACCACGTCGAGGATCACCTCGATGCCGGCCTGGTGCAGCGCCCGCACCGCCTGCTTGAACTCCAGCACCTGCTCGCCCCGGTCGCCCCAGGAGGCGTAGGCGTTGTGCGGGGCGAAGAAACCGATGGTGTTGTAGCCCCAGTAGTTGGCCAGCCCCGCGTCCGCCAGCCGGTGGTCCTGGACGAACTGGTGAACCGGCATCAGCTCGATGGCCGTGACGCCCAGTTCCGTCAGATGGGCGATCACCTCCGGATGGGCCAGCCCCGCGTAGGTGCCGCGCAGCTCCTTCGGCAGCCCCGGGTGGAGCATCGTCAGGCCCTTCACATGGGCCTCGTAGATCACCGTGCGGTGGTAGTCCGTTCGGGGCCGCCGGTCGTCGCCCCAGTCGAAGTACGGGTTGACCACCACCGAGGTCATGGTGTGCGGCGCCGAGTCGAGATCGTTGCGCGCGTCGGGCCGGCCGAACGGATAGCCGTACACCGCCTCGCCCCACCGGATCTGCCCGGCGACGGCACGGGCGTACGGGTCGAGCAGCAGCTTGGCCGAATTGCAGCGGGCGCCGCGCTCCGGTTCGTACGGTCCGTGGACCCTGAATCCGTACCGCTGACCGGGCATCACCCCGGGCAGGTAGGCATGGCGGACGAAGGCGTCGGTCTCCCTGAGCTCCACCGCCGTCTCGGAACCGTCGTCGTGCAGCAGGCACAACTCGATTCGTCTGGCGGCCTCCGAGAAGACCGCGAAGTTGGTCCCGGCGCCGTCGTACGTGGCACCGAGGGGGTACGCCTGTCCCGGCCAGACCTGCATAGGTTCGACCCTTCCACTTCTGATCCGGGTGCCTGGGGCTTGCGGCTGCAAGGGCCCGTCCGACCCCTGATCCGCCCGACAGGCCCTGAGCCAGATCTTCCCCGAAAGAGGTGCGGCTACCTAGGACCGACCGGCACGTCACGCGGTCCGGTCAACTTCGGGCCTCTCCGTGTAGCCCGGAACCGGGATCCGGACCCGGAAACCCGGCGCTCGCCCGGTCCAGGGCCCCGGATGGGGTGGTTAATCACTATGAATCCTCTCACTACGGCAGATCTTGACGCCGGGAACATGCCCGCGCCGCAGGGGAGTTGACGAAGCAGCATGTGCATCCGGCTGCACCGGATCCCGCTCCCGGAGTACCCTTCCTTGATCGTTGGTGGGGGAGTGGAAGGCGGTGCGCGGGTGAGCTCGGGCGGATTCGAGCTGCCCCCAGGTGACCCGGGTCACGAGGGGGACTCCACCGATGTCCCGCCAGGGGCGGTATCGCTTGCGCAGCCCATGGAGATCGGCGCGGAGCTGGACTGGGGAGCGGACGCCTGGAGCGAGGTGCGTACGCGCGCGCAGCGGGCCGGACGGGCCTACATCTGGCTGAATCTCGTGGAGCAGCGGCTGCGTGCCGTGGTCGCCGCGGTGCTCCGGCCCATCTACGAGCCGGTCCACGGCGAGGACTGGGTGGTGGCCGCCGCCGGGCCCGCCGGGCAGGAGTGGGTGCAGCGCGCCGTCGCCGTGCGCGAGGTCTCGCGCCGCAAGGGCTACCTGCTGGACCCGGCCGACGACAACGTCCTCAGCTTCCTCACGCTGCCCCAGCTGCGTGAGCTGATGGTCCAGCACTGGCCGTGCTTCGAGGCGTACTTCGACGACCGGCGAGAGGTGGAGCTGGCGCTCGACGAGCTGGAGGTCGCCCGCAACGTGGTCTCCCGCAACCGCGCCCTGAACGAGGCGGTGCTTGCCCAGGCCGAGCGCGCCTCCGCCCGGCTCCTGGAGATCCTGGGCAGCGGCGCCGGGGTCCCGTCGGCCGACCGGCTCCCGGTCGACGCCGTCGAGGAGCTGGTCGGCGACCGGTACGCGGACGTGGTCTCCGTCCACTCCGACCGGGTGCGGCTCCAGCGCCAGCTGCCCGCCGAGGACCTCTTCGGCGGTTCGCGCCGGCTCGACGCGATCGGCATAGGGCTCAACCTGCTGGTGCAGAACTTCTCCGGCCGCAGGCTCATCCGGCTCGCCGAGTCCGGCTGCCGGGTGCGGCTGCTCTTCATCAACCCGGCGAGCAGCGCGGTCAAGCGCCGGGAGCGGGAGCTGGGCCTGAAGAAGGGTGAGCTGAGCCGGTCGGTGGAGATGAACATCCTCCACATGCGCCGGGTCCGCTCCAAGCTCCGCGATCCGGGCGCCTTCGAGATCCATGTGTTCGACGAGACCCCGCGCTTCACGGCCTATCTGGTCGACGGGGACGGGACGGACGCGGTCGGGGTCGTCCAGACCTATCTGCGGCGCGCACGCGGCATGGAGGCGCCCGTGCTGGTGCTGCGCGGCGGCGGGCGCGCCGTGGTCCGGGCGGGGCAGGACAACGAGCACGGACTCTTCGAGACGTACCGCGAGGAGTTCGAGTCGGTGTGGGCGGACTCCCGGCCCGTCTCCTGAACGAGGGGCCGCGACCGCGTTGTCAGTGGCGCGTGCGAGGGTGGTCAGCACCTGGGGGAGAGCACCACGAAGGAGGTACGGGATGAGCTGGCACCGGGAGGCGCTGGTCGGCTTCGACCTGGAGACGACGGGCACGGAACCGCTGGAGGCCCGGATCGTGACAGCCGCGGTCGTAGGCGTCGGCGGCCGGGACGGGGAGCCGGTGCGGCAGCGCGCCTGGCTGGCGGATCCGGGCATCCGGATCCCCGCGCAGGCCTCGGCGATCCACGGCATCAGCAGCGAGCGGGCGGCGGCGGAGGGCCGGCCGGCGCGCGAGGTGGCCGACGAGATCGCCGACACCCTCACCGGCTACTGGCGCCGGGGCGTTCCGGTCGTCGCGTACAACGCGGCCTTCGACCTGACGCTGCTCACGGCGGAGTTGCGGCGGCACGGGCTGCCGTCGCTGAGCGACCGGCTCGACGGGACCGGGATCGGCCCCGTCATCGACCCGTACACCATCGACCGGGCCGTCGACCGCTACCGCAAGGGCAAGCGCAACCTGGAGGCGGTCTGCGTCGAGTACGGCGTGGTGCACGGCGGAGCCCATGACGCGGGGGCGGACGCGCTGGCCGCGGTCCGGGTGGCGTACGCCATAGCCGAGCGGCACGGCTCGGTGGCCGAGCTGACCGCCGCCGAGCTGCACGAGCGCCAGGTTGAGTGGTACGCGCAATGGGCGGCGGACTTCCAGCAGTTCCTGCGCCGCAAGGGGACGGCCGACGCGGTGATCGACGGCCACTGGCCGCTGCGGGAGCCGGCCGGGGTCGCCACCGGCTGACGGTCCGGCCCCGCGGCCGGGTTCAGCGGGCGGTGCTCAGAACGGATACCACCGCACCGCCGTGTCGCCGTCGCGCAGTGAGGCCACCCGGCGGCGGAATTCCGCGAGCGCCTTCGGATTGGCCGGCGCGTGCTGGGACACCCACGCACAGCTGGCCGTCTCCCGGGCCCCGCGGAGCACCGCGCAACCCTCCCACTCACGCACGTCCCAGCCGTACGCGGCGGTGAAGGCGTCGTACGCCTCGGGCGCCAGGCCGTACCGGTCCCGGGACAGCGCCAGCACCACCAGATCGTGCTCGCGCAGATCCGCGGAGAAGGTCTCCAGATCGACCAGCACCGGACCGTCCGGACCGACGTGGACGTTACGGGGCAGCGCGTCGCCGTGGATCGGCCCCGGCGGCAGATGGGGGACCAGAGCGGCGGCGGCCGCCGCGAAGCCGTCGCGGCGCTCCCTCAGATAGTCGGCGTCGGCCGGGTCGATCGCATCGCCCGCGAGCCGCAGCCAGCGTTCGACCCCGCCCAGCAGTTCGCGGCGCGGGAGGGCGAGCCCCTCCGGGGCGGGCAGCGCGTGCACCAGGGTGAGCAGCGGCGCCAGATCCCGCGGCTCCGGGGGGCGTACGGCATCGGGCAGCCGGTGCCAGAGGGTCACGGGGTGCCCCTCGACCAGGCGCGCCGCGGGCTCGGCGGCCCGTACGGCAGGCACGTCCGAGGCGGCCAGCCACCGGGCGACGGCCACCTCGCGTTCTGCCCGTTCCCGCAGTTCCGGGTGGCGCACGGCGTCCCGGCCGACCTTGACCACCAGGTCGCCGACGGCGAACACCGCGTTCTCACCCATCGCGAGCAGCTCCGCACCGCCGGACAGCCCGGCAGCGGTCAGCACCTCACGCGCACGCATCTCGTTCATGACTCCGATTTTCGCATCAGTGCAGGCCCGCTTGACGAACCGACGGACCGTCAGCACGATGACGGAGGCCACCTGAGCGGCCAGAACGGTGTGAATCCGATCGAATGACGCAAGGGGGCGGATTCGTGACATTAGCGAGTGCAACCGTACGTACCGAGAGGCATGGCCCACCCGGCGGCCCGCAGGACAGACGGTCCCGGCCGGTCAACCGGAGCGCCGGTACCTGGTTCCTGGTGCTGCCCGCGCTGATCCCGATCCTGGTCCTGAGCGTCGGCCCCCTGCTCTACGGCATCACGTTGGCCTTCACCGACGCCCAGTCCGGCCGTACCCGCTCCACCCAGTGGGTGGGCGGACTGAACTTCCAGGACCTGCTCCACGACACCCTCTTCTGGGACTCGTTCCGGATCGGCCTGGTCTGGGCGTTCGGCGTCACCGTCCCGCAGTTCGTACTGGCCCTCGGCCTCGCCCTGCTGCTCAACCAGAAGCTGCGGCTGCGCTGGCTGGCACGGGCCCTGGCGATCATTCCGTGGGCGATGCCCGAGGTGGTGGTGGGCCTCATGTGGCGGCTCGTCTACAACCCGGACGCCGGCATCCTCAACGAGACCATCCGCGACCTCGGCCTCGGCGACGGCCGGGACTGGCTCACCGGACTCGCCACCGCCCTGCCCGCCGTGATCGTCGTGGGGATCTGGTCCGGCATGCCCCAGACCACCGTCGCCCTGCTCGCGGGGCTGCAGAACACCCCGCACGAACTCCACGAGGCGGCCGCCCTGGACGGCGCCGGGGCCTGGCGCCGCTTCCGTACCGTCACCTGGCCGGTGCTCCGGCCCGTCGCGCTCTCCATCACCGCGCTCAACTTCATCTGGAACTTCAACTCCTTCGCCCTGGTCTACGTACTGACCAACGGCGGACCCGGCGGCCGCACCCGGCTGCCGATGCTCTTCGCGTACGAAGAGGCCTTCCACTACGGGCAGTTCGGGTACGCGGCGGCGATGGGCTGCGTGATGGTCGCGGTGATCTCCGTGATCCTCGCCGTGTATCTCGCCGGCCGGCTCAGGGGAGGCGAGGACCGATGAGCATGCGCACCGGAAGAGCCGCACGCGCCGGACAGTACGCCGCGCTCCTCGGCTATCTCGTCTTCCTGGCGTTCCCGTTCCTGTGGCTGGTCTCCACCGCTTTCAAACCGGCCCGCGAGCTGGGCTCCCTGCATCCCACCTGGATCCCGGAGAACCCGACGCTCGGCAACTTCCGCACGGCGTTCGACGAACAGCCGCTGTTGGAGGCCGCCGCCAACTCGCTGATCGCCGCTCTCTGCGCCGCCTTCATCGCCGTCCTCGTCGCCACGCCCATGGCGTACGTGATGGCCCGCCGCCGCTCCAGGCTCTCGACGGCGGCCACCGGCTGGGTCGTGATCAGCCAGGCGTTCCCGCTCGTCCTGCTGATCATCCCGCTCTTCCTGATCCTGAAGAACCTCCATCTGATCAACACCCTGTGGGGCCTGATCATGGTGTACGTCGTCTGGGCGCTGCCCTTCGCGCTCTGGATGCTGGTCGGATACGTACGGGCCGTGCCCGCCGAGCTGGAGGAGGCCGCCTCGGTCGACGGAGCGGGCCGGCTGCGGACGCTCGTCTCGGTCACCGCCCCGCTGCTGGCCCCCGGGATCGTCGCCACCGCGCTCTTCGCCTTCATCACCGCGTGGAACGAGCTCTTCTTCGCGCTCGTCCTGCTCAAGACACCGGAGAAGCAGACCTTGCCGGTCGTACTGACCCACTTCATCGGTGCGGAGGGCGCGGCCGACCTCGGGCCGCTCGCCGCCGCCGCGTTCCTCGCCACCCTGCCCTCGCTGGTCATCTTCGCGATCATCCAGCGGCGGATCACGGGCGGCATGCTGGCCGGGGCGGTGAAGAGCTGATGCGGGCATCGCTGCGCAGGACGGCCGCCGCGGCGGCCACCGCACTGGCCCTGCTGCTCACCGGCTGCGCCGGGACGGACGACGGCCGGGACACCGGCGGGCGGATCGAGCTCAGCTTCCAGTCGCTGGCCTGGCAGAAGGAGTCCGTCGACGCCAACAAGCAGCTGGTGAAGGAGTGGAACGAGGCTCATCCGGACATCCACGTCAGCTACGTCCAGGGCAGCTGGGACACCGTCCACGACCAGCTGCTCACCTCCTTCGAGGGCGACGAGGCGCCGGACATCATCCACGACGCCTCCGACGACCTGGCCGACTTCGCGTACAGCGGCTATCTCGCGGACCTGCGCGGGCTCCTTCCCGGCCGGCTGACCGCCGACATCCCGCAGCAGAGCTGGTCCACCACCACCTTCGGGGACGGCGTCTACGGAGTGCCGTTCCTCCAGGAGCCCCGCGTCCTGATCGCCAACACCAAGATCCTCGCGGAGTCGGGGGTCCGCATCCCGACCCCCGAACACCCTTGGAGCTGGTCCGAGTTCCGGCAGGTCACCGGGGAACTGACGGGCAAGGGGCGGTACGGCATCGCCTGGCCGCTGAAGGAACCGGTCTCCGTCACGCTGAACCTCGGGCTCTCCGGCGGCGGCCGGCTCTTCCACCGCGGTGCCGACGGCAAGGTCACCATCCGCGCGGGCGAGGGCGACCGGATCGTCCCCGGCACCATCCACGACCAGGTCAACACCGACCGCAGTGCCGTGCGCACCGCACTCGGCATGGGCGGCTCCGACACCCTTCCCGGGTTCTTCGGCGGCAAGTACGCGATGGTTCCGCTGGGCTTCTCGTACCGCCAGCAGGTCGTCGAACAGGCCCCCGAGGGCTTCGAGTGGACGGTCCTGCCGGCTCCCGCGGGCAGTGCGGGCCTCGCCCAGGGGGTGAGCCCGCAGACCCTGTCCGTCTCGGAGGCCAGCCCGCACAAGAAGGAGGCCGCGCAGTTCATCGACTTCCTGCTGCGGCCGCCGAACATGGTGCGGCTGGCCAAGGGCGACTGGATGCTCCCGACCGGCACCGCGGCCCTCGCCGACCCGTCCCTGCACACCGCCGAGAACGGCTGGGCGACCGGTGCGGCCGTCGCGAAGGCACTGCGGCCGGCGCCCGCCCAGTCGGTGCGGGGCTACCCGGAGTGGAAGGACAAGGTCGCCACACCGGCCCTCCAGGAGTACTACAGCGGGGCGATCGGGGCGGACGAGCTGAGGAAGCGTCTGGTGGACGACGGCAACCGGGTCCTGGCCCGCTACCAGCGCTGAGGAACCCCGAGGCCCTCCCCGCCGAGGCCCCGTGCACAGGGGCGCCGGCAGGGAGGGCTTCGTGGTGCCCGCCGGTTCAGTTTCATGGGCCAAGCAGTGCCCGCCCCGGTCGACCCACCCGTTACCGACCGGTACGTTTCTTTCGGCGGGTAACCGAAAGTATCCGGGAAATCGCACGCGGATACAGGCCTCGAATCCGCGAATTCTTCAACGTCGGCGATTCAGACATTCAATGGCGTGAATCAGCCTCTTCAGGCTCTTGTGTCCGGGCGTCCGTGCCGGTATGAACTTCGCGTCCTCCCTGGTGACATGGTGTCTCGTCCGAAGTCTCCGCACCCCTCGGGGGCTTACGGAAAGCTGAACACCCCTCCGTTTTCCGCAAAAAGAAGTCATTGACAATTCCTTTCGTGCTGGGCTTCACTCCTTTCGGCGGTGAGCGGCTCTGAATTCCCGGCCCCGGGTCGGGGGTTGGTGTCGCGAACGGCTCAATCCATGCACGTCGGAATGCAAATTCAGAGTAAAAGATGGAGGTGCTGTTATGAAGTTCCTTTTCTTGCTCAAGGACAAGATGACGCCGGAGAAGAGCCTGAAGGCGTACGCCTGGTACCACTGGTACTAGGCCGACAGACGGTCCGTCGTTTCGAGGGACACGGACAGTCGATTCGGGCCCGTGTCCGGTCAGGCCTCATCGGCCCGCCGGGCGCGGGCCCTTCCCGCTTCTTGGAGACCACCGATGTACATGTCCGGTACCGGCAGCCGCGCCCGGGACGTCGTCTTCGCGCCGAGACTCCAGGCGCTCCTGCGAGACCACCGGGGCGAGGAGGTCTTCCGTCTCGACCCCGGCACCGTCGGTGTCGCCGGGGCCGAACTGACGGACCGGATCCTCGCCGCCAGGCCGGCCACCGAGGTCGAGCGCCCCACGTTCAAGCCGCTGCACGGACGGTCCATCCCGCGCACCGAGGCGTCCACGGTCATGCAGGCCATCGGCCGGGACGTCCGGGCGGCGCTGAAGAAGCCCGTCAGGGCGGTCGACCTGTCCGGTGAATGGCCGCACGTCGGCCATGTGTTCCTGCGCGATCTGGTCCTCGAAGGTGACCCGTACCGGCTGCGCATCCTCATGGACCGCGCGCTGGAGCTGACGCCCAAGCTCACCTGGACGGTCATCGCGGCCGGAGCCGCGCTGCCCGGCCGGCTCCGCCCCGGCGCACCCGTCTCCGCCATCGCGGGCCTGACCGCCGAGGCGGCGAGCTACAGCGACCGTCGCTACGCGATGGGGCTCTACCGGCGGGCGGCTGCCCCGGTCTGCTTCACCGTCTCGACGCTCGTCGCCAACGCGCTCTGGCTCGGCTCGCCCTTCGACGACGACACCTCGAACCGCAACATCCTGTACGAGGCCATGCGGCTGCTGCCGCCCTCCTGGAACATCCTGCGCAGGGCGTCACCGGAGTACCCGGCCCTCGACTGCCGGATCGGTGCGGCCGACGACATCCTGCTCCTGCCGTTGCTGAGCCATCGCGACCCCGCGCTCTGGGAGGACCCCGACGAGTTCCGCCCCGAGCGCTGGGACAGCCTCGACCCCGACGACCAGCCCGGCTACCTCCCCTTCGGTCATGCCTCCGAACGCTGTTGGGGCCGGCACATGGTGATGCCGCTCGCCGAGATGCTGCTCGACATGCTGCGCGGCGACGGCCTGACGGTGAGTCCGGAGCAGGCCGCGGCGAAGGTGCCGCTCGCCGGACTGATGGGGGTCGCCGACGTCCGGGTCGTCCGCCCCTGACGCGACGGCCCGACCGGCCCCGACCTCAATTTGGTGACCGCGTGAGGGCTCTGTGAACACGGGGGTGGAATCCGGCCGCCGCCCCGCCCGGCCGGGCGGCCGGACGGGGCCCGTCTTCCCGCCTGTGAAGTGTGCCGGTCGGGCAGTAACCCCGGTGCCTGTGGCGGATGTTGCGGCACCGGTGCCCGACTTGGGTGCGGCTGGCCGGTTTTTTATTACGAAACTTTGTTGAGTAAGTCACAGCCGCATGAAGGTCTTGATCTGGGCGCGTCAATCGGCGAGGGTTTCGAGCCAACCCCCGGAGATCTTCCGGCCGAGGGTCAATCCCCCCACAAAGAATGACGAGGAGACCCCTCTTCATGGCAATTCACAAGCGCGCACGCCGGTTCAAGCTGACCGCGGCGATAACCGCGGTGGCCGCGGCCGCCGGAGTCACCCTGCTCAACACCTCGCTCGCCGGCGCCACCCCCGCTCCCGCGATGGGCGTCGTCTACGGCGCCGACGCGGCGAACGCCGTCTCGGGCAGCTACATCGTCATGCTGAACGAGAAGGCCGACAAGGCGGAGCTCGCCAAGGAGTACGGCGGCAAGCTGAAGCGCAACTACAGCTCCGCCATCAACGGCTTCTCCGCCAGCGGCCTTTCGCTCACCGAGGCCAAGCGCCTAGCGGCCGACCCGTCCGTCTCCAAGGTCGTCCAGAACAAGAAGTTCCACATCGACGAGACCCAGGACAACCCGCCGTCCTGGGGCCTGGACCGGATCGACCAGACCGAGACGGCCGGCGACGACGCGTACACCTACCCGGACAGCGCGGGCGAGGGTGTCACCGCGTACGTCATCGACACCGGTGTCCGCACCACGCACAACGAGTTCGAGGGCCGGGCCAGCTCGGGCTACGACGCCGTGGACAACGACGACAGCGCCGACGACGGCAACGGCCACGGCACCCACGTGGCGGGCACCATCGCCGGTGCGACCTACGGCGTGGCCAAGAAGGCCAAGATCGTCGCCGTCCGGGTGCTCGACGACTCCGGCTCGGGCACCACCGAGCAGGTCGTCGCCGGTATCGACTGGGTCACCGAGAACCACGAGGGCCCCTCCGTCGCCAACATGAGCCTCGGCGGCGGCGCGGACGAGGCGCTCGACGCCGCGGTCCAGAAGGCCATCGCCTCCGGCGTCACCTTCGCGGTGGCCGCCGGAAACGAGTCCTCCGACGCGAGCGAGAGCTCCCCGGCCCGCGTCCCCGAGGCCATCACCGTCGCCTCGTCCACGGTGGACGACGAGCAGTCCTCGTTCTCCAACTACGGCTCGATCGTGGACATCTACGCCCCGGGCTCGGACATCACCTCGTCCTGGAACGACAGCGACGACGCGTCCAACACCATCTCCGGTACGTCCATGGCCACCCCGCACGTCGTCGGCGCCGCCGCCGTCTACCTCGCCGGCCACCCGGACGCCACTCCGGAGGAGGTCGCCACCGCGCTGACCGACGGAGCCACCCCCGACGCGATCTCCAACGCGACCGAGGGCACCCCCAACAAGCTGCTGAAGGTCGTCGAGTAACCGACCCCGCAGCCGTGACCGGGCGAAGGATGCCCGGCACAACGGAATCGGCGGCCGCCGCGCCCTCCCCCACGGGGCGCGGCGGCCGCTCCGTGCGAAGAGATCGTCCTATGGTGTGCCCATGACGATGTACGCGGCGCTGTTGCGCGGGATCAATGTGAGCGGCCACAAGAGGGTCCCGATGGCCGAACTCCGCACACGGCTCACCGAACTGGGACACGGCGACGTCCGCACCCATCTGCAGAGCGGCAATGCCGTCTTCAGCAGCGCGTCGGACGACGAGAACGCCCTCGCCGCCGAACTGGAGCAGGCGATCGAGAAGCGGTTCGGTTTCCCCGTCCCCTGCCTGGTCAGGGACGGAGCCTACCTGGCGGCAGTTGCGGCGGCCTGCCCGTTCCCGGCCACCGAACTCGAAGGCAGGCAGCTCCACATCACGTACTACGACCAGCCGGTCGACGCCGACCGCTTCGCCGGGATCGACGCGGCGGCCTACCTCCCCGAGGCATTCAGCCTCGGCGACCGCGCGCTCTACCTCTACGCCCCCGACGGACTGGGCCGCTCGAAGCTCGCAGACGCGCTGTCCCGCACCTCCGTCACCAAGGGTCTCGTCGCCACCTCGCGCAACTGGAACACCGTGGAAAAGCTGGTGCGGATGACCGCACCGCCAAAGACGGCTCACGCCGGACCCGTACCCGACGGAGCCCCGGCATGACCGAACCGTCACCCGGCGTGGCCGCCGCGGTCGAGGGCGAGCTGCGCCTCCTGGACCCGGCCGTGCGCGCCTCCGCCGAACTCCTCTCCCAGGTGCTGCACCCGGACTACCGGGAGATCGACTCGTCCGGCCGGGTCTGGGACCGCGACACCATGATCGCCTCACTCACCGCGTCGGACGCCCCGCGCCCCGGCCAGATGACCGCGTCCCGGATGAGCGGGACCCAGCTCGCCCACGACCTCGTCCACCTCACCTACGACACCGAGACGAAGGGACACCTCGCCCACCGCAGCTCGGTGTGGCGGCTGGCCGAAGTGGGCTGGTCGCTCTATTTCCACCAGGCGACCCCCTTCGGCGACACCGCGTACACCGCGGACACCGGCCCCGACGGGGTCACGCCCTAGGACCGGACGAAGCGCTGCGCCCGCGCCGCCCACCGGCCGTCCGTGCGGGAGATCTCCACCGGATGCCCGAAACAGTCGCTGACCCGGTCCGTGGTCAGTACCTCGTCCGCCGGGCCCGAGGCCAGACACCGGCCGCCCCGCAGCAGCAGCGCATGCGTGGTGGACGCGGGAAGCTCCTCCAGGTGATGGGTGACCAGGACCGTCGCCAGCTCCGGATTCTCCTCGCGCAGCACGTCCAGACTGTCGAGCAACTGCTCACGTGCGGCAAGATCCAGACCGGTGGCCGGCTCGTCGAGCAGCAGGAGCCGCGGCTGCGGCATCAGTGCGCGGGCGATGAGCGTACGGCCCCGCTCACCCTGGGACAGCGCAGGCCAGCGCGAACCCGACTTGCCGCCCATGCCCAGCATCTTCAGCAGCCGATCCGCCTGCTCCCGCTGCTCCTCGCTCACCGACCGGCGCGGCACCGGCTCGACCGAGTTGGTCAGACCGGTCAGCACCACCTCGTGCACCGAGAGCGGGGAGCGCAGCGGATGACGCGGATTGACATGCCCGAGCAGCGACCGCAGCTCCCGCAGATCGACCCGGCCGAGGGTGCGTCCCAGCACCTCCACCGACCCCCGGGTGGGGTGACCGACCGCGCCGAGCAGTCCCAGCAGTGTGCTCTTCCCGGCACCGTTGGCACCGAGCAGCGCCCAGTGCTCACCGCTCCGTACGGTCAGCGAGACCGAGTCGAGCAGCGTTTTCCCCTCCCGTACCAGCGAGACACCGTCGGCCCGGATCACCGGGACGGCGGGAGCAGCGGCCGGGGCGGGAACACCGGTGACGACAGGGCCGGTGGCAGTGCTGCCGGTGGTGGTACGGGGCGCGGTGGAACGAGGTGCGGTGGAACGAGGTGCGGTCACGTTCGGGTACTCCTTCATGCGGGTGCGAGCGCCTCCAGGCTGCTCAGGTCCTCGGCGGACAGCCGGATCTCCCGGGCCCCCAGGTTCTCCGTCAGATGGACGGTGGAACCGGTGCCCGGAGTCGGGCACAGCACAGGGGACCGGTGCAGCAGCCAGGCGAGGGCGATCTGCCCGCGGGTGGCACCGTGCCGATCGGCGATCGCGGCGAGCGATGCGGCCGAGTCGCCGGTCAGAGCGCCGTTGGCCAGCGGGAACCAGGGCAGAAAGGCCAGGCCGTGGGCCTCGCACACCTTCAGTACCGCGTCCGACGAACGGTCGAGGAGATTGAACCGGTTCTGCACCGAGGCGATCCCGGTCAGGGAGAGGGCCTGCTCCAGCTGGTCGGCGGTAAGGGTGTCCAGACCGATGTACCGGATCTTACCTTCCTGCCTCAGCGCATCCAGAGTGCCCAGCTGGTCGGCCATCGGTACTTCCGGGTCGAGCCGGTGCAGCTGGTATAGGTCGATCCGGTCGGTGCGCAGCCGTCGCAGACTGGCCTCGCACATCGCCCGCAACTCCTCCGGACGCCCCGCGATGTGCCAGGCGTCGTCGCTCGTGCGCACCACACCGCCCTTGGTCGCGATCACCAGCTCGTCGCGGTACGGGTGGAGCGCCTCGGCGACGAGCTCCTCGGCCAGCCCCGGCCCGTAGTTGTCGGCGGTGTCGACGAGCGTCACCCCCTGCTCGACGGCCGCCCGCAACACGGCCACGGCATCCTCCCGCTCGCCGCGCGGCCCCCAGTACCCGGGGCCGGTCAGCTGAGCGGTGCCGTAGCCGAGCCGGCGTACGGGCACCTCGCCGCCGAGCAGGAACGTGTCGTCGAGCGGCTGTGGCATGGAAGGCATCCCGCAATCCTAGAACCGTGCCGCGCACGGTGATCAGCCGGTCAAGTCACGTCCGGCTGTCCGGCCATATGCCGGGCCGCCTCAGGTGGTGACGGTGAGGATCACCGATCCGGTCTGCTGGTGCGCCGCGTTCTCGGCGTAGACCCGGAAGCAGAACGTCCGGCCCGCGGCCAGGCGGAACGGTACGAGCGCGAACCCAATGCACGGATGGCGGGCGCCAGTCGGCGGGATGGCGAACAGCTGAAGCCTTGCCGCGGTACGAGCTCTCCCTGCGCCGCCCGTCAAGGTCGCGTGCGCCGAGCATCCCTAACGAGGGAAGTGTGCGTGCATAACTGCCCTTTGCCAGTGCGTACGCACACGCCATCCCTACGGTCAACCGTACTGAACTCACTGCTTGCGACAGGGGGCGTACCCGCGATGGCGATGACGACGATCAAGGTGTACGGGGCCGACCCGTGCGGGCGGGTGCGAACAATCCGGTACCGAACACCGCAGTGCCGCCGGGCCGCGAACCCCGACCGGGCCGACGCGTACCGCCCGCGCTCCGGCGGGCAGGCGATACCCGCGGTCGACAGCGTGACGGAACGTCTGCACCGCGCCTGTCTCTGCCACACCAACCCGCGAGAGAGGACGGCACCATGAAGTGTGCCAAATGCGGCAACCAGATGAGTCAGAACGTCGGCGGCTGGTGGACGTGCTGGGGCTGCGGAAACACCCAGCCACCCGGATACGTGGCGGTCGACGAGGCTTGCCGCGTCGGAGGCCGACGAGAACGCGTTCTTCGAGCGTGTGCGACAGCCCACCAGAACTTGCGGTCGCCGGGACCGGCGTGGCTACGAACTCGCTGAGCGCACCCCCTGCTCGGGGCCGCTGATCACGCCGGCTCGTGTGCGGGCGGGTGCTGCCCCGTCCGCATTCGAGCCCGTCGGATTCCGGGGCCGGTCGGGCACCGGAACACCCCGCGGGACCGGTGCCGGACGTGTCGCCTTTCTTCAATCCGGGTGCGGGGGCGCGGTCATAGTTTGGGCGGCATGAAGAACGAGCACGCGCACATGACCGAAGTCGCCGCCGAGGCGGCCCGTATCGCCCGCTCCATCAGCGCCGAGCAGCTCGACGCGCCCAACACGCCCTGCGGTGACTGGGATGTGCGCGGGCTCGTCAACCACTGGGTGCTGTACACCTCCCACGGCCTGGAGCACCGGGCCCTGCGCAAGGACCTCCCGGAGGAGCTCACCGGCCGGGACTTCACCGCCGAGGCCGACTGGGCGCAGCAGTACGCCGGGCAACTGGACCGCGCCGTCGCCGCCTGGGCGGACCCGGCCGTCTGGGAGGGGGAGATCGACCTCGGGGGGTCGGCCTCCGCGGCCACCGAGATCGCGGCGATGCTCATCGCGGAGACGGCCCTGCACGGGTGGGACGTTGCCCGTGCCGTCGGGGAGGAGTTCCGGCTCTCCGAGGAGGCGGCTGCCCATGTGCTCGGCATCGTCGACGGCATGGCCGCGCTATACCGGCAGTACGACGGCTTCGCCGACGAGGTGACGGTGCCCGCGTCGGCGTCGGTCTTCGAGCAGGCACTGGCCCACAGCGGACGCGACCCGCAGTGGACCGGAGCCTGAGCCGGACGAGTGTCCGGGCAGCCTGGACGTGGGGTGACCGGTCCGCCGCGCTACGCGGTGAGTGCGGCGGGGCGGACCGCCGGACGGCGGGCCTCGTCGTAACGGGCCAGCAGGAGCCGTGCCAACTCCGGTGCGGGGCCCAGTACATCGGCCAGTACGTCCGCTCCGGCCGCCCCTGCGGCGATCCGGTCGGGGAGCCGGCCGGGGGCGACGACGTACGGCGCCACCGCCACCCGGCGCACGCCTTCGTCCCGCAGGGCCCGTACCGCGTCCTCGGTACGGGGGAAGCCCGCGGGAGATGTGGCGGAGGCGAACGCAGGCCGCACGGAACACCAACCGGTGTGCCGCAGCTCCCGCGCGATTTCAGCGATCACTGCGATCGCCTCCGGGTCCGTGGAGCCCGCCGAGGCCAGGACGAGCCCGGTCGAGCTTCGGTCACCGGGACGGGTCCCGGCTTCGTGCAGGCGCCGTTCCAGCGCCGAGTTCAGCAGCGGTGACGGGCCGAGCACCTCGGCCTGCCGCACCCGCAGCCGGGGCAGCCTGGTCCGGGCCTCGTGCAGCACCGTGGGAATGTCGGACTTGGCGTGGAAGGCCCGGGTGAGGAGGAGGGGGAGGGCGACGACGTCCTGCTCCCCCTGCGCGACCAGCCGTTCCAGGACCCTCGGCACCGACGGCGCGTTGAAGTCCAGGAAGCCCGTCTCCACACGCAGCCCCGGCCGCAGCGACCGTACCCGCGCGGTGAGCGCGTGGACGGTCGCCGCGTGCCGTGGGTCGCGGCTGCCGTGGGCGATGACGAGGAGCACCGGAGCGGTCATGGTCGTGACTCAGTTCTTGACGAGGAGGCCGCGGCTGCGCAGCACCCACCGCTCCAGCGGACTGAAGATCAGCAGGTCGATCGCGATGCCGACGGTGAGGATCAGGATGATGGCGAGGAACACCATCGACATGCTGCTGGTCTCCCGGCCCTGTTCCAGCAACTGGCCCAGACCCACCCCCAGATCGGGCGAGGAGGCGATGATCTCGGCGGCCATCAGCGAACGCCAGGAGAACGCCCAGCCCTGCTTCAGGCCCGCCAGGTAGCCGGGCAGCGAGGCCGGCAGCACGATGTGCCAGGTGCCGCGCAGCCCGGTGGCGCCCAGCGTCCGCCCGGCCCGCAGATGCAGCGGCGGGATCTGGTCGACGCCCGAGACCAGCCCGTTGGCGATCGACGGGACCGCCCCCAGCAGGATCACCGCGAACATCATCTTGTCGTTGAGCCCCAGCCAGATCACCGCGGGCGGCACCCACGCCACCGAGGGCAGCGACTGGAGCCCGGAGAGCACCGGGCCGATCGCCGCGCGCACCAGCTTGACCCGGGACACCAGCAGCCCGAGCGGAGTGCCGATGACCAGCGCCAGCAGGAAGCCGAGCAGACCGCGCGAGACGCTGGTCCAGATGTAGCCGAGCAGGGTGCCCTGCGCCCAGGCGTCGGTCACCTCGCTCCAGACCAGGGACGGCGACGGCAGCTTGTAGTCGTCGGTGACCTTCGCCCAGATCAGGATCTGCCAGACGGCGAGCACCAGGACCACCGCCACGACCGGCGGCAGCACCTTGCGCACCAGCACCTCGCGGACCGGGGTCCGGCTCACCCGCACCGCGTCGAGTGCGTCCAGCCCCGCCTCCAGGCCCGCCAGGTCCTGGGCGGTGTCCTTGGCGGCGGTCTCAGTGCTGGCCATGTCGGCGGATCTCCCCACGCAGTTGTTCGGTGATCTCCACGGACAGCTCGGCCACCGCGGTGTCCTCGATGCGGCGCGGCTGGTCGATGTCGACCGTCCACTCCCGGGCGATCCGGCCCGGCCGCGACGAGAGCAGGACGACCCGCTCGGCGAGCCGGACCGCCTCGCGCACGTTGTGCGTGACGAAGAGGACCGAGACGTTCGTCTCGCGCCAGATCCGGGTCAGCTCGTCGTGCAGCACGTCCCGGGTGATGGCGTCGAGCGCGGCGAACGGCTCGTCCATCAGCAGCAGTTGACTGTCCTGGGCGAGCGCGCGGGCCATCGCCACCCGCTGCCGCATGCCGCCCGAAAGCTCATGCACCCGCTTCCCGTACGCCCCACCGAGCCGTACGAGTTCGAGCAGCCGCTCCGCCTCCGTGCGGCGGTCGGACTTGGGTACGCCGCGCAGCCGCAGCGCGAGTTCGATGTTCTTGCCCGCGGTCAGCCACGGGAAGAGGGCGTGCTCCTGGAACATCAGGGCCGGCCGCCCGCCGGGGGTCTCGATGGACCCCGCGGTCGGGCGGTCGAGTCCGGCCACCAGGTTGAGCAGGGTCGACTTCCCGCACCCGGAGGCGCCCAGGAGGGTGACGAACTCGCCGGGAGCGACATCGAGTGTGATGTCGTCCAGGACGAGCTGCTGCCCCTCCGGTCCGCCGAAGGACTTCGAGACGTGGCCGATGCGGGCGGCGTGCCCGACCGCCGTGCGGTCCTCGGCCTTGGTGAGCGTGGTGGTCGCCATGGTCGTCACCTCCTGGGAATCCTGTTCGGGCGCCGGACGCGCTTACTTGACGCCGAGACCGGCGTCGGCGACCTCGGGCTTGCCCGCGGCCTTGAGGATCTTGTTCAGCGGCTTCAGGTCGTAGATGCCCGTCAGGTCCGGCTGCTCCAGCAGACCGGCCTTCACCGCGTGCTCGGCCTCGGCGTCGAGCGTGGCGGCCAGCGGGTCGTCGATGAACTGGACGGACTTCCACGCCGGGTCGAGGATCTCGGCCGGCAGCGCCTTGCCGCTCAGCTCCTTGAGCGCGGTGTTCGCGGAGGTCTTCGCCTTGTCCGGGTTGGCGTTGATCCAGGCGTTGGTGGCGACGGTGCCGCGCAGCACCGCCTCTACGACGTCCGGGTGCTCGGTCAGGAACTTCTGCGACACGATGATGTTCGTGATCACGAACTTCTTGTCCGGCCACAGCGTCGACTCGTCCAGGAGCTCCTTCGCGCCCTGCGCGACCAGCTTGGAGGCGGTCGGCTCGGGCACCCAGGCACCGTCGATGGAACCCGAACGGTAGGCGTCCGGCGTCACCTTGTTGTCCGTACGGACCACGGAGACGTCGCCCTTGCCGCTGTTGGCGTCGACCTTCCAGCCCTTCTCGGAGATCCAGTTGAGGAAGGCCACGTCCTGGGTGTTGCCGAGCTGCGGGGTGGCGATCTTCTTGCCCTTGAGGTCGTCCAGGGTCTTGATCTTCTTCGGGTTGACGACCAGCTTCACCCCGCCGGACGCCGAACCGCCGATGATCCGCAGGCTCTTGCCCTTGGACTTGGTGAAGCCGTTGATGGCGGGGGAGGGGCCGATGAAGCCGATGTCGATCGAGCCCGCGTTGAGCGCCTCGATCTCGGACGGACCGGCGTTGAACGTCGACGGCTTGACCGCGGTGGAGCCGAGCTCCTTGGCGATGATGCCCTCCTGGATGCCGACCAGGGCCGTGGCGTGGGTGAGGTTCGGGAAGTAGCCGATCTTCACGGTGTCCGTGGAAAGCTTCTTGCCGCCGGTCGGGACGTCCGCCGCCTTGACATCGTCCTGCTTCGCCTCGGAGCCGTAGCCGCAGGCGGTGAGCGCCAGGGCGAGCAGCGGCAGGGCGGCGACGGCGGCGAGGGCGCGGCGCGGCGTGGTACGGGGGACAGACACGGGAGGCTTTCCTCTCGTTGGCCCGGTCCTCGCGTCCCGGTCGATCACGGGGACGCGGCCGGGAAGTCGGCAGGTCTTCGTCTGAACTGGCGGTGCGGTTGGAGCGAGTGGGCGCGCAGGCGGTGCGCGTACGTCATCGCGCACATCGCGCGACCCCGCCCTGGCCGCTGCCGAGGGCGCCGCTGCCGATGCGGCCGCCCTCCTTCGCGAACGTGGAGAAGATGTCGATGGTCATCAGAAGTCCCACTCGGCGTCGTCGTCGGCGGCCGCCGCACCGGGCTCGGCCGCGGCGGCGAACGAGGCGCCCGCCATGCCGGCCGTCAGCGTGGTGCCGTCCGCCGGGTCGATCAGCAGGAACGATCCGGTGCGCCGGGAGTCGGCGTACGCGTCGAGCGCGAGCGGCTCCGCGGTACGGACGACGACCCGGCCGATGTCATTGGCGACGAGCTGTCCGGGCGCCGGGTGCTGGGACAGGTCGTCTAGCGTCAGGCGCGAGGGGATGTCCTTGACGATCGCCTTGACCGTGCGGGTGGTGTGCTTGAGCAGCACCCGCTGGCCGACGGAGAGCGGCTGGTCGGCGACGTGGCAGACGGTCGCCTCGACGTCCTGGGTGACGGCCGGCGCGTCGGCGGCCGGTGCGATCAGGTCGCCGCGTGAGATGTCGATGTCGTCGGCCAGCCGGATGGTCACCGACTGGGGCGCCCAGGCGATGTCCACGCTCTCGCCGAGCGCGTCGATCCCGGCGATCGTCGACGTACGGCCGGACGGCAGGACGGTGACGGCCTCGCCCACCCGGAACGCGCCGGCGGCGATCTGGCCCGCGTAGCCCCGGTAGTCGGGGTGCTCGGCGGTCTGCGGCCGGATCACGTACTGGACGGGGAAGCGGGCGTGGCAGGCGGTGAGGTCATGGCTGACCGGCACCGTCTCCAGGTGCTCCAGGACCGTCGGGCCGCCGTACCAGTCCATGTGCGCGGACGGCTCCACGACGTTGTCACCGGCCAGCGCGGAGATCGGGATCGCGGTGATCTCCGGGACGCCGAGCGAGGCCGCGTACGCGGTGAACTCCTCGGCGATGGCGGCGAACACCGGCTCCGCGTAGTCGACCAGGTCCATCTTGTTGACGGCCAGCACCACGTGCGGAACCCGCAGCAGCGCGGCGACGGCGGCGTGCCGGCGGGTCTGCTCGACGACGCCGTTGCGGGCGTCGACCAGGACGACGGCCAGCTCGGCCGTCGAGGCGCCGGTCACCATGTTCCGGGTGTACTGCACGTGCCCCGGGGTGTCGGCCAGGATGAACCGGCGGCGCGGCGTCGCGAAGTAGCGGTAGGCGACATCGATGGTGATGCCCTGCTCGCGCTCGGCCCGCAGCCCGTCGGTCAGCAGCGCCAGGTCGGGCGCCTCCTGGCCCCGGCTGCGCGAGGCGTGCTCGACGGCCTCCAGCTGGTCGGTGAGGACCGACTTGGAGTCGTGCAGCAGACGTCCCACGAGGGTGGACTTGCCGTCGTCGACGGAGCCCGCGGTGGCGAACCGCAGCAGGGTGGTGGTCGACAGCTGATCTGCGTGCTGGGTGTGCGTGGTCATCTTAGAAGTACCCCTCGCGCTTACGGTCTTCCATCGCGGCCTCGGACATCTTGTCGTCGGCCCGCGTCGCGCCCCGCTCGGTGAGCCGGGAGGCGGCGATCTCGGTGATCACGTCGTCCAGCGTCGTCGCGTCCGAGTCGACGGCGCCGGTGCACGACATGTCGCCGACCGTGCGGTAGCGCACCTGCCGGGTCTCGATGCTCTCGTGGTCCTTGGGGCCGCCCCAGTCGCCGGCGGTGAGCCACATGCCGTTGCGGTTGAAGACCTCGCGCTCGTGGGCGAAGTAGATCTGCGGGAGTTCGATGGACTCGCGGGCGATGTACTGCCAGACGTCCAGCTCGGTCCAGTTGGAGATCGGGAAGACCCGGACATGCTCACCGGGGGCGTGCCGGCCGTTGTACAGCTGCCACAGCTCGGGGCGCTGGCGGCGCGGGTCCCACTGGGAGAACTCGTCGCGCAGCGAGAAGACCCGCTCCTTGGCTCGCGCCTTCTCCTCGTCGCGGCGCCCGCCACCGAACACGGCGTCGAAGCGGTGCTGCTGGATCGCCTCGGTCAGCGGCACGGTCTGCAGCGGGTTGCGGGTGCCGTCCGGGCGCTCGCGGAGCTTCCCGGCGTCGATGTACTCCTGCACGGAGGCGACATGGAGCCGCAGCCCGTGCCGGGCCACCGTGCGGTCGCGGTACTCCAGCACCTCGGGGAAGTTGTGCCCGGTGTCGACATGCAGCAGGGTGAACGGCACCGGCGCGGGCGCGAACGCCTTGAGCGCCAGATGCAGCATCACGATGGAGTCCTTGCCGCCGGAGAACAGGATCACCGGCCGCTCGAACTCGCCCGCCACCTCGCGGAAGATGTGCACGGCCTCGGACTCCAGGGAGTCCAGGTGGCTGAGTGCGTACGGATTGTCGGTGCCTTCCGACACGGTCGCGACGGTCGTCATACCGCACCCCTCTCGCTCAGCAGCGCGTACAGCTCCGCCGCGGACTCCTGCACGGTCTGCCGGTGCGACTCGATCCGCAGGTCCGGCGACTCGGGGGCCTCGTACGGGTCGTCGACCCCGGTGAGGCCGCTGATCTCGCCCGCCGCCTGCTTGGCGTACAGACCCTTCACATCGCGTTCCGAGCACACCTCGACCGGCGTCGCGACATGCACCTCCAGGTACGCGGTGCCCTCGGTCTGGTGCCGCTTGCGTACCGCGTCCCGGCTGTCCGCGTACGGGGCGATGACCGGGACCAGCACCTTCACGCCGTTGGCCGCCAGCAGCTCGGCGACGAAGCCGATCCGCTGGACGTTGGTGTGGCGGTCCTCGCGGGAGAAGCCGAGACCCGCGGAGAGGAACTCCCGGATCTCGTCCCCGTCGAGCACCTCCACGCGGTGGCCCTCGCCGCGCAGCCGCCCGGCGAGTTCGTACGCGATGGTGGTCTTGCCCGCGCTCGGCAGACCGGTCAGCCAGATGGTGGCTCCCGTCTCCGTCACGCTCATCGAAGTCTCCTGATCAGTCGTCATCAGTCGTGCAGCCCGCACTCGGTCTTGCCCCGGCCGGCCCAGCGCCCGGCGCGGGCGTCCTCGCCCTCCAGCACCCGGCGGGTGCAGGGGGCGCAGCCCACGGAGGCGTAACCGTCCATCAGCAGTGGGTTGGTGAGTACGCCGTGCTCCGCGACGTACGCGTCGACGTCGTCCTGCGTCCAGCGGGCGATCGGCGAGATCTTCACCTTCTGCCGCTTCGCGTCCCAGCCGACGACCGGGGTGTTCGCCCGGGTCGGGGACTCGTCGCGGCGCAGCCCGGTCGCCCAGGCCGTGTACCCGGTCAGGCCCTCCTGGAGCGGCTTGACCTTGCGCAGCGCGCAGCACAGGTCGGGGTCCCGGTCGTGCAGCTTCGGCCCGTACTCGGCGTCCTGCTCGGCCACCGTCCGGCGGGGCGTCAGCGTGATGACGTTGACGTCCATCACCGCCTCGACCGCGTCACGGGTGCCGATCGTCTCCGGGAAGTGGTAGCCGGTGTCGAGGAAGACCACGTCCACGCCGGGGAAGACCCGCGAGGCGAGGTGTGCGACGACCGCGTCCTCCATGGAGGAGGTGACGCAGAACTTCCCGCCGAAGGTGTCGGCGGCCCACTTCAGGATCTCCGTCGCGGAGGCGTCCTCCAGCTCCCGGCCCGCCCGCGCGGCCAGGGTCTCAAGGTCTTCTCCGGTCTGCAGGGTGTCCGTCATATCCCGTCCCCTTCAACGTCGTTGCGCCGCAGTCCCCGGGTCAGCAGACCCAGGAACCTGAGCTGGAACGCGCGGTTGCAGGAGGCACATTCCCAGGCGCCGTGACCGCTCTCGTGCGGGCGCAGGTCCTCGTCCCCGCAGTACGGGCAGTGGAACGGTGCGGCGCGCTCGCTCATGACAGCGACTCCGCACCGGCCCGCGCCGCCCAGGTCGCGAACCGCTCGCCTTCCTCGCGCTCCTCCTGGAAACGGCCCAGGACCCGCTCGACGTAGTCGGGCAGCTCGGCCGAAGTGACCTTCAGGCCACGGACCTTGCGGCCGAACCCGGCCTCCAGGCCGAGTGCGCCGCCCAGGTGCACCTGATAGCCCTCGACCTGGTTGCCGTTCCCGTCCAGGACCAGCTGGCCCTTGAGGCCGATGTCGGCGGTCTGGATGCGGGCGCACGCGTTGGGGCAGCCGTTGATGTTGATGGTGAGCGGCTCGTCGAAGTCCGGCAGGCGGCGCTCCAGTTCGTCGATGAGCGCGGCGCCGCGCGCCTTCGTCTCGACGATCGCCAGCTTGCAGAACTCGATGCCGGTGCAGGCCATCGTGCCGCGCCGGAACGGCGAGGGCCGCACCTGGAAGTCGAGCGCCTCCAGCCCGGTGACCAGGGAGTCCACCTGGTCCTGCGCCACATCGAGGATGATCATCTTCTGCTCGACGGTGGTCCGCAGCCGGTCCGAGCCGTGCGCGGCGGCCAGGTCGGCGATCTTGGCGAGCGTGGAGCCGTCCACCCGGCCGACCCGGGGGGCGAAACCCACGTAGAAGCGGCCGTCCTGCTGCTGGTGCACACCCACGTGGTCGCGCCAGCGGCTGCTGGGCTGCTCGGGCGCGGGACCGTCGGTCAGCGGACGCTTCAGGTACTCGTCCTCCAGCACCTGGCGGAACTTCGCCGGGCCCCAGTCGGCCATCAGGAACTTCAGCCGGGCGCGGTTGCGCAGCCGCCGGTACCCGTAGTCGCGGAAGATGCCCACGACTCCGGCCCACACGTCCGGGACCTCGTCGAGCGGCACCCACGCGCCCAGCCGTTCGGCGAGCCGCGGGTTGGTGGAGAGTCCGCCACCGACCCAGACGTCGAAGCCCGGACCGTGCTCGGGGTGGACCACGCCGACGAACGCGATGTCGTTGATCTCATGGACCACGTCCTGCACCGGCGAACCGGAGATCGCGGTCTTGAACTTGCGCGGCAGGTTGGAGAATTCCTTGTTGCCGATGTACCGGTCGTGGATCTCGTCGACGGCGGGCGTGCCGTCGATGATCTCGTCGGCGGCGATGCCGGCCACGGGGGAACCGATGATCACGCGGGGGCAGTCGCCGCACGCCTCGGTGGTGGAGAGCCCGACGGCCTCCAGCTTCTCCCAGATCGCCGGGACGTCCTCGATGCGGATCCAGTGCAGCTGGATGTTCTGCCGGTCGGTGATGTCCGCGGTGCCGCGCGCGTACTCCTGCGAGATCTCGCCGATCACCCGCAGCTGTGCGGTGGTCAGCCGGCCGCCGTCGATCCGGACCCGCAGCATGAAGTGCCGGTCGTCCAGCTCCTCCGGCTCCAGGATCGCGGTCTTGCCGCCGTCGATCCCGGGCTTGCGCTGGGTGTACAGACCCCACCAGCGCATCCGGCCGCGGAGATCGTTGGGGTCGATCGAGTCGAAACCGCGCTTGGAGTAGATCGTCTCAATGCGTGTCCGCACATTGAGACCGTCGTCGTCCTTCTTGAACTGCTCATTGCCGTTGAGCGGGGTGTGGTGCCCCACGGCCCACTGGCCTTCGCCACGGTGGCGTCCGGCCTTGCGGCGGGGCGTGGTGGTCGCAGGCTGTTCCGGGGTAGCGGCCATGACAGTACGTCCTTCGGGACTGCAGGAGGGCGGCTCTGAACTGCACACTCGCGCTGAGGCGCGGCGGTGCGCAGGGTTTGCAGAGAAAAAGGGGGATCGCGGCGGTGCTGGGACTCTCAGCTCGCCGGACAGATGGCGCTGGACACGCGGCCGAGGTCGACGTGGCGTCGACTCACCAAGGCAATTCCAGTTCCAGGCATGGCGGAAGCGTGGCACGCGAATCTCGGGCCAGTCCACCACTATCCAGAATGTGGACGAGAGTGTCCCGCAATGCGAGACACTGTGGCACTCGTCACGGAAAGTGTCCCGATCCGCCTGTCCGTAATGGCGGCAATCCCCCGTCTGTCACCGGAGGGTGGAGTGTGGCCCTTCCGTCGTACACCCCGCCCCGAACCCGCCGGGACCCCGCCCGGTACTACCGCCCGGAGCCCGGCCACGGTCCGGGCGTCTCCACCTCCGGCTCCAGCTCCACCTTCGTGTCGAAGAGCCGGAAGCCGCGCCGCAGGTAGTTGTCCATGGCGTACGGGCCGTCCTTGGAGCAGGTGTGCAGCCACACCCGCTTCGTCGGTGTCCGCTCCGGCCAGCGCTCCGCCAGGTCCCAGGCGCGGGCGACCCCGTACGAGAGCAGATGGCCGCCTATCCGCCGCCCCCGGAAGGCCGGAATCAGCCCGAAGTACATGATCTCGACGGCGCCCTCGTCCTGCGGGTCCAGCTCCACGTACCCCGCCGGGGTGCCGTTCTCGTACGCCACCCAGGTCTCGGCGCCGGGGCGGTCCAGGGCCTCCTGCCACTGCGCGTACGTCATGCCGAGCCGGTCGGTCCACCGGATGTCGCCGCCCACCGCCGTGTAGAGGAACCGGCTGAACTCGGGAAGCGGAATCTCCGACCGCACGATCCGCACATCACCCTCCGGGGCCGCGGCGGGCCGCAGATCGTCGGGGGAGGTCTGTTCCAGGGACCAGATGGTCACTTCGGTGGTGGCGGCAGCAGTGCTGTATGCGGGGTTGCTCATGGCTGCCAGGGAACCACGCCCCGCGGCCTGCGCGAAAGCCGGTCCCGGTCCACGGACAGCGGGACCGCCCACGGAGCGGGCCCACAACCGGAACCGGAACGCGACCGCCGTCAGCCGGCCGTACGCGCCCCGACTACCACCGGAGCCGTCGAGTGCGGCAGCAGATCGGCCCGGTGGTCCGGGTGGATCACCTCCACCTCGACGTCCTCGCCGAAGCGGTACGGGCGGTGCGCGAGCACCTGGGCGAGATGGCGGCGCATCCGTGAGATCTCCGCCCGCACCGTCACCGTCCGGGTCGCGTCACCGAAGATGTCCTGGGCCAGCTCGGAGGCCGTACGCCCCTCGGGGTGCAGCGCCAGGGCGTACAGCAGCTCCGCGTGGCGCGGCGAGAGCCGCTGCGTCCAGGTGCCCACCGCGCCCACCACGTTGACCGTGAGGGCGCGTGGCCGGCTCAGATCCAGCACCACCCGCTGCTGCGCCCCGTCCGAGGGCCCGTCCGCGACCTGCAGCAGCCAGCCGCCGGGCAGCTGCTCGACGCGGCACATGCCGAGCGACGGCAGCCACACCCGGCCCGGCCGTAACGACTTGGGCAGCGGCAGCCGGTCGACCGGCGGCATCCCGGTCACCGCGGCGAGCCAGCCGTGGGTGTCCACCGCCAGGGCCCGCCCGCCCAGCCGGCACACCAGCGGTGCCGCCACCGACCGCAGCCGGTCGATCGCCTGCAGATGCCGGTTCCTGATCTCGCTCTCCGCCAGCCTGGCCACCGAACTGACCAGGGCGAGCGTCGTCGGATGGAACGTGGAGGCGGGGCCGCTCATGTCGACGATGCCGATCACCTTGCCGTCGCGCGGGTCACGGACCGGTGCGGCCGCGCACGTCCAGCTGTGCAGGGTGCGGACGAAGTGCTCCGAGGAGTGGACCTGGACCGGGACGCGGGAGACCAGCGCCGTACCGATCGCGTTCGTCCCGGTGCTCTCCTCCGCCCAGGCCGCGCCCTCCGCCAGACAGACGTCGTCCGCCCGGCGCAGCACCGCCGCGTTGCCCCGGCGCCACAGCACCCGGCACTCCACATCGGTGACCACCATGATCTGCTGGGCGGCGTCCGCCAGGGCGACCAGACCGTCGTTGAGCAGCGGCATCACCTCGCCCAGCGTCGAGCTCCGGCGCCGGTGCTCGATCTCGTCCGCATCGAGCAGCAGGCTGTCGGTGGACTGGTCCGGGTCCATGCCGCTGCGCAGCACCCGGTCCCACGAGGCGCCGATCTCGGCCCGCGGGGCGACCACCGGGCGCTCGCCGACGAGCACGGACTCCCTGGCCCGGTGGATCTCGCGGAGGGCCCCGACGGACTGCGGGACAGCGGGCCGGGGAACCCCCGAGGCGCTGGTCTCCACTCTGGTATCCCCCCACATGCCAGGGCCGGCTCGACGCTCCACGGCCCCATCCTGCCGCCGCGAGGGGCCCGGCACCGTGCACTCCACACAATGGTTGCAACCCTTTGCAACTCTGGCGAGAGCGTATGGGTCCGTACGAGAGTGGTGGAACACCGCGCGGCGGAGTCCCTGCCCCGCTGTCCGGTGTGCACAGCAAGGAGGGTGGTGCCGTGTCGGCGCAGCACCACCCTCCGTTGCCGTGTACGGGGGCGGTTCTCAGTGCGCGACGGGCCGCGCCCGTTCGACGACCGACGCCAGGTCGAGGGTGTGCGGCAGTGTGCCGAAGCCGGCGCCCCGGTCCCCGCCCAGCCGCGAGGCGCAGAACGCGTCGGCCACCTCCGGCGGTGCCCACCGCACCAGCAGCGACCCCTGGAGCACCAGCGCCATCCGCTCCGCCAGCCGGCGGGCCCGCGCCTCGATCCCGTCCAGATCGGCCAGCTCCGTCAGCATGTCCCTGATCGCCCCGTCCAGCCGGTGATCGGCCCCGCGCGCCCTGCCGACCTCCTGCAGGAACGCGTTCAGCGCCATCGGCTCACGCTGCAGCGCCCGGAGCACATCCAGCGCCTGCACATTCCCGGCGCCCTCCCAGATGGAGTTGAGCGGCGCCTCGCGCAGCAGCCGCGGCATCCCGGACTCCTCGACGTAGCCGTTGCCGCCGAGACACTCCAGCGCCTCGCCCACCAGCGGCGTGCACCGCTTGGTCACCCAGTACTTCGCCGCGGGCACCGCGATCCGCAGGAAGGCCAGCTCGCTCTCCGAGCCGTCGTCGTACGCCGCCGCCAGCCGCATCGCCAGCACCGTCGCGGCCTCCGACTCCAGCGCCAGATCCGCCAGCACATTGCGCATCAGCGGCTTCTCGATCAGCACCCCGCCGAACGCTCTGCGGTACGTGCAGTGGTGGATCGCCTGCGCGACCGCCTGCCGCATCAGCGCCGCCGAACCGACCACGCAGTCCAGCCGGGTCGCCGCCACCATCTCGATGATGGTGCGCACCCCGCGCCCCTCCTCACCGACCCGGCGCGCCCAGGTGCCGTCGAACTCGACCTCGGCAGAGGCGTTCGACCGATTGCCCAGCTTGTCCTTGAGCCGCTGGATCGCGAACGGGTTGCGGGTGCCGTCGGGCAGCACCCGGGGCAGCAGAAAACACGTCAGTCCGCCGGGCGCCTGCGCCAGCACCAGGAAGCCGTCGGACATCGGTGCCGAACAGAACCACTTGTGCCCGGTGAGCAGATACTCGCCCGCCGCGGCCAGCGGCTCGGCGCGGGTCGTGTTCGCCCGTACGTCCGTGCCGCCCTGCTTCTCCGTCATCCCCATCCCGAGGAGCACGCCGGCCTTCCGCCCGGTGGGCCGCAGCCCCCGCTCGTACACCGCCGAGGTGAGCAGCGGCTCCCACACGGCGGCCAGCTCCGGATCGGTGCGCAGTGCGGGCACCGCCGCGTGCGTCATCGACAGCGGGCAGCCGTGCCCCGCCTCGGCCTGCGTCCACACGAGGAATCCGGCCGCCCGCCGCACATGGCCGCCGGGCCGGCCCCAGGCATTGGTCAGGCCGGCGCCGACCGCGTGGCCGAGCAGCCGGTGCCAGGCCGGATGGAACTCGACCTCGTCGACGCGATGCCCGTACCGGTCGTGCGAACGCAGCACCGGCGGATTCGCGTTCGCCTGCGCGCCCCACTCCTGCACCTGCGCGGAGCCCGCGGCGCGGCCCAGCTCACCGAGTTCGCCCCGTACTTCGGCCAGGAGCTCGGGTGACGTGTGACGTTGCACCGCCTCGGAGAGCGCCCGGTCGGTGGCGAAGACGTCGTAGCCGGTGAGCGGTGGTACCTGGTTGGACACGGTGTGGGTGGTGGCTGCCATGCCGATACGGTAAGGATGTGCAGGCAGCAAATGAAACACCCGAGCGGCCATCGGGTCGGCTCCACCGGGCCCGAGTCCTCTACCGCAACGTATCCAAGCGGCAGATGGCCTGGCGGTTGCTCAAGGACACCGTTAACTCGTGCATGGAGTACCGCATTCTCGGGCTCGCCGCCGAGGCGGCGTTCTTCACCCTGCTGTCCCTGCCGCCCCTGCTCCTCGGCCTGATCGGACTGCTCGGATACGTCGACGAGTGGACCAGCACCACCACGGTCGCCTCCATCGAGCGCAACATCCTCAACGCCGCGCAGACCGTGCTCAGCGAGCGCGGCGTCAACGACTTCGCCAAGCCGCTCCTGGCGGACGTCACCACCGGCGCCCGGCCCGACGTCATCTCGATCGGCTTCGCGATCGCGCTCTGGTCCGGCTCCCGCGCGGTCAATGTCTTCATCGACACGATCACCGTGATGTACGGCCTCGACGGCCAGCGCGGCATCGTCAAGACGCGACTGCTCTCCTTCCTGCTGTACGTCGTCGCGCTGCTGCTCGGCTCCGTGGTGCTGCCGCTGCTCGTCGTCGGCCCGGACCGGGTCGTGGAGTTCGTCCCGTGGGGCACCGAGCTCATAAGCGTCCTGTACTGGCCGCTGGTGATCCTGCTGTCGATCGCGTTCCTGACGACGCTCTACCACGTGTCCGTGCCGGTCCGTTCGCCGTGGATCGAGGACATGCCGGGTGCGCTGGTCGCGCTCGCGATGTGGGTGCTCGGCAGCTTCCTGCTGCGGATCTACCTCACGAGTACGGTCGAGGGGCCCACGATCTACGGCTCGTTGGCGGCCCCGATCGCCGTGCTGCTGTGGATCGGCATCTCCGCGTTCGCGGTACTGGTGGGAGCGGCGGTGAACGCGGCCATCGACCGGGTGTGGCCCTCGCTGGCGACGGCCGCCGCCCGCGCGGCGAACGACCGGGTACGGGCGGCCCAGGCGGCGGAGTTGGTCGCCCGCGCGCAGGCGCAGAGCCAGGGGGAGCCCTGGGACGATGACGATGACGACGACGATGATGACGACGACGGGAGCGACGACGGCGGCAGCCCCTACATGCCCTCCGAGTTCCCGGAGCGCTGGTCGAAGTTCCTGCCGCCGGACGATGTGAAGTCCCGGCTGCAACCGAGCCGCGACAAGGAGCCGGAGAAGCCGAACCCGGAGAAGCGGGACGAGGAGTCCGGCGACTGAGCGGCTCCTACGGCGCGGGCGGGGGCGCGGGCGCCGGAACGGTCGGCTCCGGCGGAGCCGCAGGTACCGCAGGTGCTGCCGGGGGAGCGGGGGCCGCCGGTACCGCCTCCGTCGCGCCGGGGGACCAGGACAGCTTGACCGTCAGATGGCCCTCGACCGCGCTCTTGGCGATCACGGCACCGGCCTCCGCCGTGATCTTCACCCCGAATTCGAGCTCCACCCCGTCCGGCTTCAGGGCGCCGTCCCGGAACACCGCGAGCGCGGACTCGGCCGCCGACCGGATTCCCGTGAGCGCGCTGTCGAACGTGCGCCCGGCCCTGGCCAGCGTGTTGTCGTCGCCCAGCGCTACCAGCTGCGCGCCCTGCGTGTGCCGGTCGACCTCGACCGTCACCGTCGCACCGCTGTCGGTGCTGAACTCCATCAGTGCCGTCATGGCCGCCCCCGGGAAGCTGATTCCGTTCGCCGACGACATTAGCGTGTGAAACATGGGCGGCGAGCGGTACGAAGAGCGGGTGTCGCGGTTCGACGGCGCGATCGTGTGGACGCTGACCATGCCGGAGGGGTCGGTCCATCCGGTGCTGCCCGACGGATGCATGGACCTGCTCTGGATCGGCGGCCGGCTGCTCGTCGCGGGCCCCGACACCCGTGCCTCGACGCCGTCCGCCCCGGCCGACGGGCGGTGCGCCGGCATCCGGTTCGCGCCCGGCACCGCCCCCGCGCTGCTCGGCGTGGCGGCGCACGAGCTGCGCGACCGCCGCGTCGAGCTCGCGGACCTGTGGCCCTCGGGCCGCGTCCGCGAGCTCACCGAGCAGCTGGCCGAGGCCCCCGACCCGGCTGCCGAGCTGGAGGCCGTCGCGATGCGCCGGGCGGCCGGCACGGCGCCGCCGGACCCGCTGCTGCGGTACGTCGCGGACCGGCTCGACGCCGGGTGGTCCGTCGCGGACACCGCGCACCGGGCCGGTCTCGGCGCCCGCCAGCTGCACCGCCGTTCGCTCGCGGCCTTCGGCTACGGGCCCAAGACGCTCGCCCGGGTCCTGCGCCTCCAGCGCGCGCTCGCCCTCGTCCGGTCCGGGACGCCGTACGCCGAGGCGGCCGTCCGGGCGGGCTGCAGCGACCAGGCCCATCTCGCCCGGGAGATGCGTGACCTGGCCGGGACCACCCTGACCGCCTACCTGGCCCGCCAGGGCCCGCTGCCTCAGCCGTTGGCGGCGAACAACGACACCGCGCCGCCGTCCGGATCGAGGACCGTCGCGTAACGCTGCCCCCACACCGCGTCCCACGGCTTCAGCTGCCCCCGGTAGCCCGCACCGGTCAGCTCCTCGTACACCGCGTCCACCTCCGCCGGGCTGTCGCACAGGAAGGCCAGGGAGAGACGGTCCCCGCCGGCGGACGCGGTCCATTCGGGGTCGAACGAGCGGATGACGTCCTCGGTGTCCCACAGCAGCCGCTGCCCGCCCGGGAGCGTCACTTCGACATGGGGTGCGGATTCCGCCCCGGCGGGGATGTCGAGACCGAGCCGGCGGTAGAAGGTGAGCGATGCGGCCAGATCCGCCGTGACGATGCCGATCGCGTCCATGCGTGGAGTCATGCCCCCGACCGTATGCCGGGCCCCGGCACGGGTCTTGTACGAAACGGACATCGGCCCGGACGGGTGCGTACGGGGTGCCGCGAGCGGCCGCCGGCACCCCGCCCCGCTGCCGTGCTACGAGGATGCCGTGCAGTCGGCGGGCGACGTGCCCGGGTCGGTCAGCGCGAGAGAGAGCTGGGCGCGTTCGGTGACCCAGCGGCTCGGGCGATGGCGCGGATCGCCGGTCGTCCGGTGCAGGGCCCGGTGCAGCTCCAGCATCCGGTCCGCGCCGATCCGGTCGCCCCAGGCCAGTGGGCCGACCGGGTAGCCGAGCCCGGCGGTGACGGCCAGGTCGATATCGGCGGGAGCCGCGATGGAGCGCTCCGCGATGCCCGCCGCGACCGACACGATCGAGGCGAGCAGCCGCTGCGCCACCGAGCCCGCGGTGTCCCGCACCACCGAGACCGCCCACGGCTCGTCGCCCTCGGCCGCGCGGGCCAGCACCGCACGGGCGTCGCGCGCGGCGGCCGGATCCGCCGCCGGGGTCACGGCCAGCACCCGGCGCCGGCCGGCCGCGGGCAGCGGGTCCACACCGAAGGTGCGCCGTGCGGGCAGCCCGTCTCCGGCGACCGCCCCGGCCACCGTGGTGCCCCAGACCGGAACCAGCACCAGGGCGTCGGCGGACGGCCCGTCGCCGCTCTCGACGACGGCTCCCGCGGCGCTCAGCGCGGCCCGCAGCGCCGCCGCGTCCCGCTCCTGTCCCTCGGTGCCGTGGACGAACACCGGACGGTCCGCGTCGCCGGTGACCGGGGGCTCCGGGGCGGGGGCGGGCGCCTCGGGGCCGTACGCGTACCAGCCGTGCCCGGTCTTGCGGCCGTGCAGCCCGGCCGCCACCCGGTTCGGGGTGAGGTAGGAGGGGCGGAGCCGGTCCGCGTACCGGAAGCCCTGCCAGATCGAGTCGATCACCGCGGCCGTCACATCGAGGCCGGTGAGGTCCATCAGTTCGAACGGGCCCATCCGCAGGCCCAGTACGTCGCGGGCGATCCGGTCGATGTCCGCCGGGCCGCCGACCGTCTCCTCCAGCAGCGCGAGCGCCTCGGTCACCAGCCCGCGTCCGGCGTGGTTGACGAGGAAGCCGGGGGTGTCGGCGACGGTGACCGCGCGGTGGCCGCAGCTCTCGACCAGCGCGGTGAGGGCCGGCGGGATCTCCGGGCGGGTGGCCGCCCCGGGCACGATCTCGACGATCTTCATCAACGGCACCGGATTGAAGAAGTGCAGCCCGGCCAGGCGCGTCGGGTCCTTCAGCCCGGCGGCGATCCGGGTGACCGACAGGGACGAGGTGTTGGTCGCGAAGACGGCCGTCGCGGGCAGCGCCTGCTCCAGCCTGCCGAAGACCTCCGTCTTGGTGCCGAGGTCCTCCCGCACGGCCTCGATGACCAGCTCGACATCGGGACCCTGGGCCCACGGGTCGTCGAGCGGGACCAGCCGCGCCAGGGCGGCGGCGCTGTCCGCCGCGGACATCCGGCCCTTCTGGACGGCCCGTTCCAGCATGGAACGTACGAAGTCCACGGCGGCCGTCACGGCCTCCGTGCGGACGTCGCACAGCTCGACGGTGTGTCCGGCGGTAGCCGCCCACTGGGCGATGCCGCGGCCCATGGCCCCGGCGCCGACGATCCTGATACGCATGGCGGTTGCGGTCCTCTCGGGATGTGACATGTGACAGGTCCGAGCCGACGGCTGTGACCTGTGATCCGTCTCGGCGAGGACGGACGCGGTTCGGTCTCGGTGAAGACAGGCCCGGTTCCGTCTCAGCGAAGATAGACGCGGTCCGGGTCCACGTCCTCACGCAGCAGGCGGAGTTCGGCCGCGGTCGGCGGCGGTACGGTACCGACCGTGTCGGCCACCTCCAGGTCCCAGCCGGTGGCCGCCCGAACCTGCTCGACGGTGACGCCGGGGTGGACGGCGACCAGCCGGAGTTCCTCGCCGACGCCCGCGCGGGCCAGGATGCCCAGTTCGGTGATGACCCGGGTGACACCGGCGCCCAGCGGCCGGATGCCCTCGGCGAGTGCCCGGTCGGGGCCGGGAGTGGTGCAGAAGTCGAGGGTCTCGGTGAAGGAGCGCGGATTGTGGCGGCGCATCACCACGAAGACCTCGCGGGAGTTGGCCATCACCTCGATGCCGCCGCCGGAGCCGGGCAGCCGGACCGAGGGGCGGTCCCATTCGCCGATCACGGACGTGTTGAGGTTGCCCCACCGGTCGATCTGCGCGGCGCCCAGGAACCCCACGTCGATGTGGCCGCCCTGGAGGACACAGCCGAAGAGCGCGGGCATCGACAGCACCGCCTCGGCACCGGTGATCAGGACCGCGTCGGCGATGGTCTCCGGCAGGTGCGAGGGGTGCGCGCCGCAGACCCCGGACTCGTACACCACCTCGATCTGCGGGGCGACCGTCAGATGGGCCAGCTCGGTGGCGAGCGTCGGCAGGCCGATGCCGGCGAACACGGTGCGGCGCGCGGCCAGTTCGCGGGAGGCGACGACGGAGAGCAGCTCGGAGGAGGTGATGGTCGTGGTCATGGCGCTTTCCTTCTCGTGTTCCGTTCCCGTCCGCCCGTTCACAGCCGCCGCCCGTAGTTCACCGGCCGGCTCAGCGCCTCGCCGACCGCCAGGCCCGCCCAGAACTCCTCGCCGAGCTTGTCGACGTACTCCGCGTGGTCGGCCGTCCCGAGCACCCACTCGGCCAGCCAGTCCTGGAGCCGCTGCGGATCCTTGCTGATGTGCGACCAGGCGCGGTAGAAGGCGTTGTCCCGGTCGTAGTACCCCTGCGCGAAGGAGGGGTGGGCGCCGCGCGGGCAGACGACGACCGCGTCGACCGCGTGGGCGGGGACGAGCGTACGGTTCGGGTCCGAGCGGACCACCTCGTCGTCGACGAGCTCCTCCACGACGACGATCGCCTTCTCCGCCGCGTACACCGCCTCGGCCTGGATGCCGGTCAGGCCCCACATCTGGGTGTTGCCGCCGCGGTCGGCGCGCTGGGCGTGGATGATCGTCACGTCCGGGTTGACCGGCGGCACGACATAGATCTGCTCGGGTTCGCCGTCCGGGCCCGGGTAGGGCGAAGTGACCTTGCGCAGACCGCTGTTGACGGACGGAAGATCGCTGCCGCCGTAACTGCGCAGCGGGTGGAACGGCAGCCGCTGGGCACCGGCCAGGTACCGGCAGATCATCCCGTAGTGGCTGTACTCCTCGAAGGCGAGCGGCGCCGGGTCGCCGGTCTCGATGCGGCGGCGCAGTTCGCCGAGCGACCCGGCGGAGGAGTTGCCGACGAAGGAGGAGACCAGTCGCGAGACGCAGCCCGCGGCGATCATCTGGTCCACCACGATGTCCGCGGTCATCCGGACCACGGTGAGGTCCCGGCGGCCCTGGCGGATGATCTCGTGACCCGCGGCGGTCGGGACGAGATGGGTGAAGCCTTCGAGACAGACGGTGCCGCCGTCGTGGACGAACGCGGCGATGGCCGCCTTCATCGACATCGTCTTGTCTTTCCGGTCCGTCGTGGCCACGGTGCTCCTTCGGCTCTGCTGGCGCGTCCTGGTATGCGCGTCGCCCCACCGTGTCAGCGGCTATTGATTGCTGTCCAATACCAAATTAAGGTCGCATCGAGACGTCTGGTTAATGAATCGACCGAAGGGGCACGCATGGAGCTGCGTCATCTGTCCGCGTTCGTCGCCGTGGCCGAGGAGCTGCACTTCGGACGGGCGGCGAAGCGGCTGCAGATGGCCCAGCCGCCGCTGAGCCAGCAGATCCGCCAGCTGGAGAAGGAGCTGGGCGTCCAGCTCTTCGAACGCAACACCCGCTCGGTGCGGCTCACCAGCGCGGGGGAGTCCTTCCTCCAGCCGGTCCGCACCGTGCTCGACGACCTCGACACCGCGGTGCGTGCCGCGAAGGCGGCGGGCCGCGGCGAGTACGGGCGGGTCACCATCGGCTTCGCGGGAGCCTCCAGCCACGAGACGCTGCCGCACCTCACCCGGGCCGTGCGCGCCGCCCACCCCGCTCTCGAACTGGTCATGCGGGGCCAGACCTACGCCAACGTCGCCCTGGACCGGGTCGCCGACGGCTCGCTGGACCTGGGGTTCGTCCGGCTGCCGGTGACCCGGCCGGGAGTGGCGTACCGGGTGATCGACGAGGAGGAGCTGGTGTGCGCGCTGCCCTTCGACCACCCGCTCGCCCGGCTGGAGAGCGTCCCCATCGGCGTCCTGGCCGAGGAGCCCTTCGTCTCCTTCCCCGCCAACACCGGCTCCACCGTGCGCGACGCGATGGTCGGGGCCTGCGAGGCAGCCGGGTTCAACCCCCGGGTCGTCCAGGAGGCGCCCGACTCGTACACCATCCTGGCGCTGGTCGCCGCGGGCGTCGGCGTCACGCTCACCGTCACCTCCGTCCAGCACATCCAGCAGAACGGCCTCGTCTACCGGCCCCTGTCCGGCCCGTCGATCCGGCTCCAGGCGGCGCTGGCCTGGCGGGCCGACAACCCTTCCGCCGCGCTGCGCGCGGTCCTCGCCGTGGCGGAGGAGGCCCTGCCCACGCCCGCGGGCCCGGCCGGGAACCGGACACCCGCAGGCGGGAATTGAGACGCGCCACGTCTTGAACCAGGGTGAACTGGATATTGGACCGACTCAGTCGCCGGGTGCAAGGGTCGGCGGCAAACGCTCTCGCCACCGAGCGGCAAACGCTCCCGCCACCGAGCGGCAAACGCCCTCGCCACCGACGGGCAGCCGCTCCCGCCACCGAAAGGCCACGCCGTGCCCGACCAGCCCGACCAGCAGCTCGATGTCGTCATCTGTGAACCACTGCGTACCCCCATCGGCCGTTTCGGCGGAGTGTTCGCGCAGCAGAAGCCGGCCGCACTCGCCGCACGCGTCATCGCCGAGGTCGTGGCCCGCACCGGGATCGACCCCTCCGCCGTCGACGAGGTGATCCTCGGCCACTCCTACCCGTCCGCCGAGGCCCCCGCCATCGGCCGGGTCGCCGCGCTCGACGCCGGACTGCCCGAGACCGTCACCGGCTCCCAGGTCGACCGCCGCTGCGGATCGGGCCTCCAGGCCGTGCTCGACGCGGCGATGCAGATCCGGGCGGGCTTCAGCGAGGTCGTGATCGCGGGCGGCGTCGACGTGATGAGCGCCGCCCCGTACTACACGCACGACGGCCGCTGGGGCATCAAGGGTCCCGGCCTCCAGCTCCACGACTCGCTGGCCCGGGGCCGGGTCACCGCGGGCGGCGTCAACCACCCCGTGCCGGGCGGCATGATCGAGACCGCCGAGAACCTCCGGCGCGCGTACGGCATCAGCCGCGCCGACCAGGACGCCCTGGCCCTGCGCTCCCAGCAGCGGGCCGGCCGGGCGGCGGCGGAGGGGCGGTACGAAGCGGAGACCGTTCCCGTCACCGTACGCACCCGCAAGGGCGAGAGCGTCGTCACCGCCGACGAGCACCCCCGCCCCGACACCACCGCCGAACAACTCGCCGCGCTGCGCCCGATCATGGCGAAGTCCGACCCGGAGGCGACCGTCACCGCCGGCAACGCCAGCGGCCAGAACGACGCGGCCGCCGCCTGCCTGGTGACGAGCGCGGCCACCGCCGAACGGCTCGGCCTCACCCCGCTGGTCCGGCTGGTCTCCTTCGCCCGCGCCGGGGTGCCCGCCGCGACGATGGGCATCGGCCCCGTCCCGGCGACCCGGGCCGCTCTGGACCGCGCCGGACTCACCCTCGCCGACCTCGACCTGATCGAGCTCAACGAGGCCTTCGCCGCCCAGGTGCTGGCCTGCACCCGGGAGCTGGGGCTCGGCGAGAAGGACCACGAGCAGCGGATCAACGTCAACGGGTCCGGCGTCTCCCTCGGCCACCCGGTCGGCGCCACGGGCGCCCGTATCCTCGCCACGCTCACCCGTGAGCTGCACCGCCGCGAGGCCCGGTACGGCCTGGAGACCATGTGCATCGGCGGCGGGCAGGGCCTCGCCGCCGTCTTCGAGCGGATCGCGGCCTGAGATTCGGCCGCCCAGGGTGCAGTGAGACGCGTGACGTCTCACTGCACCAGTAATTCGGTATTGGACCGTTCTAGGTCCCGGCTGGCACCGTAACCGCCATCACCCCCACGCCGCAGTCCCCTTTTCCTGGTTCACCGATGCGTCCCCACGCATCCGATGCGACCCCACGCATCCCGACGTATCGCTGCGTATCCCTACGCATCCCCATGCATCCCCACGCGGCGACGGGCGTCTCGGGCGACGCCCCTTCTCGTCCCCTGCCATCCGTTCGATCAATGACGTCCACGGGAGCCACCATGAGTGCGTCCACCGCAAGCGCACGAGAGCGCACAAGAGCCGCCAATCGTGCCGGATTCGGTGCCTTCATCGGTTCGACCATCGAATGGTTCGACTTCTACATCTACGGGACGGCGGCCGCGCTCGTCTTCGACAAGGTGTTCTTCCCCGAACTGGACGGGCCGGTGGGAACCCTGGTCGCGTTCGCGACCTTCTGGGTCGGCTTCCTCGCCCGCCCCATCGGCGGGATCGTCTTCGGTCACTACGGCGACCGCCTGGGCCGTAAGAAGACCCTGGTCATCACCCTGCTGATGATGGGCATCTCGACCACCGCGATCGGTCTGCTGCCGAGCTACGCCTCCATCGGCATAGCCGCCCCGATCCTGCTGGTCGCCATCCGCATGGTGCAGGGCATCGGCCTGGGCGGCGAGTGGGGCGGCTCCGTGCTGATCGCCTCCGAGCACGCCCCGAAGGGCAAGTCGGTGCTGTACGGGGCGTTCGCCCAGCAGGGCTCGCCCGTCGGCAACACCCTCTCCACCCTCAGCTTCCTCGCGATCAGCCAGCTGCCCGACTCCGCGTTCGTCTCCTGGGGCTGGCGGGTGCCGTTCCTCTTCTCGGCCGCCCTCGTCATCGTCGGACTCTTCGTCCGGCTGAAGGTCGCCGAGTCCCCGGCGATGGCCAGGCTCATCGAGAAGAAGGAAGTCGTCAGGCTTCCGCTCACCGAGGTCCTGCGCACCCAGCCCATGCTGATCGTCCTCGGCATCGGCGCCTGCACCATCGGCCTGTCGGCCACCTACTTCAAGTCGACGTTCGCCCTTTCCTGGGCCACCTCGGCGCTCAGCTTCGACCGCAGCTCGTTCCTGACGATCATCCTCGTCGCCAACATCACCCAGATCATCGTCCAGCCCTTCGGCGCACTGATCGCCACCCGCATGAAGAGCTGGTCCCGCGCGGTGACCGTGATGCTGGTGCCCGAGCTGATCCTGATGCCGGTGATGTTCCTGCTGATCCGCACCGAGAACTACGGTCTCGCGATGCTCGGCGTCGCCGTCGCCACCGTCCCGCACTGCCTGTACTACGCGGCTCTGGCCGGCATGCTCGCCAGTCGCTTCCCGGCCCACCTGCGCTACACCGGCATCTCCCTCTGCTACCAGCTCTGCGGGACGCTGCTCGGCGGCACCACCCCGATCATCGGCCAGTTCCTGCTGAACCGCACCGGCTCGATCACCGCCGTCATCGCCTACGCGGTCTTCCAGGTGGCGCTGACCCTGGGCTGCATGCTCCTGCTGCTCAAGCGCCCCAACCACGACGAGCAGGCCGCGGAGCCTGCTGCCATGTCACATACCGCAGCCGCCACCGTCTGACCCCCGCCCGCGAGAAGAGAAGACGAGACGAGAGGACGGCGCCGTGCCGCTGACCGTGAACGGCATCCCGGAGATCCTCGCGCTGGACGGGCGCGACCTCGGGCACTCCGGCTGGAAGGAGATCACTCAGGAACTCATCGACGCCTACGCGGACGTCTCCGGGGACCATCAGTGGATCCACACCGACATCGAACGCGCCGCGTCCGGCCCGTACGGACGGACCATCGCCCACGGGTACATGGTGCTCAGCTGGGGCATCCCGATGTTCGCCGAGCTGCTCCGGGTCGAGGGCGTGGGCCGCGCCCTCAACTACGGGGTCAACCGGGTCCGTTACCCCGCGCCCGTGCCGGTCGGCAGCCGGGTCCGGCTGCATGCCGCCGTCGCCGGGGTGAAGGAGGTCGCACGCGGCGGCGTGGAGATGACCCGGGCCTTCACCTTCGAGCTCGAAGGGTCCGGGAAACCCGCCTGCGTGGCCGAGTCGCTGACGCACTTCTACCCGTAGGACAGCCGTGAGCGCGGGGCGGTGACTCTCCACCGCCCCGCGCTCACGCGGCTCCCGTCGTGTCAGCCGACGGCCGTCGTACGCGAGGCCGTACTCCGCTCCTTCGCCGGCACCACCGCGAGATGGTCCCGTTCGGCATCCGGATCGGTGAGCCGGTTCAGCCGGGCCGGTACGTCGAAGCCGACCAGCAGCACCACGATCACCGTGCCCGCGAAGGTCAGCACGGCCAGCGCCTGCCCCAGATCCATCCCGGACGCCAGATGCGCGCCCAGTACCGGAGCCACCGCACCGCCCAGCGCCCCCACGTTGTACGTGAAGCCGAGCGCAGCGCCCCTGTTTTCCGTCGGGAAGTGCCCGCCGATGTAGCGGGGCAGCAGCCCGGAGATGCCGAAACTGGTCGCCTGGAGCAGGAAGAGCAGGATGCCGAGCAGCAGCAGATTGTCGTGCACGGCGAAGACCGGGTACACGAAGGCCAGCGAGGCGAGCAGCGTCAGCGCGTACGCTTTCTTCGCGCCGATCCTGTCGCCGAGGAAGCCCGCGGTCCAGCAGCCGACCATGGTCCCGAACCCCGCGAAGTACAGGACGTCGGTGACCTGGTCGGTGGAGTAGCCCAGCTCGGTCTTCAGGTACGTGGGCAGCAGCGACTGGATCGGCCACGAGTACAGGAACGCGAAGAACAGCGTCACGATCATCGACAGATACAGCACCCAGCCGCGCTTCCCGCCCATCTGCACGGCGAACGCGGCGAGCGTCAGCCCGGCGACCACCGAGAGCACCGGGATCATTCCGGCCCCGCCCGGAGTGAAGACCAGGAAGAGCGAGACGGTGGCGACAACCACCAGGACCGTGTTGACTACGGCCCGGCCCCGGGTCGCGAACAGCGGCCGGAACGGATTGGGCTTGGCCCCCGTGTCCGCGACGCTCTCCGTCCACTCCTCGGCCTCCGGCAGCGCCCGCCGCATCCACAGCGCGATGACGATCGGCACCAGGCCGATGTAGAACATCCACCGCCAGCCGAGCGAGGGCACCACCCAGTTGTAGACCTGTGCGGCGAGCACCGAGCCGACCGAGAACCCGGAGATCAGGAAGCCGCTGGCCCGGCTGCGGAGCCTGGCGGGCCAGCTCTCCATGACGTACGTGGCGCTGGCGCTGTACTCACCGGCCATGCCCATGCCGATGGCCAGCCGGGCGGCGAACAGGCTCTGGTAGTTCCAGGCGAATCCGCAGGCGAAGGTGCCCAGGGAGTACAGCAGGATGCTCAGGACCATGGAGAGCTTGCGGCCGTACCGGTCGCCGATGGCACCGAGCACCGCACCGCCCAGCCAGCGGGTGATGAACGCACCGGAGATCAGGCTCGCGGCCTGCACCGTGCTCAGCCCGAAGTCGTCACTGATCTCGGTGAGCACGAGGGTGATCAGCACGAAGTCGAAGCCGTCGAGGACGTAGCCGATCCAGGCGGCGAAGAACGACTTCCACTGGGTACCGCTCACTTCGCGGTACCAGGGGAGCTTGGCGGGTGATGTGGTCTGCACGGTGACTCCAGGATGCGGGACGGCGCTCGTCGTTGAGACGCCGGCCCGCGTGGTGGGGGGAAGGTCAGGGCCGGGCGATGGCCGCGACGAAGCGGGCGGTCAGGGCGGTGGGTGCGGTGATGGCGGTGCCGACGACGATGCTGTGGGCGCCGCGGGCCAGGGCCTCGGCGGCCTCCCCGGGGGTGTTGATCCGGCCCTCGGCGACCACCGGGACATCGATCACGGCGGCGAGATCGGCGACCAGGCCGAGATCGGGGCCGGTATGCTCCGGCGTGCCCGGCACATAGCCGGAGAGGGTGGTGGAGACGAAGTCCGCGCCCTGCCCGGCCGCCGCGACGCCTTCGGCGAGCGTGGAGACATCGGCCATCACCAGGGCGCCCGCTTCGTGCACCGCCGCGACCAGTTCGGCGAAGGTGGAGCCGTCGGGGCGCGGCCGGTCGGTGGCGTCGGCGGCGACGACATCGGCGCCCGCCTCGACGATCGCCAGGGCGTGCCGGACGGTCGGAGTGATGTAGACGCCGACGTCGCCGTCCTTCCACAGGCCGATGACCGGGAGATCCACGGCCTCGACGATCGCGGCGACGACCTCCGGCTCATTGGCACGGATCGCGGCGCCGCCTCCGGCTACGGCCGACTCGGCGAGCCGGACGAGGGTGCCGGTCTCCCGCATCGGGTCGCCGGGGGGCGCCTGGCAGGACACGATCAGCTTGCCCCGCAGGGAGTCGGCCAGTTCCTGAGCGGTCATCGAAGGGCTCCCGGGTGGTGGAGGGGAAGTGTGGTGGTCAGGGCGGCGGCGCCGAGCACCGCCGCGTCGGCGCCGAACCGTGGCGCCCGGGGCACGAGGCCGCGCAGCGGCGGCATCAGCTCCGCGGTGAAGGCGGCGGCCAGGGCGTCCCCGTACAGCGGGCCGATCCGTGGCACGCCGCCGCCGACGACGACCCGGTCGGGCCCCAGCGCGTTGGCGAGCCCGCCGAGCACCTGGCCGGTGGCGGCGGCACCGGTGGTGATGGCGCGGACGGCCGCCGAGTCGCCCTGCCCGGCGCGGGCGGCGACGGTTTCGAGCCGGTCGACGGGGGCACCGGTCAGCCGCTCGTAGTGGGCGGCGATGCCGGGCCCGGAGGCGATGACCTCCAGATGTCCGGCGGCACCGCAGGTGCAGGGGAGTCCGGCGGCCTCGGGGCTGGCCAGATGGCCGAGGTGCCCGGCGAGCCCGAAGGCGCCGTGCAGCATCCGCCCGTCGACGGCGACCGCACCGCCCACCCCCGTGCCGACCGCCAGGAACAGCAGCGATCCGCGCCCCGAGTGCCGGGCGGTCAGCGCCGCGAGCTCCGGTCCCGCCGTGGCGCGTACGTCGTTGTCGCAGGCCACCGGGTATCCGGTGCGGTCGGCGAGGCCGGCGCCCAGGACGGTGCCGGCCCAGCCGCGGATGGAGTCGGTGGCGCTGGTGACCATGCCGGTACGGGGGTCGACGACGCCGGCCGCAGCGATGCCGAGAGCCGTGGCCAGCCGCCCCGGATCGACGGCCGCGGCCGCCCCGGCGAGCGCGTCCAGCACGGCCGCCGCGCCGTCCCGGGCCGGGGTGGGCCGGGTGTGCCGGGACAGGACGGTGCCGTCGGGGCCGAACAGCGCGGCGGCGATCTTCGTACCGCCGAGGTCGAGTCCGACCACCGCGGCACCGGTTCCGGCGGCGGACGGCCGGGAGCGGTCGTCGTTCATCGGACCGGCGGCAGACCGGCGGCGCGCAGGCGCCGGGAGACCAGGGCGACGGACTCGGCGCCGAGCTGGATCTGCGGGAAGGCCGTGTCACCGCAGGCGATGACGCCGAGCAGCTGGAGCGCCGACTTGAAGGAGCCGAGCGCCGAGGAGCTGCGGCCCATGTCCGCCTCCGGGCCCGCGTCGACCATGGCGAACAGCTCGACGAGCCGCTCCTGCTCCTTAGCGGCCAGCTCCCAGTTCCCGGCCCGCGCGGCGTCGTAGAGCCGTACGTAACCGGCCGGGTCGACATTGCCGATGCCCGGCACCACGCCGTCGGCCCCGGCCAACAGGGCGGCGTCCACGGTGAGTTCGGAGCCGGTGAGGATGCTGAAGCGGGGCGCGGGGCCGTCCGCGCGGCCGCTCTTGCCACCGAGCTCGACGATGAGGCGGCGCAGTCCGCCCTCGTCGCCGCTGCTGTCCTTCAGGCCGGCCAGGGTGCCGTCCTCGGCGAGCTCGCGCACCAGCGCGGGGGAGAGCTTGCTGTGCACGGCGACCGGGATGTCGTACGCGAACAGCGGCAGGTCGACCGACGCCCGCAGCCGCCGGAAGTGCTGGGCGATCTCCTTGCCGTGGGTGCGGGTGTAGAACGGCGCGGTCGCGACCAGGGCGTCCGCGCCCAGTGCGGCGGCGGAGCGGGCGTGCTCGACGACGCGGGCGGTGGTGGTGTCGATGACACCGGCCAGCACCGGAACCCTGCTGTCGGTCGCGTCGACCACGGTCTCCAGCGCCGTGGCGCGCTGCTCGTCGGTGAGGTAGGCGACCTCGCTGGTGGAACCGAGCGCGAACAGCCCGTGCACGCCGCCGCCGATGAGGTGCTCGACGAGCCGGGCGAGGGACGCGGTGTCGACCTCCCCCTGAGGGTCGAGCGGGGTGCAGACCGGCGGGACGACGCCGTGCAACGGTGAGGTCAGGGACATGGTGAGGGGCTCCAGCTCGGTGAGGGCTCGGTCGGTGCACCGGTCCATGGCCCGGAACGGATGCATGGATCGATACATGAGACGTAAGATGTCCTATGTCTGGCTCACCTTAAACAGATGCTCCTGCGAACGGTCAAGGGGCAATCGCACCCCGGGAGGTCGTTGTGGCGCGCCCCACCATGGCTCAGGACATAGAGCGCCGGCTCAAGGAACTGATCCTGGAACGCAGGCTCGCCCCCGGCGACGCGCTGCCCACCGAGAGCGAGCTGATGGAGCTCTTCGGGGCCGGCCGGGTGTCGGTGCGCGAGGCCCTCAAGGCGCTCCAGGCCGTCAATGTCGTGGAGATCCGCCGAGGCTTCGGCACCTTCGTCGGCTCGCTCTCCCTGTCACCCTTCGCCGAGGGGCTCGCCTTCCGGGCCGCCGTCCGTCACCGGCAGGGGGAGCCGGGCCTCTTCGAGCTGATGAAGGTGCGGGAGGCGCTGGAGGCCGGCCTGGTCGGCGCCGTCACGGCCGGGATCCCCGGCGAGGACCTCGATGTGCTGCGCGGTCTCGTCGCGAAGATGGAGGACGAGGCCCGCGACCACGGCCGGGTGGCGCGCTCCACCGACCGCGCCTTCCACCTGGCGCTCTACGCCTCGCTCGACAACCACCTGCTCAGCGAGGTGCTCGACGCGTTCTGGGCGGCCATGGACCGGGTGCGCGAGGATCTCGACGACGGCCATCAGGACCCGGTCGCCACCTGCGCCCAGCACCGCGAGATCGTCGCGGCGGTCGCGGCGGCCGACGGCGAACGCGCGGCACGCGCCATGCGCACCCACTTCGACGGCATCCGCACCCGCCTGGAACCGTCGCCGGTCCGGTAGCCGGGCGCGATGGCGGGGCCTCACCGCCCCGGCGTCGCTCCGGTGATCGCGGTGACGGCCATCCGTACCGCCCGGTCCGTCACCGCTCCGGGGTCGTCGCCGTTCTCGATCGCCGTCGTCGCCGCGTTGACGATTCCCTGGAGGAGCAGCGCCGTGCGCCGCGGGTCCTCCTCGCCCAGCTCGGTCAGCGCGCCGATCAGCGGGGTGAGCAGCTCCCGGTGGGCCCGCACCGCGCTCTCCCGCACCACGGCCGCGTCCCGGACACCGGCCAGCGCCTGGGCGATCCGGTGCTCCCCGCCGCGCACCAGCTCCAGCTGGGACGACACATAGGCGGCGATCTTCTCCTCGGGCGTAGCGGCCGCCGACATGCCCGCCCGGATGGCGTCCGTCCAGCGGGGCATCGCGTCCTCGACGACCGCGGCGAGCAGTTCGGGGCGGCCGGGGAAGTACTTGTACAGGCTGTTGCGGGCCAGGCCCGTCGCCCTGGCGACCGCGGTGAAGGTCACGGCCTCGGCGTCGCCGCCCTCCAGCAGTTCGCGCGCCGCCCGCACCAGGGCCAGCCGCTGCTGGGCGTGGTGCTCCGCGACGGTGGCGGCATTGATCCTGGGCACCGGCCCAGTCTAGAAGCCCCGGCGCACACCCGACCCCACTTGGCGACGCGGCGTCCCCATCATCTATGTTGGCGACACACCGTCCCTAACATCGATCCATCGAAGGGAACCGCCGTGTTCCTCGCTCTGCTGGAGCTGCGCGCCGCCCGAGGGCGCTTCTTGCTCATGGGGTCCGTCGTGGTGCTCGTCGCCGCACTCGTCGGCATCGTCTCCGGCTTCACCACCGGCCTGGGTGACGACACCATCTCCGCGCTGCGCCGCCTCCCGGCCGCGCAGCTGGTCTTCTCCTCGGACGCCCGGTCCGACCAGTTCGCCCGCAGCCTCCTCGACGAGAAGACCGCCGCCGCCTGGCGCGCGGACGCGGACACCGACACGACCCCGCTGGGTGTCTCCATCACCCGCGGCACGACCAACCGTGGCGCCGAGGTCGACCTCGCCGCCTTCGGCGTCGAGCCCGGCTCCTTCCTCAACCCCTCGGTCACCGACGGCGACGGCCTCACGGACGGGAAGGCGGACAGCATCGTGATGTCCGCCGAACTCGCCGACGAGGGCGTACGCGTCGGCGACACCCTGGTCATCGACCGGCTCGGCATCGAACTGCGCGTCGTCGGGCTGACCGAGCGCTCCAGCTACGGCCATGTGCCCGTCGCCTACGTCCCGCTGAAGACCTGGCAGCGCATCCGCTTCAGCACCCCCGGCGCCCCGGCATCCTCGACCGCCGCGATCCCCGGCCAGTTCAGCGCCCTGGCCCTGCGCACCCCGCCGTCCGGGACCTCGGCCGCGACCCTCGACGCGCGGCACTCCACCACCACCCTCACCAAGGAGAAGGCGTACGAGGCGGCCCCCGGCTACACCGGCGAGCGCGTCACCATGAACTCGATCCAGGTCTTCCTCTACCTGATCGCCCCACTCGTCGTCGGCGCCTTCTTCGCCGTGTGGACCGTGCAGCGGCAGCCCGAACTCGCCCTGCTGCGCGCACTGGGCGCCTCCCGCCGGCGGCTGCTCGCCCACACCGTGCTCCAGGCGGCCCTGGTCGTCGTCCTCGGCACCGCGGCGGGCGCCGTGCTCGCCGGAGCGGTCGGGCTGCTGGTCGGTGAACAGGTGCCGTTCAGCCTGCCCGCCACCACCCTCGTGGGCACCATGTGCACCGTCGTGGCCGTCGGCCTCGCGGGCACCGTCCTGACCCTGCGCCGGGTGACCAAAGCCGACCCGCTGACCATGCTGGGAGCCAACCGATGAGCCTCGAACTGACCGGCGTCACCGTTGAGTTCGGCCACGCCGACGCCCGTACCACCGTCCTCGACGGACTCGACGTCACCTTCGAATCCGGCCGCATGACGGCCCTCGTCGGCCCGTCGGGCTCCGGGAAGTCGACACTGCTCGCCGTCGCGGGCGCGTTGCTGCGTCCCACCGCCGGGCACGTACTGCTGGACGGCGAGGACCTCGCCGGGCTCACCGACGCCCAGCGCGCCAGGGCCCGCCGGGAACGGATCGGCTACATGTTCCAGAGCGGCAACCTGCTCTCCGGCCTGGCCGCCGTCGACCAGTTGCTCGCCGCCGTGTACATCGGCGGCCAGCGCCCCCGCGCGCACCGGTCCCGCGCCGAGGAGGCCCTGACCCGGGTGGGTCTCGGCCACCGCCTGCGCCACCGCCCCGAGCAGCTCTCCGGCGGCGAACGCCAGCGCGTCGCCCTGGCCCGCGCGCTCTTCCTCTCCCCGAAGCTGCTGCTGATCGACGAACCGACGGCGGCCGTCGACCGCTCGCAGGCCGGTGAACTGGCCGGGCTCCTCGCCGAACGCACCCGACAGGACGACTGCGTCACGGTCGTCGCCACGCACGACCCGGCCGTCGCGGACGCCGCCGACCGGGTCGTGGACATGGCCGCGCTGACCGCCGACGCGGCGACGTCCGCACCGCCCGGCCGCTGAACCGGCCCGTCACCGCTGCCGCTGAGTCAGCCCGTCACCCCTGTCGCTGGACGCTGCCGTACAGATAGCTGGCGTCGCCGTCCAGCGCGGCACGGCTGAGCGCCTCCACCTCGGCGGGCCCCATCGCCGGCCAGTCGGGCGCGTTCTCGACGAACGCGCGCCCCAGCCTGCGGCCGAGGCCGACCAGGCGGGCCCCCTCGGCGGAACGTTCGTCCGCGTACCGGTGCAGGGCCTCGGCCGCCGAGGCGGAGGCGCGCAGCGACCGTTCCAGACACAGCGCGTCCTGGAGCGCCTTGACCGCCCCGCTCGCGGTGTGCGGCCGGGTCACGCTCGCCGCGTCGCCGGCCAGCAGGAAGGGGGGTTCCACCGCCCGGGGCACCACGAAGTCGGCCACCGGGTGGAGCGCCTGGGAGCTGTGTTCGCCCCGGGCGACGATGTCGGCCCACTCGGCGGGGAAGTGCTCCTCGGCGATGTGCCGCACGTACGCGGCACGGACCGGGGCGACCGGAGCGGTGCCGGTGGCCGCGTCCGCGGCCGGGGGAGAGGCGTGGACGGCGTGCGCCTCGGCCGGGGGCGAGGCGTAGATGGCGTACGCCAGCAGCCGCGAACCCGTGGCCGCCCCCGGGATCAGATAGAAGACACCGTGCCCGCCGGGGAAGCCCAGGGTGACCCAGGCGGACTCCAGCAGTTCCAGCTGCTTCGGATGGTCGCGCAGCGCGCTCGACGGGATCGTCCCCCGCCAGACCAGATACCCGGCGGGCACCGGCCGCACCCCGGGTGCGAGCAGCTCGCGGGTGACGGACCGGTGTCCGTCCGCCCCGACGACGAGGTCGTACTCCCGCTCGCCTTCAGCGGAACGGATCACGGCGCCGCCGGAGGCCGTACGTCCGACGGAGGCGACGGGGTGCCCGCGGTGGTAGGTGCAGCCCCCGGCGTTGGCGCGCAGCGCCCGCCACAGCAGACCCCAGTTGCACGGTGCCACCGGGGCCTGCTGCCGGGCCAGTTCGCGTGCCGACCGCCGCCCCGGTGCCCGTGCCAGCCAGACCCGGGTGGCGACCGGGATGGTCGGCATGTCCGCGCCCAGGTACCCGCCATCGACCAGTTCCCGGTGGAGCGGCGGCGGGATGACGATGCCGAAACCCCGGTCCTGCAAATCGCCGTCGCTGCGCTCGTGGACGGTGACGTCCGCCCCGGCCCGAGCCCCGGCGACCGCCATCGCGCAGCCGGCGATGCTGCCGCCGACCACCCCGATGCGTAAACCCGTCACTGCCACCGCGCTACCACCTGTTCTGACGCTCCGGGAGGTGCTGAACGCCCTCATCGTCGCACCGGTGCGCGAGGGCGGACCGGGGACGCGCGGCACCTCCCGGAGGTCCGGCCCGCTACGGAGTCACGGTCACCGTGGCGCTGCCGGACGCCTGCTTGCCGCTCGCCCGGTACGTGGCGGTGAGCGTGGCACTGCCCGAGGCGCCCGCGGCCACCGTCACCGGGACCTTCACATTGGCCCCCTGGCCCGGGTTGAGCGCCGGGACGACGACCTGGCTCGTCGTCCATCCGCCGGGCACCGTGAGATCCATGGTGCCCCGGTCACGGCGCACGTCCATCCGGTTGACCACCCGCACCGTCACGTCGGCGGACGCGCCTGCCCTGAGCGTCGCGGGCGGGGTGATCGTGATGTCGGCGCAGGTGCCGCCGAGCCACTTCAGGTCGAAGGACGAGTAGGTGATGTGCGTGTAGTCGGCCCGCTCGTAGAGGAGCCCCAGGCGGCCGTCCGCGAGCCGGGTCAGTGTCGAGTAGGCCGCGGCGCCCGGGTCGACGACCTTCCGGATCGGCCAGGTCTTCCCGTTGTCGCAGGACATCTTCACCGTGAGGTTGCGCCGTGCCGAGGCGTCCTCCGTGTTGCTGAACAGCAGCCACGAGGACTGCGGGTCGGACGGTGCGGCATCGGGGGCGTACCGCATCACCGAGGCGTTGTTGGCAGGGTCGGTGAGCTCGGTGTCCTGGGCGAACGGGGTGTAGTTGACCCCGCCGTCGGTGGAGTACGCGATCGTCCGGTACGGCTTCGAGCGGTTGTTGAGCATGACCCTGCCGTCGGACAGCTCGACGGTCTTGTTCTCGTCGCCGCCGGGGCCGACCGGATTGCCCATCCTCCACGTCTCGCCATGGTCGTCGCTGTAGGCGCTCGCCGCGTAGTCGGCGCCGTTGATACGGACGACGTACTGCTGGATCAGCCGGCCCTTGTACGTGCCCCGGCGCAGCTGGATGCCCTCGCCGGAGGCCGCGAACATGCCCGCCCAGGCGGGGTTCTTGATCTGCTTGGTGATACGGCGATGGGTCCAGGTCACCCCGTCGTCGTCGGAGTAGCTGTAGTCGGCCTGGAGGACGTTGGGGTCGCTCTCGTCGTTGCCGGTGCCCGAGCCGAAGAAGCCCTGGTTCACCGAGGCCGCGTAGAACAGGAAGATCCGGCCGGTGGTGCGGTCCACGAGCAGGCTCGGGTCGCCGTAGCCCTTGGGCGCGGCGTCCTTGCGGACCACCTGCTGCGGCTGCCATGTCACACCGTTGTCCGTGCTGCGGCGCAGCACGATGGAGATGTTGCCCGGCAGGTCACCGAGGGTGGGGCGGGCGTCGTAGGCCGCGAGCACCGTGCCCTTGACCGAGGTGGTGAGCGCCGGGATGCGGTAGTGGGGCGATCCCACCCCGTCGACGGTCAGGTCCTGCGAGGTCAGCTGACCGGGGGTGGGGGAGGCGGCGTGGGCGGTGCCGGTCGCGGTGACCACCAGCATGGCGGCGCTGAGCAGGGCGACGGAGACTTTTCGCTGCATGGACGATCTCTCTTCTCGGAAGGGGGATGTGCTTCTTGGAAGGGGAGGTGCTTCTCGCGAGGGGCGGCGCCCTCGCGAGGCCGGGCCGGGCCCGGCGGGGCCGGGGACCGGGTGCGGGCCGGTGCGGACTCGGGCGCGCCGCTACGGGACACGCAGCGAACAGACCCGGCTGCCGGGGTCGAAGACCCGCAAGTCCTTGATCATCTTCAGTGCGAGGCGGTGGTGCCCCCGCTCGTTCGGGTGAAGCCCGTCGTTGAGCAGCGACAGCGGGACCTGCCCGCCGTTGCTGTTCAGCCAGTCGCTGTAGTGGTCGACGAACACCACGTTCTGCGCTGCCGCGACCTCGCCCATCACCTGCGCGTACCGGGAAAGTCCCACCCGGCCGGGCCACTTCGCCGGATCGACCGGGTTGGGTGACTGGAGCACCGGCACCGGCGAGCCGGGCAGCGCCCGCACGGAGCCGACGAGCGAGACGAGGTTGGCCCGGTAGGCCTCGGGGCCGAGGCCCGATGTCGCGATGTCGTTCGTACCGATCATGATCGAGACCACTTGCGGCGAGAAGGCGGTGACCCGCTCCCCGAACATGGCGACGAGCTCGGCGCTGGTGGCGCCGCTCACACCGGAATCGATCACGAAGTCACGGTTCTTCGGCTTGCCCAGCTCCCAGCGGACCCGTTCCGTCCAGTGCTCCGGGTAGCTGCGCCAGCCATTGGTGTGCAGGGCGCCGTGGGTGATGCTGTCACCGGTGACGACCCAGGTGGCGGGCGTGTCACTGTTCAGGACCGTGGAGATCCTGCCCAGACCGGCGAGGTCGGGGCGGGGGCTGTGCGCGACCAGTTCGGCCTCGCCGAGCACCCGGTCCCAGACCGCGGCCCGCTCGATCGTGCCGGTGCAGAACCACTCGCCGCCGGGGTGGTCGCTGTCGAGATTGCGGCCGAGAGCGAGCGCGCCCAGCCCGGAGACATCGGCGAAGAAGGCGTGCCGCGCCGTCTCGAAGACGGTGCGTCCGCCGGCGTGGAGCCGGGTGCCGGAGGAGCCGACGGTGACGGCGACGGTATGGCGCAGCCCGTCGTCATACCGTGTCCTGGTCATGACATTGATCAGGACCGCACCCTTCTGGCGCACGGAGAACTGAAGGGCGCCGCCGCTCAGGTTCAGCGTGATGTTGGAGGAGGGCTCGGCCGGATCGGAGCCGCTGAGCAGCGTCATCGCCTCGTTGTGGCTGGTGGTGCGGAAGGTGACGAGGATGGTCCCCGTGGCGAGCGGGGCGAGTTTGCCGACCCGGTTCGACAGGTCGACGTACTCGCTGCCGTCCAGGTCCACGGGGCTGTCGTGGTCCAGGAGCGGATCGCCGCCCGGAGCGGCGGCGAAGGCGCGGCCGCCGAACTGGGCGCCAAGGGCTGCCGCGCCGGCGGCGAAAAGCATGGATCGTCTGCGCACGGAAGGTGCCTCCGGTCAGGAGTGGCCGGCCCGCCCCGACGGCGGGCCTGCGAACAGGGAACGCACCCAGGCCAGTTGCTCCCGCTGCTGATACGCCGTGCCGCCCTCGTGCCCGTTGAACTCGTAGACGCGTACGTCCTTGGGCCCCGCGTAATGGTTGTACGCGGTGAAGCAGGTGGAGGGCGGACAGATCTCGTCCATCATCGCGATCGAGAACAGTGCGGGAGCGGTGGCGCGGGTGGCGAGCAGCGCCGCATCGAAGTACGACAGGGTGGTGAACGCCGCCCCGGTGCGGTCGCGGTGGAGCTTCAGGTACTCGGCGATCTCGGTGAACGGCGGCCGGCCCGAAATCTCCGCGCCGCGCCGGAAGTTGCAGAGGAACGGCACGTCGGGCATCACCCCGGCCAGCCCCGGCACCAGCCCCGACACCGCCAGCGCGATCCCGCCGCCCTGACTGACCCCGGTCACGACGATCCGGTCCGGATCGACCGCGGGGTGCTCGCGCACCGCCTCGACACAGCGCACCGCGTCGGTGAACACCCGCCGGTAGTAGTACGTCTCGGGGCTCTCGATGCCACGGGTGAGGAAGCCGGGCACGGTGCCGGCCGCCCCGGCGTCCGTGTCGGCGGTGGAGCCGCCCGCGGCCGACCAGCCCTGACCACGGGTGTCCATGATCAGGTGTGCGTGACCGGCGGACGCCCAGAGCGTGTTCTCGTGCGCGAGGCCCCGCCCACGCCCGTAACCGAGGAACTCGACCACGCAGCCGAGGGGTTCGGTGGCACCGGCCGGCAGATGCAGCCAGCCGTGGACCGGGCGTCCGGCGAATCCGGACAATGTCACATCGTACGTACGGATCTGGGTGAGCCCGGTGTCCACGGGCGCGAACACCGGCTTCGGCACCGGACTGCCGGCGGCGGGTGCCTCGCTCAGGGTGCTCGACCAGAAGGCGTCGAAGCCGTCCGGGACCGGCAGTTCGGGCCGGTATTCGCGGCAGTCCGCGAGCGAGAGGTCCGTCAACGGCATGGAGGTGCCCTCCTGGGATGCGCCGGGGTGTGAACGCCGGACATCGAGACAGAAGACGTCAGATGTCCTGGCAGCACACGGACCCTAGGCAGCCTTCACGGCGGCCGTCAAGGGCCCGGCCGGCGGATCGCGACCCGGGGCCGGCGAGTCACGGCCCGGGGTGGCGAGTCGCGGCCCGGGGTGGCGAGTCGCGGCCCGGGGTCGATGGATTCCGGCCCGGGGTCGGCGGACGACTGGCCGGGGCGGCGGATCACGGGCCGGGGGCGGCGGCCCCGATCCGCCGGGCGGAGCCTCAGTCCAGGGCGCTGTCGCGGGCGCGGGCCTCGGAGATCCGGCGCCTGACCGGGGCGTAGTGCTCGCCCAGCGCCTTCATGAAGCCGGTGATGTCCCCGGCCCGCGCGGCGTCCACGATGTTCTGGTGGGCCGCGATCGTCGCCATCTCGTCGGCGTGCGTGAACCCGTCGAGGTGCGGCGCGACGATCGAGTACACGTCCCAGAAGGCCATCGAGAGCTGGCCGATCAGTTCGTTGCCGAGCGGCGCCACCAGCAGTGCGTGGAACGCCCGGTCCGCCTCCACGAAGCCGTGCCCGTCCTGGGCGCCGGTCCTGCGCATCGTGGTGACCAGTCCGTCCAGTCTGTCGAGCTGTTCCGCGCTGAGCAGCGAGACGATCCGGTCGGCCATCCCGCGCTCGAAGAGCTCGCGTACGTCGACGAGGTCGGCCATCACCTGGAAGTCGTCGTCGGGGGAGAGCAGTCCCCGGAAGGTCAGGCTCTCCACCAGGGCCGACAGGCTCAGCCTGCCCACGTACGTGCCGTGTCCGTGCCGCACCTCCACGATGTCCAGCGCGGCGAGGATCTTGACCGCCTCGCGGACGCTGGAGCGGCTGGCGCCGAGCGCCTCGCACAGGGCGGGCTCGGTGGGCAGCGGGTCCCCGGGGCGAAGGCGCTCTTCGAGGATGTAGCGCTTGATGCCCTCGACCACTTCCTGCCGGAGCAGCTGCCGGCCGGGCTTCGCACCGGACATATGTGAACTCCCCACCTCTTGACCCCTCTCGATTGTCCAGCTACGTTCCCACGCTATCAAGGCATCAGACATCTGACGTCCGATGCCCGGGATTCCTGATCCCTCGTGATCCTGCGTCCCACCACCCGCTTCCCCGCCAGATCTCCCCCTCACGTTCCACCTTCGACGTCCCTGGAGGACCCGTGCCCGAGCTGAGACCAGCCGGTGTCGAGCGCCGCACCTTCCTGCGATACACCGGTGCCATCGGTGCCGCAGCCGCCATCACGGCGAGCCTTTCCGCCTGCGGCGGCCCGTCATCGACCGCCGACGGCACGGCGGACAAGGGCAGCGGCAGCGGCCTGATCGAGGCCGGTCTCTCGTACCCCCTGTCGACCGGTTTCGACCCGATGATCACCTCGGGCGCCACTCCGTACGCCGCCAATATGCACATCTTCGAGGGCCTCGTGGATCTCGATCCGGCAACACTCGTGGCCCGTCCCGCACTCGCCACCGAGCTGCCGAAGAAGATCAACGCCACCACCTACCGGGCCACGCTCCGCACGGGCGCGACCTTCCACGACGGATCACCGGTCACCGCCGACGACGTGGTGTTCAGCTTCGAACGCATCCTGGACCCGAAGAACGCCTCGCTCATGGCGCAGTTCGTGCCCTTCATCGACACGGTGAAGGCCGTCGACGCCGGCACGGTCGAGTTCAAGCTGAAGTACCCCTTCGCGCTCCTCCCCTCCCGTATCGCCGTGGCCCGGATCGTCCCGAAGAAGATCGTCGAACCGGACCCCAAGGCGTTCGACGCCAAGCCGGTCGGCTCGGGGCCGTACCGGTTCATCGAGGCGACCCGCGAGGACAAGATCGTCTTCGAGGCGTACGACAAGTACAACGGCCCCCACCCGGCCAAGGCCAAGAAGATGATCTGGCGCCTGATGTCCGATCAGTCGGCGCGCGTCAGCGCCATGGAGTCCGGCCGGGTCCAGGCCATCGAGGACGTGCCCTACATCGACGTCAAGCGGCTCGCTGGCTCCTCGAAGACCGAGTCCGTACAGTCCTTCGGCCTGCTCTTCCTGATGTTCAACACCGCCGACAAGCGGTTCGCGGACAAGCGCGTGCGCCAGGCGCTGCACTACGCACTGGACACCGAGAAGATCATCTCGACGGCGATGGTGGGCAACGCGGCGGCCGCCACCGGCTACGTCCCCGCCACCCACCCCGACTACCACAAGGCCGCCACGGTCTACACCCACGACGTGGCGAAGGCCAAGCAACTGCTCGCCGACGCGGGCGTCAAGAACCTCTCCTTCACCGTCCTCACCACCGACACCGGCTGGGTCAAGGACATCGCCCCGCTGCTGAAGGAGAGCTGGGAGGCGGCCGGCGTCAAGGTCACCCTCGACATCGCCCAGTCCCCGGCCCAGTACGCCAAGATCGACAAGGGCGACTTCGAGGTGCTGGTCGCCCCCGGTGACCCGTCGGTCTTCGGTAACGACGCCGACCTCCTGCTGCGCTGGTTCTACTACGGCTTCTGGCCCGAGAGCCGTTACGGCTGGGGCAAGTCCGCGGCGTACAAGAAGGTCAGGCAGACCCTCGACAAGGCTGCCCAGGCCGCCGACGAGGCCAAGCGCAAGGAGCTGTGGGGCGAGGTCACCGACCTGGTCGCCGATGAGGCCGCGCTGTACCCGATCCTCCACCGCAAGCTGCCCACCGCCTGGAACGAGAAGGCGCTGCCCGGCTTCAAGCCGCTGCCCACCACGGGCCTCTCCTTCCTGGACGTCAGCCGCGCCTGACCGAACAGCACCGGTCACCTGTGACATGTCACCGCACCGCACCGCACCGCTGTGCCACCGCACCGCACCGCCGTGCCAATGCACTGCCGCCGTGCCACCCGCACCGCCGCATCACGGACGGCGCGTCGGCGACATGTCACAGGTGACCGACAGCCCGGTCCGGCACCCCGCCCCCCGGTGCCAGGGCCACCAGACCGCCCAACCGCAAGGAACCCGACGATGGTTGCTTTTCTCCGGCTCGCGCTGCGTCGCGTCGCGATGATGCCGGTGATGATTCTCGGCATCGCGCTGCTCGTCTTCGTGGTGCTCCAGTTCTCGCCGGCCGACCCGGCCTTCAACGCGCTCGGGGAGAGCGCCACCCCCGAGGCCCGAGCGGCCTTCGCCGAGGCCAACGGCCTCAACGACCCGCTCCCGGTCAGGTACTTCCACTTCCTCGGCCAACTGCTCCACCTCGACCTCGGGATGACCGTTCCGCCGAGCCAGCCCGTGGCCGACCGGATCACGGCCGCCTTCCCGCTCACCCTCCAGCTGACCCTGCTCGGGCTGTTCCTCGCGGTCGTGCTGGCCGTGCTGTTCGGAGTGACCGGCGCGATGTACCGGGACCGCTGGCCCGACCAGCTGTTCCGGGTCGTCTCCATGGCCGGGGTCGCCATCCCGTCCTTCTGGCTCGGGGTGCTCCTCATCCAGCAGTTCGCACTGAACACCCGGATCTTCCCGACCGGCGGCTACACCAACCCGGCCGACTCCTTCAGCGGCTGGCTCACCACCATGGCCCTGCCCGCGATCTCGCTCGCCCTCCCGGTCTCCGCGTCCCTCGCCCGCCTCGTACGGACCGCGATGGTCGCCGAACTCGACCGCGACTACGTACGCACCGCCCGAGGCAACGGCCTCCCGCCGCTGCTGGTGATCCGCTCGGTGCTGCGCAACGCGCTCGTCACCCCGCTGACCGTGCTCGGCATCAAGGTCGGCTACATGCTCAGCGGCGCCGTCGTCATCGAAGCGATCTTCGACCTGCCCGGCATGGGCAAACTCATCCTCGAAGGTGTCACCGGCGGCGACGTCGCCCTGGTCCAGGGCACCGTACTGACCATCGCCATTGCGTTCCTGGTGGTCAACGTCATCGTCGACCTGCTCTATCTGCTGGTCAACCCGCGCATCAGGACGGTGTGACATGTTCGCCACCGGCCGTCTGGCCAACAAACTGTCCCGACCGGGCATCGCGTTCCGCTCCCTCCCGGTCACCTCCCGCATCGCCCTCGGCGTACTGATCGTCGTCGTACTCGGCGCCGTGTTCGCCCCGCTGTTCACCCAGGACCCGCTGACCACCGGCACCCCGGTGCAGGCACCGAGCGGCGCCCACTGGTTCGGCACCGACCGGGCCGGCCGCGACGTCTTCGCCCGGGTCGTGCACGGCTCCCGCTACTCGCTGGTCATCGGCCTCGGCGCGACCGCCGTGGCGCTGATCGCCGGTGCGCTGCTCGGCTCGGTCGCCGCCACCTCCCGCAAGCTCGGCGACGAGTCCGTGATGCGGACCCTCGACGTCGTGATGTCGTTCCCGCCGATCGCGCTGGCCGCAGTCCTCGTCGCGGTCTTCGGCACCAGCGTCCCGGTGATCATCTTCACCATCGCCTTCGTCTACACACCGTCGCTGGCCCGAGTGGTCCGCGCCAATGTGCTCTCCCAGTACGGCGAGGACTACGTAGCCGCCGAGAAGGTCATCGGAGCCCGGCGCGGCTACATCGTGCTCCGCCACGTCGCCGTCAACTGCATGGCCCCGGTCATGGTGTTCGCCACCGTGATGGTCGCCGAGGCGATCATCTTCGAGGCCAGCCTCTCCTTCATCGGCGCCGGCGTGCAGGACCCCGACCCCAGCTGGGGCAGCGTCCTCGCCTACGGCCGGCAGATCCTCCTCGCCGGCGGCTGGTGGGCCACCTTCTTCCCCGGCCTCGCCCTGCTCATCACCGTTCTCGCCCTCAACATCCTCTCCGAGGGCCTCACCGACGCCTCCGCCGCTCCCAGGATCGCCAAGGCCGTCGCCGACCCCACCGCGGCCACCGCACCCGACCCGGTCGAGGCCGACTCCACCGTGGACGTCGACGCCGCCCTCGCCAGACTCGCCGACCGTGTCAACGCCACCGAGCCGACGATCACCCCGGTACGGGACGACGCCGCCGAACTGCTCGTCGTGCGGGACCTGTCGATCCGCTTCCCCGACCGTTACGGGCAGATCCCCGTCGTCGACTCGCTGGACTTCACCGTCCACGAGGGCGAGACGCTCGGCCTGGTCGGCGAGTCCGGCTGCGGCAAGTCCATCACCAGCCTCGCCGTCATGGGCCTGCTCGTCCGCAACGCCGAGGTCCGCGGCGAGATCCTCTACCGGGGCCGGAACCTGCTGGACCTGTCGCCGAAGGAACGCCGTGCCCTGATGGGTCCGGAGATCGCGATGGTCTACCAGGACGCGCTCTCCTCCCTCAACCCCTCCGTCCTCGTCGGCACCCAGCTGAAGCAGCTCACCTCGCGCGGCGGTACGAAGACCCCGGCCGAACTCCTCGAACTCGTCGGTCTCGCACCCGAACGCACCCTGCGCAGCTACCCCCACGAGCTCTCCGGCGGACAGCGCCAGCGCGTCCTGATCGCCATGGCGCTCTCCCGCGACCCCCGCCTGCTCATCGCCGACGAACCGACCACCGCCCTCGACGTCACCGTCCAGGCCCAGGTCGTCGAACTCCTCGTGAAACTGCGCGACGAACTCGGCTTCGCCATGGTCCTCGTCTCGCACGACCTCGCCCTCGTCGGCGACCTCTCGCACCGCGTCGCCGTGATGTACGCGGGCCGCCTCGCCGAGATCGGCGCCACCCGCTCCGTACTCACCGGCCCCACCCATCACTACAGCCGCGGCCTGCTCGGCTCGGTCGTCTCCCTGGAGGCCGGCGCCGACCGGCTGCACCAGATCCGCGGCATCGTCCCCGCCCCCCAGGGCTTCGGCGCCGGCTGCCGCTTCGCCTCGCGCTGCGACGCAACCACCGACCTGTGCCGCACCACGGCACCCGAGCTCACCGCACGCGACGCCGCGAACGACCACGGCTTCGCCTGCCACCACCCCGCGAAGGCCGCCCAGCTGGAAGGGAGCGCCCTGTGATCAGGATCGACGGCGTCCACGTACGCCACAAGGCACGCAGCGGCGGACTCTTCCGCCGGGACGCCGTGCACGCCCTCACCGACGCGACCCTGGAGGTCGAGCGCGGCGAGATCGTCGGCCTGGTCGGCGAGTCCGGCTGCGGCAAGTCCACCCTGGCCCGGGTACTGACCGGACTGCAGAAGCCCACCGAGGGCCAGGTCACCTTCCACGGCCGCGACCTGTGGGAGATGTCCGCGGCGCAGCGCCGCGACGACTTCGGCTCCGCCGTCGGCGTCGTCTTCCAGGACCCGTCCACCGCCCTCAACCCCCGGCTCACGGTCCGTCAGATCCTCCGTGACCCGCTCGACGTGCACAAGCGGGGCACCCGCGAGGCGCGCGAGGCACGCGTCGAGGAACTCCTCGACCTGGTCGGCCTGCCCGGCCACACCCTCGCCGCGCTCCCCGGACAGCTCTCCGGCGGCCAGCGCCAGCGCGTCGCCATCGCCCGCGCCCTGGCCCTCGAACCGGAACTGATCGTCGCCGACGAACCGACCTCCGCGCTCGACGTCTCCGTCCGCGCACAGGTCCTCAACCTCCTGGTCGACCTGCGTGAACGCCTGGGGCTCGGCATGGTGTTCATCTCGCACGACATCCAGACGGTGCGATACCTCGCCGACCGCCTCGCCGTCCTCTACCTCGGCCGGATCGTCGAGGAGGGACGGGCGGCCGATGTGGCGGGCGCGCCCGCGCACCCCTATACCGAGGCACTGCTCTCCGCGACCCCGAGCCTGCTGGAGACCACCGAGCGGATCGTGCTCACCGGCCCCGTCCCCTCGGCCACCAACCCGCCGTCCGGCTGCCCGTTCCGCACCCGCTGCTGGAAGGCCGACGACGCCTGTGCCACGGCCTTTCCCGCCGTGGCCGCCGGCCGGGACGGACGCCGCTGGCACTGCGTCCACCCCCAGATCCCCACGTCCCCCGTACCATCCGCAAGGAGCACCGTATGACCGCCCGGAACCCCCGCTGGACCGGCGTGATCCCGCCCGTCGTCACCCCGCTCACCGAGGACGGCGAGATCGACCGCCGCTCCCTGGAGCGGGTCGTGGGGCATCTGCTCGACGGCGGCGTCAGCGGCCTGTTCGCCCTCGGCAGCTCCGGTGAGACCGCCTACCTGACGTCCGGCCGGCAGGACGAGGTCATCAAGGTCATCACGTCCGCCTGCGCCGGCCAGGTCCCGGTGCTCGTCGGAGCGATCGAGACCACCACTGGCCGGGCGGTCGAGCGGGCCCGCGCCGCCGAAGGACTCGGCGCCGACGCCGTGGTCGTCACCGCCCCCTTCTACACACGCACGCACCCCACCGAGATCGACCGCCACTTCCGTGACATCGCCGCCGCCCTCGACCTGCCGGTCCTGGCGTACGACGTACCGGTCTGCGTGCACAGCAAGCTCGACCCGGAGCTGCTGCTGCCGCTTGCCGCGGACGGCGTGCTGGCCGGGGTGAAGGACTCCAGCGGCGACGACGGCTCGTTCCGCCGACTGGCCATCGGAGCCCGTGGAATCCCGGAGTTCTCCGTGCTCACCGGGCATGAACTGGTGGTCGACGCGATGATGCTGGCGGGCGCGGACGGCTCGGTCCCCGGGCTCGGCAATGTGGACCCGAACGGCTACGTACGTCTGCACCAGGCCGCGGTACGGGGCGACTGGGCCGCGGCCAGGGCCGAACAGGACCGCCTGGTCGCGCTCTTCGACATCGTCCGCGCGGCCCGTCCCGGCACCGCGTCCGCCACCGCCGCGGGCCTCGGCGCCTTCAAGACGGCACTCATGCTGCGCGGGATCATCGGGACGAACGCGATGAGCGCGCCGATGCGCCGCCTGGACGCGGCTGAGACCGCCGAAATCGCGGCCTGCCTGGACCGGGCGGGGCTCAGCAGGGTCTGAGCCCCGCCCGGAACAGGAGAAGAGCGGTCCGTCGCCACAGCCCCGGCTGCGGCGACGGACCGCGGCTTTTCGGCCGGTCGATCGACGACCGGCTACCGACGGTGCAGGTCAGCTCTTCGATGCGCGGGTACGGCGGACCAGCATGGTTCCACCGAGCACCATGGCCGCGGCGGCCCCGCCGGCCATGGCCAGGTTGGCGTCGGCACCGGTGTGCGCCAGCTGGCCGACGGAGCCCTTCGGCTCGACACCGGTCCCCGGTTCACCGCCGCGAGGCGTGACCGGGGGCGTGACCACGGGAGGCGTCGTGGGAGGCGTGACCACCGGGGGCGTCACGGGGGGTGTGACCACCGGGGGCGTGACCGGAGGCGTGACCACCGGCGGTTCGACAGGCGGTTCGACCACGGGAGGCTCGACAACCGGCGGCTCTACGACCGGCGGCTCTACGACCGGCGGCTCTACGACCGGCGGCTCGACAACCGGCCCGTCCACGTTCGCGCAGGTGTTCCCGGCAGCCGGGTTCAGCGCACCGACGACATCCACGGTGTTGCCGCAGGCATTGACCGGTACGTCCACCGGAGCCTGGATGTTGTTGCCGGACAGCACCCCGGGGGAGCCGACCGCGCCGCCCTCGGCGCTCGCGCCCCGGCCCCCGGCACCGGCGCCGGAACCGCCCGCGTTCGCGCACTTGTTGCCGAACGCGGGGTTAAGCAGGCCGATCACATTCACCGTGTTGCCGCACACGTTGACCGGCACATGTACCGGCACCTGCACGTTGTTGCCCGAGCCGACGCCGGGCGAACCGACGGCCGCGCCGTCGGCGGAGGCATCCGCGAAAGCGTATCCACCGGCGGCGGTCAGGATCCCTGACGCCGCCGCCATCACCAGCACGCTCTTGTTCAAGGCTTTTCGCATTGACTGCCCCTTCTTAGGACATTCCGTGCGAGCGCAACGCTCGCAGTTCCTTCATCAGGCCGGTGCGGAGGCCGCCGGGAGGCCAATCCCGCGGTGCCCGTGCGTGACTCGGCAAGCGGCGCTTACGGAAAGCGCGGAGAACCATGAAGCCATGTGCTTCATGGGAGGGACCCGTGCTTCTGCCGATCAAGCGCCCGAACCTGCTCGCATCTGTCACTCATAACGAGGAGGAATTGTTGAGGAAACTCGCCAGCTCGTGGAAATTCTGTGATCACACGAATGGAGTACACGTGTGGGCTGGTTCGGCCCCGGCGGGCGTGCGGGGGAGTTCGGTCAATCGGGCAGGAAAGGGCTGTTGAGGGCCGCGAGGTGGCCGGTCGGACCGCTTCCGTCCGGGCGCCTTGGAAGTGCCGTTTCGTACTGTTGTGCGCACTCTCGGGCAATCGGGTGAATGGAGAGAACCAAACGCCCGGTGGTGAGTTGGGCAGGGGGCTCCGGTACGGGGCATCCAGTACGAGAAGGGTTAATCGTGATCAAGAAGGTTCTGGCTACGGGTGCCGTTGCCGCCTCCATCCTCGGTCTGGGCGCGACGCAGGCCATGGCCATCGGCGACGACGGCGGTACGACCTCGGTCAACGGCAACGGAGCCTCGCAGTCGTTCGGCAATGCCGAGACCCACGGTGACCTCAGCCCGCAGTTCGGTCTGGTCCAGGGCAGCCTGAACAAGCCCTGCGTCGGCCTGCCGGCCAAGGTCAACGCCGGCTCGCTCGTCGGCCTGATCCCGGTCGCGGTCCAGGACGTCAACGTGCTGTCCTCGCCGCAGAACCAGCAGTGCACCGAGAACTCCACCCAGGCCAAGGGCGACGAGCCGCTCTCGCACATCCTGGACGGCATCCCGGTGCTCTCCGGCAACGGTGCCGGCAACAGCTGATCCGCAGCTGACCCAGCCGCAACAGGCCCGGGCCGCCGGCGTTCCTCCTCCGCGCGGCCCGGGCCTGTTGCTGTCATTCCCCGAAATGGGTGCGCCGGATTGTCGGAAGATCTCGTCGGTGATACCGAGCGATCGCTGTTGCGTCATTCGGGCGACTTTCTGGGAATCTTCTGGCTGAAGAGTTTCGCCCACGGTCTTAAATCGTTATGAATTACAGCGGCGGAGTTACGAGTGATCATGATCACGCTCGTGCGGCACGAAAGACGTTGCTGCTTCGGACTCCGTCGAAGAAAGGGAACAAAAGTGAAGTACACCAAGGTTGCCGCCATCGCCGCCGGAACCCTGATGGCGATGGGTGCCGCCGCCCCCGCCTTTGCCGACTCGGGCGCCGAGGGCGGCGCCGCTCTCTCCCCGGGCGTGCTGTCCGGTAACTCCATCCAGATCCCGGTCCACGTCCCGATCAACGCGTGCGGCAACACCGTGGACGTGATCGGTCTGCTCAACCCCGCTTTCGGCAACAACTGCGCCAACGTCTGATCTCTGGTCGGACGGGCCGAACGCTCGTGACCGGAAGGCCCCGGAACGCATTCGATGCGGTCCGGGGCCTTCCTGCGTTCTCCCTGGCATTCGATCGGGTGGTCCCGCAGAAAAGCGACTCCGTCCAGTTGCCGTGTCGCAACCACATCGTTACCCAGGGCGAAAGCGGCAGAAGGCACGGCTAAAGAAGGCTCGTGCGGCGCGGGTGCGCGACCGAACAGATGCCGCTGCAGAAGGGAACCCGAAAGTGAAGTACGCGAAGACTGCTGCGTTCGTTGCCGGTTCCGTGGTTGCGCTCGGAACGGCTGCTCCCGCCTTCGCCGTCACCAACGCCACGGCCCCCAACTTCAGCCTCAACGGAGGCATCAACCAGGTGGTGGAGAGCGCCCCGCAGGCTGTCGACCCGGTCGTCGACACGGTCGGCGGCGCCGCGGAGTCGGTGCAGAAGAACGGCACGGTCACCAAGCTGGCCGACCAGGCAACCGGTGCGGCAAAGGGCGCGGCCCCGCTCATCGGCGGTCTGCCGGTCGGCGGCTGACCAGTCGCGTCACAGCGGTTCCCGGCCGGCCCCGGCCTTTCGAATTTCTCCGGTGCGGTGAATTCGGCGAAAAACCGAACGTAAAAGCACCGTTCGAGTGAATCGGCACAACTATCCCCGTCGTCGCGAGTTGATCAGTTCGCTCCGGACAGGCGGGCAACAGAGAACCCCAGAAGGGCTATTCAATGATCAAGAAGATTATGGCCTCGGCAGCAGTCGCTGCTTCGATCGTCGGTGTCTCCGCCGCGATCGCCCCGCAGGCCATGGCCATCGGCAACGACGGTGGCACGACGTCGGTCAACGGCAACGACGCCATTCAGTCGTACGGCAACTCCGCCACCCACGGCGACATGAGCCCGCAGTTCGCGCTCATCCAGGGCTCGCTCAACAAGCCCTGCATCGCGCTGCCGGCCAAGGCCAACGTCGGTTCGGTCCTCGGGGCCATCCCGGTCTCGGTCCAGGACATCAACGTCCTGGCCTCGCCGCAGAACCAGCAGTGCACGGAGAACTCCACCCAGGCCAAGGGCGACGAGGCCCTCTCGCACATCCTGGACGACATCCCGATCCTGTCCGGCAACGGTGCCGGCAACAACTGAGGCCGTACCGCTCCGGGCGCTCCTCGCTGAACTTCACGGATCGGCAGGGGAGCGTGCCGCGGGCAGCTTCGAGCCCGCCTGTACGCAGTAGCTGAAACACCTTGTGGGGCCGTCACATCCACGCGGCAGCCGTTCTCCGGCCGCCCGGATGTGCCGGCCCCACTCGTGCGTCCGGGACGCGGCGGCCCCTCGAAGGAGCGGGTGGACTGGGCCGGTTGCCGTAGTACCGGCAGCCCTCACCCGCCGCACCGGGTAGGGGCCACACATGGACCAGTACGACAGTCAAAGCCCCCGTGGCCGGGAGCGGCACGCACAGGACGGCACGCCCATCTACGACCGGCTGCTCGCCGAATGGCAGGCGGCCCACGGCGGTCCGGAGCCCGCGCCCCCGGCAGGGCCCGACCGGAGCCACGCGGGCAGCAGGGTTCCCGCGGCCCGCACCTCCGGCGAGGCCGTCGACGGGTAACCACGAGCGTCGAACTCATGCCGGATCGAACCCGTTTGAGTGGTACTGCGGAACCGACGCTTCCGTTGCGGGTTGATCAGTACGTTCCACAACGGGACGCTCCGAAAGGTGAAGCGTGATGAAGAAGATGATGGCCGGCGCAGCAGTGGCCGTGTCCCTGGTCGGTCTGTCCGCCGCCGCGGCCCCCGCGGCCATGGCGATCGGCAATGACGGGGGCACCACGTCGGTCAACGGCAACGGCGCCGTGGACGAGTTCGGCAACAGCGTGACCCAGGGCGACGGCAGCCCGCAGTTCCAGCTCGTCCAGGGCACGCTGAACAAGGCCTGCGTCGGTCTGCCGCTGAAGGCCAACGCCGGTTCGCTCGTCGGCGTGCTGGTGCCGGTCGCGGTCCAGGACGTCAACGTGCTGGCCTCGCCGCAGAACCAGCAGTGCGCCGAGAACTCCACCCAGGCCAAGGGCGACGAGCCGCTGTCGCACCTGGTCGACGACATCCCGGTGCTCTCGGGCAATGGGATCGCCAACGACTGACGCACCCGAGGCATGGGCTGCCCGGGGATTCACCCCTCGGCAGCCCGCACCGCGGTGCACAGCAGGATCCGGGGCGCACCGCCCCAGGGCTCCACACAAATGGATGCCCACCGCGCCACGGGGGGCGGTGGGCATCCGGCGTTCCGGGGGCGGGTCAGCCGAGGCTGCGGACCGGGACGACGCAGTGGGCGGAGGTCGTGATGACCTCCGGGTCGGCCGCGAAGGACCGCAGCAACTCCTCGCTCACCGGCCGGCCCGGTGCGCCCTGGGGCCATGGGCGGGTGGCGAACATGGTGTGCACCTCGCCCCGCCGGCCGGCCGCGGCCAGCCACTCGGGCGGTGCGGGGTACTGCGCCGTGAAGTGGGGCAGCGTGAGGACCGCCTGGCCGGCCTGGACGAGCAGCTTCACGGGGAGGCCCGGGTTCTCGGCGGCGTACACCGGAGCGCTGCCGACCGGCAGTCCGCAGCGCTCCAGGGCCGTGCGCATGGCGGTCTCGCCGACGGCGGGGCCCTCCGCACCGTCGCCCAGCGAGTAGACGAGCAGGAAGGCGACATCGTGGCCGTCGGCAGGATGTTCACCGCTCCACCCGATCAGCGTGATCGTGCCCAACTGGGCTTGTGTGAACGTGCCGGTGGCGGTCTGGGGTGAGGTCATGCTCGGCACCATAACGGCCCCGGACCGGTCGTTGTGCATGCGTATCACCTGATTGAGGGGTATAGCGGGATAAACTCTGTGGAAGCAGCCCGGATCCCTCTCCGCCCGACGGATGCGCTGGGCCTCGTTCAAATGTGTTGAGCCGGCCGATGCGTGCGGGCTAGGGTGTTCACTGTTCCGGACGGCGGAGGTCAACTACCGCTGTCGGTCCCGTGCTTGAACCAGGAGGTGAGGACTGTGATGACTGTCGCTGCGATGGGTGCTGCCCACAACTCGAAGAGCATCGTTCCCACCCCCGTGGTCGCCGGCTGACCTACTCCGCAACTCTCCGCGCCCGTGTGCGCGTTGCCGGGGCCACCCTTTGAAGGGTTTCCCTTGTCTTTCCCGTCCTTCCCCTCTTCTGTCTCCTCTCTTCAGGGCTCGTCCGCCTCGCACCCGCTGTCCCCGTACGGCTGGGACGACACGTGGGCGGCCGAATTCGCACCGTACGCCGAGCAGGGTCTGCTGCCCGGGCGCGTGGTGCGGGTGGACCGCGGTCAGTGCGATGTCGTCACCCCTGAGGGCACGCTCCGCGCCGACACCGCCTTCGTCGTCCCGCGCGATCCGATGCGGATCGTCTGCACCGGCGACTGGGTCGCGGTCGACCCCGACGGCGACCCGCGGTTCGTACGGACGCTGCTGCCGCGGCGTACCGCCTTCGTTCGCTCAACGTCCTCGCAGCGCTCCGAGGGCCAGGTGCTCGCCACCAATGTGGACCACATCGTCATCTGCCTCTCGCTCGCGGTCGATTTCGACCTGGGGCGGGTGGAGCGCTTCCTCGCCCTTGCCATGTCCAGCTCCAGCGGTGACGCTCTGCTGGGGGGCGGGGGGCCGGCCGGGAACGGTGCGGCCGAGCCGATCGTGGTGCTGACCAAGGCCGATCTCGTACCGGACGCCACCACGCTGTCGTACCTCGTCCAGGACATCGAGGGCGTCGCGCCCGGGGTGCAGGTGCTGACCGTCAGCTCCACCACGGGGGAGGGCATCGATGTCTTCTCCGCCATCGTCTCGGGCGGTACCAGTGTGCTGCTCGGTGCCTCCGGTGCGGGCAAGTCGACCCTCGCCAACACCCTCCTGGGCCACGACGTGATGGAGGTGCAGGCCGCGCGGGACGTCGACGGCAAGGGCCGGCACACCACCACCACCCGCAATCTGCTGCTGCTGCCCTCCGGCGGCGTGCTGATCGACACCCCCGGGCTGCGCGGGGTCGGGCTCTGGGATGCGGAGGCCGGTGTCGGCCAGGTCTTCTCCGAGATCGAGGAGCTGGCCGAGCAGTGCCGGTTCCACGACTGCGCCCATGAGTCGGAGCCGGGCTGCGCGGTGCTCGCCGCGATCGAGGACGGTTCGCTGCACGAACGGCGCCTCGACAGCTTCCGCAAGTTGATCCGCGAGAACCAGCGCATCGCCGCCAAGACCGACGTCCGGATGCGCTCGGAGATGCTGCGTGACTGGAAGCGCAAGGGTGCCGAGGGCCGGTTCGCCATGGAGGCGAAGCGGGGCCGGGTGCGGTAGGTGGTGGTCCCCGGTCCGCGGGCGTCCATGGCCGCGGACCGCCGGGTCCACGTCCGAAACCCGCCAGTCCGGTGCCGGTGGGTGCCGCACACTGGACGGTGTGATGGACGAACTGACCAGGTACGAGGCGGTGAGCAGCCGCGACGCCCGTTTCGACGGGGAGTTCTTCTTCGCCGTCGAAACGACCGGGATCTACTGCCGGCCGAGCTGCCCCGCCGTCACGCCCAAGCGGAAGAACGTCCGCTTCTACCCGACCGCGGCCGCCGCGCAGGGCCATGGCTTCCGGGCCTGCCGGCGGTGCCGCCCGGATGCCGTGCCGGGCTCGGCGGAATGGAATGTGCGGGCCGATGTCGTGGGCCGCGCCATGCGGATGATCGGCGACGGTGTGGTCGACCGGGAGGGCGTGCCCGGTCTCGCCCACCGGCTCGGCTACAGCTCACGCCAGGTGCAGCGGCAGCTCAACGCCGAGCTGGGCGCCGGGCCCGTGGCGCTCGCCCGAGCCCAGCGGGCCCACACGGCACGGGTGCTGCTCCAGACGACCGGGCTGCCCGTGACGGAGATCGCCTTCGCGTCGGGCTTCGCCAGCGTGCGCCAGTTCAACGACACGATCCGGCAGATCTACGCCCGTACGCCGAGCGCGTTGCGGGCCGAAGCGGGGACGGGGCTGGGAGCGGCGGTCCGGGAGGCGCGCACCGCCGGGATCCCGCTGCGGCTCGCCCACCGGGGGCCGTACGCCGCCCGTGAGGTCTTCGACCTCCTGGCAGGTGAGACGGTCGCCCGGATCGAGGAGGTCAGCGGTGCGGCCGGTGCCCGTGTCTACCGGCGTACCCTGCGGCTTCCGTACGGCACGGGCATCGTGGCCGTCGACGAGCGGTCCGCCGGGGCCTGGCTGGACGCCCGGATCCACCTCACGGACCTGCGGGACCTGACGACGGCCGTCCAGCGGCTGCGGCGGCTCTTCGACCTGGACGCCGATCCGTACGCCGTCGACGAGCGGCTCGGCGCCGACCCGCTCCTCGCTGCGGGCGTCGCCGCCCGCCCCGGGCTGCGTTCGCCGGGCGCCGCGGACCCGGAGGAGTTCGCGGTACGGACGCTGGTGGGGCGGGAAGAGGCGGAGCGGCTGGTGGAGCTGTACGGGAAGGTGCTGGACGTGCCCTGCGGCGGGCTGACGCACGTGTTCCCCGAGCCGGGAGTGCTGGCCGGTGCGGCGAGCGATCCGGGGCTGCGGGCGCTGGCGATCGCGCTCGCCGACGGGGACGTAAGGCTCGACGCCGGGGCCGACCGCGACGAGGCCGAGCAGGCGCTGCTGCGGCTGCCGGGGATCGGCCCGGCAGCCGCGGCGCTGATCAGGATGCGTGCGCTCGGTGACCCGGACGTGGATCCGGACGGGCGGCCCGAGGCGGACCGGTGGCGGCCCTGGCGTTCGTACGGGGTGCGAAACATGGGGCTGTTGTGAGCGGGCTTACGCAGGCAGGCCCCAGCGCGGTGCGGGGGCGTTCGGTGTCACCGGGCGGACGGTCAGGTCCGGCCGGTCGCCCCATGCCGTGATCAGGGCCGATTCGCCCTTGTCGAGGCGGATGCGTACCGTGCCGTCGGCCGTCGTCCCGTGGTCCAGCGGCCGTCCGTGCCGGTCGCGGATCTCCACCGGGCCGTCGATGCCATGGCGTACGACGCAGGGTGCGCCGGCCTCGCTGGTCAGCCGCACCCAGCGGGTCCGGCCCTCCTCGCGCACCGCACTGAGCAGGAAGGCGCCCTGGGTCCGGAAGTCGTGCACGGTCAGTTCCCGCCAGGCGGCGGGCAGTGCCGGGAAGACCCTGATCGTGCCGCCCCAGGACTGGCAGACCATGTCGTGCAGGGACTGGGCCGCCGAGAGCGGGGTCTCGATGACCGGGCCGGACTCCTTGTACATGGTGTTCGCCTGGATGAAGCGGCTCATCAGCTGACCCAGGTACTTCAGCGCGTCCTCGCCCTTGCCGAGCAGCGCGGACATCGACGCGGCGCCGGTGAAGGTGTAGCCCTGGAGGGCGCCTTCGAAGCCCACCCCGTGGGCGAGGGACTTCTCGATCAGGGCGCGTTCGTCGGCCGTCGCGCCCGTCAGCTCGTACAGCGGGTACACCGAGAGCATGTGCGAGTAGTGGCGGTGCGACTTCGCGAACGGGACCCCGGCGCCGATCATGAACCCGTTGGCATCGACGGGGTAGGGCGCGAGCCTGGCCAGGACCTCCTGCCAGCGGGCGGTCAGCGGGTCGCGGACGCCGAGCCGCTCGGCGGATTCCAGCAGGGTGCGGCAGCCCCAGCGCAGCAGCATCAGGTCGTAGTTGCAGTCGGGGGCGTTGACGCCGTACTCGGGGGAGAACGTCGCCGGGAGGTGCAGCCTGCCGTCCGTCCCGGGCGTCAGGAAGTGCAGGTAGTAGTTGACGGCCTTGCGCAGCAGCGGGAAGAGCGTGTCGCGCAGGATCGACTCGTCCATGGTGTGGCGGTAGGAGAGCCAGACGTTGTGCAGTGCCCAGGTCAGATTGCCGACCTCGGGGGTGGGCGGGTCCTGGCCGGGGATGCCGACCCCGTAGCCGCCGTCGGTCACCGAGGCACCGTTGACCAACTGGGGGTCGGTGGTGCGGGGGATGCCGGCCGAGTCGGCCCGGTAGGGGGCGGAGACCTCGCGCGAGAGCTGGTCCCGGAATTCGCTCAGGGCGCGGGTGACGGCGTCCAGTTCCAGGTGGTTGGAGCCGTGGATCAGCCAGTACTCCAGCTGGACGTTGAGGTTCCACCAGGTGTTGGGCCAGGGCGTGGGCTCCAGCCAGGGGCCGGAGGTGGCCATCACCGGGGCGTCCTTGCGGGCAGCCGACGCGGTCTTGTAGAGCTGGATCCAGTAGAAGCGCTGCAACCGGGCGTCGGGCAGGGACAGGAAGCTTTTCTGGTAGAACCGGTCCCACCAGGCGCGATGGGGTGCGGCGAGCGGGTCGTACGGGAGCGCGGAAGCGGCCTTGACGGTACGCAGCGCACGGTCGCGGGCCGTTGTCGCGGGGTGGGAGTGCGCGACCGTGACGTAGAGGGTGCGGGCCGAGCCCCTGGCGCGTTCGCGCCAGGCGGTGACGTGCTGACCGCCCGCGAGCAGCGACTGGACGGCGGCGGTGGTGTCGCCGTGCTGTTCGGTCACCGCGGGAGGGTTGCCGGTGTAGCCGTCCGGGACCGGCTTGAAGGCGGCGCGCGGGCTGATCGCCTCGGCGGGGTGGAAGACCCAGCGGAAGTCCTGTTCGCCCGCGCTCGGGGTGATCTCCACGGCGAGCAGATCGCTGGTGGAGTGGACGAAGGCACGGAGCTTCAGGGTGCCCGCGGTCGTGGTGATCGTGCCTTCGAGCTGGGCGGTGCGCAGCCGCATCCACCACTCGATGCCCGTGATGGCGCCGACCGGCTCCAGGGTGAAGTGGCCGATGGGGAGGCGGGCGAGACCGAAGAGCGAACCGAACTCGGGGCGGTGGTCCTGGACCTCGGAGTGCTGGACGTTGAAGCGGACGGCCCGGGTGGTGGCGCCGGGCTCCGCGTAGATGCCGGAGCCGAGGCGGCCGTTGCCCAGGTACGGGCCCTCGTACCAGGTCTTCGGCAGCTTCTGCCAGAGCAGGTCGGCGTCGTCGAGGACGGTGTGCCAGCTGTCGTAGGGGGAGTGCACGGTGGTGGGGGTGGCCGGGGTGGTTGGGCTTGCTGCCAGGGCGGGGGCGGCCGAGCCGGCTGCCACGAGCGCGCCGCCGATCGCGGTGCCGGTGGCGAGCACCGTCCTGCGCGAAGGGGCGGGTCGGGACGGAGCGGGTCGGGACGGGGATGAGGCTTCGGTCCGGGGCGTGCGGGAGGGGTCCGGTGCTGTGGACAAGGATTCTCCTGGCGACTCGTACGCAGACGCTTCAATTCATCCGAGCTATTCCTTGAGGGAAGGTAGGCGCGAGGTATTGCTGCGTCAATGGAGCGGGAGAGATCCGATGTGTTTCCGTGTATCTGGACAGTGTCCAGCAGGATGTCGCAGGGGTGGGGCGTGAATCAGCCCCAGATCACCGCGCCGAGCCAGGCGCCCGTCACCAGCAGGCACGCGAAGAGCTCGACGAGTACCGAATAGCCGGTCGCCCGCATCACCGAGCGCACCGAGGTCCACCCCGCCCCGTGGCTGCCCAGCCGCAGCCGCTCCGCCCCGTAGATGGTCCCCACGTATCCGGGGACCGCACCGATCACCGGCACCACGAAGAAGCCCACGATCGCACCGATCCCGCCGAGCATCAGGGTCTTGCGCGGCGCGCCCGTCTCGCGCGGGCGGCGCGGCGGCAGCAGTGGCTTCAGCGCCTGGTTCAACAGCAGCAGAGCCGTCGCGCCGATGAGTACGCCCCAGGCGACCGGCGTCATGTCGGTCAGCGCCCACCACAGCACGGCGGCCCAGACGATCGCCTGCCCGGGGACCCCCGGCACCAGCACGCCCAGCAGGCCGAGGAGCATGACGAGGCCGACGGCGACGAGTTGCCACATGCTCATCTGACCAGCCTGCCGGAGTCCGGCCGGTCCCGCCCGTCAGCGCACCCGGGGACGGAGGCGTCGGTGCAGCTCAGGGCCGTATCGGAGCCGTAGCGGTGTGTTGTCGCGGCCGCTCCGTGGCGGGCCTCTTCCGGAACAGGGGGTGCGGGTCAGAACCGGGGCGTGCGGGCCACCCAGCCCCGTTCGTACGCGTGCCAGCCCAGCTGTAGCCGGGTGGAGACGCCGGTCAGCTCCATCAGCCCCTTCACCCTTCTCTGTACGGTCCGCAGCCCCAGCTCCAGCTGTTTTGCCACGCTCGCGTCCGTCAGTCCGGCCAGCAGCAGCGACAGGATCTCCAGGTCCGTGGGATCGGGGCCGGTGTCTTCCTCCTGGAGCCGGTTGTCCTCGCCCAGCCTGAGCGGCATCGCCTCGCGCCACACCGCCTCGAAGAGGCCCATCAGCGACTCCAGCAGCCCGGAGGCATGGACCACCAGGGCGGCAGGTTCGGCGCCGCGCCCGGTCAGCGGCACCATCGCCAGGGCGCCGTCCGCGACGACCAGCTTGGTCGGGACCCGGTCGATGACCCGGCACTGCTCGTTCCGGCTCAGCGCCGTCGACAGCTCCAGAATCCCGAACGGCATCGAGAGCGTCTCCCGCTCGACCACCACCCGGTAGGACACCCCGCGCGTCGCGACCTGCTCCTCGGCCTCGTTCTCCATCCCGCTGACGGCGATCGGCTTCCCGGTGACCAGGGCGCACACCTCGCTCGTCGCACCGAGCTGCAGCTGATGGAAGCGGTGCGACACCGCGCTCGCCCCCGTGACCACCTCGACCAGATCGTGCACGGCCGGCTCGTCGGCATCCGCCCGGTACTCCTCGGCGAGCAGCGCCGCCGCCAGCTCCGCCTGCTCCAGTTCATGGCGCTGCTGGGTGAGCAGTGCCCCCAGCGCCACGCCCGGCGGAGCCGCCACCCAACGGCCCGTGCGGGCCGAGGACTGCGCGGCCAGACCGTGCTGCTCCAGCCTGCGCAGCGCCCGCTCGGTGGCTGGCTCGGGAAGGCCCAGCCGGTGCGCGAGATCGGAGACCTCCGCGGCCCCCACCGCCACGAGCGCGCGGTACGTCGACTCCTGTATCTCGTCGAGCCCTATGGCTCCCAGCATCCCCGGACCCCTCCCGGACGCGTTGATTCCGCACGATGTCGCTGTCGTCGGGTGTCCGTCCATGGCGGAAAGCGGCCACGGCGTAAACCCGCCGTGTACATCATCCCTTTATCGCCTGGCGCTCTGCCAATGTGGCGCCACCGAAGTACCAACAACCTCCGGAAGACTGCGGTTTGCGCTGATTGGTTCCGGATTCACTTGGGGAGAACGATGCGTCCGATATCGCGTACGGCGCTGGGCGCGGCCACCGCCGCCGTCCTGGCCGTCACCGCGATCGCACCGTCCGCGGCAGCGCCGCAGGACGATGCGACAGGGAAGAGAGCACTGACCGGCAGTTCGGCCGCCGAAGCCAAGAAGGACAAGTCGGTCACCGTGACCCTGGTCACCGGTGACAAGGTCCTGGTGAGCAAGGACAGTTCGGGGGCCGACTCGGCCACCGCGCTGCCCCGCGAGGACGGCACCGTCCCCCTGGTGCAGACCAGGCAGTCCGGCAAGGACCTCTACGTCTACCCCGAGAGCGCCGCCGCCGCGCTCGCCGAGGGCAAGGTCGACGAGGAGCTCTTCAACGTCACCGGCCTCATCCGGCAGGGCTACGACGACGCCCACACCAAGTCGCTGCCGCTGATCGCGGTTTACGGCGAGGGCCAGGCCCGCTCCACCTTCGCCACCCCGCGCGGCGCCAAGCGCGGACTCGCGCTCGACGCCATCGGCGGTCTCGCGCTCAAGGCGGAGAAGGAGAAGGCCGCCGACTTCTGGTCGGACGTCACCCGTGGCGCCCGTTCCTTCTCGGCCTCCGGCATGAAGAAGCTCTGGCTCGACCGCAAGGTTCAGGCCACCCTCGACAAGTCGACGAAGCAGGTCGGCGCCGACCTCGCCTGGGCCGCCGGATACGACGGCAAGGGCACCAAGGTCGCCGTCCTCGACACCGGTGTCGACGCCGAACACCCCGACCTCAAGGGCCGGGTCGCCGCCTCGGAGAACTTCACCGACTCCGACTCCACCGACGACCGCCAGGGCCACGGCACCCACACCATCTCCACCGTCGGCGGCTCCGGCGCGGCCAGCGGCGGCAAGAAGAAGGGCGTCGCCCCCGGCGCCGACCTGCTCGCGGGCAAGGTCCTCAACGACAGCGGCTCCGGCGCCGAGTCCTGGATCATCGCCGGCATGCAGTGGGCCGTCGACCAGAAGGCCGATGTCGTCTCCATGAGCCTCGGCAGCCCGGAACCGACGGACTGCACCGACCCGATGAGCGTCGCCGCCGAGGAACTCGCGCAGAGCAAGGGCACCTTGTTCGTGATCGCGGCCGGCAACTCGGGCCCGACGTTCAACACCGTCTCCTCGCCCGGCTGCGCCCCGAGCGTGCTGACCGTCGGCGCCGTCGACCGCGACGACACCACGGCCCAGTTCTCCAGCCGCGGCCCGGTCATCGGATCGCACACCCTCAAGCCCGAGATCACCGCTCCCGGCGTCGCCATCTCGGCCGCGGCGGCCGGTGGCCGCGGCGTCTACGCGTACCAGTCGATGTCGGGTACGTCGATGGCCACCCCGCATGTCGCGGGCGCCGCGGCCATCGTGAAGCAGCGTCACCCGGACTGGACCGCCCAGCAGATCAAGGCGGCGCTCGTCTCGTCCGCGAAGAGCGACATCCCCGGCGACGTACGCGAGACCGGCGGCGGCCGCCTCGACGTCAAGGCCGCCATCGACACCACCGTCGTCGGCGCCCCCGCCATCCAGGGCGGCACCTACAACTGGCCGCAGGACCGGACCGACCGCACCACGGTCGACGTCCCGTACACCAACTCCGGCACCAAGCCGGTGAAGCTGTCGCTGAGCGTGCAGGGCGTCACCGGCAACGACGGCTCGGCCGTCCGTTCCTCCGTCGCGAAGCTCGACGCGGACACCGTCACCGTCCCGGCCGGAACCACCGTCAAGGTCCCGCTGCAGATCGACCCGACGGCCAAGCTGAAGGCCGCGCAGTACGGTGACGTCACCGGACGCGTGCTGGCCACCGGCCCCGGCGGCGCCAAGGTCTCCACCCCGTTCTCGCTGTACGTCGGGGCCGAGACTGTCACGCTGCGGGTCAAGCTCGTCGACGGCGCCGGCAAGCCCGCCGGCGGCTCCTCCTCGCTCGACGTGATCGGCACCGACGACTCCAGCGGCGAGCGCCGCTTCAACGACGGTTCCGCCGACCAGGTCTACCAGGTGCGCCCCGGCGCGTACTTCGTCTCCGGCTTCGTCACCACGGCCGACCCGAAGGACGCCACCGGCAACGCGGACGAGTCCGTCGCCTACCTCGCGCGGCCCCAGGTCGACGTCACCAAGGACACGACCCTGGTCCTGGACGCCCGCAAGGCGCACCGGATCCAGGTGAAGACCGAGGACCGCGCCTCCGAGAGCCGCTCCACTACGCTCGCCTTCGGCCGCACCTGGGACGATGTCTGGCTGCACTCGGGCTCCATCTCCGGTGGCTCCGCGGTCAAGAACTACCTGGCCGACGTGCAGGGCAGGGCCAGTGACGGCGACTTCGAGTTCGCCAGCTTCTGGCGCGCGTACGCCCCGCAGATCGAGAATCTGTCGGTCGTCGGCGGCATCGAACTGCACCCGAGGACGGCGAGCACCGGCTCCGTCAACCTCGACGGCACCGGCAAGGCCGCCCTCGTCGACGCCGGCACCGGTACCCCCGCCGAGCTGAAGACCGCGGACGTTGCCGGAAAGATCGCCCTGGTCCAGGTCGGTGACGGCAACAACAACGTGTACGGCCAGGTGCGCGAAGCCAAGGCAGCCGGCGCCAAGGCCATCATCACCCACCGCCCGTCCGCAGGACCCTGGCAGCCGTCCGTCGGCTACGCCGCGTCGACGCTGCCGGCACTCGGCATCGAGGCCGACGAGGCCGACGCGCTGAAGGCCGCCCTGGCCGACGGCCCGGTCGAGCTGAGCTGGAAGGCCACCGCGGTCAGCCCGTTCGTCTACAACCTGGCCTTCCCCGAGACCGGCCCGGTCACCTCGGACCGCACCTACAAGGTCCGCGACACCAAGCTCGGCAAGGTCACCGCCAACTACGAGGCGATGGGCCTCGCGGCGGACTACGTCGACATGATGATCGTCAACCGGCCGTACGGCGGTGCGTTCTCCGGCGTCACCAGCTACGTCGCCGCCCCCAGCAAGCGCACCGAGTACTACTCGGCGGGCGACACCGCGTGGGTCCGCTACATCTCCTCCAGCTTCCCCTGGGGCGAGATGATGGTCGACCAGCCGCGCACCTACACGGCCGGCTCGAAGCGCACGGAGAACTGGTACCGGGGCATCCCCGCCCCCGCCGCCCCGCGCGACGCCGCGGGCAAGCCCCAGCTCGCCGCCGAGCGCCAGGACAACCTGATCGGCGTCGCCCCGGGCTTCTGGAGCGACAGCGAGCACGCCGGTCTCCAGGGCTCCTTCGGTGACATGGGCAGCATGAGCCTGTCCAGCGGCGGCAAGGTGATCGGCGAGTCCGGCTGGCCGTCCGGGGTGTTCACCGTCCCGGCGGAGGACGCCGCGTACGAACTCACCATGAGGACCACCCGGTTCGGCCAGCCCGCCGCCGTGTGGAAGCGCTCCACCAGCACCGAGACCACCTGGAAGTTCCGTTCGAAGCGGGACGAGAACGCGTACTCCCAGGGCATCCCGCTGCTCTTCCCGGGCTACGACCTGGACTCGGACGGGCTCAAGACCCTCGCGGCCGAGGACGGTCAGAAGATCGGTCTCAGCGTCACTGGTCACGCCGGCTACACGCCCGGCAAGCTGACCGCGGCCAAGGTCTCTTACTCCTACGACGGTGGGAAGACCTGGACCGAGGCGACCACCGCACAGAAGGACGGCCGGTGGACCGCGACCGTGAACCACGCGGGCGCGGCCGGCAAGCCGGTCACCCTGAAGACCGAACTGACGGACGCCAACGGTAACTCCGTCATCCAGACCGTGACCGACGCGTACGCCGTGCGCTGATCACGTCCTGACCGGTCCGCCGGGCGTCCTTCCCGTGGGGGGTGGGGACGCCCGGCGGACCCATGTCCGGGGCCACTATTTCCGGATGACCCGTTTTCGTACGGCCCCCGCGGTCGACAATAAGGACATGAGTCAGCAGGGGGAGAAGCCCGCCGCCCACGAGGACGACTGGTGGCGCAGGCTGTACGACGAGAACGCCCGGGACACCGGGACGAGCGACGCGGCCGACAGGCTCGACGACCCGGACAGTCTCGACGACCGTTTCGACTCGGCGTCGGAAGCGGTGGGTCCGGGCGGCGGCGGGGGAGCCGACGGGGGTGCCGGGGCGCCGCCCGAGGCGGAGGCGGTGGTGGCGTCCGGGCCGGGGACGGTGGAGGTGCCCCGGCCGACGGGGGAGGGTGCGGTGCGGGAGGGGGCGGTACGGGAGCGTGCTCCGTGGGAGCCGCCCGCCGTGACCGTACGTGCGCCGGGGGCGCCCCCGGCCGGTCCGACGCAGCCGCGTACCTTCGCCGCCCCGCCGGTTCCCGCGGGTCCGCCGCCCCCGCCGTCCGCTCCGCCTCCCCCGTCGGTGCCGCCGCTGCCCAGGCAGCCGGTCGCCGGGAAACCCGTCGCCTCGCAGGCACCCGTCACCGCATCGGCCACGTCCACCGCCCCCGCCACGTCCACCGCCCCCGCCACGTCCACCGCCCCCGCCACGTCCACTGCACTCGTCACACCGGGCCCACCTGTCGCACCGACCGCACCCGCCGCTTCCGTCGCACCCGCACCGGAGGCCGAACGTGAATCCGGTCCCGTCTCCCGCCCAGTGATCGGCCACGTGGGTGACCGGCCACCGACCTGCGACGCCGAACCCACCGCGCTGCCCGCCGCCGTCCCGGTGGAGCTGGACGGCATCGTCGCCGACACCGTGCTCGACGGCGCCCGCTACGGCACGTACACCCTGCGCGCCGCCTCCGTGCGCGGGGACTCCGCGCGGTTCCGCGGTGAGCCCCGCCGCGACGCGCTGCTCACCGCCCGCTTCGGTACCGACGAACGCGCCCTGGTCCTGGTCGCCGTCGCCACCGGGGCCCGCGCCACCGAATCGGCACATCTGGCGGCGGCCGACGCCTGCCGCTGGATCGGCGCAGCGGTCGGCCGCAGCCACGCCCGGCTCTCCGAGGACATAAGGGGGGGCCGCCGCGGAGAGCTCAAATCCGGACTGCACCGTCTCACCGACCGCACGTACGGCAAGCTGCGGGCCCGCGCCGCCGAGCTGGGGGTGGCGCCGCAGCAGTACACGGCGGGCCTGCGCTGCCTCCTGCTGTCGGCGGACCCCGACTGCCGCACCCGGATCTTCTTCGGCATCGGCGCCGGTGGACTCTTCCGGCTGCGCGACGGCGTCTGGCAGGACCTCGAACCGGTGGTCCCGGCAGCCGGTGACCTCGGCACGGACCCCAGGTCCGGAGTCGGAGCCGCGGCTGTGGCCGGGACCGAATCAGGGTACGGGTCCGGGTCCGAAGCCGGCTCCGGGGCCGAATCCGGGGCCGCGTTCGCCGAGAGCGGCCCCGGCGGTGACCGCCTCACCATGGATCTGGCCGTCGCCACATCCGCGCCGCCCCATGCCGAGGCCCCGCCCGATCCGCCCGGCCTGCCCGGCCCGCCCGCAGAACCGTTCCGCTTCCGGGGCTCGGTGGCCCGGTCGGGAGACACGCTGCTGCTGTGCAGCCCCGGACTGGCCGAACCGCTGCGCAGCGAGCCCGCCCTCGCCCAGGAACTTGCCGGACGCTGGGCCCCCGAAGGTGCACCCGGGCTCGTGGCGTTCCTCGCGGACACCCAGCTCCGGGTGAAGGGGTACTCCGACGACCGTACTGGCGTGGGCGTCTGGGAGGCGTAACCGCGCGGGCCATGGGTTGATGGATGCGGAGTCCGGAAGCCGAAGCGCGGAAAGGGTACGCACCCATGGCCAAGCAGAACGTGTCGGAGCAGTTCGTCGACATCCTCGTCCGGGCGGGCGTCAAGCGTATGTACGGCGTCGTCGGTGACAGCCTCAACCCGGTCGTCGACGCCATCCGCCGCAACCGGGCCATCGACTGGATCCAGGTCCGGCACGAGGAGACCGCCGCTTTCGCCGCCGGTGCGGAGGCCCAGATCACGGGCTCGCTGGCGGCCTGCGCCGGATCGTGCGGCCCCGGCAACCTGCACCTCATCAACGGCCTCTACGACGCACACCGTTCCATGGCCCCCGTGCTCGCCCTCGCCTCGCACATCCCGTCGAGCGAGATCGGGCTCGGCTACTTCCAGGAGACCCATCCGGAGCTGCTCTTCCAGGAGTGCAGCCACTACAACGAGATGATCTCCAATCCGCAGCAGATGCCCCGGCTGCTCCAGACGGCCATTCAGCACGCGATCGGCCGGGGCGGGGTCAGCGTCGTCACGATGCCGGGTGACATTGCATCGCAGCCCGCCCCGGAGAAGTCCGTCGAGCACGCACTGGTCACCTCACGGCCGACGGTCCGGCCCGGTGACGAGGAGATCGACAAGCTCCGCCGGATGGTCGACGAGGCGAAACGTGTGACATTGTTCTGCGGCAGCGGAACGGCAGGCGCCCACGCCGAGGTGATGGAGTTCGCCGAACGGGTGAAGGCCCCGGTCGGGCACGCACTGCGCGGCAAGGAGTGGATCCAGTACGACAACCCGTACGACGTCGGGATGAGCGGTCTGCTCGGCTACGGTGCCGCCTACGAGGCGACCAATGAGTGCGATCTGCTCATCCTGCTCGGCACCGACTTCCCGTACAACGCCTTCCTCCCGTCCGATGTGAAGATCGTCCAGGTCGATGTGCGCCCCGAGCACCTGGGCCGCCGTTCCAAGCTGGATCTGGCGGTCTGGGGGGATGTCCGCGAGACCTTGCGCTGTCTGACCCCGCAGGTGAAGGCCAAGACCGACCGCAAGTTCCTCGACCGGATGCTGAAGAAGCACGCCGAAGCGCTGGAGGGCGTGATCAAGGCGTACACCCGCAAGGTCGAGAAGCACGTCCCGATCCATCCGGAGTACGTCGCCTCGGTGCTGGACGAGCTGGCCGACGACGACGCCGTGTTCACCGTGGACACCGGCATGTGCAACGTATGGGCCGCACGGTATCTCTCACCCAACGGAAAGCGCCGTGTCATCGGATCGTTCAGCCACGGCTCGATGGCCAACGCGCTCCCGCAGGCCATCGGCGCCCAGTTCACCGACCGGAACCGCCAAGTGGTCTCGATGTCCGGCGACGGCGGATTCACCATGCTGATGGGCGACTTCCTGACATTGGTGCAGTACGACCTGCCGGTGAAGGTCGTACTGTTCAACAACTCATCGCTGAGCATGGTCGAGTTGGAGATGCTGGTCGCGGGCCTGCCGTCGTTCGGGACGACCAACAAGAACCCGGACTTCGCCGCCATCGCCCGAGCTTCCGGGGCGTACGGGGTGCGGGTGGAGAAGCCCAAGCAGCTCGAAGGCGCCCTCAAGGACGCCTTCAAGCACAAGGGCCCGGCGCTCGTCGATGTCGTCACCGACCCCAACGCCCTCTCCATCCCGCCGAAGATCAGCGCCGAGATGGTGACCGGTTTCGCACTCTCCGCGAGCAAGATCGTGTTGGACGGGGGAGTGGGCCGGATGGTCCAGATGGCCCGCTCCAACCTGCGGAACGTGCCCCGCCCCTGAACCGGCGGCTCGCGCCCGGATCAGGCCGGGGCCAGCCGCAGCGTCAGGCCGGGGCCAGTAGCGGGGCCAGTAGCGGTGTCAGGCCGGGGTGAGTCGCAGTGTCAGGATCTGGAACGGCCGCAGCGACAGCACGAGACCGTGCTCGTCGGTCTCCGCCTCACGCAGCGGTCGTTCCAGCAGGTCGGTGACCGTGGCCCGGACGACGGGGAAGCCGACCCGCAGTGTGGTGCCCGCGCGGCCGCCCGCCGATTCGTACAGCCGCAGGATCACATCGCCGCTGCGGTCCTCGGCGAGCTTCACCGACTCGACCGTCACCGCCGGGTGCCCCGTGTCGACCAGCGACGGCAGAGCCGGTGCCACCGCGGCCCGCAGCGGCAGGTTGAGCGCGAGACCCTCCCGTACCGCGTCGGTGATCTCGCCGCCCGGCGCCAGCGCGTAGCCGAACCGGTGCCGGCCGAGATCGGTCTCCGGGTCGGGGCTGTGCGGGGCGCGCAGCAGCGTCAGCCGTACGGTCGTGCCGAGGCCCGAACCGTGCGGGGTCCGGGTCACGTCGTGCCCGTACGTCGAGTCGTTGAGCAATGTGACGCCGTACCCCGGCTCGGCGACCCGCAGCCAGCGGTGGGCACAGATCTCGAAACGGGCGGCGTCCCAGCCGGTGTTGTCGTGCGTCGGGCGGTGGATGTGGCCGAACTGGATCTCGGACGTGGAGCGTTCGGCGTGCACATCGAGCGGGAACGCCGCCTTGAGGACCTTCTCCGACTCCCGCCAGTCGACCTCGGTGTCGATGTCGATCCGACGGCTGCCCGCGCTCAGCCGGATGTCCTGTGTGACATGTGACTTCCCGAAGGAGCGCCGGACGCGGACCGCGGCCCGCAACGGACCTTCCTCCACCAGCTCGACGGAGTCGGCGCCGGTGAGATCGGTCCGGGTACGGCGGTAGTGCCGGTCGATGTCCCAGGCGTCCCAGTGGTTGGGGTGATCGGGGTGCAGCTGGAGGAGGTTGGCCCGGTGGCCGGGGACGAGGACGTCCCGCCCCGCGACGAGATCGCGGACGGCGGCGATCAGTCCGTCGCCGTCGATCACCACGCGCAGCAGCCCGTTGTCGAGCACGAGCCCCTCGTCCGCGGACCCGGTCGCGCTGACGGGCTGCTCCGGCACCGCCGAACCGTCCAGCGAACCCGCGCCGAGCCCCGGAGCATCGGCCAGTACCGCCGTGCGGCCGCCGCCCAGGTGCTGCACCTGCGCGCCGGAGGGCAGCACCGCGCCGGCCTCAGCGTCCAGCTCGACCACTTCGCGGCGGCGGTACGGGGACGAGTTGAGCGCCACCAGACCCTGGGCGCCGCCCAGTGCCGCCACCGCGTCCGCCACCAGATCCGCCAGTTCCGCACGTACCCGCTCATAGGTCTCGCGGGCCTCGCGGTGCACCCAGGCGATCGACGAGCCGGGCAGGATGTCGTGGAACTGATGCAGCAGGACCGTCTTCCACAGCCGGTCCAGCCTCTCGTAGGGATATGCGTAGCCCCGGCCGGGGCCGGGGTTGCGCAGGGCCGCTGCCGTGGCCCACAACTCCGCCTCGCGGAGCAGGTGTTCGCTGCGGCGGTTGCCCTGTTTGGTCTTGGCCTGGGTGGTGTACGTGGCCCGGTGTAGCTCCAGGTACAGCTCGCCCGACCAGACCGGAGCCTGCTCCCCGTACTCCTCCTCGGCCGCCGCGAAGAACGCCGCCGGCCGCTCGATGGCGACCCTCGGCGAACCCTCCAGGTCCTTGAGCCTGCGCGCCTTCTCCAGCATCTCGCGGGTTGGCCCGCCCCCGCCGTCACCCCAGCCGAACGGGACGAGGGAGCGGGTCGCGAGCCCCTTCTCGGCGAAGTTGCTTTCGGCGTGGGCGAGTTCGCCGCCGTGGAACTGGGCGTTGTACGTGTCCACGGGCGGGAAATGGGTGAAGACCCTGGTCCCGTCGATGCCCTCCCACCAGAAGGTGTGATGTGGCATTTTATTGCTCTGGTTCCAGGACAGCTTCTGGGTCAGGAACCACTTCACCCCCGCCAGCCGGGCCAGCTGCGGGAAGGCGGCCGTGTAGCCGAAGGAGTCCGGCAGCCAGATCTCCTCGGTCTCCACCCCCAGCTCCTGCTCGAAGAACCTCTTGCCGTGCACGAGCTGCCGGGCCAGTGCCTCGCCGCCGGGCATGTTGGCATCGGACTCCACCCACATCGACCCCACGGGCACCCACTGCCCGTCCGCCACGGCCCGCTCGATCCGCTCCCAGATGTGCGGCTGGTGCTCCTTCACCCAGGCGTACTGCTGGGCCTGCGAGGCCGCGAAGACCAGCTCCGGGTAGTCCTGGGCCAGCGCGGTGACATTGGCGAAGGTGCGCGAGGCCTTGCGCACCGTCTCGCGCAGCGGCCACAGCCACGCCGAGTCGATGTGCGCGTGACCGGCGGCCGAGATCCGGTGCGCGCTCGCCGCGGCGGGGCGGGACAACGCTTCGGTCAGCTCGTCCCGGCCGGCCCGCGCCGTGCCCGCCACGTCGTGCAGATCCAGCGCGTCGAGCATGCGCTCCAGCGAGCGCAGGATCTCGTGGCGCCGGGAACGCTCGACGGGCAGCTCCCGCATCAGCTCGGAGAGCACCTCGATGTCCAGGACCAGATGCCAGACCTCCTCGTCCAGCACCGCCAGCTCCGCGGCGGCGAACCGGTAGAGCGGCCGGTCACCCGCCGTCGTCACGTCCCCGAGCGGGGTCGGCACGAAGCCGTGTTCCAGTACGGCGGGGTTGGCCGCCGCCTCCAGCAGCAGCGAGACCGGCTCGCCGCCCGCTGCCGGGGAGGCCACCGTCAGATGGCGATTGCGCGGATGGATGCCCTTGATGGGGACGCCCGCGGTGTCGTACAGCATGCCCTCGGCCTGGAACCCCGGCCCCTGACCGGAGAAACCGGGGTCCACGACCACCTCGACCCGCCGCCCCGCCCACTCCGACGGCACGGTTCCCTCCAGCCGGAACCAGCTGGTGGACCAGGGCCTCCCCCACTCCGTGCCGGTGCGGAACGGCTCGAACGGCTCCTGGAGGACCTGAGCCACCGGAACGGGTTCGCCGGGAATGTGCCGGACGGAGAGCGCGAGCGGCGTGCGCTCCGGGTACTGGGCGGGGCGGATGAACTGGTGAAGGGCGCGTTCGAGGCGGTCCTCCACCAGGGTGCGGTCGTCGTGCATCACGGCTCCAGGGGTCGGCGCCTGCGGGTGTCATGGCTCCACTTCCCCTGCGGCCGCTCACGCACCCCTTCGGGCGGCGCGACGGGGTGACGATTGATCAACTGGCCCTGTGCGCACCCTTGGCGACCCTTGAGCAATGTGACATATTACTGCCGTGCTCACGAGACACCCCGTGGATGTCGTCATCGTCGGGGCCGGAATGGTCGGTGCCGCCTGCGCCTACTACACCTCCCGGTCCGGACTGTCCGTAGCCGTCGTCGACCGCGGGCCGGTCTCCGGCGGCACTACCGGAGCCGGCGAGGGCAACCTCCTGGTCTCCGACAAAGTGCCTGGACCGGAGTTGGAACTGGCCCTGCTGTCCGCCTCGTTGTGGCGGCAACTGGCCGAGGAGCTGCCCCCGGAAATCGAGTACGAGCTCAAGGGCGGCGTGGTCGTCGCCGCCTCCGAGGACTCCCTGGCCACCCTGTCCGCGACCGCCGCCGGTCAGCGGGCGGTGGGTGTCGAGGCGCACCCCATCGCGTCCGACCGCCTCCGCGACATCGAACCCCACCTCGCACCGGACCTGGCCGGCGGCTGTCACTACCCGCAGGACGCCCAGGTCCAACCAGCCCTGGCGGCGGCCCAGTTGCTGCGTTCGGCGGCACGCGCCGGTGCGCTCTTGTGCCCGGGGGAGGAGGTGGTCGGAATACTCAGGGACCGAGAGGGCGCCGTACGCGGGGTACGTACGACAAGGGGCGAACTGCGCACTCCTGTCGTGGTCAACGCGGCGGGCACCTGGGGAGGCGACCTGGCCGCACTGGCCGGGGTGAACCTGCCGGTCCTGCCCCGCAGAGGGTTCGTACTGGTCACCGAACCACTGCCCCGGCTGATCCGGCACAAGGTCTACGCGGCGGAGTACGTGGGCGACGTGTCGAGCGGGTCCGCGGCGCTCCAGACCTCACCCGTGGTGGAGGGCACACCCTCGGGGCCGGTGCTCATCGGGGCGAGCCGCGAACGTGTCGGCTTCGACCGGACGCTGTCCGTTCCGGTCGTGGCCCGACTGGCGGCCGGAGCCGCCGCGCTCTTCCCCGTACTCGCCGATGTGCGGGTGATGCGTGCCTACCACGGATTCCGCCCCTACCTGCCCGATCACCTCCCCGCGATCGGACCGGACCCCCGTGTGCCGGGGCTCTTCCACGCCTGCGGCCACGAGGGGGCCGGGATCGGGCTGGCGCCCGCGACCGGACTGCTGATCGCCGACGCGATCCGGGGAGAGCGGCCCGCACTCGATCTCGGGCCGTTCGCCCCCGACCGGTTCGATGCCACAGGTGATGCCACAGCCGATGCCACGTGCGATGTCACATGACGGTGGAGAGCGGGGCGCCCGTGCCCCAGGAGAGGACCCAGTGAGACGCACCCGCGCACGTACCCCCGCCGAACTCGTCGGGGCCGCGCCCGAACCGGAGTTCCAGCTGACCTTCGACGGCCGCCCGATCCGCGGACTGCCCGGCCAGACCATTGCTGCCGCACTCTGGTCGGCGGGCATCCTGACCTGGCGCACCACCCGGGTCAACGGCCGCCCGCGCGGCGCCTTCTGCTCCATCGGCGCCTGCTACGACTGCCTGGCCACCGTCAACGGCCGGCCCAACCAGCGTGCCTGCCTGCTGCCCGCGGCACCGGGCGACGCCATCACCACGCAGGAGGGCGACGGTCATGCCGCACTCGACGGATGAGCCCCGGGCGCGGGAGACCGACCGCGCCGCGATCGCCGTGGTGGGCGCGGGACCGGCGGGCCTGGCCGCAGCCGTCACCGCCGCCGACCACGGGGTCGACGTGATCCTGCTGGACGCGGCCGACGCACCCGGCGGGCAGTACTACCGCAGCCCGGCCGACGGGCTCGGTGCCACCCGGCCCGAGGCCCTGCACCACGACTGGCGTGCCTTCACGGAACTCTCCGCAAGGCTGGCCGCGCACCGCGACACCGGCACGATCCGCCACCTCACCCGCCACCAGGTGTGGACGGTCGAACGAACCGGTGACGGGGACTGGATCCTGCACGCGGTCGCCGGGGAAGGCGACGAGGAGGCCCGTACCGCCGTCCGGGCCCGCCGGGTGATCCTGGCGACGGGCGCCCACGAGCGCCAACTGCCCTTCCCGGGCTGGACCCTTCCGGGAGTGGTGGGCGCGGCGGGGGCCCAGGCCATGCTCAAGTCCGGGCTGGCTTTGCCGGGGCGCCGCATCGTGGTCGCGGGCAGCGGGCCGCTGCTGCAGGCGGTCGCCGCGTCGCTGACCCGTGCGGGGGCGCGCGTCCCGGCACTGGTCGAAGCCGCCGGGTACGGGGCGTACGCCCGCGTTCCCCGGGTTCTGGCCGCCAACCCCGCCAAGGCGGCGGAAGGGGCCCGCTTCGGGGCGGAACTGGCCCGTGCCCGGGTCCGGGTGCTGAGCCATCGGGCGGTCACCGAGGTGCATGGCGACGAGCGGGTGGAGGCGGTGACCGTCAGCAGGGTGGACCGTCGATGGCGCCCCGTCACGGGGACCGGCCGCCGGATCGCCTGCGACGCGCTGGCCGTGGGCCATGGACTCGTGCCGCAGCTCGAACTCGCCGTGGCAGCCGGCTGCGGTACGCGTATGGGCCCTGACGGCACACACGCGGTCACCCTCGACGAACAGCTCAGGACCACCGTCCCCGGGATCTGGGCGGCCGGCGAGACCGGCGGCGTCGGCGGTGTGGAACTCGCCTTGTACGAAGGTGAGTTGGCCGCACTTTCCATTGCCCGTGAGGTACGGGGCGGAGTGCGGAGGCAGGAGGCGCGCAGAGCCGTCGTGCTGCGCCGCTCCCGCCGCCGGCTGCGGGCCTTCGCCGCGCTCATGGGGACCGTGCACCGGCCGGGGCCCGGCTGGAGCGAGTGGCTGACCGGCGACACGGAGGTCTGCCGCTGCGAAGAGGTCACCGCGGGCCGGATCCGTACGGCGTGCGAGGAGCTGGGAGCCGGTGACACCAGGACCGTCAAACTGCTCACCCGGGCCGGAATGGGGTGGTGCCAGGGCCGGACGTGCGGATTCGCCGTCCGTGAACTGGCCGCCGCGCACGGCGCCGGGCAGGAGCCGGGCGGCCCGGACCGGCGCCCGCTGGCCTGCCCCGTGAAGCTTTCCACGCTCGCCGACCTGTCCGGCCCCGGGTAGACCGCGGCCGGCTCTCCAACCGGAGCCCGACGGCACGCCGCGACAGGTTCCCGCACACCACCGGAACGTCGCGTCCACCGACTGTCCTCCGCTTTTCCGCTACACCGTGACATGTCACACCTCTCAAGGAGCCACGATGCAGACGAACACCGACTCGCGCACCCGCCCCTGGCACGGGGTCATGGTCGCCACCCCGCTCACCCTGCGCGACGACTGCACCATCGACTACGACGCCTACGCCACCCATGTGCGCCAGCTCATCGAGGCGGGCTGCGACGGAGTGGTGCCCAACGGCTCACTGGGGGAGTACCAGACCCTGACCGACAACGAACGCGACGAGATCGTCCGGGTCGCCGTCGAGGCCGCGGGTGACGGCAGCCGCGTCATGCCGGGCGTCTCCGCGTACGGCAGCGCGGAGGCACGCCGCTGGACGGAACGGGCCGCCGAGGCGGGCGCCGGTTCCGTACTCCTTCTGCCGCCCAACGGCTACCGCTGCGACGATGCGGCGGTGCGCGCCCACTACGCCGACGTGTCCGAAGTCGGAGTGCCGGTCGTCGCGTACAACAACCCGTACGACACCAAGGTGGACCTGACTCCCGACCTGCTTGCCCGCCTCCACCAGGACGGCAGCATCGTGGCCGTCAAGGAGTTCACCGGCGACGTCCGCAGGGCGTACGAGATCGCCGAACGGGCGCCCGGCCTCGACCTGCTCGTGGGCGCCGACGACGTACTGCTGGAGCTGGCACTCGCCGGTGCCGTCGGGTGGATCGCGGGTTGCCCGAACATGTTGCCGTCCTCCTGCGTGGATCTGTACCGGGCCGCTGTCACCGATGACATGGCAACTGCCCTGCCGCTGTACCGGGAACTGCACGAGCTGCTGAGGTGGGACTCGAAGCCGGAGTTCGTCCAGGCCATCAAGGCGTCCATGGACGTCGCCGGCCGCCACGGTGGCCGTACCCGGCCGCCGCGGTTCCCGCTCCCCGCCGAAGACGCGGCCGCCGTACGCGCCGCGACGGAGAAGGCACTCGCCGAGGGCATGCACTGAGACCGGCACCCGCCCGTACGTCCGGGCCGAGCCGCGCCAGGCCCGGTCCGGGCGCGGCCTGGTCCGGGCGCTGCCCGGTCCAGCCCGGTCCAGCCTGTTCGTTCCCGTTCCTTCCCGTTCCCGCGTTCTCGTGTACGCCGTGACCAACCAGGGGGAGCCTTGCAGACACGTCACATTTTCCATGCCGTCGACTCACACACCGAGGGGATGCCCACCCGCGTCATCACCGGAGGCATCGGCACCATCCCCGGTGCGACGATGGCCGAACGGCGCAGCTACTTCCAGGAGCACCGGGACGCCGTACGCACCCTGCTCATGTACGAACCGCGCGGCCACGCCTCCATGAGCGGCGCGATCCTTCAGCCGCCCACCCGGCCGGACGCGGACTACGGCGTCCTCTTCATCGAGGTCTCCGGCTATCTGCCGATGTGCGGGCACGGCACCATCGGGGTGGCGACCGTTCTGGTGGAGACCGGCATGGTGGAGGTCACCGAACCCGTCACCACCGTGCGGCTGGACACCCCGGCCGGGCTCGTCAGCGTCGACGTACAGGTGAAGGACGGCGCCGCCACCGCCGTGACCATCACCAACGTTCCGGCGTTCAGTGTCGCGCTCGACCGGGTGGTGGACGTACCCGGCTACGGGAAGCTGCGCTACGACCTCGCCTACGGCGGGAACTTCTACGCGATGGTTCACCTCTCCGACCTCGGGCTGCCCTTCGACCGGACGCGCAAGGACGACATCCTGGCCGCCGGGCTCGCCCTGATGGACGCGGTCAACGCCACCGACCGGCCCGTCCACCCGGAGAACCCCGACATCCACGGCCTCAAGCACGTGCAGTGCATCGCACCCGGGTCCGACGCCCGCCACTCCCGGCACGCGATGGCCATCCACCCCGGCTGGTTCGACCGCTCGCCCTGCGGGACCGGCACCTCGGCCCGTATGGCGCAGCTGCACGCACGCGGTGAACTCCCCCTGGACACCGACTTCGTGAACGAGTCCTTCATCGGCACCTCGTTCACCGGACGTCTCGTCCAGGAGACCATCGTGGGCGGACTGCCGGCCGTGGTCCCCACCGTCACCGGCCGCGCCTGGATCACCGGTACCGCACAATTCTTCCTGAACCCGTCCGACCCCTTCCCCGAAGGATTCCTGCTGTGAACCTGCCCCTGCTCGGCGCCGCCGACATCGAGGCCCTGGGACCGACCGGAGCCGTGGACGCACTGGAGGCGGCGCTGCGCGGGGGCCTGGATCCGGAAACGGCCCCCGCCCGGCACCATGTCACGGTGCCCGGCGGGGAGCTGCTGATCATGCCCGCCACCACCCAGCAGGTGACCGGTGTGAAGATCGCCGGGGTGGCCCCGGCCAACCCGGCGCGCGACCTGCCCCGGATCACCGGAAGCTATCTGCTGCTCGACGCTCCCACCCTGCTGCCGCTCGCCCTGTTGGACGGGGCCGCGCTCACCACCCTGCGCACCCCGGCCGTGTCCGCGCTCGCGATCCGCCATCTCACCGGTCCCGTCGTGCGCCACCTCGTGCTCTTCGGAACGGGCCCCCAGGCGTACGGGCACCTGACGGCGGTGCTCGCGGAACGCCAGGTCGAACGGATCACCGTCGTCGGCCGCAATCCGCAGCGGGCCGATGCGCTGGCAGCGCATGCCCGTCGACTCGGGACGGACGCCCGTACGGCGGAGGCGCCCGGCGCCAAGGAGGTCTCCACGGCCGACCTGGTGCTCTGCTGCACGACCTCCGCCACTCCGCTGTTCGACGGCACCCTCGTACCGGACGGGGCGACGGTGGTCGCGGTCGGCTCGCACACCCCTGATGCCCGGGAGGTCGACACCGCGCTGGTGGCCCGCTCCGCCGTCTTCGTCGAATCACGGTCGGCGGCGCTGTCCGAGGCGGGCGATCTGCTGATTCCCATGGCCGAGGGGGCCTTCCGGGCCGAGGACATCCACGGCAACCTCGCCGAGCTGGTGACCGGTCGCGCCCCCGGCGGAGAGTTGGCCCGTTTCGAGGGCCCCCGGTTTTTCAAGAGCGTCGGAATGGGCTGGGAGGACCTCGCCGTCGCCGCCGCGGTGCACCGGAATTCGGCGCCCTGAGCGAGTTGTCCACAGCTCCGGAGCGACGGGACCTGACGGAAACGTGACATTGTATTCTGAGGCCCCGCACGGTGCTGGAGGAACAGATATGGCCCGCCTGACGACGCTCAACGCCATCTCCGCGCAGGAGCACTTGCGTGACCAGGTGGCCAACGCCCTCAGGGCGGCCCTGATCGCAGGGGAGCTCCGTCCGGGCGTGATCTACTCCGCTCCCGCGCTCGCCGCCGACTTCGGGGTGTCCGCCACCCCGGTCCGCGAGGCCATGCTCGACCTGGCACGCGAGGGTCTGGTCGAAGCCGTACGCAACAAGGGCTTCCGGATAACGGAGTTGACCGAACAGGACCTGGACGACTTCACCGAGCTGCGGGTCATGATCGAGGTTCCCACCATCGGCCGCATCGCACGGATGGGCAGGACCAAGGAGCTGGAGGCGCTGCGGCCACTCGCCCAGGCGATCGTCGCGGCCGCCGCCGAGCACGACATCCTCGGCTACCTGGAGGCCGACCGCCGCTTCCATCTCGAACTGCTCGGCCTGGCGGGAAATCGCCGCTTGGTGGAGGAGGTCGGCAATCTGCGCAAGCGGTCACGTCTGTTCGGGCTCAACCGGCTCGACGAATCCGGGTTGTTGGTCCAGTCCGCAGAGGAGCATGCCCAGCTGCTCGACCTCCTGATCGCGGGCAACGCGGAGCGCGCGGAGCGGTGCATGCTGGGTCATATGTCACATGTCAGGAACCTCTGGGCCGAGGATGAACCCAACGGTACGGGCGCGGGTGGCAAGCGGATCAGAAGCGTGAGGATGCCGGCCGCAGAGGCCTGATCCGCAGCCCGCAGCCCGCCGATCGGCATTCGCCGCTCCTCCGCAGAAGTTCTCGACCGTCGGCTGGCCCACCCTTCAACGACCGCCCATCGGGCGGCCGTTGAAGCGGGATGAACGGCCGGGCTCGTAGGCCCGGCTCTCAGACCGGGCTATCGGGCCCGGCTCTCATGCCCAGGTCTCCTGCCCAGGTCTCAAGCCCAAGTCTCATACCCGGGACTCCAGCAGCGAGCCCATCCACTCCTCGATCCCGTCGACGGTGCGCGGCAGCGCGGAAGACATGAGGCGGGCACCGTCGGCCGTGATCACGAGGTCGTCCTCGATCCGCACCCCGATCCCGCGCAGCGCCCGGGGCAGCGTCTCGTCGTCGGGCTGGAGATAGAGCCCTGGTTCCACCGTGAGTACCTGACCGGGCTCCAGGCGCCCGTCCAGATAGGTGTCGGCACGTGCCTGCGCACAGTCGTGCACGTCCATGCCGAGCATGTGGCCGCTGCTGCAGAGCGTGTACCGCCGGTAGAACCCGTTGTCCGCGTCGAGTGCCTCGTCCGCGGACATCGGCAGCACGCCCCACTCGTGCAGCCCTTCGGCAATGACCCGCATGGCCGCCAGATGGAAGTCACGGAACCGCGCCCCCGGACGCAGCGCCGCGATGCCCGCGTCCTGTGCGCGGAGCACCAGCTCGTAGACCGTTCGCTGCACGGAGGAGAAGCGGCCGGACAGCGGCAGGGTGCGGGTGATGTCGGCCGTGTAGAGCGAGTCGGTCTCCACCCCGGCGTCCAGCAGCAGCAACTGATCGCGTTCCAGCGGGCCGTCATTGCGGATCCAGTGCAGTACGCAGGCGTGCGCCCCGGCTGCGGCGATCGTGGAGTAGCCAGGACCGTTCCCCTCCAGCCGGGCCCGGAGATCGAAGACGCCCTCGATCCAGCGTTCGCCGCGCGGGTGGAGGAGAGCCTGCGGCACGCTGCGCACCACGTCCTCGAAGCCGAGCGCCGTGGCATCGACGGCCTGCTGCAACTGGCCGGTCTCCCACGGGTCCTTCACGAGCCGGAGCTCACTGAGCACCGCTTCGAGCCCGGCCGGTGCCGAGCGCCCGAGCGGGAACCCGCGGCAGGAACACAGGAGTTCGTCGACCGACGGGTCCACGCCGGCCAGCACCCGGACCGGTGGCTGCGGCCCGGTCAGCAGCTTCTCCCAGGCGTCCAGATGCGCGCAGCGGATGCCGGTCAGACGGGCTGCCTCCGCGAGGTCGGGCCTGCGCCCGACCCAGAACTCCCCGTACCTGCGGTCGCGGTAGAACTCCTGCCCGGTGCGGGGTGACCGGGGCCGCAGGTACAGCACCGCTTCGTGCCGCTCGTCGCCGTCCGGTTCGAGTACGAGGACGTGGCCGGCCTGGTCCTCGCCGGTGAGGCCGGTGAGCCAGGCGTAGCCGGTGTGCGGCCGGAAGCGGTGGTCGGTGTCGTTGGAGCGGACCGCGAGCGCGCCCGCCGGAATGATCAGACGCTCGCCGGGGAAGCGGGCGGCCAGCCGGGCCCGGCGGGCCGGGGTGGCGTCGATGGAGGGGACGCGAAGGTCCGTCGGCAGCGGGGACTTGGCCCACCCGGTGCTCATGAAGGCGTCCAGGGCGGGTGACACCGGCAGATCGTGGCTGCCGGTGCGGGGTGCGGAGAGGGAACGGGACACGGGCATTGCTCCTCGGGGGCTCTGTGGGACCGGGGTCGGTGCCGGGGTCGGTGCCGGTCGGGGCTGGGGCCGGAATTCCGGCTTTCCGGGGGCGAGGTGCTGCGGTGGTGAGGAAACCGGTGGTGGTGGCCGGTGGGTTCGGGGCCGCCTGTCATATCCCGTGCTGCGACGAGAAGTTGTCGCGCAGATGAATGTGCGCGAGAGGGGTTCCAAAGAACATGTGACATGTGCCATTGTACAGCGCGCAAGGAGAAGGGGCCGTGCTCATGTCACGAAGTGAGTGCAGTTCAGACCTTCAGAACCGGTCCGGCACCGACCCCTTGCATTCCCCCACAACCGCGCCCTGTCGCGCGGTCACCACTCCGCTGGGAGGCGGCACGTGAAGAACCTGAGGGTTCGGCAAAAAATAACCGGAATGTCCACTGTGGTCCTGGCGGCATGCCTGGGCGTGGGCCTGTTCACGGCACCGAGCCAGGCCGTCGAGCAACGCCCCGCCGCGTCGACCGTGCCCGCCCACTTCTTGGACACCGCCCAGAAGCAGGCGGAACCCCGGACCGAGGACCTCGGCGGCCCCACCGCCGAGGCGCTGACGGCACCCGCCGACGATGCCGCTCACGTCGAACGCAAGTCGCTCAAGGCCGCCGACCGGCCGCCGCTGTCCGCGTCCAAGGACGCGCTCAAGAGGGACTACGACGACCCCGCCAGCGCGCTTCCGAGCCACCTGGCACCTTCGATGAAGGCCGAGAAGCGGGCCCGCGCCGAGAAGTCCGGCCAGGCCGCGGCCGAGTGCAACACCACCGATTTCACCAACAACACCGGAAGCGCCCTGGTCGAGAAGGTCAAGGCGGCGACCACCGACTGCGTCAACACGCTGTTCCGTATCCAGGGTCAGGACGGCTACAACGCCTTCCGCGAGGACCAGATGGTCACCATCGCCGATGCGATGCGCGACGCGTCGGCCTCCTACCCCGGTGACGACAGCACCGGCATGCCCCAGCTGGTCCTCTTCCTCCGGGCCGGCTACTACGTGCAGTACTACGACCCCGACACCGTCGGGGAGTACGGTCCGCGCCTGCGCACGGCCATCCAGGGCGCGCTCGACGGATTCTTCGGCTCCTCGCACGCCTTCGACGTCACCGACGCCAACGGTGAGAGCCTGTCCGAGGCGATCATCCTGGTCGACAGCGCAGCGGAGAATGCCCGCTACCTGAACATCGTCAAGCGGATGCTGGCCGACTACGACGAGTCGTACAACAGCTCCTGGTACATGGTCAACGCCGTGAACAGCGTGTACACGATCATGTTCCGCGGTCACCAGGTGCCTGAGTTCATCAGCGCCATCGAGGCCGACTCCAGCGTGCTGAACTCCCTGCACGACTTCGCCGCGAACCACCTCGATCTGCTGGGCACCGAGCAGTCGTTCCTGGCCTCCAACGCGGGACTCGAGCTCGGCCGCTTCCTCAAGGAGGACTCGCTGCGCGCCAAGGCGAGCCCGCTCGCGATCGACCTGATGGGCAAGAGCTCCATCGACGGCCCCACCGCCTCGCTCTGGGTCAATCTGGCCAAGATGGTCGACGCCTACGACAAGGACAACTGCGCGGCCTACGGCGCCTGTGACCTCGCGGAGCGTCTCGAGAAGGCCGTCCTGCCGGTGAAGCACACCTGTAGCGACAGCATCACCATCCGGGCGCAGGACATGACCGCGGAGGAACTCGAAGCCAGCTGCACCAGCCTGCGCAACCAGGACGCCTACTTCCACGAGGTGGCCCGGGACAACGGGGCGGTCGCCGACGACAACAACAAGACCATCGAGGTCGTGGCCTTCGACTCCAGCACCGACTACCAGACCTACGCCGGAGTGATCTTCGGCATCGACACCAACAACGGCGGCATGTACCTGGAAGGCGACCCCAAGGCCGAGGGCAACCAGCCCCGGTTCATCGCCTACGAGGCAGAGTGGGCCCGCCCCGACTTCCAGATCTGGAACCTCAACCACGAGTACACGCACTACCTCGACGGCCGCTTCAACATGTACGGCGACTTCGGCGCCGGAATGACCACGCCGACCGTCTGGTGGGTCGAGGGCTTCGCGGAGTTCGTCTCCTACTCGTACCGCAAGCTCGACTACGAGGCCGCCATCGCCCAGGCCGCGAACCGCACGTACACCCTGCGCACCCTGTTCGACACCACCTACGACAACGCCGACCAGACCCGCGTGTACAACTGGGGCTACCTGGCCGTCCGTTACATGCTCGAATCCCACCGCTCGGACGTCGACACCCTGCTCGGCCTCTACCGCAAGGGTGACTGGGACGGCGCGCGCACCCTGCTCACGTCGACCATCGGCAGCCGTTACGACGCCGACTGGAACACGTGGCTGGCGGCCTGCGCGGCCGGTGCCTGCGGCGGCGGGTCCACCAACCCGCCCGGTGAGATCACCGAGTGCAAGGACACCGACACCAGGATGCTGGGCAAGAACTGCATGCGCAGCGCGCTGAAGGCCGTCAAGGGCGACTACGCCTACCTGGCCGTCGTCATCCCGGCCGGCACCACCCAGTTGAAGATCACCGCGTCCGGCGGCACGGGTGACGCCGACCTCTACTACAGCGCGGAGGACTGGGCGACCACCAAGGTCTACACCGACAAGTCCGTCGGGGCGGGCAACGAGCACACCCTGACCGTCAACAACCCGACGCCGGGCTACCACTTCATCAGCCTCTACGGCAACGAGGCGTTCGACGGCGCCAAGGTCACCACCGAGTTCTGATCCCTACGACCCCCATGGTGCCGGCCGGCCGAGTGATGACCCCGCTCGGCCGGCCGGTGCCGTCCTCCGGGCCTCTTCCGCCGGACACGGCCCGGGACTCAGTCGAGCCGCAGCGTGCCGGGCGTCGTGCCGTCCGCCAGGATCTCCACGATCAGGTCGAAGAGCGTCGGCCCCCGCCCGGCCAGGGCCTCGTCGAGCCGCCTCCGGGTCGCGGGCCGGTTGGTGGGATGCACCCGCTCCAGGCGCCGCCGAAGATGGCGGGCCGTCTCCTCGTGGCCCAGGGCCCGTGCGGAGAGCGCGTGATCCCGCCACTCGAAGACGAAGTCGCCGTCGTCGGGCGTGCCCATGCCGCCGCCGAGACAGTCCGCGAGGGCGTCGAGGTTGCGGCCGAAGTAGCCGCCGGGGCCGTTCACGGCCTCGCCGATCACTTTCCAGAACTGCTCCAGGCCGGTGACCCGGGAGCCTTCGATCACGTAGGTCACGGTCATGGGTGGAGCGTACAAGTCCGTATGTCTGCTCCGGTCCGTGATCCGCGCCGCAGGTGGGGGGCTACGGCGCGGATCGGTCCGGAGGGGCCGGGCTTCAGCAGCCCTGGTCGATCAGGTCGAAGGTGGAGTAGTGGTCGCTGGTGTAGTAGTCCTCCTGAGCCCGCTCGCCGGTGACGATCCGACGCGCGCCGCGGGTCGGGGAGTTGGGCGTGATGACCGTGTACTCGTGGTAGTAGCCGGTGCTCTGGCCGGGCAGGACGCCTTCACGGTTCTGGAAGACGGTGCCGTCCTGCGAGTACGGGAACGGGCCGCCGGCATCGATCAGGTCGAGGGTGTCGTGTGCCTGGGAGGGCAGCGCCGAGTAGCAGATGCTGCCCACCGAATCGGTGGACGGGGTCGAGGCGGTGGCCGAGGTGACCGGGCCGCCGACGAGGAGGACGGACAGGAGGGCGGCCGCGCCACCGAGCGTGGTGATCCGTGGGGGGATTCGCATAGCCACCATGATGACGCGCGTAGATACGGTCCCGTCAACGCCAACCGATGTGAATTTTTTGGAAGTTAACCCGGGGGTAGGAAATGTGACGGACTGATGTCCCGGTGTCTGCGGGCCGGTACCACCCTCTGTTCACTTATTGATGAGTCGACAAGCGTGGCGGCCCGTCAGCGGGGCATGCATCCGGTGAACGTGTTCCGCGAAGGAGCCGACAACGGGACAACGGACCACGAGCAGGGGGCGATGCACTGTGCGGGCGGGGGAGACGATGGAGCGTCAGGGAGATACCGATTCCATGAACGGCGAGGCCTCGCACGAACCGGGGGCGCAGGACCGGGAGCCGGTCCGGCTGCATCGCAGACTGGCCCACACCGATCTGGCGGCGGTGGGCGAAGTCAGAGGTGCGTTACGGGAGTTCCTGCGCTACCGGTGGAAGGAGGAGCCGGCCCAGGTGGCGGAGCTCCTGCTCAGTGAGCTGGTGACCAACGCACTGATCCACACCCGGCACGGCGCGGTCGTCACGGTGAGTGTGGATCCCGCCAAGTTGCGGGTGGAAGTACGGGACTTCGTGTCCGGACTTCCCCTGTCGTACGTACCGAACGCCGACGACGGTACGCATGGCCGGGGACTGTTCCTGGTGCAGAGTCTCGCGGACGCCTGGGGGGTCGCCGCCCATGCGCTGGGCAAGGTCGTCTGGTTCGAACTGGACGGCGAAAGGCCCTGACCGAAGGCCATGGAAGGCCGCCGATACGCGACCGGACGGCGAAAGGCCCTGACGGACCGGAAGGTACCGGGCCGTCAGGGCCGACGGCGTCAGCCGAACTGCTGCTCCAGATCTTTCAGTTTCCGCTCCAGTGAATCGAGCCGGGGCAGTGCCTGGGTGTCGTCCTCGGCGGTGAGGTCGACGGTGATCGGATCATCCGGGCTCCGGTCCGAGGTGCCGGTCGGGCCCGCCACGGCTTGCAGGGATGGCCGGGGGCGCAGAGGCAGTTGTCCCGGCTGGGATATGGCGGGCTCCACGACGGACTGTGCGGAGCCCGTCGTGGCGGGGAGGGCCTGGACATCCACCTGGGTGCCGCGGCCGACCCGGCGCCAGGCCCGGTTCTGCCGGTTCAGCGCCTTGATGTGGGCCCGGTCCAGCTTCTCCTGGTCCTTCCTGCGGAGACGGTTCTGCTCCTTCTCCCGCCTGTCCTCACGTACCTCGTCGACCGCCTCGTCCAGGGTGCGTACGCCTTCCAGCAGCATCAGCGACCAGGCGCCGAAGGTCTCCCGGGGGGCGCGCAGCCACCGTACGATCCGGATCTGCGGCAGCGGACGGGGCACCAGGCCCTGCTCGCGCAGCGCGGCCCGGCGGGTCTGCTTCAGCGCCCGGTCGAAGAGCACGGCCGCCGAGAGCGACATCCCGGCGAAGAAGTGCGGGGCGCCCGCGTGGTCGATGCCGCGCGGCGCGTGGACCCAGTTGAACCAGGCGGCGGCGCCGGCGAACGTCCACACGAGCAGGCGCGAGCCGAGCGCCGCGTCCCCGTGGCTGGCCTCGCGCACCGCCAGTACGGAACAGAACATGGCCGCCCCGTCGAGGCCGAACGGGACGAGGTACTCCCAGCCCCCGGAGAGGCCGAGGTTCTGCTCGCCGAAGCCGACGAGCCCATGGAAGGAGAGTGCGGCGGCGACCGCCGCACAGCAGAACAGCAGGACGTACGAGGCGGTGGCGTACAGGGCCTCCTTGCGTCTGCGGCGCTCCTCGCTGCGTTCCCAGCTGTCGTCGGCCGCGGACGTGTCAGCGGCGCGCTTGCCGCGTGCGACCACCGCCACCGCCGCCAGGACTCCCACGAGCAGCACGGCGCCCGGAAGCAGCCAATTCAGCGATATGTCGGTCAGTCTCATGCGCGGTCCCTTGCATTGCGTAGGGCATTTCGGGCGCCATGATTGCCGAAACCCCCACATGCGCATGGGGGTTTCGGGGCAAGAGAACGCCATTGGGTCGGCACGGCGTGCGGATGACGGGGATCCGGTCGAATGACCGTACGCGGCCGACAGGTTGCGTTCGAATTGTACTACTCGCGCGGTGGTGTTGATCAGTGAGCCGGCGTCAGCTTCCGTACTCGGTCGGCATCGCAGGTACGCGGACAGGTGACGCAGGTGTCCTCGGGGCGCAGCGTGTAGAAGAGGCAGCAGCTCGCCCGGTCGCGGGTGGGCAGCGACTCACCGTCGGGCCCGGTCAGTTCGCGGAAGCCCGCGGAGCCGACGTACGGCTTCGTGGTGCCCGGCAGCAGCGCCTCCAGATCGCTCATCGCCCGCTGCTCCTCGCCGAGCAGATGGGCGATGTACCAGAGGCCCTCGACGATCTCGTCCGTCGCCATGCCCCACAGTGCGCGCCTGCCGCGCCGCATCCGGGGCCCGAAGCCGTCGAGCACCGGGCCGATGTGGTCGGCCACCGCCGCGAGCACCTCGGCCCGCAGCGCGGCCTCGTCGGGCACCACGCGGGCGCCCGGCAGCGCGGCGGCCGGATCGTCCGGCAGGCAGGCGAACTCCCGCACCCGGAGGGTCAGATGGCCCAGCGCCCGCTGGAACGCCACGTCCTTGACGGGGATCCGGGGCACCCGCCGGTGGAGGAACCAGGGCACCGTCACCAGCAGGCAGGCGGGCCAGGCGTAACGGTGCAGCCCGAAACTGGCGACCACGTCGGGGCGGGGCTGCTGCCCGTAGTCCCGGACCACCTGGGCGTGGTCCCAGTCGAGGAAGGTGTCGAGCGCCGGGCCGCCCGCCGCGAGCTCGTCCGCACCCACCCAGCCGGCACCGCCGGGAGCGGTCTCGTCGTCCGCGAGCACCTGGGCGCGCAGGCCGGGAAAGACCTCGGCGAGGCGCGCGTACGCGTCCGTCACGGCGGACGCCGTGGTGCCGGGAAGCAGGGCGGGGAGTGTCATGCAGGGACCACCGAATCGCGACCGTTTGCAGGTAAGCCTTACCTTACCCGAACGGATCGATGTTTGAACTGCGGCCTCCTGCGCCTATCGTGCACAAGGGGCATGGCGCACGCGAGCCGCGCCCACGGCAGGCCGAGGAGGTCCGAGTGGAGCAGGGCAGAGCGCGTGAGGCGTACGGCGCCGCCGTGCCCGCGACCGCCCCGGCGGCGGTCGTCCGGGTGCCCGAGCAGGCACGTGGCGAGCACACCCACAGCGAGCCGCCCGCCCCGCGGGCGGCGGTGCAGCGGCACTCCGTGCGCGGCCAGATCCTCGAGGCGCTGCGCGCCGCACTGGTCGACGGCCGGCTGGAACCGGGACAGGTCTACTCGGCACCGGCCCTGGGCGCCAGGTTCGGTGTCTCCGCCACCCCGGTGCGCGAGGCGATGCAGCAGCTGGCCATCGAGGGCGCCGTCCAAGTAGTGCCGAACCGAGGGTTCCGGGTGTCCGAGCGCGGCCCGCGCCAGCTCGCCGAGCTGGCCGAGGTGCGGGCCCTGATCGAGGTCCCCGTGATGCTGCGGCTGGCCCGTACCGTCCCGCCCGGCACCTGGTGCGCCCTGCGTCCGCTGGCCGACGCGACGGTGGCCGCCGCGGCCGTGGGCGACCGGGCGAGCTACGCCGAGTCCGACCGGGCCTTCCACGGCGCGGTCCTCGCGCTCTGCGGGAACGAGCAGCTGGTGCAGGTCGCCGACGAGCTGCACCGCCGCTCCCAGTGGCCGCTGGAGGGCAACCCCGCCACCCGCCGCGCCGACCTCCTCGCCGACGCCGCCGAACACACCGCGCTGCTCGACGCGCTGATCGCCCAGGACCTGCCCGTCGTGCAGTCGCTCGTGCGGGAACACTTCAACGGCGCCGAGGGCTGACCGGCGGAGGACCGGCCGCCCGCCGGGCCGGCCCCCGATCGCCGGTCGGCCTCAGTTGGCCTCGACCGTCCCCGTGGGAGGCGGGTCCAGATGGGGGGCCAGCCACGTCGGCACACCCCCGAGCAGCCGGAACAGCCGGCCCGCCTCGGCGCGCAGCCGGGTCGCGAGCTCCGGCTCCGGCTCGGAGTCCGCGAGGGCGATGAGGGCCGGAGCCGTACCGATCAGGTAGCCCAGTTCCTCCCTTATCCGCAGGGACTCCGCGAAGCCGTGCCGGGCCTCCGCCACTTCGCCCTCGCGCAGGGACAGCAGGGCGAGGTGGCGCCAGGTGGAGGAGAGCAGCAGCGCGTCGCCCTGGGCGGTGGCCCCGGCGTGGGCCCTGCGGTACGCGGCACGGGCGGCCTGCGGCGAATCGGCGATGTTCTGCGCGATCAGGCCCCGCCGGAAGTCCAGCAGCGGGCGGCCCGGCGCGGACGGGGCGAGCAGCGCGGCGGCCCGGCTCAGGGCGACACTGGCCTCGTCGGCCCGGTCGCGTACGCCCAGGAGTGTCGACGCGTAGGCCAGATGGCCGCGTTCACAGGCGGCCGCGCCGCGTTCGGCGTCGTCGTGGGCCAGCGCCTCCGCCGTGCGCAGGGCGTCCTCGGCGTCGGTCCAGCCCTTTCCGGTGTACAGGCACCGCTCGGTCAGCAGGGCGGTCCGCTGGAGCGCGGCGGCCGGATCGGTGTGGGCGCCGGGTTCGAGCAGCGCGGCGGCGTCCGTCCAGCAGGCGCGTGACCGCAGCCGCCATACCGCTGTCTGGAGCGGCGGATCGTCATCTGCTGTCGTTCCGGAACCAGACATGGCGGTATGCGCCACATTGCCCTCCCCGAGCGCGCCATCGAGCTGTTGAGTCTGGCGGCATCTCAGCACGGATCCGCATGCCGGGCCAAGGGTTCGTTCAATCTCAGGTGAAAGATTTCACAAACGAACGGAGCCGCCAACGGCCGTGACAGGGCCGGGAGATCAGCTCATACGCAGGGCGAGGAAGAAATCGAGCTTGTCCTCCAGCCGGGAAAGGTCACGTCCCGTCAACTGCTCGATTCGGCCGACCCGGTAGCGCAGCGTGTTGACGTGCAGGTGGAGCCGGGCCGCGCAGCGGGTCCACGAACCGTCGCAGTCCAGGAACGTCTCCAGCGTCGGGATCAGCTCCGCGCGGTGGCGCAGGTCGTAGTCGCGCAGCGGGTCGAGCAGACGTGCGGTGAACGCGCGGCGCACGTCGTCCGGTACGAACGGCAGCAGCAGCACGTGCGAGGCCAGCTCGTGGTGGCCGGCCGCGCAGACCCGGCCGGGGCGGGCCGCCGCCACCCGGCGGGCGTGCCGGGCCTCCTCCAGCGCGCCACGCAGCCCCTCGGGCGAATGGACGGCCGCGCTGACCCCCAGGGTCAGCCGTCCGTCGTCGGCGAGGCCCGCGGAGAGCGGTTCGCGGACGGCGGCGAGCAGCACATCGGCGTGGAGCGCGGGGGCCTCGTGCGCGGTGTCCGCTCCGGCGTCCCGGTCCGGCGCGGGCGCGCCGAGGGCGGGCAGCGGTACGAGGGCGACGGCCTCCTCGCCCGTATGGGCGACCGCGATCCGGTCCGCCGTGTCGGGGCCGGTGACCGCGGGGTCGACCAGGATCTCCTCCAGCAGCGCCTGGGCGACCGGGCCGCCCGCGATGTCGGAGCCGGAGGGGCTGGAGGGGCCGGAGGGACCGGGGCCCGCCGGGGTGCCGGTGGCGGACCGGCCCTCCGCGTCGCCCCACTCGACCCGCGCCACCACGACCTGCCAGTGCGGGGCCGTCCCGAGGCCCGGCAGCAGCACCGGGGCCGCGACGCGCAGCCTGGCGGCTATTTCGGCCGGCGGGGCACCCGTCTGGACCAGCTCCAGGACCTCCTGGGCGAGCCTGCGGCGTACCGTACGGGCCGCGTCGCGCCGGTCCCGCTCGACGGCGATCAGCTGGGTGACGCCCTGGAGCAGGTCCAGCCGGGCCGGCGGCCAGTCGCTCGCGTCCGCCTCGACCGCGAGCAGCCAGTCCGAGAGCACCGACTCACGGACGTCGCGGGAGGCCGGCAGGGCGCCGCGGCCGGTGTTCCGGATCGGGAAGAGCGAATACGTGGTGCCGTCGACCGTGGCCCGGTGCGGGGCGCGGCGGCCGGTCCGGGTGGCGGCCAGATGGCGGCCCGCGAGCGCGGCGCCGACCGGTCCGGGCAGTGACGTTTCACCGGCGCCCGCGATCTGCCGCCCGGTGGGGGAGAGCACCCAGGCATGCAGGTCGAGGTCGGACCCGAGCAGATCCAGGACCACCTCGGGACCGCCGCCCGCCGGGCCCGAGGTCATCAGCCTGCGGTGCCGGTCCACCACCGCCGCCAGATCGCCCGCCCGCTCACCGGACACCTGGCGCACCACATGCTCGGTGATCGTCGCGAACGCAACGGTCTCATTGACGGCGAAGAGCGGCAGCCGGTGACGCGCGCAGGCCTCCACCAGATCCCCGGGGATGTCGCCCAGCTCCGCCTCGCCCGCCGCGAGCCCGGCGACGCCGGCCCCCGCCAGGATCCGTACGAACGGCTCCGAGTCCGCCGCGTCCCGGCGCCAGGCCAGACCCGTGAGGACCAGCTCGCCGCCCGACAGATAGCGGCTGGGATCCCGCAGGTCGGTGGTCATCACGCCGCGGACCGTGCGGTCCAGCTCGTCCTCGCCGCCGAGCAGCCGCAGGCCCAGCGCGTCGGTCTCCAGCAGTGCGCGCAGCCGCATCTCGTCGCCGCCGATCTCTTTCGTTGGTGCGGGTGAAAACTGGGTATTGCGGTGAGGTCACCGCTCCCCGCCATTCGTTCGAATCTACAAGACGAGGAGATCGACCAGCCAACTCCTTCATGTTTTCGGTGACTGCACCGAGTGGAGCACGGCTTGTGTACTGGGCCCCACACCGCGTTAACAACACATGAACGCCGGAACGACCAGTCGAGGGCCGGCCGCACCCCGCCCCCAGTGAACGACCCGATTGAGAAGAAGAGAGCCACTCATGGACTTCCTTCGCCCCGCCAGCTGGGAGGAGGCGCTCGCCGCCAAGGCCGAGCACCCGACGGCTGTGCCCATCGCGGGTGGCACCGATGTGATGGTCGAGATCAACTTCGACCACCGGCGGCCCGAGTACCTCCTGGACCTGAACCGCATCGGAGAGCTGACCGAGTGGGAGGTGGGCCAGGAGAACGTACGGCTCGGCGCCTCCGTACCGTACAGCCACATCATGGAGCACCTGCGGGCCGAGCTGCCCGGACTGGCGCTCGCCTCGCACACCGTCGCCTCGCCGCAGATCCGCAACCGCGGCGGCGTCGGCGGCAACCTGGGCACCGCCTCGCCCGCCGGTGACGCCCACCCGGCCCTGCTCGCCGCGGGCGCCGAGGTCGAGGCCGAATCCGTACGCGGAACCAGGATGATCCCGATCGACGCCTTCTACACCGGCGTCAAGCGCAATGCCCTCGCACCGGACGAGCTGATCCGGGCCGTGCACATCAAGAAGGCCGACGGGCCCCAGCAGTACTCCAAGGTCGGTACCCGCAACGCGATGGTCATCGCCGTCTGCGCCTTCGGCCTGGCCCTGCACCCCGAGACCCGCACGGTGCGCACCGGAATCGGATCGGCCGCCCCCACGCCCGTACGGGCGAAGGAGGCCGAGGAATTCCTGAACGCCGCGCTGGAGGAGGGCGGGTTCTGGGACAGCCGCAAGATCATCACGCCGTCCGTCGCCAAGCAGTTCGCCGCGCTCGCCGCCGGTGCCTGCAACCCGATCGACGACGTGCGCGGCACCGCGAGCTACCGCCGGCACGCGGTCGGGATCATGGCCCGCCGGACCCTCGGCTGGACCTGGGAGTCGTACCGCGGCAATGGCCGCAGCACCGAAGGAGCTGCCTGATCATGCGCGTCAATTTCACGGTCAACGGACGCAGGCACGAGGCGGACGACGTCTGGGAGGGCGAATCCCTCCTCTACGTGCTGCGCGAACGGATGGGCCTGCCCGGCTCGAAGAACGCCTGCGAACAGGGCGAGTGCGGCTCCTGCACGGTCCGCCTCGACGGTGTCCCGGTCTGCTCCTGCCTGGTCGCGGCCGGGCAGGTGGAGGGCCGCGAGGTCGTCACGGTGGAGGGCCTCGCGGACTTCGCCGCCCACCGCTCCGAGCAGCACCCCGGCAGCGGCTGCGCCCCCGGCGCATGCGGCACGGCGCTCGACAAGGCCATGCGGTGGAAGGCGGAGCCGTCCGGCGAGGAGAGCCGGGAAACCGGTCAACTCTCCCCGATCCAGCAGGCGTTCATCGACGCCGGAGCCGTCCAGTGCGGCTTCTGCACCCCCGGTCTGCTGGTCGCCGCCGACGAGCTGCTGGAGCGCAACCCGGAACCGTCCGACGCGGACATCCGCGAGGCCCTCTCCGGCAACCTCTGCCGCTGCACCGGCTACGAGAAGATCCTCGACGCGGTCCGCCTCGCGGCCGCCCGCGCGGAAGAAACGGTCTGACGATGGGCGTAACCGGAAACCCCACCAGCATCAACCAGGGCACCCGCACCAAGGGCGGCATCGGCGAGTCCACGCTCCGCCCCGACGGCATCCTCAAGGTCACCGGGGAGTTCGCGTACTCCTCCGACATGTGGCACGAGGACATGCTCTGGGGACACACCCTGCGCTCCACGGTCGCGCACGCCGAGATCGTCTCCATCGACACCTCGGAGGCACTCGCCACGTCCGGCGTCTACGCCGTACTGACCTACGACGACCTGCCGAGCACGGTGAAGAACTACGGCCTGGAGATCCAGGACACCCCCGTCCTCGCCCACGGCAAGGTCCGCCACCACGGCGAACCGGTGGCGCTCGTCGCCGCCGACCACCCGGAGACGGCCCGCCGCGCCGCCGCGAAGATCAGGATCGAGTACCGCGAACTGCCCGTCATCACCGACGAGGCGTCCGCGACCGCCCCCGACGCGATCCTCGTGCACGAGGGCCGCGACGACCACCACGCCGGGCACGTACCGCACCCCAACATCGTCCACCGCCAGCCCATCGTCCGCGGCGACGCGGACGCGGCGGCGGCCCGCGCCGATGTCGTGGTGAGCGGCGAGTACGTCTTCGGCATGCAGGACCAGGCCTTCCTCGGCCCCGAGTCCGGTCTGGCCGTGCCCGCCGAGGACGGCGGCGTCGACCTGTACGTCGCCACCCAGTGGCTCCACTCCGACCTGCGCCAGATCGCACCGGTCCTGGGCCTGCCCGAGGACAAGGTCCGCATGACGCTCTCCGGCGTCGGCGGGGCCTTCGGCGGCCGCGAGGACCTGTCGATGCAGATCCACGCCTGTCTGCTCGCCCTGCGTACCGGCAAGCCGGTCAAGATCGTCTACAACCGGTTCGAGTCCTTCTTCGGCCACGTCCACCGGCACCCGGCGAAGCTCTGGTACGAGCACGGCGCCACCCGCGACGGCAAGCTGACACATATGAAATGTCGCATTGTGCTGGACGGCGGCGCCTACGCGTCCGCCTCCCCGGCCGTCGTCGGCAACGCCTCCTCGCTCTCCGTCGGCCCGTACGTCATCGACGACGTCGACATCGAGGCCATCGCGCTCTACACCAACAACCCGCCGTGCGGCGCCATGCGTGGCTTCGGTGCGGTGCAGGCCTGCTTCGCCTACGAGGCCCAGATGGACAAGCTCGCCGCCGAACTGGGCATGGACCCGGTCGAGTTCAGGCAGCTCAACGCCATGGAGCAGGGCACCCTCCTGCCGACCGGACAGGTCGTCGACTCGCCCGCACCGGTTGCCGAACTGCTGCGCCGGGTCAAGGACATGCCGCTGCCGCCCGAGCGCCAGTGGGAGGTGGCCGGCGAACAGGCCGACGTACGGGCCCTGCCCGGCGGGCTCTCCAACACCACCCACGGCGAAGGCGTCGTACGCGGCATCGGCTACGCGGTCGGCCTCAAGAACGTCGGCTTCTCCGAGGGCTTCGACGACTACTCCACCGCGCGGGTGCGCATGGAGGTCATCGCCGGCGAACCGGTCGCCACCGTGCACACCGCCATGGCGGAGGTCGGGCAGGGCGGCGTCACCGTCCACGCCCAGATCGCCCGTACCGAACTCGGCGTCTCCCAGGTCACCATCCACCCGGCCAACACCCAGGTCGGCTCGGCCGGCTCCACCTCCGCGTCCCGCCAGACCTACGTCACCGGCGGCGCCGTGAAGCACTCCTGCGAGGCCGTCCGCGAGAAGGTCCTGGAGATCGGCCGCCGCAAGTTCGGTACGTACCACCCCGCGTGGGCCACCGCCGAACTGCTCCTGGAGGACGGCAAGGTCGTAACCGACGGCGGCGAGGCGCTGGCCGATCTGGTCGACGTACTGGAGGACGAGGCGGTCGACATCGAGCTGGAGTGGCGCCACCGGCCCACCGAGGCGTTCGACCTGCGCACCGGACAGGGCAACGGCCACGTCCAGTACTCCTTCGCCGCCCACCGCGCCGTCGTCGAGGTCGACACCGAACTCGGCCTGGTCAAGGTCATCGAACTGGCCTGCGCCCAGGACGTCGGCAAGGCGCTGAACCCGCTCTCCGTCGTCGGCCAGATCCAGGGCGGCACGATCCAGGGCATGGGCATCGCGGTGATGGAGGAGATCGTCGTCGATCCCGAGACCGCCAAGGTCAGGAACCCGTCCTTCACGGACTACCTGCTCCCCACGATCCTCGACACGCCGACCATCCCCGTCGACGTGCTCGAACTCGCCGACGACCACGCCCCGTACGGACTCCGTGGCATCGGTGAGGCCCCCACCCTGTCGTCTACCCCGGCCGTCCTCGCGGCGATCCGGAACGCGACGGGCCTGGAGCTCAACCGGACGCCGGTACGCCCCGAGCACCTCACCGGCAACTGAGCCGAGGCTCCATAAGAACTCTCCGGGCGGTGCGTGCCTCCCAGGAACGTCACACTTCCGCCGCCCGCGCCGCCCGGAGACCCCCGGCACTGCAGCACCGCAGTACCGCAGCACCGCTCTACACAACACACCGCTGCAGCACGTCAGATCGCAGTACCACGTCACACGTCACATTCCACTCTGCATGAACAGTTCGTCTCGGGCCGTCCCCCGGGTCGTGCCGCCCGCGCAGTCATCCCAAATCCCGCATTTCGATTCTTCATCGCGGGTGCCCCTGTGAACCTTGGGAGTCAGGCATCATGACCCAGCAGTCAGTGGAGCCCAGGACCAGTGCGGAGGACGCGGGCTCAGGCTCGCGCGTCCCCGCCGGAAGATCCTGGCTCGACCGGTACTTCCACATCTCCGACCGTGGCTCCACCGTCGCACGCGAAGTGCGCGGCGGCATCACCACGTTCATGTCGATGTGTTACATCCTTCTGCTCAACCCGCTCCTGCTGTCCGGGCCGGACGCTTCGGAGCACCGGCTCAGCCACGCGGCGCTGATCACGGCGACCGCCCTGGCCGCCGCCGTCTCGACCCTGCTGATGGGATTCATCGGCAAGGTGCCCCTCGCCCTCGCCGCGGGACTCTCCGTCTCCGGCGTGCTCGCCACCCAGGTGGCACCCCACATGACCTGGCCGCAGGCCATGGGCATGTGCGTGATGTACGGCGCCGTGATCGTGCTGCTGGTCGTCACCGGGCTGCGCGAGATCATCATGAACGCGATACCGCTGGCCCTGAAGCACGGCATCACCATCGGCATCGGCATGTTCATCGCGCTGATCGGCCTGGTCAACGCCGGCTTCGTCGGCAAGGGCGCCCCCGTCGCACTCGGCACCGAGGGACAGCTCACCGGCTGGCCCGTACTGCTCTTCTGCGTCACCCTGCTGCTCATCTTCATGCTCCAGGCCCGCAATGTGCCCGGCGCGATCCTGATCGGCATCGTCGTCGGAACGGTCCTCGCCGTCATCGTCAACGCGGTCACCGACATCAGCCCCAAGGCATGGGGCGGCAGCGCACCCGAACTGCAGGGCAGCGCGGTCTCGATGCCCGACTTCGGGCTCTTCGGCCATGTCGAGTTCGGCGGTTGGGGCGAGATCGGCGCCATGACCGTGGGAATGATCGTCTTCACCCTGGTGCTGGCCGGCTTCTTCGACGCGATGGCGACCATCATCGGCGTCGGCACCGAGGCCGGACTCGCCGACAGCAAGGGCCGGATGCCGGGCCTGTCCAAGGCACTGTTCATCGACGGTGCGGGCGGCGCGATCGGCGGCGTCTCCGGGGCGTCCGGGCAGACCGTCTTCATCGAGTCGGCGACCGGCGTCGGCGAGGGTGCCCGCACCGGCCTGTCCTCCGTGGTCACCGGTCTGCTCTTCGCAGCCGGACTGTTCTTCACCCCGCTCGCCCAGATCGTGCCGGGGCCGATCGCCGCCGCCGCACTGGTCGTCATCGGCGCGATGATGATGCAGAACGCCCGCCACGTCGACTGGAGCGACCGCGCCGTCGCCGTGCCGGTCTTCCTGACCGTGGCACTGATGCCGTTCACCTACTCGATCACCGCCGGTGTCGGCGCGGGAGTGATCTCCTTCGCCGCGATCAAGGCGGCGCAGGGCAAGTTCCGCGAGGTGGGCGCTTTCATGTGGGTACTGACCGCAATATTCGTCGTGTACTTCGCGCTCAGCCCGATCGAGAGCTGGATCGGCGCCAAGTAGAACCGGGGCCGGTCTGCACGGGGCCGGTCCGCACCGAAACGGCTGGCACCGGGCCGGCCCCGCCGTCCCGCCCGCCCCTCCGCACACCCGTAGAAGGAGAATCGCCATGCTGGACATCGCCGAAGAGCTCAACCGGTGGGTCGGGCAGGGACGCGAATTCGCCGTGGCCACCGTCGTGGCGGTCGGCGGCAGCGCGCCCCGGCAGCCCGGAGCCGCGCTCGCCGTCGACCGCGACGGCACGGCGATCGGATCGGTCTCCGGCGGGTGTGTGGAGGGCGCCGTCTACGAACTGTGCGAGCAGGCGCTGGACGACGGCGCCGCGGTGCGCGAGCGGTTCGGCTACAGCGACGAGGACGCCTTCGCGGTCGGACTGACCTGTGGCGGCGTCATCGAGATCCTGGTGACACCGGTCCGTGCGGACGACCCCGCACGGGCGGTGTTCGCCGCCGCGCTCGCCGCCGCCGCACGGGGGACGGCGGCGGCGCTCGCCAGGATCACCGACGGGCCGGCGGAGCTCCTCGGCCGCCCCCTGCTGGTCCATCCCGACGGCTCGTACGAGGGCGGGCTCGGCGGACACCCGGAGCTGGACCGCACCGCCGCGGCCGATGCCCGCGCCATGCTGGACGCGGGCCGCACCGGCTCCGTCACCATCGGCGCCGACGGCTCGCGCTGCGGGCAGCCGCTCACCCTGCTCGTCGAATCGAGCGTCCCGCCGCCCCGGATGATCGTCTTCGGGGCCATCGACTTCGCCTCGGCACTGGTCCGGGTGGGCAAGTTCCTCGGGTACCACGTGACATTGTGCGACGCCCGCCCGGTCTTCGCCACGAAGGCCCGCTTCCCCGAGGCCGACGAACTGGTCGTCGACTGGCCGCACCGCTATCTCGCGGTGACCGAGGTCGACGCCCGCACCGTTCTGTGCGTCCTCACCCATGACGCCAAGTTCGATGTCCCGCTGCTGGAGCGGGCGTTGAAGCTGCCGGTCGCCTACGTCGGGGCGATGGGCTCGCGCCGTACCCATCTGGAGCGCAACGACCGGCTGCGCGAGGTCGGTGTGACGGAGCTGGAACTGGCCAGGCTGCACTCGCCGATCGGCCTCGATCTCGGAGCGCGCACCCCCGAGGAGACCGCGCTGTCGATCGCCGCGGAGATCGTCGCCGACCGGCGCGGCGGCAGCGGCGTGCCGCTCAAGGGCGCGCACACGCCGATCCATCACGAGGCCGGCCGGCCGCCCACCGGAATGATCAACTCCGTGGCCTGAAACCTGCTCCTCAACCGGCCCTCAACCAGCTCCTGAACCGGCCCTGAACCCGCTCCCGAACCGGTCCTGGAGCGCGACCGCTGAGGGCGGATTGCCGCCACGGCGGCTTCACGCCAGGTTCGAACTCGGCCGTAGCCATGCTTTTGACGGTAGATCAGCAGCATGACTCCTACACCTCCCTCCGCCTCCGGCCGGGCGAGATCTTCCCGTCCGGGGCGCGGAGCGCTGCTGTTGGCGACCGCCGTCGCCCTCGTGAGCGGTGCACTGGTCCCCGCGGCCGGCTCCGCTCTTGCCGCCGACCCGGGCGGGCCCCGGCCCGCCGACCGCCGGGCCCCCTCCGCCCAGGAGTACGACATCACCCTGCTCACGGGCGACGTCGTGCACTACACCGACGGTGCCGGCAAGCAGGACACCGTCACCGTGGACCGCCCCGACGGCGCGGTCGGCGGGGTGCACGTCCAGCAGGCCGGCGACGACATCTACGTACTGCCCGACGAGGCCACCGCGCTGCTCGCGGCCGGCAAGCTGGACCGCAGGCTGTTCAATGTCTCCGCGCTCGCGAAGATGGGGTACGACGACAAGCGGTCGGGCGGCATCCCGGTGATCGCCACCTACCCGGCGGGCAAAGCCCGTTCGCTGCCCGCCGCCCCCCGAGGCGCCAAGAAGGTCCGTACCCTCGAAAGCATTCACGGCGCCGCGCTGAAGGCGGACAAGGACACCACCCGCACCTTCTGGAACGGCATAACCACCACCCCGGCGGCCCGTTCGCTGGACGGCGGCATCGCGAAGCTGTGGCTCGACGGCCGGGCCGAGGTGGCGCTCAAGGACTCCGTGCCGCAGGTCAACGCCCCGCAGGCATGGGCCGAGGGGTATGACGGCAAGGGCTCCAAGGTCGCCGTCCTGGACACCGGCATCGACGCGACGCACCCGGACGTCAAGGACCGCATCCTGGAGACCAAGAGCTTCGTGCCGGGCGAGGAGGTCGTCGACCGGCACGGCCACGGCACCCACGTCGCCTCCACGATCGCGGGCTCCGGCGCCGCCTCCGAGGGGGTCAACAAGGGCGTCGCCCCGGGCGCCGACCTGATCATCGGCAAGGTGCTCAGCGACGAGGGCTCCGGTGCGGACTCCGGCATCATCGAAGCCATGGAGTGGGCGAAGACCGAAGGGGCCGACGTCGTCTCCATGAGCCTCGGCTCCAGCATCCCGGACGACGGCTCCGACCCCATGTCGCAGGCGGTCGACGCCCTCTCCGCCGACGGCGGTCCGCTGTTCGTGATCGCCGCGGGCAACGCGTACGGCGCGGGCACCATCGGCTCGCCCGGCTCGGCGGAGAAGGCACTCACCATCGCCGCCGTCGACAAGCAGGACAAGCGCGCCGACTTCTCCTCGATGGGCCCGCTGGTCAGGTCGTACGGACTGAAGCCCGACCTCTCCGCGCCGGGCGTGAACATCAACGCGGCCGCCTCGCAGTCGGTCCCCGGCGTCGACGGGATGTACCGGTCGATGTCCGGTACGTCGATGGCGACTCCGCATGTCGCGGGCGCGGCAGCCATTCTGAAGCAGCGTCACCCCGACTGGTCCGGCCAGCGGATCAAGGACGCGCTGATGAGCTCCTCCAAGGTGCTGCCGGACTACACCCCGTACGAGCAGGGCACCGGCCGGCTCGATGTGAAGGCGGCGGTCGACACCACGATCGAGGCCACCGGCTCCGTCGCGGTCGCCTCGTACGACTGGCCGCACTCCCCGTCCGACCCGGTCGCCGAGCGGACCATCACCTACCGCAACACGGGCACGAAGGACGTCACGCTCGACCTGGCGACGGACACCGACTCCGACGCCTACACCCTCTCGGTGAAGCAGCTCACCGTCCCGGCCGGCTCCACCGTCGAGGCCGTGCTGTCGCTCGACCCGTCCAAGGTCGCGAACAACACCCAGTTCTCCGGCCAGGTCGTCGCCAAGGACGCGGCGGGCACCACCGTCGCCCACACCGGCTTCGCCCTGGACAAGGAGCAGGAGCTGTACGACCTGACGCTCCAGCTCCGTGACCGCGCCGGCAAGCCGATGGACGGCCTGGTCGTCCTCGGTGCGCTCGGCGACCCGAACCTGGGCGTCGTCCAGGTGTCGGGCGAGAACACGCTCCGGCTCCCGCCGGGGAACTACACCGCGTGGGCGGCCGCCGACGTCGCCGGTGACCGCGCGGACTCCAAGGCCGTCGCCTTCCTCGCGGCGCCCGAGATCATCCTGGACAAGGCCTCCACGGTCACCCTCGACGCCTCCAAGGCCCGCAAGGTCAGTGCGCGGACACCGAAGGAGACCGAGACCCGGCAGCTGCGATATGACATGGCACGTACCGCACCGGACGGCACCGTCCAGCGCGACGCGTACCAGATCCCGTTGACGTACGACCAGCTGTGGGCGAGCCCCACCAAGAAGGTCACCCAGGGCAGCTTCTCGTTCCTGACCCGCTGGCGGCAGGGCGAGAAGCTGATCGATCTGACCGCCGGCGGCCGTGATGTCCCGGTGACCGCGCAGGGCGGTGCACCGGTCGCGGAGAGCGGCACGCAGAAGCTCACCGCCGTCTTCGCGGGCAACGGCGCCGCGGCCGACTACAAGGGCCTGGACGTCAAGGGCAAGGCGGTCGTCATCCGCCGCAGCGACGCGGTCGCTCCCGAGGACCGGGCCGCCAACGCGGTGGCCGCGGGCGCCAAGGCGCTCTTCGTCGTCAATGACGGCGACGGCGTCGACATGGATCGGTACGCCCCCTACGGCTCCGAGACCACGATCCCGGTCGCCTCGGTCCAGCGCCTCGCGGGCGAGAAGCTGATCGGGTCGGCCCGGCAGGGCTCGAAGGTGACGATCACACAGCGGAAGTTCGCCCGCTACGTGTACGACCTGGTCGACCGCCACGACGGCGTCGTTCCGGACCGCTCGCTGGAGTTCGCCCCGTCGGAGCGCCGGCTGGCGAAGGTGAAGAACACCTTCTACGGCCACCAGGACGTGCTCGGCGGCGGCTACCGCTACGACATCCCGGACTACGGTCCGGGGCTCGGCTTCGAGGAGTACGAGAAGTTCCCCGGTACCCGCGAGGAGTGGGTCACCCCGCTTCCGGGCGCCTCCTTCTGGTACGAGAACCACTCGGTCCTCAACGCCGACGAGAGCGGTACCGCGCAGGAGATGCGCAGCGGCGATCTCGACTACACGGCGGGCCGCACCTACCCGGCCGAATGGTTCGCGCCGGTCACCCGCCCGCGTCTGGGCACCGGCTACTGGGGTCCGTTCCGGTCCGTCTACAACGACATCCAGTTCAACTTCACCCCGTGGACGGACTCCGGCGCGGGCCACTCGGGCGCCATGCCGGACGACGAGTACGACACCACCACCACGGCCTTCTACCAGGGCGACAAGCTGATCAAGAAGGTCGCGGGCCGGGCGGGCTTCGCCTGGGACGTCTCGGCCGAGAAGCTGCCGTACCGCTTCGTGCTCGACTCCGCCCGGGACACCGACAAGTGGCGGACGTCCACCCGCACTCACACCGAGTGGAACTTCGTCTCGGGTGCCATGGACGAGAACGGCCCGTTCCAGGCCGACATCCCGATGCTCCAGCTGGACTACCGGGTGAACACCGACCTCGCCGGTGACGTCGAGGCCGGTCACTGGACCGAGGTCGGGCTCTCCTCCGGTACGCAGGAGTGGCTGGACGGGGCGGTCAGGGCCACCGGGGCCTCGCTGTCGGTCAGCTACGACGACGGGGAGAGCTGGGAGGCGGTGCAGCTGCGCAAGGACGCGGCCGGCTCCTGGACCGCCCGGTTCAAGACCCCGAAGAAGGCCGGCTCGTTCGTCTCGCTCAAGGCGCACGCCGAGGCGGCCGACGGGCTGGGCATCGACCAGGAGATCATCCGGGCCTTCGGTCTGAAGTGACCTGCTGAGTTTCGCTCCTGAGGCGGCCGTACACCCCCCGGCGGGGATGTGCGGCCGCCTCTCTTTGCTGTTTCTTGATGGACAAAATTTGTCTACTTTGCCCGTATATGGCGGGCGATAAGGGCAGAAAGGGACTTATCGCGGAGCGTTGCAAGTTGCCACGGCGCGGTCGGGAGGCTTATAAGAGGAACGTGGCAAAGGTGATTCCGGGAATTCCGGGGACTGCCGCCACGGAGGTTTCCCCATGTTTCTCACTCCGTCCGACACGGAGAAATTGCTGCTGAGCGTCGCCGGAATGGTCGCTCGTGACAGGCGGGACCGCGGCGTTCGGCTCAACTACCCCGAGGCCGTCGCGCTGCTCTCCTGCTGGGCCATGGAACGCGCCCGCGAGGGTGCCCGCGTCAGCGACCTGATGGCCGCGGGACGGAGCGTCCTCACCCGCGCTGACGTGCTGGAAGGTGTTCCCGAGATGCTGCATGACGTCCAGGTCGAGGCGACCTTCCCGGACGGGCGCAAGCTCGTCACGATCACCTCGCCGATCCCGTGATCCCGGGCGAGATCCGGACCGGAGCCGGCGAACTGAAAATCAATGACACCCGTACGCAATTGCATGTGACCGTGGTGAATGACGGTGACCGTCCCATTCAAATCGGCTCGCATCTGCATTTCCCCGACGCGAATCCGGCGCTTTCCTTCGACCGGTCCCTGACCGAAGGATTCCGGCTCGATATTCCTTCCGGTACTTCTCTGCGCTTCGAGCCCGGAGTCGGCGCCGAGGTCACCCTCGTCGAACTGGGGGGCCGCCGGAAGGTGCCCGGCATCGTCGTCCCGGGCACCCGGGCCGCCCGGGCGGACGGACCGGAGGCGGCGCGAACGGACGGCTCCCGGGCCGCGCGAACGGATGGCATGTGACATGGCACGAATGACCCGCGCCGCCTATGCGTCGCTCTACGGCCCCACCACAGGCGACCGCGTCCGCCTCGCCGACACCGACCTCTGGATCGAGGTCGAGGAGGACCGCTGCTTCGGCGGCGACGAAGCCGTGTTCGGCGGCGGCAAGTCCATCCGCGAATCCATGGCCCAGTCCACCGCCGCACGCGCCGACGGCGCCCTTGACCTCATCATCACCAATGTCGTCGTCCTCGACCACTGGGGCATCGTCAAGGCCGACGTCGGCGTCCGGGCCGGCCGCATCGTCGCGCTCGGCCGTTCCGGCAACCCCGACATCAGCGACGGCGTCCACCCCGACCTGGTCATCGGTCCCGGCACCGACGTGGTCTCCGGCGAAGGCCGCATCCTCACCGCCGGGGCCATCGACACCCACGTCCACTTCCTCATGCCGGAGACCCTGCACGAGGCCCTCGCCACCGGCACCACCACCGTCATCGGCGGCGGCACCGGCGCCACCGAGGGCTCCAAGGCCACCACGGTCACCCCGGGTGCCTGGAACCTGGCGATGATGCACCGGTCCCTGGACCGGGTCCCGCTCAACATCATGCTGTTCGGCAAGGGCTCCACCGTCGGCGAGGAGGCACTGCGCGAGGCGGCACTCGGCGGCGCGGGCGGCTACAAGGTCCACGAGGACTGGGGCGCCACCCCCGCCGCCATCGACGCGGCGCTGAAGGCGGCCGACGCCTACGGCCTCCAGGTCGCCCTGCACGCCGACAGCCTCAACGAGGCCGGCTACGTCGAAGGCACCCTCGACGCCATCGCCGGACGCGGCATCCACGTCTTCCACGCCGAGGGCGCGGGCGGCGGCCACGCACCCGACATCATCACCGTCGCCTCCCACCCCAACATCCTCCCGGCGTCCACCAACCCCACACTCCCGCACACCGTCAACACCGTCGCCGAACACCTCGACATGCTGATGGTCTGCCACCATCTCAACCCGCGCGTACCCGAGGACCTCGCCTTCGCGGAGTCCCGCATCCGCGCCACCACCATCGCCGCCGAGGACGTCCTGCACGACATCGGCGCACTCTCCATAACCTCCTCGGACGCCCAGGCCATGGGCCGCATCGGCGAGGTCATCTGCCGCACCTGGCAGGTAGCGCACACCATGAAACAGCGCTTCGGGGATCGCGACAGCGAACTGCCCGCTGACAACGAACGCGCCCGCCGCTACGTCGCCAAGTACACGATCTGCCCGGCGGTCGCCCACGGCATCGACCATGTCGTCGGCTCCGTCGAACCGGGCAAGCTCGCCGACCTGGTGCTGTGGGACCCCGCCTTCTTCGGCATCCGCCCCGCCGCCGTCATCAAGGGCGGCATGGTGGTGTACGCGCCGCTCGGCGACGCCAACGCAGCGATCCCCACCACCCAGCCCGTCCTCATGCGCCCCACCGCCGCCGCCGAAGCCGCCCCGCACCTCTCGGTCAGCTTCGTCGCCCCCGCGGCCCTGGCCGACGGGCTTGCCGAACGACTCGGTCTCGTACGGGAGTTGGTCGCCGTACGTCCCACCCGCCACCTCACCAAGGCGGACCTGCCGAACAACACGGCGCTCCCGGACATCGACGTCGACCCGGAGACCTTCGCCATCCGGATCGACGGAGAACTCGTGGAGCCCGCGCCCGCCACCGAACTGCCGCTGGCCCAGCGGTACTCCATGTTCTGATGGCCGGCCTGGCGCATCTGCTGCTCGGCGACGGACGGCTCCCGGTCGGCGCGTACACCTACAGCGCGGGACTCGAACCGGCCGTCGCGGCAGGCCTCACCCGGGACCGGATCCCCGCCCTGCTGCGGGCCCGGCTGCACACCGCGGCCGTCACCGAGGCAACCGCCGCCGTACTCGCCCTGCGGGCGGCCGGGCAGGACCCGGTGGACTACGGACCCGTACAACAGGCGCTCGCCGCCCGGACCCCGGCCGCACCCCTGCGCGAGGCATCGGCGACGCTCGGCCGCGGCGTGCAGCGCCTGGCGCGCAGGCTGGCCCCCGGCCACCCGGCGGTCACCGCCCTGACCGGGGTCCGCCCCCGCCCGCTGCGGCCGGTGGCCCTCGGCGCACTCGGGGCCGTCATGGAGGTGTCGCCGGAGGAACTGGCGCGGGGCGTCGTCTACGACGAACTCCAGACCATCACCTCGGCGGCGCTCAAGCTGCTGCCCGGCGACCCGCTGGACTCGGTCGCCTGGATCCTCGACGCCGAGCCGCACGCGGCGGCCGCGGTGGCCGAAGCCCTCGCGGTACGGACTCCGGCCGGACTGCCCGCCCGTACGCCCCCGCTCACCGAACAGTGGGCGCTCGAACACGCACAACGAGAACGGAGACTCTTCCTTGCCTGACCAGCACCTCGACCCCACGCCCGACCTGCACACCCACCAGCAGGCCCACCGGCCGCGCGCCCTGCGCCTCGGTGTCGCCGGCCCGGTCGGCACCGGCAAGAGCTCGATCCTCGCCACCCTCTGCCGCGAGCTGGCCGGTGAACTCGCCATGGCCGTCGTCACCAACGACATCTACACCGACGAGGACGCCCGCTTCCTCCGCTCGGCCGGTGTCCTGCCCACCGAACGCATCCGGGCCGTCGAGACGGGCGCCTGCCCGCACACCGCGATCCGGGACGACGTCAGCGCCAACCTCGACGCCGTCGAGGACCTGGAGGAGGCGTACGGGCCGCTCGACCTGGTGCTCGTCGAGAGCGGCGGCGACAACCTGACCGCCACCTTCAGCCCGGCCCTCGCCGACGCCCAGCTGTTCTGCATCGATGTCGCGGGCGGCGGCGACGTCGCCCGCAAGGGCGGCCCCGGCATCACCGGCGCGGACCTCCTGATCATCAACAAGACCGACCTCGCGCCCCATGTGGAGGTCGACGTGGCCGCGATGGTCGCCGACGCATCGCACGCCCGCGACGGCCTGCCGGTCCTCGCACTCTCCAAGCACGACCCGGAATCCGTTGCCGAACTCGCCGACTGGGTAAGGGAGTTGCTCGTACGCCACCGATCCGGCACCCACGTCCCCACCGACCCGGGCCCGATGGCTCCCCACAGTCACAACCACAGCCACGACGGCTCGTGACCGCGGAGTCCGCCGAGCCCACCGTCGTCGCCGTGGAGCGCGACGGCTCGGGCCGCCACGTCGCCCGCGAACTGCGTCCGGGCGCCTTCCTCGCCCCCCGCCCCCTGCTGCCTTCCCCCGACCGGCTGCGGATCGCCCTGGTCGGCACCCGGGCGGGCCTGCTGGCGGGCGACGATCTGCTGCTGGACATCTCGGTCGGCCCCGGCGCCCGGCTGGAGCTGGTCGAGCCGTCCGGCCTGGTCGCGTACGACCACCGAGGCGGCACGTCGAGCTGGCGGGCCCGGGTGGACATCGCGGAGGGCGGTGAACTGTGCTGGGACGCCCGGCCGTTCGTGATCTCCACGGGTGCCGCGGTCGTGCGCTCGATGGCGGTCGCGCTGGCGGCCGGGGCCCGGATGCTGTGGCGCGACACCCTGGTCCTGGGGCGCTCCGGCGAGCGGGGCGGCGGTGTCCGGGCGAGGACGCACGCCACGTACGACGGCTGCGAGCTGCTGGTCGAGGACCTGGATCTCATGGACCCTGACCTGCGTGAACTCCCCGGCATCCTGGGCCTCAACCGCATCATCGGCTCGGTCACCGCCCTCGGCGCCGCCCCGGCCGGCCGGCCCCACCCGTACCGCATGGACCTGGCGGGGCCGGGGGCTCAGGTACGGCTGCTGGACACGGTGGCGCCGGCGATCGAGGCGGACCTGGCCGCGGTCTGGGAGGAGTGGCGCACACCGGACGGACCCGGTGTGCGCACCTCCACGGTCACGAGCGGCTGACCGCTTCGCGCGCCACCGCTCCACGGGCCGCCGATCCGCGCGCCACCACGGCCGCACACAACAGCGCGGGCATCGCCGCGACCGCGAAACAGACGGCCGGCGGCAGCCGGTCCACCAGCAGACCCACCGCCGCGGCCCCCACCGACGACCCGGCGTTGACCGCGGTGTTCACCCAGGCACCGGCCTGTGTGCGGCTGCCCGCGCCCACGGACTCGTCCGCGATGAGGTACGCCGTGGTCAGCGCGGGCGCGACGAACAGCCCGGCCACCGCGGCGAGCGCGGCCAGCACGTACACACTCGGCGACAGCCCGGCCCCGGCCACGGCGGCGCCCAGCCCGGCGGCCAGCAGCGGCAGCCTCGCCCGGTTCGACGCCCGCCAGGAGACGGCGCCGTATGCGAGTCCCCCGACGGCGCTTCCGGCCGAGAGTGCGGCCAGCACCCACGACACGGCCCCCGTGCCCTGGTGGCGCTGCTCGGTGAATGCCACCACCAGCAGATCCAGGCCCCCCAGGCACAACCCCACGGCCGCCGTCACCAGCACCGCGTGCCGCAGCCCGATGACGCCGAGCAGCCGCCGCCCGGCCGGCGGGTCGTCCGTTCCGGCGGCCTTGTCGTCCGACGGCGCCACGCCCGCAGCGCGTACCGCCGGTGACGACACCAGCGCCAGCGTGCCCACGAGGATCAGCGCGGCACTGGCCGCGATCCCGGCCGCGGGCGAGGCGAACTTCACCACCACCCCCACCAGCAACGGGCCGCTGACGAAGAGGAGTTCCTCGGCGACACCGTCCAGGCTGTAGGCGCGCCGCAACAGCTCCCGGTCGGCGACGAGACCGCTCCACAGGGTCCGCATCACCGGCCCCAGAGGTGGTGAGAAGGCCCCCGCGACGGCGGCGAGCGCCGCCAGCAGGAGCGCCGGGGCCCCCGGCCGCCAGGTGGCGTACGCGAGGGCGGCGAGCAGTGCCGCGTAGACCCCGGCTAGCGGTGGCAGGACCCGGCGCGGCCCGTGCCGGTCGATCAGCGCGGCACGGGCGGGGGAGAGGAAGACACTGGTCGCCCCGAAGAGCGCCATGACGGCACCGGCGACGGAGTACGAGCCGACGCTCGCGTTCACCGCCAGCATCAGAGAGAGCGAGACCATCCCGTACGAGAGCCGCCCCAGCAGAGCGGCACCGAAGGTGCGGGCGGCGTGCGGGGTACGCAGGACGGTGGCGTACGAAGGCGTGCGCGAAGGCACGGGTGATGGCGAAAGCATCGATACGTTCCTCTTGAGGGCAGCGCGGCAGAGGGCGCTGCGGGCATGCGGGGACACCGGAGCGCCGCACCCGGCAGAAGCGAGGGGTGCGGTCGGTACGGGGTCCTACGCACGGGAGAGGAACATGTCGGCCAAGGTACCAGGGCGTCAGGCCCGGATGGAGGGGGAGTTGGGCAGAGCACCGGCCGGTGTGCATTGTGAGGCGTGACATCGCCGATATGCGCTGTGAAGTGTGACATCGCCTCGGGTAGCTTCGACGCCCATGTCGCCCGCTCCGTACCTCTCCTCGTATCCCTCCCGCAAGCGCCCCGCCCACGAAGCGGACGAGCGGACCCAGCTCGTCGGCTGGCTCGACACGCAACGCGCGACCGCCCGCTGGAAGTGCGAGGAACTCTCGGAGGCGGACGCGCATCGCCCCGTCCTGCCGTCCTCGCCGCTCATGACGATGGCGGGTGTCATGTCACACCTTCGCTGGGCCGAGCACCTCTGGTTCGAGGTCGTCCTGCTGGGACGCCCGGCCGTGGGGCCGATGTTCGACGAACCCGAGGACGCCGACATGAGGGTCGAGGGCGTTCCGCTCGCGGAGCTCCTGGACGACTACGACCGGCAGGTCGCGGTGTCGAACGAGATCTTCGCGGCACAGTCGCTCGACGATGTGGGACGGCACCCGGACTTCGATGCGTCAGGGGCGAGCCTGCGCTGGATCATGTTCCACATGATCGAGGAGACCGCCCGGCACGCGGGGCACCTGGACGCCATCAGGGAGCTCCTGGACGGCAGGACGGGCCACTACTGACCTTGCCCGCCCCCGTCCGCGATGCGTGTCACTCGTTGCCAGGTGTGCGACCGGGGCGTCAACTGTTCTGGCGCCGGGCAACCGCGCGGCGCGACGTCTGCGGCGGAAGAGGATTGCGATGAGGAAGATCGTCCTGATGGCCTCGGTGTCCCTCGACGGCTTCATGGAGGGGCCGGACCGCGAGATCGACTGGCACGTGGTCGACGACGAACTGCACCGTCACTTCAACGAGCTGCTCAGGGGCATGGGCGCCTTCCTCGAAGGCCGGGTGACCTATCAGCTCATGGAGGATTTCTGGCCGACCGCCGACTCCGACCCCTCCGCCACCGAGACCGAGGCGGAGTTCGCCGGTATCTGGCGGGAGACGCCCAAGATCGTGTTCTCCCGGACCCTGGAACACGCCGGCCGGAACGCCACGATCAGGCGGGAGGTCGACGCGGAGGAGATCAGGGCGCTGAAAGCGCAGCCCGGCGGGGACCTGTGCCTCGCGGGCGCCGATCTCGCCGCGACCTTCATGCGGCTCGACCTGGTCGACGAGTACCGGGTCTACGTCCATCCGGTCCTCATCGGCCGGGGCAAGCCCCTGTTTCCCGCCTCGGCGGGCCGGACCGGCCTCCGGCTGGCCGAGACCAGGGAGTTCGGCAACGGGGTCGTGCTGCTTCGTCACGAGCGCCGCGCGGTTGCTCCAGCGGAATGAACTCGCCGGGCCGTGGCGGTGTGTGAGCGGTGCTGTGCCGGGTCGCCGGGGGAGCTCCCCGTATAACTGCCGCACCGTCGCGAGAGATCTCACGAAAGGACCGGCGATGACGCTCAGTGTCGAGGACCGTCTGGACATCTCCGAACTGCTCGCCCTGCACGGGCACTTGGTCGACAACGACGAACTGGACCGGCTGGACGAGCTGTTCACCGACGACATCGTCTACGAGACCTCGAACCTCGGGCACGGGGAGGTTCACGGCCTGGCCGCCTTCCGGGACATGGCGCGGGCGCGGGCGGGCAAGCCGGGCGCGCCCGTCGGCCACCACGTCACCAACATCGTCCTCACCGAGGCCGGGGACGGCCGGGTCCATGCCCGGTCCAAGGGGATCGGTGCCGGACCGGACGGCGAGTGCGGAAGCGTGACCTATGAGGATGTGATCGTGCGCGGAGAGCGGGGATGGCGCATCAGCCGGCGCAAGATCTTCCTGCACTTCACGCCCGCGGCCGCGCCGGAGAGCGAGGAGTCCGACAGGTGAGGGCCGACGGCGTCCCCGGACAGCCGGGGGCGCCGTCGACCAGGACACGGATCAGGCCGGTTGTCAGGCGTCCAGCATCCCCGAGGTGTCGATGACCTGGCGGATGGCCCGGCCGGAAGCCAGCTCCTCCAGCGCCGCGTTGATGTCGGTCAGCGGCAGCGTGCCCGTGTGCATCAGCTCCACCGGCATCAGGCCCGCCCGCCACAGGTCCAGGAACCTCGGGATGTCGCGGCGCGGCACCGCGTCGCCCATGTACGAGCCCAGCAACGACTTGCCCTCGCCCGCGAACGCCAGCGCCGGGACCTCCAGCACCCGGTCCGGCGCGGGCAGGCCCACCGAGACCACCTTGCCGCCCCGGGCCACGGCGCTCAGGCACTCGGCCATGACCTTGGGGCTGCCCACCGCCTCCACCACCGCCTCGGCTCCGCCGGAGGTGAGTTCGCGGATCTGCCGCAACGCGTCGTCGGGGGCGTACGCATGCGTCGCACCCAGCCGGAGCGCCAGTTCGCGCTTCTCCTGGACCGGGTCGACCGCGATGATCGGGTACGCCCCTGCCGCGCGGGCTCCGAGCACCGCGGAGAGGCCCACCCCGCCCAGGCCGTAGACCACTGTCGACTGCCCCGGACGCAGGGCCGCCGTGTTGATGACCGCGCCCGCGCCCGTCAGGACCGCGCAGCCGAACATCGACGCGACCGTGAACGGGATGTCCTTGGGGATCGGGACCACCGACTCCTGGGCCAGCACCGCGTGTTCGGAGAACGCCGAGACGCCCAGCTGGTGGTGGACCGGGTTGCCGGCGGCGTCGGTCAGCAGCGACGGGCCGTGCAGCAGCGCACCCGAACCGTTGGCCGCCGCGGCCTGTGCGCACAGGGCCGGGCGGCCCGCCGCGCAGTCGCCGCAGAAGCCGCAGCTCGGCACGAAGACCAGCGCCACATGGTCGCCGGGGGAGACCCGGCCGACGCCCGGTCCGGTCTCCTGGACGACGCCCACCGCCTCGTGGCCCAGCGCCATCGGCAGCGGGCGGACCCGGTCGCCGTTGACCACCGAGAGGTCCGAGTGGCAGAGCGAGGCGGCGGCGATCCGTACCAGCACCTCGCCCTCACGCGGGGCGCCGAGCTCCAGCTCCTCCACCTCGACCGGGCGCGTCCCGGAGTACGGGCGGGCCGTCGATGTCCCGCGCAGCACCACCGCACGGGTCTTCACGCCGCCACCTCCGGACGCCGGGCGCAGCGCAGCACGTCGCGGCTCTCCAGCAGCGGGACGACCTTGCCGAGCACGATCTCCTGGAAGTGCGGGGTGGCGCAGTGCTCGGTGAAGTCGGCCTCGGAGGCGTACTCCTCGTACAGCACGATCGCCCGCGGGTCCTCGGTGCCCTGGTGGACCCGGTAGGCGAGGTTGCCGGGCTCCTCGCGGGAGGCGGCGGCCATCGCGTCGAGCAGGGGGAGGACGGTGTCCTCCTCGCCGGCCCTGGTGCGGTAGCGGGCTACGACGACGTATGTCATGGGGGTTACTCCTGGGGTGGGGCGGGCCTCTTCAGGGCGCCGGGCGGGACCGGCGGCAGCTGGTCGCGGCGCAGGTGCCAGAGGCGGGGGTCGGACGTGGCGGCCGCGGCCGAGCCGAGGGCCAGCGCGAGTGCCACGTCCGCGGGGGTCTCCACGAAGCCCGCGGCCACCGACGGGGACATCGCGCGCTGTGCCTGCGCGCTCATCCGGGCGATGATCGGGGCGGGCATGATCTCGACCAGGTCCGGCGCCCCGCGCGAGATCGCGTCCGTGGAGCGGCGCAGATTGGACCGGTCGGTGACGAACACCTTCATCATCGTCAGCAGGCCGAGCGGGCGGCCCTTCTCTATCAGGGAGAGCCGGGTGCTGACCACGCCGTGTGCGCCCATGTTCTTGATGAACTCCAGCGCGCCCCGGTCCTGAGCCAGACCGGGGCTGCTGTCCACGTTCACGAACACGGTCTTCCCCGCCCGGCCCAGCGCCGGTACGACCTGGGGGAGCATCCCCACCGCGAACGACGCGAGGATGCACACCTTCGCCGGTGCGGTCAGGAACTCGCGCAGCGGCTGGGTGCCGACCACCGACGCGACGACCGGCACCTCGGCGAACGCCGCGGTGAGCCGGGGGTCGAGTGCGGCACCGGACCGGGAGGGGGAAGGGGTCATGGCAAGGGCCTGCCTGGGGAGGGAGGGGTTCGTGGTTGCTGCCGGCCCGGGTCCTCTCGTCCGGATCGTGCCTGATCCGGACGAGAGGCCCTGGCGTCAGTTCAGCGGAGACGTACCGAATCGGCTGGGAAGGCCCAGTTTGCCAGGGTTGAGAATGCCGGCCGGGTCCAGGGCCTTCTTCACCGCGACGAAGGTCGCGAAGCCCGCCCCGAGGGATTCCTCCAGGTAGGGGCCGCGCAGCAGACCGCAGCCGTGGTGGTGGCTGAGCGCGGCCGCGTGCTCGATCAGTACGGCGTTGGCGGCGTCCCACACCGAGCGGTACCAGTCGCGGCGCGACTCGGGAGCCACGTCGCCGCGCAGCGAGAAGTACACGCAGGCGCCGTCGGTGTACGCGTGGGACTGGTGGGCCGAGGCGGCCAGGGTGCCGGGCACCGACTGGATCGCGGCGACCACCTCGTCGTAGATCACCGGGAGGTCGGTCCAGGACGCGGCCATCTCCAGGGTGTCGGCGACGAAGCCCGGGCCGGGCTTGAAGCCGTCGGCGGACTTGCCGACCAGCATCCGCTCGTCCAGCCAGCGCTCGAAGACCGCCTTGCTGTCCAGCTCGGGGCCGTACGCCTCGCAGACCTCCTTCGCCACTTCGATCGAGGCGTCGACGATGGCCGGGTCGCCCTCGTCGGCGACGAGCAGGAGGTTGGTCTCCGGGTGGCCGAAGTGGGTGCCCGACTCCAGGGTGTCGTACAGCCGCAGGACGGCCGGGGTCGCACCGCGCTGCATGATCTTGCGGCAGGCGTCCAGGCCCTCGGCGAAGGTCTTGAAGCCGTACGCGACGGCGTTCGCGTACTCCGGCAGCGGGTGGACCCGCAGCCGGGCCGAGACGATGACGCCGAGGGTGCCCTCGGAGCCGACGAACAGCTGGCGCAGGTCGGGGCCGACCGCGGCGCGCGCGTAGTCGCCGTACGTGGCCCGCGTACCGTCGGCGTGCACGACGTCCACGCCGACGACCATGTCCTCGATCTTGCCGTAGCGGGTGGAGAGCTGGCCGGCGCCGCGGCAGGCGATCCAGCCGCCGACGGTGGAGACGGCGAACGCGGACGGCCAGTGGCCGGTGGTGACTCCGTACTCCTCCTGGAGCTGCTTCTCGAAGAGGTCGCCGAACATGCCGGCCTGGACGTCCACGATGTTGGACTCGGCGTCGAAGCCGGTGATCCGGTTCAGCCCGCAGACGTCCAGGACGACGCCGCCGAAGACCGGCAGCGCCGCGCCGGTGACGTTGGAGCGCCCGGCGGACGGGGTGACCGGGATGCCCGCCTCGTGGCAGATCCGCAGCACGGCCGCGACCTGGTCGGCGTCGGCCGCCTCGACGATCACGGCGTCCGGCGTCGCGGGGCGGCCCTCGGTCTCGCCGATCATCGAGCCGGCCCACCAGTCGCGGGTCCGGGTGACGACCTCCTCGCGGGCGGTGTGCACCGCGTGCGCGGCCTCGCGCAGCGCCTCGATCACGGTCTCGGGGACCTCGACCGGGTCCACCTGGAGGGCGGCCTCGCCGTCCCCGATCGCGGTGTTCTGCGCCCACTTGGCGAAGCTGGGGGCACCGATCGTGTAGTTGCCCCGGTTGAACGGGTGGGTGATGGTCTGACGGCTGATCATGCTGCTGCCCCTTCGAGGAGTACGGACTTTTCGTGACGGACGGCTGCGAGGTACTCGGAGACCGAACGCTCCACCTCGGCCTCCGAGAGGTTCAGTTCCCGGCCGAGGATCGCGCCCACGGCCCCGGCGGCCTCGGCGGACGCGTCCCGGGCGAACAGCCGGGCGCGCATCCGGCGGGAGAGCACGTCGTCGACCGAGCGGGCCAGTTCGGCGCGGGCCGCGTAGACGACCTCGGCCCTGGTGTACGGGAGTCCCGCGACGATCGGCTCGGCCAGCGACGGGTCGTCCTGGATCAGGTCGCCGACGAAGCGGGCCTCGGTGCCGAAGCGCTCGCCGAGGTGCGCGGCGATGCCGCCGGAGGCCGCGACGGCCTCGGCGTCGTAACCGGCGCCGCCGAGCAGCGGGAGGTCGGTGGTGCGGCTCCTGCCCTTGCGGCCGAGGACGGTCATCACCTTGTCGATGACGAGTTCGCCCATGTGCCGGCTGGTGGTGAGCTTGCCGCCGGTCACCGTCACCATGCCGGTGCGGCCGACGGTGATGTGGTGGTCGCGGCGCATGTCGAGGGTCGCGCCCTCCTTGCCGCCGACCAGCGGGCGCAGACCGCCGATGGAGCCGACCACGTCGTCCGGGGTGAGCTTCCCCTCGAAGGCGGTGTTGGCGCCCTCCAGCAGGAAGTCCATCTCCTCGCGGGTGCAGTGCACGTCGTCGGGGGAGCCCTGGTAGTCCTCGTCGGTGGTGCCGAGGACGACGCTGTTGCCCCAGCGGGTGCAGGTCGCGCGGCGGGCCCGGCCGGGGATCGGCACGGTGACCGTGCAGTTGATCCGCACCTTGTCCCACGGCACCACGATGTGGACGCCCTTGGCGGGCCTGACCTGCGGCTTGTGGCCGTCGTCCGCCTTCGCGTCGAGCTCGTCGGTCCATACGCCGGTGGCGTTGACGACGGCCCGCGCCCGGATGTCGAAGGTGTCGCCGTCCGCCGAGACCCGGGCGCCGGACACCTTGCCCGCCTGCATCAGCAGGCCCTCGGCCCTGGCCCCGTTGAGGATCGTCGCACCGAGCGCGGCGGCGGTCCGCACGATGGTGAGGACGAGGCGGGCGTCGTCGGTACGGGCGTCGAAGTACATCAGCCCGCCCTTGAGGTTCTCCGCGCGCAGCGTCGGGGCCTGCGCGAGGACCTCGGGAACGGTGAGCCGCTGGTGCAGCTTGCCGATCCGCCAGCCGCCCACCAGGTCGTACGTCCACAGCAGGCCCTCGAAGCCCTTGGCGAGGCGGGCGTCGAAGATGCCCTCCTTCTCCAGGATCGGGAAGAGGAACGGCAGCCGGTGCACCAGGTGCGGGGCGTTCTTGCGGAAGCGGTGCCGCTCCAGGAGCGAGTGGCGGACCAGGTTGACGTTGCCCTGCTCGATATAGCGCAGGCCGCCGTGCACCATCTTCGAGGACTTCGACGACGTACCGGAGGCGAAGTCGTCCTTCTCGACCAGCGCCGCGCGCAGCCCTCGCGAGGCCGCGTCGAGCACGGCGTACGCCCCGGTGATGCCGCCGCCGATGACAAGTACGTCGTACGTGTCGTCGGCCAGCCGGCGCTTGAGGGCCGCCCGGTCGAGCAGCAGGGGCGTTCGGCGGGTCGCCGCGGCGCTGCGCCGCGGCTTCCGGGCGGGCATGGTGATCACAACATCAACTCCTGGTGTTTCGGTGCGGCGGCCGCGTGGTCGGTACCGGCCGCCGGGTGACGGTCGGGGGGCCGTCAGTGGGGGGTGTGAGGTTCGGGGTCCCGCAGCGGGAGCAGGGCGGGGTCGTTCAGGTGGGCGATGAGCACGTCGCGCCAGGCGGAGCGTTGCGCGGTGCGTTCGGCCGCCGTGATCGAGGGCTCGAAGATCCGGCCGAGCGGCTGTGCCTCGACGACCTCTTCGAGCGAGGACCACAGGCCCTGCGCGACACCGGCGAGATACGCGGTGCCCCGCAGGCTGGCGGTGGCTGAGTCGGAGACCCGCTCCAGCGGCAGGCCGGTCAGGTCGGCCTGGATCCGCATCAGCGGGTCGCTGCCGGATACCCCGCCGCCGACCCGGAGCCGGGTGAACGGGGTGCCCATGGTGTCGGCGACCCCGTCGATCAGGTCGCACACCGAGTGCGCGATCCCGTCGAGCACGGCGCGGGCCAGGTCGGCGCGGGTGGTGGCGAGGGTGAGCCCGGTGAGGGAGGCGGTGGCCTCCGGGTGCCAGACCGGCGTACGGACCCCGGCGAGCGCCGGGACGAAACGCGGGGTGCGGCCCGGCCGGGTGGGGACCCGGCCCGCCTCCTCACCGAGCTCCTTCGGCGATGCGAACAGCCCCAGGTCGTCGCAGAGCCAGCGCAGTGCCGAACCCGCCGTGGAGGTGTACGCCTCCAGGCTGTAGTGGCTGATGTCGCCCTGCCGCCGGCCGGGCTGGGCGAGCACCCCGGAGATGTCCGGCCGGGGCAGGGCGGGCGTGGTGCCGGTCGCCGCGTCGACGAAGGCGCCGGTCCCGTAGACGCACATGCCCTGCCCGGCGGCGAGGCCGCCGAGCGCGACGAGTGCGGCGTGCTGGTCGCCCATGGAGGCGGCCAGCGGGACGGCGATCCCGAGGGCGGCCGGGTCGGTCGTGCCGAATCCGGCGTCGTCGGAGCGGAGTTCCGGGAGCAGGTCGAGGGGGAAGCCGAGGTGGCCGATCCACTCCTCGTCCCAGGCGTGCCGCTCCAGCAGATAGCCACCGGTGGAGGCGGCGTTCGTCGGCGTCGTGGCGTGCACGGCGCCGCCGGTGAGCCGCCAGATCAGCCAGGTGTCGACGGTGCCGAAGAGCAGCCGGCCCTCACGGTGCGCGGCGGCCACCTCCGGGTGCGCGGCGATCTGCCGGGCGGCCCAGAGGAACGGTGCGCGGGCACCGACCGGCCGGCCCTGTCGGGCCAGCAGGGCGGCGTCCCACTCCGCCTCGTACGCGGTCAGCTCGGCCGCGTGCCGCCGGTCCTGCCACACCACCGCGGGCAGCAGCGGCCGTCCGGTCACCCGGTCCCACAGCATCGCGGTCGCCCGCTGGGTGGACAGGGCCACCGCGGTGATCTCGATGCCCTCCTCGCGGGCCCGGCCGACGGCCCGGCGCGCCACCTCGACGGTGGCGGTCCAGATCTCCATCGGGTCCTGCTCGACCGAGAGGTCGTCCGGATGGCTGACCTTGATCGACCGGTAGAACACCTCGTGGGCGGCGCCGGAGTCGAGGACGACTCCGGCCCGGGTGCCCGTGGTGCCCTCGTCGATGGACAGCACACCGCGCCGTGCGGCGGCGCCGGGGAGCGTCTGCGTCATTGCAGCCCTTTCATTACGAGCATCGCGAGCGAGCTGTGCGGAGGGAGTGGGAGGGGAGGTGACCATCGTGTGGTGCGACGGGCCCGGCGGCCGGTCAGCGCGCGGTCACGGACTCCGCGGATTCCGGCGCACCCGACCGGGCGGCAACGGCGGTCCGGTCCTGTCCGGCTGCCTCGTCGGGGGAGGCGGCCTTCGTCGGGTCCCACTTGATCGCCAGGCAGGTGATCAGGCCGAGCAGCGGTACGACGGAGAGCACCAGGAAGGTGTCGGCGAGCCCCAGGGAGTCCTTGATCTGCGGGAACACGTACAGCCCGACGACACTGCCGAAGCTGCCGACCATCCCGGTGACACCGGTGCCCAGCGCCCGGACGTCACTGCTGTACGAGAGCGCGGCGATGGACTTTCCGTTGGCACCCGGACCCGCGGAGTGGCAGAGGATGAACAGCACCGGCAGCAGGAACGCCACGGCCGTGGGCACCTTCTCGAAGGTCAGCCCCATCGCGAGCAGCGCCACGAACACCCCGGCGAAACCGGCGGCGGAGCTGAGCCGCAGCCCGAGCCGGCGGCCGAAGTACGCGGAGAGGAGCCCGCCCGCGATACCGAAGGCGTTGAAGACCATCGAGCCGATCGTCGCCTTCTCGAAGCTCTCGCCGAAGATCGTGAGGCTGATCAGCGGGAGGTACCAGCCGACCGCGAAGTACTGCATCGACTGCCCGAGCGAGATGACCGAGGACAGCACCGTGCGCGGCAGGTACTCGCCCCTGAAGAGCAGCCCGGCCTGCCGGAAGCCGATGGCGGGCGCCTCGGTGGCGGCGCGGGTCGCCTCGTCCGGCTTCCCGGCGACGGCCTCGATGCCGTAGATCCGGTCCAGGTTGACGACGGCCTCGTCCAGCCGGCCCTTGCTCGCCAGCCAGGTGGGGCTCTCCCGCAGCATCAGCCACTGGCCCAGCAGCAGCACGGCGGCGACGACCGCGGCCGAGCCGACCGACCAGCGCCAGATGTCCGCGCCGACGTCCAGGTTGAAGAAGACCAGGGCGAGCACGAGATTGCTGGTGGTGGCGACGTACCAGACGGCCTGCCACAGGTTCAGCCGGCCGCCCAGCTTCGCGGGGGTGTACTCGGCCAGCAGCGCCATGGCGACGGCGAAGTCGATGCCGTAAGCGACACCCACCAGGACCCGGCCGAGCCAGACGACGGTGAAGTCACCGGCGAAGGCGGCCAGCAGGGCGCCCGCGATGGCGAACACCTTGGCGATGAGCAGCGGGGGAACGCGGCCGATCCGGGTGGCGAGCCAGCCGCCGACCGGGTTGAAGATGATCGCCAGGGCCGGAGCGGTGGCCGTGAGGATCGAGACCTGCGTGCTGGTGAGCTCCATCTGGGTCGTCATCGGCCCCAGGCCGGCGCTCAGCGCGGCATTCGAATAGGCGTCGAGAAACAGCCCGCCGAACACGAGAAACCAGATGACCTGCGCCCGGCCGGTGATCTTTCCCAGCCCATCGATGAGCGCAACGACGTCGCCGACGCCTTTGACGCTCGGACGTTGTGCCATGAATCCGCCTTCGAGGAAGACCCATCGGCGGCACGGGGAGCACAAAAAAACAGGCATGACGAAACCACCGACAGGTGGTCTATGTCTGTGCCTGTCAAAACACTGCGGAAAGCGCCGCAGCACGTGAACTGCAAGGAATGCGAACTACGCAGTGAGGTTAAGAACGCGCCAGGAGAAACGTCAAGGGTTTCCGGCAGGTTACTTGAACGTGACATGGATTCCGCGAGCGGGCGGGGCGGTCCGCACCCGCCACGCCCGCCCGCGCGGAAAGCCCGTCAGCGGCCCGTCTGCAGCGCCGCCCAGGTGCCCGGCCCCACGATGCCGTCGGCCGTCAGCCCCCGGCTCGTCTGGTAGTTGCGCACCGCCGTCACCGTCGCCGGGCCGAAGCTGCCGTCGATGCCGACCGTCGTGCCGAGCGCCGCGGTCAGCGAGCGCTGGAGCCGCTTCACACCGTCGCCCGAGGCGCCCTGCTGGAGGCTCGGGGTCGTCCCGGCCGACAGCAGCGCGGTCCAGGTCCTGGGCCCGACCACACCGTCGGCGCTCAGCCCGCGCGCCGCCTGGTACGCCGCCACCGCGGTCTTCGTCGCCGGGCCGAAGTTTCCGTCCACGGAACCCGCGGGGTAGCCCTGGTCGTTCAGCAGCTGCTGGACCGCCTTGACCTGAGCGCCCGTCGAGCCGTTCTGCTGGGTCGCGTACGAGGTGAAGCTCAGCCCGTCGCCGCTGTTGCCGCCGCCGGAGCTCCCGCCGACCAGCTGCATGTAGCGGTTCCAGTCCCAGTAGGGCCCCGGGTCGGTGTGGTCGTTGCCCGGTGCCTCGCTGTGCCCGATGACGTGCGCCCGGTCCTTCGGGATCCCGTAGCGGTCGCACAGCGACTTGGTCAGCGCCGCCGAGGAGCGGTACATCGTGTCGGTGAACCAGGACGGGTCGTCGATGAACCCCTCGTGCTCGATGCCGAGCGCCGAGGCGTTGGCGCTCTTCGCGTGGTACGCGGTGTCCTTGTCGCGCACCATCTGGGTGATCTCGCCGTCCGAGGAGCGCACCACGTAGTGGGCGCTCACCTCCGCGGTCGGGTTCTGGAACCAGCTGATCGAGCCCGCGTACGAGCCCTGCGTGACATGGACGACCACCTTGTCGATCTTGGCCGAGCGGCCGGGGGCGAAGTTGTTCGGATTGGCGGCGACCCACTTCGCGGAGGGGTAGTCGGGGCTCTGCGTGCGTACGTCGGTATCGGCGAGCGCACCCTTCTGCGGGGCGACCGGACGGCTCGTCACCGAGATCCGCTCACCGCCGGGGACGACCGTGTGCAGCCCGGAGGCCAGGAAGGTGTAGACGGTGTCGGCGTAGAGGGCGGCGGCGGCCCCCTGCGCACCGCCGTACCGGGCGACGGCCGGGTACCAGGCGTCGATGTCGTCGCGGTCCCGGGCGTCGAGGCCGAGCTTGTCCGCGTAGGCGCGCAGCACCGCCGCGCCGCCCAGGATGTTGGCCCCGGTGTCGGTGCGCAGTTCGGCGAGCGGCTTGCCGGTGAGGGCCGCCGCCCGCTCCAGTGTCCGGTTCGTGGGGTTGCTCACCAGGTGCATCACGCCGTAGCCGCCTGCCTGGCTGGGGCGCCCGGAGTGGCCGTCGAGCCGGGTCTCGCCGTAGCCGACGGCGGCGAGCAGATCGCGCGGCACGTCGAACTCCGCGGCGGCCCGGGTGAACGCCCGGTCCATCGGATGGCTGTCGTCCGGAGCGGCGAAGGCCGGCGTGCCGGTCACGGTCAGGACGGTGGCGGTGAGGGCCGCCAGGACGGATGCGCGGCCCTTTGTGTGGGCGGCGGCGCGGCTGGGCATACCTGCTCCTGCTCGGTGGGGGGAAGAGCGAAAAGGGGACGGCCCCCGGGCCCGAGTGGGGTGGGCCGAGGGCCGTGAAGCCCGCTCAGCGTATCTATCCGCCAAGTGCATGACAATCATTTGCAGGTGTGTCGAACTGACGCTCACTCCAATGGAGTTGAGGCGGAATCAGACGGCCTGCCCGGCCGGTGGACGGGCCGTCACCGGGCAGGACCGACGGGGGCCGCCTACCAGCGGTCGCGGTGGATGACGTCCGCCACCGGGCGGCGCCGCACCGGGCCGAAGTTGCCCTGCGGCCATCCGACCGGAATGGCGGCATAGGTGTGCATGTCCTCGGGGATGCCGAGGGCTTCCTTCCACTCCTGCTCCAGCATCAGATGCCAGATGGTGATGTTCGCCGCGAGCCCCAGGGCCCGCGCGGCGAGAAGGACGTTCTGCACGCCCGGATAGACGCAGGAGCCCTCGGCGAGCGCCTGGAAGCGCGTCTGGGTGTTCATCATGTGCTCGGTCGCGGCCGGGCCGAGCGCCCGCGCGGAGGCCAGCAGCCCCTCCTCGTCCAGGCGCGGCTCCGGGAACCGGTAGCACGGCACGATCAGCGCCGGTGTGTCGGCGAAGTGGTCGCGCTGGTACTCGATCGCGGCGACCATCCGGCCGTACGCCGCGTCGTCCATGCCCTTCGGGGCGTACTTCCCGGTCGTCGCCAGATAGGCGTCCACGCACCGCTTCCACAGCGGCGCCAGACGGGCCATCACCTCGCGGTCGGTCACCACGACGTACTCGTAACACTGCATGTTGCCGCCGCTGGGACCCCAGACGGCTGCCTGTATGAGCTGCTCCAGCGTCTCGTCCGGCACCGGTTCCGGCTTCAGGCGGCGCATCGCGCGCATGGTGGACATGGTCGGGAAGAGCGCGGGCCCGTCCGCATGAGTCGTGTCGATCGTCATGATCGCGGAGTTTACGGGCCGGGCACCGGCGGCGGGAGGCCCGTCGGGCGCCGTGAACCGCTGAATTCGTACACCTGGACGGCCCCCCACCGCACGGGGGAACGCGGACCGGCTCGACCTTCGCGAAGGCGTATAAATGGTTCTTCCGGACCAGCCGGCGTCCCCCGATGGCACTCACACCTCACGCGGCAGGGCGTCACCGCGTACGAGAGCGCAGGAGCGCCACAATGAGCACGGCAGAAGAGATCAGCACCTTGCTGGTGGCGAACTTCGGCACCGACCCCCTCGCCATCGTTCCGGAAGTATCGCTCCGTCATCTCCGGCTCGACTCACTGGCGTTGGAGGAACTGCGGCTGATCATCGAGGACCGGATGGGCGTCGATCTGGACGACGTCCAGCTGTCCTCGCGGGACACCGTCGGGCAGCTCGTCGACCTGGTGCACCGCAAGGCAGCCGCGTGACGGGCCGCCCGTACCGCCCCGAGCCGTTCGCCGCCGCCGTCACCGGGATCGGCATGGTCACCGCCGCGGGCACCGGGGCCGAAGCGACCTGGCGCACCGTCCATGAGGCGTCGACCGCCCCGTCGGTGCCGCACCGGCCCGAACTCGACGGCCTGCCCTGCGACTTCATGTACACCATCACCGGCCTCGACCCGCGGGCACTGCTCGGGGTGGCGACCGCGCGGCTGATGGACCGCTTCTCCCAACTCGCCGTCATCGCGGCCCGCGAGGCCGTCGCCGACGCCGGTCTCGACCCCGCGGTCTGGGACGGCGGACGGGTCGCCGTCGTGATCGGCTCCGCCCACGGCGGACTGCCGTTCTACGACGAGCAGCACACCACCCTCACCGAACGCGGCGCACGCCGGGTCTCCCCGAAACTCGCCCCGCTCACCGTCGTCAACGGCGCGGCCAGCAGCGTCGCCACCGACCTCGGCGCCCTCGGCCCGAGCCAGGCCGTCTCCACCGCCTGCTCCTCCGGCACCGTCGCCATCGGCACCGCCCACCAGATGCTCCGCACCGGGGCCTGCGACATCGTCATCGCGGGCGGCGCCGAATCGGTCTGCTCCCGGCTGCTGATCGCCAGCGCCTGCCAGCTCAAGGCCGTCTCCACCCGGCGCGACGACCCCGAGGCGGCCTGCCGCCCCTTCGACACCCACCGGGACGGCTTCGTCGTCGGCGAGGGCGCCGGACTCCTCGTGCTGGAACGGCCGGAACACGCCCTGGCCCGCGGTGCCACCGTCCGCGCGCACATCGCCGGCTACGGCGCCTCCAGCGACGCCCACTCCGCCGTGGCCCCCGACCCCGAGGGCCTGGGCATCGAGCGGGCGCTGCGCTCGGCGCTCGCGGACGCCGCGATCGCGGCCGGGGACATCGGCCATGTCAACGCTCACGGCACCTCGACCGTCTCCAACGACCTCATCGAGGCGATGATGCTGCGCCGGGTCCTGGGCGAGCACCCCCTCGTGACCTCGACGAAGGCGATGACCGGACACACCCTGGGCGCCGCCGGCGGCATCGAGACCGCACTGACCGTGCTGGCGCTGGAGAACCAACTCGTGCCGCCCACCGTGAACCTCGACGCCCCCGACCCCGCGATCCCCATCGAAGTGGTGAGCAAGGAGGCCCGGCGGGGAACGTTCGACGCGGCCGTCAAGACCTCGCTCGGATTCGGCGGACACAACGCCGTACTCGTTCTCACCAGGGCCTGACCCGGAAACCAAGAGGCAGGCGAACCACCATGGCCGACGAGATCATCCGGACCCTGTCGGTGGACGGGCTGCGCTACGGCTACCGGGTCCTGAGACAGCCCTCGCCGCGCACCGAACCGGTCATCATCCTCGGCGGCGCGCTCCAGGGGATGTACGGCTGGCCGCAGATGGACGACCACCTGGGGCCGCTCGCCTCCGTGGTCACCGCCGACCTGCCCGGCATGGGCAACGCGGACCTGCTCCCGCCCGGTGCGGGCGACGACGTCCTGCACGCCGCCGTTACCGGGATCATCGACGATCTGAACGTGGAGAGGGCCAACCTCTTCGGGTTCTCCTACGGCACCTCCATCGCCTTCGGCTGCGCACAGCAGCATCCCGGCCGGATCGCCCGGCTGATGCTCGGCGGAGTGCCCGCCCACATCACCGACGAGCAGCGCGACCGGTGGGGCCGCGCCGTCGACCGGCTGGAGACCGGCGACCTGGAGGGGCTGGCCGGACTGGCCGCCGGGGTGCTGATGTGCCAGGACCCCGAACGCAAGGTCCACCGCGGCGAGTTGGCGCGTCGCTATGTGAGGCGTTCGTTCCTGTACGCCCTCACCAACTCCCCGCACGCCGCGCTTTCGCTGCACCGGGCACTGGGACACCGGCCGGACTTCTCCGGCGGGCTGTCCGGCGTACCGGCCCTGGTCTTCGCGGGCGTCCACGACACGGTGACCTCGCCGGAACGGCAGCGCGCCTTCGCGGCCACGATCGAGGGCAGCCGGTTCGTCACGATCGGGGAGTCCGACCACTGGGTCGTCCTGGAGCGTCCGGACGACGTCGCGGACCTCGCGGCCCGCTTCTTCACCGACCGCCCGCTGGAGCCGGCCCCCGGACTGAGGCCTGTCCGGACAACACACCCGGCCGCGCTCCCCGGGCAGTCACGGACCTCGCCCGCACCGGCGGGACGGGACCTCGCCGACACGCCGTGAGGGAAGGAATCGTCATGGACAAGCCCGAGTTCGTCTACGCCATCTACATCCAGACCAGCGCCGAGAAGCTCTACCACGCGCTGACCGACCCCGAGCTCATCAAGATCTACATGGGGGGTTACGGCCCCGACTCGACCTGGGAGCCCGGCGCTCCGGTCCGCTGGAAGATGGACCCGGACGGCGAGTTCGAGGAGGTCGGCCAGCGGGTCCTGGAGGCGGAGCCCGGCAAGCGGCTCTCGTACACCTGGCACACCCTCCAGCCCATGCACCGCCAGATGTTCGACTTCGCCTCGGACGAGGAGTGGGAGAGGGCCGTCCGGGAGCGGTCGAAGGTCGCCTTCGACATCGAACCGGCCGAGGAACCCGAGCTGGGGATCAAGCTGACGCTCACCCATGACGGGTTCGACAGCCCGGACAGCAGGATGCTGGAGGGCGTCAGCGGCGGCTGGGTCGCGATCCTCTCGACGCTCAAGACCCTTCTGGAGGGCGGGAAGTTCCTCGACGAGCCGGCCTGAGGCGGGTGGTGCGGTGCGGGGCCCGCCCCAGGCATCCGGCGGACGTTCAGGCGCCGGGCACCCGGTCGAGGAAGCCGCTGACCGAGGTGATGCGTCCGTCGTCGGCGAGGGTGATCACGTCGAAGCCGGCGACGGGCGCCGAGCCGTCGGTGGCGGAGACCAGCTCCCAGCCGAACCGCGCGATGTCGTGATGGCCGTCCGGCGTGCCGGTGAGTCGGAACTCGAAGCCGGGGAACTGCTGATGCGCGCCGTCGATCGTGGCCGCGAGCTCTGCGTGGCCGCGCACATCGGCCAGCGGGTCGGTGTAGGTGGCGCTCTCGGTGAAGGCGGCCGCCACGGCCTTCGCCAGCTCCTCGTCGGTGGCCGCGTTCCAGGCGGCGAAGTAGCGCTGAACGGCCTCGTCGTATGCGGTCATCGCGGTGCCCTCTCCTCGTGTCCCGGCTTCCGGCCGGGCTCTCGTGTGCTGGTGGAGGAACACGATGTCCGATGGCGGTGAGGGCGTCGATTACCTCCGGGGTAATGGGTCCGCACGGCCCGTGCGACAACGAGGGGGAGGCGCCGTCTCAGATCCGGCCGTCCGAGACCACATGCATGGCGGCCTCCTCGGCGGACGCGCCGGCCCCGTCGATCCCGACGTCCTCGCCCGCCATGGTGTCCGGCTCGTCGATGTCCAGCTGCCGGGTGAGCCGGCCGGCGCGCACCGTGCCGACCTCCGCGTCCCAGAGCTCGCCGTCGCCGCCGGGCAGGTCCCCCAGGCCGTCGCCGACCAGGTCGGAGGGGTCGGGGAGCTCGCGGGCCAGGCGGCCGTCCAGCGTCTCGCCGTCGTGCTGTTCGGCGGCGGTGGTGCCCCGGTCCTCCACCGCCCACGGCCGCTCGGGCGGGGAGTAGCCCTCGTCGAGCGCGTCGGTCAGCCCCCGGTTGTCCAGGGTGTCCTCGACGTCGAGCTGCTCGGTGAGGTCCGAGGCCTCCGGCTGCTGCTGGGGCTGGTATACGTCGTCTCCCCTGTCGGCATCGTTCATGGCGTTGTCCCTTCCCGGTTTCGGGGATCCCGGGCGTGCATGCCGTGCACACGACTCGGGAGAAAAGGGGTCATTCATGCGGTATGAACCCGAGTGCTGTCGAACCGCCCGTATGGCTTCAGGATAACGGTCTCCCGCCCGCCCGGCCGTGGGTGGCGGGGGAAGCCACCAGCAGCCGTGGGCCGCTGCCCGGGCGCCGCGGACCGGTCGGGGGGACCATGGAAGATGCGGGCGGAACATGCCCTGCCCCATCCGCTATCGGAGAACGGTCATGGATTACCCGGAGAGCTACCAGCTGGTATTTCAGGCGTCCGCGGTGGAGGACGACACGGTGACCGTCCGGCGCACGGAACAGTCGGGGGCGGGCGGCTTCCCGATCTACGAGGACGAGACCGGGATCGTGCGCGCGGAGATCAGCGACCGGGGCGAGGTGCGCATGCTGGCCAGCGGTGGACACCAGGTGTTCGGCACCCCGCTGGTGGTACGGGAGCCGAGCGGCTGAACGGCCGGATACGCCCCGGGGGTGTCAGCCCTCGGTCCAGCCGTGGTTCTTGGCGAACTGCAGCAGCCCGCGCCGGATCTGCAGGATCTGGGCACCCGTCAGCGAGGGTGCGGACTCCAGCAGTACGTCGGTCACGTCCCTGGTGTACTCGGCCGCGCTGAGCACATCGCACAGGGTGTCGTCGTCGGGCCCTCCGGAAGCGGCGACACCCACCGTCCTCGGCGGAGTCAGCGGCTTCCCGTCGGGTCCCTCGGCGAGCCGGACGGACGATGCCTTCAGGCCGCGGTCACCGTCCTCGATCTCGAACTCGACCGCCGTGCCCGTGTGTACGTAGGACTCGGGGATCAGCATGTCGTTCACATGGAGGAAGACGTCCTCGCCCCCGTGATCGGGTGAGATGAAGCCGTATCCCCGAGCTCCGTCGAACCGCACAACGCGACCAGAAACCACACCGACCCCCAGAAAAGAAACGGGCCCCTTGCCCGTACGCCACACCTGGCTAGACCGGAGAATAGCCCCGAGCGGTCGACGGCGCGACCCGATCGGGAGCAATCGCCCCGGCCCGGGGGAGGACACCCGCGCGCCGGCTCATCTCACCCTCCGCGCGGGCTGGGCCGGGTTTCCGGCCGCCAGCGGGGAGCGGGCCAGCTCGACACAGCCCGCCGTGATCAGGGCGAGCGCGACCAGTTCGGGCAGCACCCACCACCCGGTGCGCAGCTCCTCGCCGAACAGCGTCACCCCGTACGCCACGCTGATCAGCGCGTCCCCGAGGGTCAGCATCGGCTGGACGGCGACCAGTGTGCCCGCCTGAAGGGCGTTCTGGAGGAGGAACAGAGAGCCCACCCCGGCCGCCGCGGTGGCGTACAGCTGCCAGGACGTCAGGAGCGCCGCCGCCCCGCCGCCCCCTTCGAGCCGTGCCATGGCGTCCTTCATCAGCGCGGCGGTCAGGGCGTACCCGCACGCGGCGGCGAGGCCGAGCAGCGCTCCCCGGGTGTTGCCGCGGCTGCCCAGGGCCGCGGCGATCAGCGCTGCCTCGAAGAGCCCGGTCAGGATCAGCGCGGGGACCCAGGCCGCCCCGTGCACGCTCGTACTGCCGCCGACGGGGGCCGCGGACGCCATGCCCAGGGCCAGCCCGGACGTCACGGCAGCCACCCCGTACCAGACCCGCCGGGGCAGCCGGACGCGCATGACGAACGCGGCCATCAGCAGCGTGGCGGGCAGCTCGATCACGAAGATCGGCTGGACCACGGCTATCGGCCCGGTCGCCAGCGCCACCGCCTGGCAGACGGCTGCGACGATCACCAGGCCGATCCCCGCGAGCCACAGCCGCTGGCGCACCAGATGCCCGATCAGCGACAGACGCATCGCCTTGCTGTCGGGGACGGTACGGGCCGCACGGCGCTGGAGCACGGAGGCGGCGCCATTGCTGAGCGCGGTGAGAACGGCGAACAGGACACTGATCACCGATCCATGATGCGGGCGGCCGTCCGCCGATCCCCGGTCCTGCGACCGGGCGGCATGGCGGGGCGTACGGATACGGGACGCGTTTCCCGAAGAGGACCGAAGCTGTCCGCAAGCCCGCATAGCGTGCACCCATGGCCGTCAGGAAGAACCCCGCCGCACCCGCCGTGCTCTCCCCCCGCGCCCTGAACCGCGCCACGCTGGAGCGCCAGTTGCTGCTGCGCCGCACCGCGATGTCCGCGAAGGACGCCGTGGAGCACCTGGTCGGCCTTCAGGCACAGAACACCGGACCGCCCTACTACCAGCTCCACGCCCGCCTCGACGGCTTCGACCCGGCCGAGCTCGCCGTGCTGATGGAGTCCCGCGAGGTGGTCCGCATCGTCACCCTGCGCTCCACCATCCATCTGCACACCGCCGCCGACGCGCTCACCCTGCGCCCGCTGGTACAGCCGGCCCGCGACCGGGAGCTCAACATCTTCCGCAAGGGGCTCGCCGGGGTGGACCGGGACCGGCTCGGGTCGGTCGCCAGGAAGTTCGTCGAGGAGCGGCCCCGTACGCCCAAGGAGATCCGCGAGGCGCTGCACGCCGAGTGGCCCGACGCGGACCCGCAGTCCCTGGGCGTGGCCGCCCGCTGCCTGCTGCCGCTGGTCCAGGTCACCCCGCGCGGGGTGTGGGGGAGGAGCGGCCAGGTCGCGCTGACCACCGCCGAGCACTGGCTCGGCGCCCCGTCGCAGCCGGCCCCCGCGCCCGATGCCGCGGTGCTGCGCTACCTCGGTGCCTTCGGGCCGGCCTCGGTGAAGGACATGCAGGCATGGGCCGGGCTGACCCGGCTGCGGGAGGTCTTCGAACGGCTGCGACCTCAGCTCATGACCTTCCGGGACGAGAACGGGGTCGAGCTCTTCGATCTGCCGGACGCCCCGCGCCCGGACGAGGACACCCCGGCCCCGCCGCGCTTCCTGCCCGAGTTCGACAATGTGCTGCTCGGCCACGCGGACCGGACCCGGGTGATCCCGCCGCAGTACCGGGGGCGCAACGGCAACGGCAACCAGTCGTACGGCACGGTGCTCGTCGACGGGTTCCTCGCGGCGGTCTGGCGGCTGGGCGACGGTGGCGGACCGGGCTCCGGGGCGGGGCCGCTCACCGTGCAGCCGCTCGGCACGCTGAGCCGGGCGGAGCGCGACGCGGTCACGGAGGAGGCCGTACGGATGCTCTCCGCCATGGCGCCGTCGGCGGACGGCACCGACGGATACGACATCCGGTTCGCGACGTTCATCGACTTCGGGGGGTGAAGCACGAGTCCTACGGCAGCAGTCCCGCGCGCCGGGCCGCCACCACCGCCTGCAGCCGGGTGTGCGCCCCCAGCTTGCGCATGGCCGAACGCAGATAGCCCTTCACCGTCTCCGGCCGCAGCCCGAGCCGCTCCGCCGCCACCGCGTTGGTCGCCCCCGCCGCCACGCAGGCCAGCACGTCCAGCTCGCGCGGCGCCAGCTGCACCCCGGAGGGCCTCGGCGTCCGGGCCCCGGCCGCCGAGGCCAGGAGCCCGCACACCGCGAGCAACTCGTTGCGCAGTGCCGGGTCGACGACCTTCGGGACCAGGGCCCGGAGCTCGCGATGGGCCTCGCGGACGTCCTCCCACGCCTCCGGGGCCGCCCTCGGGTCCGTGACCTGCTCCCGGGTCACGGCCAGTAGCTGCTGCACCTCGTCCCGTACCACCAGGGCCTGTTCCACATCGCGGGCGGCGGCGACCGCCGCGTCGAACGTACGGTCCCCGAGCGTGATCGGCTCACGCAGCGCCCCGTACAGCACCCCGCGCACCCTGCGCCGCACCACGACCGGGACCGCGACCACCGAGCGCAGACCCTCCTCCGCGACCGCCAGGTCGTACTCGTGGCTGATGTGACGCGAGGAGTGGTAGTCGGTCACCGCGCACGGCCGGGACAGCGCGATCGCCTTGCCTCCGAGCCCGCTGCCCGCCGAGATGACCAGCCCGCGCAGCACGCTGGTCTGCGCCCCGTTCAGCTCGGCGATCCGGGCATGACGGGCATCGGCGAGCAGCCCGCCGAAGGCCACCGGCAGCCCACTGGTCCGGCGCAGCCGCAGCAACGCCGCCTGCATCTCGACCGCATCGACGGATTCCGGCACGCTGACGCCTTCCTGCCCGGCTCCGGGGGCTCGGCCACCCCCTCGCTGCACCCCCGTTCGGGGGTGGTGAGACCTGGGTCACTGTTTACATGATGTTAAGTGACCGGTCCGGTCCGCAATGAGGAGGGCACATGTCGGCAACCAGTGCGACGGAGACGTTCCGGGCCGCCCGGGACTTTCTGCTGAAGCACCGCGAGGACTACCAAGCGGCGTACGAGGGCTTCAGCTGGCCCAGGACCGACCATTTCAACTGGGCACTCGACTGGTTCGACGCCATCGCCGAGAACAACGACCGCACCGCCCTGCACATCGTGGAGGAGGACGGCAGCCGCACCGAGGTGTCCTTCGCCCGGATGTCCGCCCGCTCCAACCAGGCCGCGAACTGGCTGCGTGCCCAGGGCGTGCGCGCCGGGGACCGGATCCTCGTCATGCTCGGCAACCAGGTCGAGCTGTGGGAGACCGCCCTCGCCGCGATGAAGCTGCGCGCCGTGGTCATCCCCGCCACCCCGCTCCTCGGCCCGGTCGACCTGCGCGACCGGGTGGAGCGCGGCCGGGTCCGCCACGTCCTCGTCCGGGACACCGACGCCGCGAAGTTCGACGAGGTGCCCGGCGACTACACCCGGATCGCGGTCGGTGCCGAGGTCCCCGGCTGGCTGTCGTACACCGGGGCCGACGAGCAGCCGGACACCTACGAGGCGGACCGGGAGACCGACGCCGACGAGCCGCTGATGCTCTACTTCACCTCCGGCACGACCGCCAGCCCCAAGCTCGTCGAGCACACCCATGTGTCCTACCCCGTGGGCCACTTGTCGACGATGTACTGGATCGGCCTCAAGCCCGGGGACGTCCACCTCAACATCTCCTCGCCCGGCTGGGCCAAGCACGCCTGGTCGAACCTCTTCGCGCCGTGGAGCGCCGAGGCGACCGTCTTCATTTTCAACTACACCCGCTTCGACGCGGGCCGGCTGATGGCCGAGATGGACCGCTCGGGCGTCACCAGCTTCTGCGCCCCGCCCACCGTCTGGCGGATGCTGATCCAGGCCGACCTCTCCCAGCTGAAGACCCCGCCGCGCGAGGTCGTCGCGGCCGGTGAGCCGCTGAACCCGGAGGTCATCGAGACGGTGCGGCGCACCTGGGGCGTCACCATCCGGGACGGCTTCGGCCAGACCGAGACCGCCGTCCAGGTCGCCAACACCCCGGGCCAGCTGCTGAAGGCCGGTTCGATGGGGCGGCCCAGCCCCGGCTTCAAGGTCGAGCTCCTGGACCCGGTCACCGGTGAGCCCGGCGCGGCCGAGGGCGAGATCTCCCTCGACCTGTCCGGCCGCCCGGTGGGCCTGATGACCGGCTACCACGGCGACCCGGACCGCACGGCCGAGGCCATGGCAGGCGGCTACTACCGCACCGGCGACATCGGCTCGCGCGACGCGGACGGCTACATCACCTATGTCGGCCGTGCCGACGACGTGTTCAAGGCGTCCGACTACAAGATCTCGCCGTTCGAGCTGGAGAGCGCCCTGCTGGAGCATGAGGCGGTCGCCGAGGCGGCGGTCGTCCCCGCCCCCGACCCGGTCCGGCTCTCCGTCCCCAAGGCGTACGTCGTGCTCGCGGAGGGCTGGGAGCCCGGCGAGGAGACGGCGAAGGTGCTCTTCGAGCACTCCCGGGCGGTCCTAGCCCCGTACAAGCGGGTCCGCAAACTGGAGTTCGCGGAGCTGCCCAAGACCGTCTCCGGCAAGATCCGCCGCATCGAACTCCGCGAGCGCACGGCCCAGGGCACCGGCACCGAGTACAACGAGGGGGATCTGCGGTGAGCGAGCTTTCCTACGCGCACGGCACCGGCACCACGCCGCTGCTCGGCGACACCATAGGACGCAATCTCGACCGCGCCATCGAGGCGTTCGGCGACCGCGAGGCACTCGTGGACGTCGCCTCCGGGCGGCGCTGGACCTACACCGAGTTCGGCGCGGCGGTCGACGAACTGGCCCGTGCCCTGATGGCGTCGGGGGTGGCCAAGGGGGACCGGGTCGGGATCTGGGCGATCAACTGCCCGGAGTGGGTGCTGGTGCAGTACGCCACCGCCCGCATCGGCGCCATCATGGTCAACATCAACCCGGCGTACCGCGCGCACGAGCTGGCGTACGTGCTGAAGCAGGCCGGGATCTCGCTCATGGTCTCCTCGCTCTCGCACCGCACCAGCGACTACCGCGCCCTGGTCGGCCAGGTCCGCGCCGACTGCCCCGCGCTGCGCGCCGTGCACTTCATCGGCGACCCGTCCTGGGACGAACTGCTGGCCGCCGCCGGATCCGTGACGCCGGGACAACTCGCCGACCGTGAGGCGGAGCTGTCCTGCGACGACCCGATCAACATCCAGTACACCTCCGGCACCACCGGCTTTCCCAAGGGCGCCACCCTCTCCCACCACAACATCCTCAACAACGGCTACTTCGTGGGTGAGCTGGTCGCCTACACGGAAGCGGACCGGGTCTGCCTGCCGGTCCCCTTCTACCACTGCTTCGGCATGGTCATGGGGAACCTCGGCATCACCTCGCACGGCGCCTGCATCGTGATCCCGGCCCCCGCCTTCGAGGCCGCCGCCGTGCTCGCCGCCGTGGAGCAGGAGCGCTGCACCTCGCTCTACGGCGTCCCCACCATGTTCATCGCGGAGCTGAACCTGCCGGACTTCGCCTCGTACGACCTCTCCTCGCTGCGCACCGGCATCATGGCCGGATCGCCCTGCCCGGTCGAGGTGATGAAGCGGGTCGTCGCCGAGATGCACATGGACGAGGTGTCCATCTGCTACGGCATGACGGAGACCTCGCCCGTCTCCACCCAGACCCGCCGCGACGACGACCTGGAGCGCCGCACCGGAACCGTCGGCCGGGTGATGCCGCACATCGAGGTCAAGGTCGTCGACCCGGTGAGCGGGGTGACGCTGGAGCGCGGTGCGGCGGGCGAACTGTGCACCCGCGGCTACAGCGTGATGCTGGGGTACTGGGAGCAGCCCGACCGGACCGCCGAAGTCATCGACGCGGGCCGCTGGATGCACACCGGTGACCTCGCGGTGATGCGGGAGGACGGCTACGTACAGATCGTCGGCCGGATCAAGGACATGATCATCCGAGGTGGCGAGAACGTGTATCCGCGGGAGATCGAGGAATTCCTCTACGGCCACCCGAAGATCGCGGATGTGCAGGTGGTGGGCGTACCGGACGAGAGCTACGGCGAGGAGATCCTGGCCTGTGTGATCCCGAGGGACCCGGCGGACCCGCCGACCCTGGACGAGATGACCGACTACTGCCGCGAGCAGTTGGCGCACTACAAGATCCCGCGGCTGCTGCGGATCCTGGAGACCTTCCCGATGACGGTCAGCGGGAAGGTCCGGAAGATCGAACTGCGGGAGGGCTACGGGCAGTAGGACCGGATCGCCCCGGGCGCGGTCAGGCGGCCTCGATGATGTCGCCGGTGCCGCCCCGGGTCGCGGCCGCCCATTCGATCAGCAGCACTTCGTAGGCGGCGGACTCCACCGAGGACCAGTCCTGGCCGGCGCGCGCGTCCACGAACGCCCGTATCGCCTCGTTCGCCCGCGCGGCGGACGGGGGCGCCGGCCGGGTCGTGCGCGGCCGGTCGTCAGGTGTGTTCCGTGGAGTTAAAGCCATGTGCACCACCTTAAGGCCCGCCACTGACAGCGAGCCGAACATTTGTGGCCCCCTGGCCTGAACGTGACCGATTGCACTCACTGTTGCCGGTCGGCTCCGGTGAGCTGCCGGAGGTGACCGGTGTGCGGGATCTCGCGCCGCATGCAGACCCTCGGCCAGTGATCCAGGCCGTGTTCGGCCTCCTGCGCCCTGATCTTCCGCAGCCCGTTGGTGAGTTCGGCTCCGTCAAGGGTGCGGAAGCCGAGGCGGGCGTAATACGGCGCGTTCCAGGGGACGTGGGAGAAGGTCGTGAGCGTGAGCGCGCCCAGGCCGCGCTCGCCGGCCCAGCCGGCGAGATGGTCGATGAGCGCGCTGCCCAGGCCGCGCCGCGCGGCGGACGGGTGCACGGAGACCTGCTCGATGTGGGCGGCTCCGTCGACCGGGTCGGCGATCAGATAGCCGACCGGGCGGTCGTCCGGGTCCGTGGCGACCCAGGCCCGGCCGGCCCTGCGGTAGTCGTCCAGCAGCGTGAGCGCCGGAGGGTCGTCGTCCGCGACGGCGGACATGCCGAGTGTGCGGAACGGTTCGCCGGCGGCACGTTCGATGTCCTGGATCAGCGGGAGGTCGGTGCGGCGGGCGGTACGGATGCGCATGCCGCCAGTATGTCGCCCGGCATGCCGAGCGACGTATTGCTCGGTGATTCGCTCAGGCCCCGGTGCTGAGCAGTTCGTCGGCGGGGCTGTTGACCGGCTGCGGTGTTCCCGCCGGGTCGATCACGAAGAGCGGCACGCCCAGGCCCTCCGCGCGCGCCGCGGCGTCCGGCGCGTACCCCGCGAGCGAGAAGAAGACCCCGGTGACCGACGCGCCGAGCGCGTGCAGCCAGAGGCACTCGACATCGCGCAGGGTGGTCGGCCGGCCGACCGTGTCGACCTGGGCCATCAGCCCGGTGGCCCGCAGATCGATCCGTACGGGGGAGGGCTTCGGGGGCCGCACCACTTCTCGGTAGCCCAGCCACCTCAGATACCGGGCCGCGGTCGCCAGCGCGTCGCCCGCGCTGTGGATGGCGACGGCGCGGAACGCGGGCCGGGGTGCCGGGGCCGTGCGCGGCAGCGGGATGTGCGAGGGGCCGGCCGGCCGGGGCCCGTCCCCGGGTGCCGCCACCGGCCGGACCGGGACGCGCAGCACCGTCCCGCACGGGCAGCACAGCTCGGGCTGCGGCCACTGGTCCCGGCGCCCGCAGGCTGGACAGCGCACCGTCACCCAGTCGTCGTTCCAGGTGCGGTGGGTGATCGGAACGACCTGGGCCCCGGGCAGTAAGGGCGGGGCGGTCGGTGTGCCGCACGGGCAGGGGTAGGCGGGCGGGCTGTACGCATGGTCGCGGCGGCAGGCCGGACAGCGTACCGGCACCGACTCCACCATGATCTCCCTCCGGCGTTCTCCCACCGGCCCCCCTCGGCCGACGGGCGCCTCCCTGGCGCACCGGAACGCGCCCGCACCGGCCGTGAAGGGCCGGCTCCGTTCCGGACCCCATCGTCCACCAAGAGCGACGTCCTGGGGAGGGACTTGGCGTACTTCGCGGACGGGCCGGGCGCATCGGCTGCCGTGCGCGCCCTCCCTCGCGGTGTGCGCCGTCTCCTGCCGTGTGCACCGTCTCTTGACGGTCGACGGGGCGCGCCTTAGATTGACTTCCGTATCACAGAATCAGTTTTCCGTAATGCGGAATTGGTGCTCTCAGGTGGCGCGACAGAGCCCGACTCCACCAGGTCCGAGCAGGAGCACTCAATGCCTCGAATGACCGCTGCCCGAGCGGCAGTTGAGATCCTCAAGCGCGAAGGCGTCAGCAACGCGTTCGGTGTGCCGGGCGCGGCGATCAACCCCTTCTACGCGGCCCTCAAGGCCTCCGGCGGGGTTCATCACACGCTGGCCCGTCACGTCGAGGGCGCCTCCCACATGGCGGAGGGCTACACCCGGGCGCGTCCGGGCAACATCGGCGTGTGCATCGGCACGTCGGGGCCGGCCGGCACCGACATGATCACCGGCCTCTACTCCGCCATCGCCGACTCGATCCCGATCCTCTGCATCACCGGCCAGGCCCCGACCGCCGTGCTCCACAAGGAGGACTTCCAGGCGGTCGACATCGCCTCGATCGCGGCGCCCGTCACCAAGGCCGCGACGACCGTCCTGGAGGCCGCGCAGGTCCCCGGCGTCTTCCAGCGGGCCTTCCACCTGATGCGCAGCGGCCGTCCCGGCCCGGTCCTCATCGACCTGCCCATCGACGTCCAGCTCACCGAGATCGAGTTCGACCCCGATCTGTACGAGCCGCTGCCGGTGCACAAGCCCGCCGCGACCCGCAAGCAGATCGAGCGCGCCCTGGAGCTGCTGAACGCCTCCGAGCGTCCGCTGCTCGTCGCGGGCGGCGGCATCATCAACGCCGACGCCTCCGAGCTCCTCGTCGAGTTCGCCGAGCTGACCGGCGTCCCGGTCGTCCCGACCCTGATGGGCTGGGGCGTCATCGCCGACGACCACGAGCTGAACGCGGGCATGGTCGGCCTGCAGACCTCGCACCGCTACGGCAACGCGAACTTCCTGGAGTCCGACTTCGTCCTCGGCATCGGCAACCGCTGGGCCAACCGCCACACCGGCAAGCTGGACGTCTACACCCAGGGCCGGAAGTTCGTCCACGTCGACATCGAGCCCACCCAGCTCGGCAAGATCTTCGCCCCCGACCTCGGCATCGCCTCCGACGCCAAGGCGGCGCTGGAGCTGTTCGTCGAGGTGGCGCGCGAGCTGAAGGCGGCCGGAAGGCTCAAGGACCGCTCGCAGTGGGCCGCCTCCACCCAGGAGCGCAAGGCGACCCTCCAGCGCCGCACGCACTTCGACAACGTGCCGCTGAAGCCGCAGCGGGTGTACGAGGAGATGAACCGGGCGTTCGGCCCCGAGACCCGGTACGTCACGACGATCGGCCTCTCCCAGATCGCCGGCGCGCAGATGCTGCACGTCTACCGGCCGCGCCACTGGATCAACTGCGGCCAGGCGGGCCCGCTCGGCTGGACCATCCCGGCCGCGCTGGGCGTCGCCACGGCCGACCCGGACGGCTCCGTCGTGGCGCTCTCCGGCGACTACGACTTCCAGTTCATGCTGGAGGAGCTGGCCGTCGGCGCGCAGCACCGCATTCCGTACGTCCACGTCCTGGTGAACAACTCCTACCTGGGGCTGATCCGCCAGGCGCAGCGCAACTTCGACATCGACTTCCAGGTCAACCTGGAGTTCGAGAACCTCAACTCGCCGGAGCTCGGCGTGTACGGCGTCGACCACGTCAAGGTCGTCGAGGGCCTGGGCTGCAAGGCCATTCGGGTCACCGAGCCGGACCAGCTGCTGCCGGCCTTCGAGGAGGCCAAGAAGCTGGCCGCGGAGTTCCGGGTGCCGGTGGTCGTCGAGGCGATCCTGGAGCGCGTCACGAACATCGCGATGAGCGGTACGGACATCGCCTCCGTCAACGAGTTCGAGGACATCGCGACGGACCCGTCCCACGCACCGACCGCGATCCGCCCGCTCGCGGCGTCCTGACGACCCGCCGGCGGCCCGTGGCCCCCGTCCCCGACTCCGGGGGCGGGGGCCACGGCCGTTCTCCGGTACACGGGGTGCGCGGGGCACGTGGGGCGTGCGGGGCACGTGGGGCGTGCGGGCGTGCAGGGCGTGCGGGGCACGTGGGGCGCGCGGGGGACGCGGGGACCAGAAGCCAGGAGCCAGGAGCCGGGCCCGAGGCGGGGACCCGCGGTCGGGGCGGGGGCCCGGGACCGGGGCGGGAGCGGAGCCAAGGGACCGGCACACTGCCTGCGCGCACGCATGAAGAAGGGCGCGGAGTACGGGACCGTATCCGTACTCCGCGCCCTGGCACGGGAAACACAACAGAACACAACAGGGGCCGCGGCGGCGGCGATCGGGCCGGGAGGGCTCGTCCTCTTCAGGTCAGAGAACGAGGAGGCATCCCGGCCCTCACCACCGCACTGGCATCGCACGACCGCCGCGGCCTCGTCCTGCCCGCGCCGCGTGACACCCCTCATCCGGGTACGCGACGCGAGCAGGGCTCGGTGGGAGGCTCAGGGCCTCTCGTTTGGATCAGGCCGGGCTCGCGGGGTCTGGCACGCACACTCGCCGCGTTGTCGTCGGTCGCCATGGCTCCGCCATGCCTCCCTCCTCCGCCTTGCGATCGCACGCACCGGGCCCCGCTCCCTGATCCGGCCTGATCCAAACGAAAGACCCTAGTCCTCGCGCAGGGCGCGGACCGCCTCCTCCACGCGCTTGCCGTAGTCGGCGTCGGCGGCGTGGAAGTGGGTGAGGTTCTTCTCGATCACGTCGTCGCGGGTCACCTGGGAAAGGCCCCCGGCGATGTTCGCGACCAGACGGCCCTTCTCGTCCTCGGACATGAGCCGGTACAGCTCACCCGCCTGGAAGAAGTCGTCGTCCTTGGTGTGGGCGGGCGCCGCGTGGGTGCCGGTCCAGCCGTGGATGGCGAGCGGGGCGGAGAGCGCCGCGTCGGTCTGGGCCGGGCCCGCGTACGAGTTGGGCTCGTAGTTCTTGTCGTGGCGGGCGCCGTTGCGGGTGGCGTGCAGCCCGTCGCGGCCGTAGTTGTCGACGACCGCGGTGCGCGGCGCGTTCACCGGGAGCTGGGTGTGGTTGACGCCCAGCCGGTAGCGGTGCGCGTCCGCGTAGGCGAACAGCCGGCCCTGGAGCATCTTGTCCGGCGAGGGACCGATGCCGGGCACGAAGTTGTTCGGGGAGAACGCGGCCTGCTCGACCTCGGCGAAGACATTGTCCGGGTTGCGGTCCAGCACCAGCCGGCCCACCCGCTGGAGCGGGTAGTCGCTGTGCGGCCACACCTTGGTCAGGTCGAACGGGTTGAAGCGGTAGTCCGCGGCCTCGGCGGCCGGCATGACCTGCACGTACAGCGTCCAGGACGGGTTGGTGCCGCGCTCGATGGCCTGGAGCAGGTCCGTCTGGTGCGAGCTGTTGTCCTTGCCCGCGAGCTCGGCGGCCTGCTCGCTGGAGAGGGACCGCACACCCTGGTTCGTCTTGAAGTGGTACTTGACGAAGAAGGCCTCGCCCGCGGCGTTCGTCCACTGGTACGTGTGCGAGCCGTAGCCGTTCATGTGGCGGTACGAGGCGGGAATGCCGCGGTCGCCCATCAGCCAGGTGACCTGGTGCGTGGCCTCGGGCGCGTGGGCCCAGAAGTCCCAGACGTTGTCCGGCTCCTGACGGCCCGTGAACGGGTCGCGCTTCTGCGAGTGGATGAAGTCGGGGAACTTGATCGGGTCCTTGATGAAGAACACCGGGGTGTTGTTGCCGACCAGGTCGTAATTGCCCTCGTCCGTGTAGAACTTGAGGGCGAAGCCGCGCGGGTCGCGCACCGCGTCCGCGCCGCCCAGCGAGTCGGCGACGGTGGAGAAGCGGATGAACGTCTCGGTGCGCTTGCCGACGGCGGAGAGGAAGTCGGCGCGGGTGAAGCCGGTGACGTCGTCGGTCACCTCGAAGTAGCCGTACGCGCCGGAGCCACGGGCGTGGACCACGCGCTCCGGGATGCGCTCCCGGTTGAAGCGGGCCAGCTTCTCCAGCAGGTGCTGGTCCAGGAGGAGGATCGGGCCACCGACACCGGCGGTGGCGGAGTTCTGGTTGTCGGCGACCGGGGCGCCTGACTCGGTCGTAAGCACACGCTGCGTCATGGTGTCGGGGCGACCTTCCGTACGGGAGCTGCTGAACTGCGACGGCTCGGGGGCTCCAGGAGCGTAAGTACGCCCCGAACCCGGCGTCAACAGTTTGTTGAATTTGATGAGTGGTGTTCCGGACGGCGCCGACGCCTGGGCGCGACAGGACAGGTGTCAGCGCCGACGCCGTCCGGAAGTCTCTGGGGTGTGCCGGGCCGGTCAGGCCTGGACGGGCTGCCCCGACAGGCGCTCGACCGAACGCAGCAGTGCCGAGTGGTCCAGGCCGCCGTCGCCCTGCGCACGCAGCGAGGCGACGAGCTGGGCGACCACGGCGCCGACGGGCAGCGCGGCACCGACATTGCGGGCGGCGTCCGTGACGATGCCCATGTCCTTGTGGTGCAGGTCGATCCGGAAGCCCGGCGCGAAGTCCCGCTTGAGGAAGTTGTCCTTCTTGCGGGTCAGGACGGTCGAGCCGGCCAATCCGCCGTTGAGCACGTCCAGCGCGGCGGAGAGGTCGACGCCGGACTTCTCCAGGAAGACGACGGCCTCGGCGCACGCCTGGATGTTGACCGCGACGATCAGCTGGTTGGCGGCCTTCACCGTCTGGCCGGAGCCGTGCGGACCGCACAGCACGATGGTCTTGCCGAGCGCCTGGAGGATGGGCTGGGCGGCGTCGAAGTCGGCCTGCTCGCCACCGACCATGATCGACAGCACCGCCTCGATGGCACCGGCCTCGCCGCCGGAGACCGGGGCGTCGATCACCCGGATGCCCTTGTCCTTCGCGTTCTTCGCGAGGTCCACGGAGGTCTGCGGGGTGATCGAGGACATGTCGATCAGCAGCGCGCCGGGCTTCGCGTTCTCCAGGATGCCGTCGGCGCCGTAGGCGATGGCCTCGACCTGCGGGGAGGCGGGCACCATCGTGATGACGACATCGGCGTCCCGGACCGCCTCGGCGATCGAGCCCGCGCCGGAGCCGCCGGCCGCGACCAGCCGGTCGATCTTGTCCTGCTCCAGGGTGTAACCGGTGACGTCGTACCCGGCCTTGATCAGGTTCTCGGACATGGGCGAGCCCATGATGCCGAGTCCGATCCACGCAACCTTGGGGAGGTTGTTGCTCATGATGGTGCCTTCCGATAAGCGTGTGTACGAGGGGGAGTTCGCTGCCCTCAGCGGGCTGCCCGCGCGGTGGCCGGGAGCCACTCGAAGGCCTCGGCGCTCGGCCGGTCGCCCGGCTTGTACTCCAGGCCGACCCAGCCGTCGTAACCGGCCTTCGTCAGCTCGTCGAGGAGCTGCTCCAGCGGGAGCGAGCCGGTGCCGGGCGCGCCGCGCCCCGGGTTGTCGGCGATCTGGACGTGGCCGGTCTTCGCGGCGCAGTCCGCGATGACCTGGCTGAGGTCCTCGCCGTTCATCGACAGGTGGTACAGGTCCAGCAGGAACTTGGCGTTCCCGAGACCGGTCGCCGCGTTGACCTTGTCGACGATCTCGATCCCGGCCGGTGCGCTCACCAGGGGGTAGCGCGGCGACTCCGGCTTGTTGAGGGTCTCGATCAGGAGCACCGCCCCGATCCGGTCGGCCGCACGGGCGGCGACCACCAGGTTCTCCAGGGCGAGTTCGTCCTGCACGGCCGGGTCCACGCCGTCGACGCGGTTGCCGTACAGCGCGTTGAGCGCCTTGCAGCCGACCGAGGCGGCGAAGTCGGCCGCCACGTCGATATTGGCGCGGAAGCGGTCCGACTCCGCGCCCGGCACGGAGAGCGCGCCGCGGTCGGGGCCGGGCAGCTGTCCGGCGTAGAAGTTCAGTCCCACCAACTGCGTGCCCGCGTCGTCGAGCGCCTTCTTGAGGGCGTCGAGCTCGGCCTGCGGAGGGGTGGGGGTCTCGATCCAGGGCCACCACAGCTCGACCGCCGTGAAGCCGGCCGCGGCGGCGGCCGCGGGACGCTCCAGGAGCGGGAGTTCCGTGAAGAGGATCGAAAGGTTCACATCGAAGCGCTGGTCCGGGTAGCCCATGAGGGTTCGGCGCTCCTTCCGTATTGCGGAAGTTAGTTTCTACGTAACGGAAGATTGCCCGGAGCTGCGGAAGCTGTCAAGGGGGTGCCCGGAATTCGGTCCCGGGTCTTTCGCGCCGGTTGCGCAAGGTGGGACCCCAATTGCGCCGGTTGCCGATGAGGTCCGGGGCGCGCCAGGGTTGCTGGTGCCACCCATGCAGCCCGACCCCCACACGAGGTGCCTCGCATGAACCACGCCACCAGCCGACGCACCGTCCTCGGAGCACTCGTCGCGGGCGCGGCCCTGTCGGTGGCTCCCGCGCCGCCCCGCTCCCCGGGGCCCGCGCCGGATCCCGCGGCCGCCGTCGGCCCGCGCCCGCGCACCACCCCGCGGCTGCTCATCGGCACGTACACCTCGGCCGAGGGCGGCGGCACCGGAATCGGGACGGCCGGCTACGACGCCGTCACCGGGGCCATCACCGCCGGTCCCGTGATCACGGGCGTGGCCAACCCCTCGTACCTGGCCATGCACCCCTCGGGCGCCACCGTCTACGCGGTCGACGAACAGGACCGGGGCGGCGTGAGCGCCATCGCCCTGTCGCCGGACGGCGGCCACCGGGTGCTCGGGACGCGCGGTTCGGGCGGGGCCGGGCCCACCCATCTGTCCGTCCACCCCACCGGAAGGTGGCTGCTCACCGCGAACTACACCTCGGGCAGCGTCGCGGTGCACCCCATCGGCGGCGACGGATCGCTGGGGGAGCGTACCGACCTGGTCGCCCACACCGGCCCGCCTCCCGGCCCCGGCCAGGACGGGCCGCACGCCCACCAGATCGTCACCACCCCCGACGGCGGCCACGTCCTCGCCGTGGACCTCGGCAACGACACCGTGTACACGTACCGGCTGGACGAACGGCGCGGCACGCTCGACGAGGTCTCCCGCGCGACGCTGCGCCCCGGCGCCGGACCCCGGCACCTCACGTTCCACCCCGGCGGCCGCCACGCCTACCTGGCCTGCGAGGTCGACAACACCGCCGTCGTCTGCGGCTACGACCCCGCCACCGGCACCCTCTCCCCGGGCGCCCCGCAGTCCACCGGGACCGGCCCCGGCATCAGCTACCCGGCGCAGTTCCTGGTCACCGCCGACGGCCGGTTCGCCTACCTCGCCAACCGGGGGCACAACAGCATCGCGCGCTACGCCGTCGAGCAGGACGGGGCCGCGCTCCGGCTGCTCGGCACCGTGCCCGTCGGCGGCGACTTCCCCCGGCACACCGCCTTCTCGCCCGACGGGAAGCTGCTCTTCGCGGCCAACCAGAGGTCCGGCACGGTGACGGTCTTCCGGGTCGACGCCCGCAACGGCGCCCTGACCCGCACGGGTGAGGCGTTCACCGCCCCGGTCGCCGTCTGCGTACTGCCCTGCCCGGACCCGCGCCCGGCCGGACACTGAGGCCCGCCCGATCTCCCCACGGCTGGACGCGGGTCCGTTAGGGTCGGGCCCGAGCCGCGGGCTTCACAGCGACGCGGCGAACGCATGAGGGAGGCACAGTGCGCTTGAGAGTGGAGTTCACCACCGAGCCCTTCGATCTCGACGAGGCGCCCGCCCACGCGGTCGTGGCCCGCGAGGTCATCCAGTCGGCCGACCTGGACGCCGTGGACGTCGGCCCCTTCGGCAATACGGCGGAGGGCGGGGCGGACGAAGTGCTCACCGCGGTGGACTCGCTGCTGCGCCGCGCCCTGGCATCGGGTGCCACCCGGGTGTCCCTCCAGGTGAACGTGGTCGGAGAGGAGTCCAAGTGACCGAACCGGCCGATCACCCGCTCGTCACCGCGGTCAAGCCGCTCGTCGACGCCATGGGCGCCGAGCTGCTCGGACCCGGCCAGGCCCAGCCCGACGATGTCGTACTGGCCTGGGAGGGCGAGGACGTCATAGCCGTCCGGCTGCCCCAGCTCTCGGATTCCCTCGATCACATCCTGGCCGCCATGGAGCGCCGGCACGGCATGCCGCTCGCCGATCTGGACCGCAGGACCAAACAGTCGGTGGTGCGGACCCTGGAAGCACGTGGTGCCTTCTCGGTACGGCACGGCGTGGAGACGGTGGCAGGCGCGCTGGGGGTCAGCCGCTTCACCGTCTACAACTACCTGAACAGGGAAAATGCCGCCAAAGGCGAGTAGTTGAGGCGGTAGGTGAGCGAAGGCCGCACAAGACCGCGGGGGGCCGTCGTCCGGAGCACCGGGCGGCGGCTTTTTGCGTTCGCGTAATTTCAACAAAGTGTTGACGTGGTGTTGCGGAGGGCGTTAGCTATCCGCAGCCCGACCGACGCGAAGCGAAAAACGCACAGCGAAAACAGCCACGGAGGCTCCCGTGACTTCGAGCACCACACCGGGCCTCGCCCGGTTCAACACCCTGGCGGACGACGAGGCCACCACCGCGTTGCACGAGGTGTGCGCCAGCGCGGCATGGGGAAGAGCGATCCTCTCCCGACGCCCGTACACCACCGCGGAAGCCCTCCTCAGTGCCAGTGACGCCGCCACGGCCGCGCTGACCACTCAGGATCTGGCCGACGCGATGGCCGGTCACCCGCCGATCGGCCGCCCGAAGCCCGGGGACCCGACCTCCTCCCGCGAACAGCGGGGGATGGCCGGCGCCACCGAGGAACTCAAGGCCGAGATGCTCGAACTGAACCTGGCCTACCAGGAGCGGTTCGGACATGTCTTCCTGATCTGCGCCACCGGAGCCACCGGCGAGCAGATGCGCGACGCGGTGAAGTCCCGGATCGGGAACTCGCCCGAGCAGGAGCGCGGAAACGTGCGCACCGAGCTGGGCAAGATCAACCGCATCCGGCTTACCCGTCTCGTAACCGAAGGAGAGTGACGGTCTTGAGCACCGACACCACCGCATCGGTGTCCACCCACATCCTGGACACCAGCATCGGCCGCCCCGCCGCGGCCGTCGCCATCACGCTCGCAGCCCGCAGCGGCAGCGACGCACCGTGGACGGCACTCGGCGGATCCGCGACCGACGCGGACGGGCGATGCAAGGACCTGCCGGCGCTGCCGGAGGGCACCACCCATGTACGTCTCGACTTCGAGACCGAGGCGTACTTCGCAGCCAAGAAGCAAGCCGAGGCGCAGCAGGACGCCCCCCGCGTAAGGGACAGCGGTGCCTTCTTCCCGGAAGTGGCGATCACCTTCGCCGTCGTACCGGGCGAGCACTACCACGTACCGCTGCTGCTCAACCCGTTCGGCTACTCCGTTTACCGAGGGAGCTAGCAGACATGCCCACGATTCTCGGCCAGAACCAGTACGGCAAAGCAGAGAACCGCGTCGTCAAGATCACGAGGGACGGCGACACCCACCACATCAAGGACCTGAACGTCTCCGTCGCCCTCTCCGGCGATCTGGACGACGTCCACTACAACGGTTCGAACGCCAACTGCCTTCCGACGGACACCACGAAGAACACCTGCTTCGCGTTCGCCAAGGAATACGGCATCGAGTCGGCCGAGCAGTACGGCATCCACCTCGCCCGGCACTTCGTGGACAGCCAGCCCTCGATCCACCGCGCGCGCATCCGCATCGAGGAGTACGCCTGGGAGCGCATCGCCGGCTCCGACGGCAACTCCAGGTTCATCGGCGCCGACGAGGTCCAGCACTCCTTCGTACGCAAGGGCCAGGAGACCCGCCTCGCGCAGATCACGTACTCCGCCGAAGGTGACGGAGGGGCGAAGTTCGAAGTCCTGTCCGGGCTCAAGGACCTGACCGTGATGAACTCCACGAACTCCGAGTTCTGGGGCTTCATCAAGGACAAGTACACGACGCTCCATGAGGACTACGACCGCATCCTCGCCACGTCCCTGTCGACGTGGTGGCGGCACAACTGGACCTCCGACGAGCAGCGCATGCCGCAGTGGGAGAAGTCCTACGAGCAGACCAAGAAGCACATCCTGCAGGCGTTCGTGGAGACGTACTCGCTCTCGCTCCAGCAGACGCTTTACCAGATGGGTTCGCGGGTCATCAACAGCCGGAGCGAGATCGACGAGATCCGCTTCTCCGCGCCCAACAAGCACCACTTCCGGCAGGACCTCTCCGCCTTCGGCCTGGAGAACGAAGCCAAGGACGGCGCCGTGTACTACGCCGCCGACCGCCCCTACGGCCTGATCGAGGCCACCATCCTGCGCGACGGCTGCGAGCCGCACATCCCGGTCGACATGACCAACCTCTGACGCGGGGGCGCGCATCCCCGCCGACCGCGGTCGGCGGGGATGCGCCACACCGGAGGGAACAGCTAGCCATGGCAACGCCTGCAAAAGGGCCGGCAGAAGGCCCGTGTTCCACCCGGCCGGAAGGACCCGAGGTCCACCCGGTCGACCAGAAGCTCCACCCCTCGCGGCTCGTGCCGGCCGCGCTCCAGCACATCGCCGCCATGTACGCGGGAGTGGTCACGCCCCCGCTCATCATCGGCCAGGCCGTCCACCTCGACACCGCGGGCCGGACCCGGCTCATTGCCGCGAGCCTGCTCATCGCAGGTGTGGCCACCCTCCTGCAGACCCTGGGCGTCAAGGGCTTCGTCGGCAACCGGCTGCCCTTCGTCAACGCCGCCTCCTCGGCCGGAATCGCGCCGATGCTCGCCATCGCCGAGACCAACGCCAAGGGGGACCAGCTCCCCGCCATCTACGGTGCGGTGATGGTCGCCGGCGTCTTCTGTCTCGCCATCGGACCCTTCTTCGGCAAGCTCCTGCGCTTCTTCCCGCCGCTGGTCACAGGCGTCGTCATCACGCTCATCGGGGTGACCCTGATGCCGGTGCCGGTCGCCTGGGCACAGGGCGGCGACAAGACCGCCGCCGACTTCGGCGACATGAAGTACCTGGCACTCGCCGCCTTCACACTCGTGGTCATCCTGCTCATCCAGCGCTTCGGCCGCGGCTTCGTCAAGCAAGTGGCCCTGCTGCTCGGCCTGTTGATCGGAACCCTGGCCGCGATCCCGTTCGGCATGGCGGACTTCGGAGCGCTCCGCTCCGCCCCGGTCGCCGCGCTGCCGACGCCCTTCGCGTTCGGCGCGCCCGAGTTCCAGCCCGCCGCGATCATCTCGCTCTGCCTGGTGACGCTCGTCCTGATGACGGAGTCCAGCGCCGGAATGCTCGCCATCGGCGAGATCTGCGACCGCGAGACCGACGGCAGGACCATCACCCGGGGCCTGCGCACTGACGGCATCGCCACCCTCCTCGGCCCCGTCTTCGGCGGCTTCCCCACCTCCGCCTTCGCCCAGAACGTCGGCGTCGTCTCACTGACCAAGGTGCGCAGCCGCTACGTCGTCGCCGCCGCGGGAGGCGCGCTCCTGGTCCTCGGTGTCTTCCCGGTGCTCGGCGCGGTGGTCTCCACGGTGCCGATGCCCGTACTCGGCGGCGCCGGCATCGTCCTGTTCGGCTCGATCGCGGTGAGCGGCATCCGCACCCTCTCCGAGGCCGGACTCGACGACAGCTCCAACATCATCCTGGTCGCCGTGGCGCTCGGCGCGGGCATCATCCCGCTCGCCGCGCCCGAGTTCTACGCCGGATTCCCGTCCTGGGCGCAGACCGTACTGGGCTCCGGGATCAGCGCCGGAGCACTCGTCGCGGTCCTGCTCAACCTGTTCTTCCACCATCTCGGCACCCACGGCCGCACGGCCGTGGCACTCAAATCCTCCTAGGGTCCTGCCGTGCCCACACCGCCGGAAAGAGAAGGAAGCACCATGGCAGCATCGGCAGCCCCTGACCATGTGGAACGCATCGTCATCGAGAACTGTTCGATCGCGACCGTCGACGCCGACGACACCGAGTACGCCTCGGGCCATGTCGTCGTCGCGGGCGACCGCATCGAATCCGTCGGCGCCGGCCGGGCCCCCGAGAACCTGGCCGACGTCGTACGCCGCATCGACGGCACCGGGCACCTGGTCACCCCCGGCCTGATCAACACGCACCACCACTTCTACCAGTGGATCACCCGGGGCCTCGCCACCGACCACAACCTGTTCGACTGGCTGGTCGCGCTGTACCCGACCTGGGCGCGCATCGACGAACAGATGGCCCGCGTCGCGGCACAGGGCTCGCTCGCGATGATGGCCCGCGGCGGCGTCACCACCGCCATGGACCACCACTACGTGTACCCGAAGGGCTCCGGCGACCTGTCCGGCGCCATCATCGGGGCCGCCCGTGACATGGGCGTACGGTTCACCCTCGCCCGCGGGTCCATGGACCGCAGCGTCAAGGACGGCGGCCTGCCGCCGGACTTCGCGGTCGAGACCCTCGACGGCGCGCTCGCCGCCACCGAGGAGACCGTCCGCACGCACCACGACGCCTCCTTCGGGGCGATGACCCAGGTGGCCGTCGCGCCCTGCTCCCCCTTCTCCGTCTCCACCGAACTCATGAGGCAGGGCGCCGAGCTGGCGCGCCGACTCGGAGTCAGGCTGCACACCCACGGCAGCGAGACGGTCGAGGAGGAGAAGTTCTGCCACGAGCTGTTCGGCATGGGCCCGACCGACTACTTCGAGTCGACGGGCTGGCTCGGCGAGGACGTGTGGATGGCGCACTGCGTCCACATGAACGACTCCGACATCGCCGCCTTCGCCCGCACGGGCACGGGTGTCGCGCACTGTCCGTCGTCCAACGCACGCCTCGCCGCGGGCATCGCCCGCGTCCCGGACATGCTGAGGGCAGGCGTACCCGTCGGCCTCGGCGTGGACGGCACGGCGTCCAACGAGTCCGGCGAACTGCACACCGAGCTGCGCAACGCGCTGCTCATCAACCGGCTCGGCGCCCACCGCGAGGCCGCGCTGAACGCCCGCCAGGCGCTCAGGCTCGGCACCGCCGGCGGGGCCAGGGTCCTGGGGCGCGCCGCCGAGATCGGCTCCCTGGAACCCGGCAAGCTCGCCGACCTGGTCCTCTGGAAGATCGACGGCATCGGGCACTCCTCGATCGCCGACCCGGTGACCGCCATCGTCTTCGGCGCGGCGGCCCCGGTCACGCTCTCTCTTGTGGGCGGAAAGCCGGTCGTCGAGGACGGACGGCTGTTGCACGCCGACGAGGACGCCATCGCCCGCGATGCGCGTCAGGAGGCGCAGCGCCTCGCGCGGATCGCCGCCGGGGGCTAGGGCGTGGCCGCCGGATCTCCGCGGCGTCGCGGCGCCTGGCACGCACGCTCGCTTCGTTACCGAAAGGCCCTAGTAGCTCCGCTACGAGGACCTTCCGGTGCCTCGCGATCGCACGTACCAGACGCCGCTCCTTCTTCCGCGGAGATCCGGCGGCCACCCCCGCCCAATGAACTCCGGTCGGGGGGGACGGCCCCCGACCGGACTTGAGCAGCCGAGCGGGCTGCTCAAGTGCCGCCCCGAGTCGTGGCCCAAAGCTTCACGGTCTCGGGGCGGTCAGCACTACCTGGGCGCAGTACCCACAACCGAATACCGGCAAGTCCTTGCACGACGCACCACCTCCCTGATGCGAGTGCCGCCCAGGCACTGGAAAACAACCGGAGGAGCCGCAGTGGCCACCAAGCCCAGGTTCACCAAGCAAGGCATCACCCCCGACGAGGAAACCGAGGGGCGGACCGAAAACCCGGCAGGCAAGCATCCGGTCGACGAGAAGCTGCCGCCGCTGAAGATGGCGACCACCGGCCTCCAGCACGTCGCCGCCATGTACGCCGGCGTCGTCGCGCCGCCGCTGATCGTGGGCGCGGCCGTGGGCCTGTCGTCCAAGGAACTCACCTTCCTGACCGGCGCCTGTCTCTTCACCGCGGGCCTCGCCACCTTCCTCCAGACGCTCGGCATCTGGAAGATCGGCGCCCGGCTGCCGTTCGTCAACGGTGTCACCTTCGCCGGCGTCGCCCCGATGATCGCGGTCGTCAACTCGACCGACGACAAGAAGGACGCGCTCCCCGTCATTTTCGGGGCGGTGATAGTGGCCGGTGTCCTCGGGTTCATAGCAGCCCCCTTCTTCAGCAAGCTGGTGCGCTTCTTCCCGCCCGTCGTGACCGGCACGGTCATCACCCTCATCGGTGTCTCGCTGATGCCGGTCGCCTTCGGCTGGGCCCAGGGGCCCAACCCGGCGGCGAAGGACTACGGCTCGACGACCTACCTCGCCCTCGCGGGCATCACCCTCGTCGTCGTCCTCCTGCTGCGGCGCTTCACCACCGGCTTCGTGAAGCAGATCGCCGTACTCCTCGGTCTGATCATCGGCACCCTCATCGCGATCCCGTTCGGCGTCACGGACTTCAGCCCGATCGGCGACGCGGCGATCATCGGCTTCCCCACGCCGTTCCACTTCGGCGCCCCGCAGTTCGCCGCCGCGGCGATCGTCTCGCTGTGCGTCGTCATGGTCGTCTCGATGACCGAGTCCACGGCCGACATGCTGGCGCTCGGTGAGATCGTGGAGCGCCCGGCCGACGAGAAGACCATCGCGGCCGGTCTGCGCGCCGACACGCTCGGCTCGGCGATCAGCCCGGTCTTCAACGGCTTCATGTGCAGCGCGTTCGCCCAGAACATCGGCCTCGTCGCGATGACGAAGATCCGCAGCCGGTACGTCGTCGCCACGGGCGGTGGCTTCCTCGTCCTCATGGGCCTGTGCCCGATGGCGGCCTCGCTGATCGCGGTCGTGCCGCGGCCCGTCCTCGGTGGCGCGGGCGTGGTGCTCTTCGGTTCGGTCGCGGCGAGCGGCATCCAGACCCTGGTCAAGGCCAACCTGGAGAAGGACAACAACGTCCTGATCGTGGCCGTGTCCCTGGCCGTCGGCCTCATCCCGATCGCCGCTCCGGAGTTCTACCACTCGTTCCCGGAGACCGCTAAGATCATTTTGGACTCGGGCATCTCGACCGGCTGTGTGGCGGCCGTGATCCTGAACCTCCTGTTCAACCACATCGGCGGCGGCCGCGACGCGGACGTCGTGACGGCACCGATGGAACCGGGCGACGAGATCGCGTCCACCCGCGCCGGCTCCGCCCCGGCACTGCACTGACCACGCGCGTGTGAAGCGGCGGCCGTCCGCAACACGGAGGCCGCTTCATGCCGGGCGACCCGGACGGCCGGTCCCGCATGAGCCGCGACGCGGCGGGACCGGCCTCGGCGTTCCACCACTCGGGTCAGCCGATGTGGAAGCTGTCGCCGTACACCTTCCAGTCGAGCGGCGGGTCCAGGTTCAGGTTGCCCTTCTTCAGGAAGACCCGCTGGGCGGTGTCCACCCGGCTGGTGTCCTCATGGGCCTCCTCCTGCTTCATCGCCCAGACGCGGGCGTCGAGGAAGGCGCCCAGGTACGTGACCTCGTCGCCGCCCTGGGACGGTGGCTTCGCCTTGGACAGGGCCCGCTTGCGGATGGAGCCGAAGCTGGTGCTGTCGCCGCCGTCGCCGTGCATGACGATGGCGTCGTAGTACGCGAACTGGCCCAGCGTGCCGATGCCGTCGGCCTTGCCCTGCTTGACGGCCGGCTTGAAGTACACCCGGTCCCGCTCGTCGTTCTGCGCCTGCTGGAACGCAGGGTCGGCGGCGGCCTTCACCCAGTCCTTGGTGAAGTTCGGATCGAGACCGCTGTGCGAGGGGGTGCCGTTGACCTTCCGCAGCGCGGGGAGGTACTTCGCGAGTACGTTGCCGGGCTTGCGCTCGGTGTACAGCTCGACGAGGTCGAGCATGTCGCCGGTGCCGGAACAGAAACCGATGATGCCCGCGGTGTAGCCGCGGTCGTCGTCGATGTCCTCGATGTACTTGTACTGGGACTTCCAGTCGAGCGAGGAGTTCTCGGCGCTGGAGACCAGTTTCATGGCGATCTCCTTCTTCGCCGGATCGTCCAGCCCGGTCGCGGCGACGGCCCTGGGGGCCGCTGCCGCCGGCTTGCCGGCAGCCTGGTGCGAGGGGGCACCGGCATAGGCGGCGACGGGAATGGCCGTGAGGGCCAGTCCGACCGCGATGACCGTGATGCGGACGGAGCGGGTGTTGAGACGTGCGGCGCGCTTAGGGGGAGCGTGCACCAGTCCTCCAAGGGGAGTTCTTCGTTCCGACGGTCTGTTAGGAAGCTTTCCTATCAGGGTGCGGGGTGGCCGTACACCCCTCCGGCGCCGGGGAGTTGGGAAGTTCTCCCGCAACGCGGGAGGCCCCGCACCGCGCCGGAGGCGCGATGCGGGGCCGAGTGGGGGCCGAGGTGCAGGTCGGCGGTTGGACCGAGGCGGCGCGGCGGCCTCAGCAGTCGAGGTAGGCCACGTGGATCCAGACGCCGGTCGGGCCGCCCCACAGGTTCCCCATGACCCAGTCGCCCTGCTTGCCGCGGGCGTCGAGGTTCTGGCCCCGGTTCACCTGGCCCAGGACCGGGTACTCGCTGCCCGGCCCGCCGCGGAAGTTCACCCCGTTGTCGTTGACGGTGCAGACCGCGGCCGGTGCCTTCACGGCCTGCACGGCGGTGGAGCTCGGCGCGGCCTGGGCGGCGGGGCTCACGGCCAGCCCGAGGCCGGCGGTCAGCACCGCCGCGGTCAGCATCAACTTCTTCATCATGTGGTTCTCTCCTCCGTATTCCGGCCCACGTCGGCGCGAGCCGTCGATCAGCCCAACGGGGCCGCCGACCGGCCGGTCACGGGTCGGGTCCGATCTTCGGGCAGGAATGAAGGCGCAGGTCATACAGCCTGCGCACCGGCGTACGCAGGCACCGGGGCGGACGCTTCCCGCGCCCGTCGATCATGGGTTTGAGCGGCACCGGATCCGGAAAACACCGCCGGACGCCCGCCACGCGCCCGCCGGTGGCGGCGACCGCGGAGGCGGCGGAACGATCCGCGCCCGTGCGCCTGTAGCGTCATGGGTATGGAAGATCAGTCTGTAGTGGATGTCGGCGACGTACGGCTCGCGTACCGGACCTGGGGCGACCCCTTCGGCTCGCCCGTGGTCCTGCTGCACGGCCTCGGCGGCTCCGCCGCGAGCTGGGAGGCGGCCGCCGCCCTGCTCGGCGAGGAGTGGCGGGTGTACGCACTCGACCTGCGCGGCCACGGCGAGAGCGACTGGCCGGACGAGTACTCCTTGGAGCTGATGCGGGACGACGTCCTCGGCTTCCTGGACGAGTGCGAGCTCGACCGGGTCGGCCTGGTCGGCCACTCCATGGGCGGTGTCGTCGCCCATCTGTTCGCCCAGGAGCACGCGGACCGGGTGGAGCGGCTGGTGCTGGTGGAGACCCCGCCGCCGTTCCCGAGCGAACTGAAGCCGGTTGCCGAGCCGGAGGGGCCGGTGGACTACGACCGGGCCGTCGTCGCTCCCATCCGGGCCGAGGTGGCCGACCCCGACCCCGAGTGGGCGGCTGGCCTCGGCGAGATCGTCGCGCCGACGCTGATGATCGCGGGCGGTCCGGAGTCCACCATGCCCCAGGGGCGCCTCCAGGAGATGGCCTCGCTGATCCCGGACTGCCGTCTGATCACGATCGGGGGCGGCCACCGGGTGCACGAGGTCCACCCCGACCAGGTCGCCCACCAGATCACGGAGTTCTTCACCAGCTGAGGACCGGCGTCCGGGGCGACCGGGCGCCGGCCCGCGGGTGTTGTCGGTGCCGGGTGGCAGGATCCGCTTCATGGATCTCGTACTGTTCCTCGCCGACGTCGACGCCCAGCCCTGGGCGGATCTCCAGCACGCCTACGGGAGCGCGGCGGACGTCCCCCGCCATCTGCGTGCGCTCGCCGGCGAGATCGAGGAGGCCGCGTCCGAGGCGATCTCCGAGCTGTACAGCTGCATCCTGCACCAGGGTTCGGTCTACGAGGCCACGGCCCGCGCCGTTGCGTACCTGGCACGGCTCGCCGGGGCCGGGCACCGCACGGAGGACCTGCTGGTGCTGCTCGGCGGGATAGCGGAGGGCGGGGCGGACGACGGTGACGGCGACGCGGCAGCCTGCCGGGCGGCCGTCGTCGGTGAGCTGCCGCTGATCCTCACGACGGTCGATGCGGAGGATCCGGGGCTCCGGTGCGCCGCGGTGTGGGCCGCCGCGATGACCGGCGCGGCCGAGCGGGTACTGCCGGTGCTCCACCGGCGCTGGAAGACCGAGACCGAGCCCCTGGTACGGGCCGAACTCCTGGGCGCAATGGCCCATCTGGACCCGTCGGGCACGGCCGACGCGGCGACCGCGGCCATCGGCGCGGACGAACCCGGTGAGGTACGGATCGCGGCACTGCTGGCGTGTGTGGACGGCGGACTGCCGTGGGGACCGGCGCACCACGGGGAGATGCTCTCCCTCCTGCCGGTGAACGGCCTCGTCGAGGACCGGCTGGATCTGGAGCGCAACGAACCGCTTCAGTACGTCGTCGAAGCGCTGCTGCTCCGCGACACCGACGCCGACCGCGACGCCACGTACACCCTGCTCGACGCCGCCCTGCGCAGTACGGACCCCGCGGCGCGGGAGGAGGCGCTGTGGGCCGCCGAGACGGCGTGCCTGCTGTCGCGCAGCGCGCCGGAGCGGCTGTCCGGTGCGGCGGAGGCGCTGATCGCCGACCCGGCGGACGCGCACTCGGCGTACTCGCTGCTCGCGAAGCTGGGCGTCCGGGCCGCGGCGGCGGCTCCGCAGCTGGCCCGGATCGCCGTGGGGGAGGGCGATCCGGCGGACCGCGCGCTGGAGGCGCTCGTCTGCGTGGACCCCGGCCGGGCCGCCCCGCTCCTCGCCCGTGACCTGGGGCGGCGCCCACGGGCCCTGGGCGCGGCATGCGGGTTCCTGTACGCGGGGGTGGCCGGGGCCTCGTTCACGTACGACCCGGAATTGCTGGACGCCATCCGTGACCGGCTGGCCGCGGCGGACGGTCCCGCCGCGGATGAGGCCGTCCGGCTGGTCTCCCTGCTCGGCGCGTGGGGGAGCCGGGCATCGGCCGCCCTGCCCGAACTGGCGGCCGCGCTGCCGGTCTGCCCGGCGGCGGTACCGAAGGCGCTGGTCGCGATCTGCCCGCCGGAGCACCGGGAGGCGACCGCGGAGCTCCTGACCGTCGCGGCACGCACCGGCCCGGCGGAAGGCCGGCTCGCCGCGGCGACGGCGGTGCGCGAGCTGACGGGGGAGACCGGCCCGCTGCGGGCGGCCGTCGCCGAACGGCTGACCCCCGGCGATCCGGCGGTGCGGGAGGCGGCGAGCCTCGCCGCCGGGCTGGGCCCGGAGGCGGTCGCCCTGGTCCCCGCCCTCAGGTCCGCGCTCAGCGACCGGGCGGGCGGGCGCAACATGCCGCAGATGGACGCCGATGTCGAGATCGCCGCGGCGCTGTGGCGGATCACCGGTGACCCGGAGGAAGCGGTGCCGGTGCTGGCCGGTGTGCTCGCGGAGACGGAGCCGATGTGGCTGAGCTGGACGTCCGGCCGTGCCGCGCGGGCAGCGGGCCGCATCGGCGACGCGGCCCGGCCGCTGGTCCCCGGGCTGGAGGGCCTGCTCATCGAGCCGAGGCAGGTCCCGTCGGCGGTGCTCGCCCTGCACGCGATCGCGCCGGAGTCCCTGGACGGCCCCCGCGCGGCCGGACTGCTCCTGGACGCGGCGGAGCGGGACGCCGACGCGGAGACCGCGCTGGAGGCCCTGGCCGTACTCGGACCAGCTGCCCTCACGGAGGAAGGCCGTCGCCGCCTGACCGCCCTGGCCGAACGGGACCGCCGGGTGCGGGCCGCGGGCCTGGGGCCAGGGATGTCCCCGGCCGACGAACGGCTGCGGGAACAGGCACGCGAGGTGGCGCGCATGCCGGTCACCGCCTGACCGGGCCCCGGCCCCGCGCGGGCCACGCCGTCCGAACCCCCGAGCGGCGCCCCCGCGTACCGCTCAGTCGCCGGGCTTCCAGTCCGGGCGGCGGCCGCTCATCGCGATGGCCCGGTCGACGAGGGGCGCGTCGGCCGGGACCGGGACGGGCGGGCCGAAGATGCTCTCCGGCCTGGGGTTGTCGTCGCTGGGGGTCAGCATGGCCAGCGAGGCGCGAAGGCTCGCCTCGTCCCCCTCGTACGTCTGGCCGGTCGACCGGGCGAGGTCCCAGCCGTGGATCACCAGCTCGTCCAGCGCGACCAGCAGTGCCACTTCGCCCGGCAGATCCACGCTGCCCGCCCTGGTCATCCCCTGCCGGGCGGCAGGATCGCGCCAGGCCGTCACCAACTCGTCCAGCAGTGGCGGCAGCGTCTCGCGCCAGTCGTCGCCGAGGACCGGAAGGCCTGCGTCCGCAGGGGTGTCGGTCGTCGGGCCGAAGTCCTTCCGCGCCGCGTCACGGAATGCCGCGCTCAGCCCGGCCACATGGGCGAGCAGCTCGCGCACGGCATAGTCCGGACAGGGCGTGGGGCCGTCCAGCTGCTGATCGTCGATGCCGTCGAGCAGGGCGGCGATCTGCCGCGCGGCGGGTTCCAGGTCGATCGTGGGAGTGGTCTCCGTGTGCGTGTCCATACAGTGCTGACTCCTCCGTTGCCCGGAACTCATCGGGGGTGCCTGGGCTCATCGCACGACGCGTCCGCGGAGCACGATCCGGCTCGGGTGGTTCAGCGCACCGGGGTCGAGCGTCGGATCGGTGGCGTACGCGACGACATCGGCGGGTGCGCCGTCCACCAGGCCCGGCAGCCCGAGCCAGGCCCGCGCCGTCCAGGACGCGGCGCCGAGCGCGGCGTGGGCGGGAAGGCCCGCCCGTACCAGCCACTCCATCTCGCCCGCGACCGTTCCGCACGGGAAGGAGTCCGTCCCGGCCAGCACCGTCACCCCCGCTTCGTGGGCCGCGCGCACATTGTCGAGCATGGTGTCCCAGCCGGCCAGCCACAGATCACGGCGCGCGCTCGGCTCCCGTGCCCGCATCGCGTCCTCCTTCGCGCCGAACACGCTCAGCGTCGGCACGAACGCCGTTCTCTGCGCGGCCATCCGGTCCAGCAGGGCAGGGTCGAGATGCATCCCGTGCTCCAGGCTGTCGGCGCCCGCCAGTACGGCGTTGCGGGTGCCCTCGGCGGTCTGGCAGTGCACCGCCACCTTGCCGCCCGCCGCGTGCACCAGCGCCACCACCGACCTCAACAGCGGCAGTGGCACGGCCGGTTCGTCGGCGGCCCAGTCACCGATGACCTTGCACCACCCGCCCGAAGCCGCCGCCTCCTCCACGGCCGCCCGCGCCAACTCGTCCTCGCTCACATCGCGTCCGAAGCCGGGGAAGAACCGTCCGGGTGTGGCCAGCCACCGTCCCGCCGACGTCACATGAGGCAGCTCCGGGTCCTTCGCCACCCATGCGGGCATCCGCTGCGAGGTGCCGGGGGTGCGCACCGCGAGCACTCCGGCGTCCCGGTGCTCGCCCAACTGCCTGCGCAGCAAATCCTCGTCGAACGGCGAGCCCGGCTCCAGGGCACCCGGATGCGTATGCACATCGACGAGACCGGGCAGCAGCCAGCCGCCGTCGACGACCGTCTCCGCGTCCCGCCCGGCGAGCCCGCCGGGCGGAGGCCCCGCGCGGAGCACCTCGCCGTCGGTCCAGAACGTGCGTTCCTCGCGTTCGGGCAGCACAACACCCCGTATGCACAACATCATCCGACCGTACGCCACTTCGGGGACCGGCCGCCGGACGGCCGACGCGCGCAGGCCGCTCGCGCAGGCCGCCCGTACACATCGCCACATTGCGGAAGCTTCCGCTCCACCCTCTTGTCGGAGACCCCCGCGCCATGCGATACAGGTCTGGACCATTGCTTCCGGACGGAAGGCATGACCGTGCAACGCCCCCACGCAACCGCCGCGTCGGCCTGCTCCGCAGCCCTGCTCCTCGTCGCGCTCAGCGCCTGCGACTCCGCTCCCCGGGCCGACACCGTCAAGCCGACGGTGCCGGGCCGTGTGACGGCGCAGGCGAGCAGCGCCACCTCCGTGCACGTCATGTGGGAGCGGGCCTCCGACGACAAGGCGGTCACCGGCTACGAGGTCTACCGCGAGGGCGAGCGGGTCGAATCGGTCCCGGCCGCCAAGGTGATGACCGACGTGGACGGGCTGACCGCGTCGACCGCCTACACCTTCACCGTCCGCGCCCGCGACGCCGCCGGGAACCTCTCCGCGCCGAGCGCCGCCGCCCGCGCCACCACACCCGCCCCGACCCCCGCCGACCACGAACCGCCGACCCGCCCGGTGAAGCTGCGCGGAACGGTGGACGGCAGCCGGGCGGTGAACCTCACCTGGGGCGGCTCGACGGACGACGTCGGAGTCACCTCGTACGACATCTACCAGGAGGACTCCCGGATCCACAGCGTGCCCGGCACCCGGACCACGGCACATCTGACCGGCCTGCGCCCCGGCACCGTCTACACCTTCACGGTCCGTGCCCGCGACGCCGCCGACACCTCCTCGCCGGACAGCAACGCCATCGACCTCACCACCGCCGCCGCGCCGGGCGCACCCGCTAGCACCGCCCCCGCCGACCTGCGGGTCAGCAACCGCGTCCAGGGCAAGGAGTACGCCATCGACCTGGACTGGAAGCAGCCGGAGACGGGCGGCGAGATCCCCGCGTACCAGCTCTTCATCGGTGGCCGCCTGACCACCACGATCGTCTGGGGCGCCAACCCGCCCAAGGGCCGGGCGAACTACCGCCTCACCGTCACGGACCCGCGCGGCACCCGCTACTCGATGAAGCTCCGCGCCAAGCTGCCCGACGGGAAGTGGGGCGACTTCTCCGACCAGCGCACGGTAGTCCTCGGCGACTGAACCCCCTGCCGGCTGTCCCGGGCCGGCGGGCGGCGGCATGACGTCACGGCCGGGCCCGGTCGGTGACGCGGACGGTCTCCACCCACCTCGGGGGCTGCGGGGCGTCCGGGCTCGGCGGTACGTGGGGCTGTCCCGGTCTGCCGGGGACGACGGTGCTCACCCGTCCTCATCCTCTCCGTCCTCCTCGGCGGCATTCTTCTTCTCCCACTCGTACCACCAGCCGGCACCGAGGCCCGGATGCTCGTTCTCCACCCGTTCCCTGAGGAAGTCCAGGTCCGTCCGCCGGTACTTGCGGATCAGCTGGTCCAGCGAGAGTCCCGCCCGGTCGACGACGTCGATCCGTGCCCCGGCCCCGATCAGCGCCGTCACGAGTTCCGCCGGACCGCCTTCGGCGACCGCCACGCAGAGCGCGGTGCGGTTCCGGTGGTCCACGGCCTCCAGATCGATACCGGCCGCCAGGAGCCGGGGCAGCAGGGGCTCGTGGTCGAGGAGGTTCAGCACATGGAGCAGGGTTCGCCGTCCGCCGTCCCGTACGCGCGGGTCCATCCCGGCGTCCAGGAGCTCCAGGACCCCCGGGGTGTCCCCGTGCTGGGCGCGCAGAAAGAGATCCCGGAGTTGCGCCCGCAGGGCCTTGGGCAGCCGGCCGATCCCGGAGGTGGCGGAGTGCTCCACGGCGAAGCAGCCGGTCACCGCACCGCCGAAGGCACGCAGCGCGTTCTCGTGCTGTCGCTCCTGGGGGCTGTGCGGGGAGTCGAGCCGCCCGTCGCGGAAGGCGGCCTGGTGCCACTCGCCGCGGCACCTGACCCGTACCGGCGCGGGCGGCGTCGGTCCCGGCGACCCCGCCGTCGTGTCGAGGCCGGGAAACAGGGCCCCGGCGACCAGCGGATGCAACTGCCCGGGAGTCACATCACCGGCCCGCAGCAGTTCGAGGTCCGGCAACCGCTGCCAGCACGCCTGGGGCAGACGGGCCACGTCCCCAGCCGCCTCCCGCTCGACCCGTCTGATCCGCGGCCTCCTGCCGCCGCCCCGGCCCGTGAAGTCCAGCAGGGCGCAGCCGCGCCACTTGTCGCCGGTCTGGAGGAGCGTCACCGGGTACAGGTCCGCGAGCCGTCCGGCCTCCGACGCCAGCCCCGGAACATCGAGCGCCAGCCGGGCCAGGATCGTCTCCGGTGCCGTCCGGAGCCGCGACGGCGATTCCGGGTCGGCCGCGTCGAAGTCGATGCCCGCTACCGCCAGCGCCTCCGCGATCCGGCCCCGCTGGTACAGCAGCGTCGCCCACTCGGCACGGGCCACCGGGTCGCCGGCGCCCGGGTCCGCGTCCGGCAGTTCGTCCGCCCCGCGTGGTGTGCCGTCGGCGTGGAGGAACGGCAACCGGTCGCCGCCGCCGGCGCGTGCGCGCAGTTCGCCGGTACGGCGGGCGTCCCACAGGTACCGGCAGGCCCGCCAGTCCAGGACGCCCAGGGAGCGGGTGCGGGGTGTCGAGTCGTGTCGCACCGCCCCGAACCGGAGCGAGATCCGCTGCGGTCCCTCGATCAACGAGGGCGTGCGCAGATACAGATACGGAGCCGTCGCCCCGGACACGTCCGCCGTGACGCCGTAACCCGCCAGGACCACGGTCAGGTCGGTGACCAGCGTCGAGCGCCCGTCCACTCCCCGCGGCAGATACTGGCGCACCAGGTCGGGTACCAGACCGAGGAGATCGTCACGGAGCGCCGCGGCCACGTCCGGACCGTACCGCGCGGAGACCTGCGGCAGGTCGAACGCCACATCGAACCGGGCCGCCGCGCAGGCCCCCTGCCAGTCCCCGGCCGCACGTCGTTCGGCGGACGCCTCGATCATCCACCGGGGCACCGCGTACCGGTGTGCCTGCAGTCGGCTCGCCCTTTCCTGCGGATCGAGGAAGGCCGCCACCGCGTCGGCTCCCGTGTTCTGCGCCCGCGCGGGACGAACCGACGCCATCGTCTCTCCTCCACGAAAAGGTGGCAGGACCGGCCGGAGTCGAAACCGGCGTCCGCCGGCCTGGCGCCAAGGGCTGTCCCGCAGGGCGCGACGGCCGCTGCCTCTGCGCTGCAGCCTGCCGCGATCGATCCTATCCGTGGCGGTCCCAACACCACGCACCAGTGCCGCCGTTGAAGAATGGTCTGAACCTCTTGACGGGCTGGTCCAGACCACTTGGTTTCCCCTGTGCTCCATGGGCGGTCCGATGCCCGTGCACATCGCTCTGGTGTGCACGGGGCGGTGCCGTCCGACGCCGGATCGGGTGTCCGAGGGTGCGGCGTCCGATCGCGATACCGGCGGCATCGTGACGGGACATCCTGCGGTCCACGGTGACCAGCGGCTTCTGCCAGTGCTGGGCACCCCACACGGAGGTATGGGCGGGGTCGACCGCGACAATCGCAAGGCCGTGTTCGGCGGCCATGGAGACCAGCCGGGCCCTGAGCCTCCCGGTCGGGATGCCGGAGACGAGCTGCCGGAACCGTTTCCGGCGGCCGTGCTTCTCCCGGGTCATCTCGGCAGTGAAGTCGAGATCCTCGATGGCGATCGCACCCGCACCGGTCTCGTTGATGAACGCCCTGGACGCCGGCCTGAAGTAGCCGGCCCGGGGCCGACCGACCGGTTCGCGCAGCCCCGGCGGGTTTCGCGAACCGGATCCGCGGCGACCGGGGTCGGGGGAAGAAGGGCCGGGGACGACAGGGGTCAGGGGCTCTTCAGTGCGCTCTCGGCAGCGGTCAGGCAGCGCTCGGCCAGCGCCGCCGGTCCCTGCGGTCCCGCGGCCGGGGCGTCGCCGGCCGCCCAGGTCTCCACCGCTGCCCGCACCGCCGCGCCCGCGACCCCGGCCGTCAGCCGGATGTCCAGCGAGTCCGCCCCGTCCGGCAGTCCGGCACGCGCCGTGAGCACCCCTGCCAGGGTGACGTCCGCGTCGTGGCACGCGTCGTTCCAGACCGACTGGAGCGCCGGGCTGTCCGCCGCCATCCGCAGCAGTGACCGCACCCACTCCAGCGACTCCGTGGCCGCCGTGTCACCGGGGTCCGCGGCCAGCGCGCACGCCGCCGCGTGTCGCAGCGCGTCCGGCACCGACAGGCCGGCCGGGGCGCCCCGCACCGCCTCCACCCACTGCCGGGCGCCGGCGGCGAGCAGTGGGGTGATGGCCTCCTCCTTGGTCGCGAAATAGCGGTAGAAGGTGCGCGGGGCGACGCCCGCGGCCCGCGCGATGTCCTCGGCGCGCGTGCTCCGCAGGCCGTGCTCCACGAAGAGAGCCGCCGCCGTGCGGGCGATATCCAGTCGGGTCGCGGCCTTGCGCCGCTCCGTCAATGAGCCACCTTGCATGCGGATCAGGTTATGCCCTGGGGTACTTCGGCCGCCGGACAGGCGATGGGCAGTGAGTGCCCTTGTGGCAGAATCTGCCATAAATGCATGTGCTGAACGAGCAAGAGGTGGCAAGAGCGGTGCGTCGGCGGCAGTTCCTTCTTCAGACGGCCGGCCTCGCCGGCACCACGGCCGCGTTCGGGCTCACCGGCTGCTCGTCGAGCAAGGAGGTGAAGCTCCACCTGCTCGTGGCCAGTTACGACAAGAGCATCGGCGCTTCGCTCGGCGACCAGTGGGACAGCGTCGTGGCCGCCTTCGAGAAGCAGCACGACGGCATCAGGATCGACCTGGAGCGGGTCCCGTACAACAAGATCGACAAGGTGCTCGCCCAGCGGGTCGAGGAGGGCCGGGCGCCCGACATCGCACAGTCGAACGTCTTCGCGCCCTATGCCGAGGACGGCCGGCTCTACAACATGACCCAGCTGTTCGACATCGTCACCCAGGCCGACTTCATCCGGACCTTCACCCAGGCGGGCACGGTCGACAACGCCGCCTACGGCATTCCGTTCCTGGCCAGCACGCCCCGGCTCTTCTACAACAAGGAGCTCTTCCGGCGCGCCCGCGTCAGCGGTGCCCCCACGTCGTGGGACGAGTTGCGGGCGGCCGCCCAGGCGCTGAAGGCGATCGGCGTGAAGACGCCGTACGGGCTCCAGCTCGGCCCCGAGGCGGCCGAGGACGAGGCCCTGTCCTGGATGCTCGCGGCCGGCGGCGGCTACACGGACGAGCTGGGGGAGTACGACTTCCTGCGGCCGGAGAACCCCGAGGCCCTGGCCTGGCTGCGGGACGAACTGGTCGCGGAGGGGCTGGCCGGTGCCGACCCCACGAAGCTCAACCGGACCGACGCGTACGCCCAGTTCCTGCGGGGCGACATCGGCATGATGATCGCCCACCCCATGCTGATGGGCGCGGCCGACCAGGCGAAACTCCCTTACGCGCACGCCGCGTTCCCCAAGAAGAACGGCGGGGCCGCCCCTCCGGTGGGCATCAGTGACTGGCTGATGGCGTTCCAGCGCAACGGTCACCGCAAGGAGTGCGGCGCCTTCCTCTCCTACCTCTACGGCGGGAAGTCCGCCCGTACCTACGGCGGCGGCCAGTCCGCGCTGCCCGTGACGTACTCCGCCTCCGACGCTGCGACCGGGAAGTCCGCCGAACGGCAGCTCCTGCCGTTCATCGAGCAGTTGGAGGAGGCGCAGTTCGCGCCGGTCAACATGCGGTCCTGGCCCGCAGTCCGGGGCGCGATCCGCACCGATGTGGGTCAGGCGGTGATGAAGGGCGGCGACCCCGAGTCGGTGCTCACCGGGCTGGACGAGTCGGCCGTCAAGGCGGACATGGAGGCGGCGACCGGCTGACGGTCGAACGCCTGAGCCCCCGGCGCTGTGCGTGCCGGGGGCTCAGGCGTTTCGGCCCGGGAGGTACGGGCCCTGCGGGCGTGCGGGTCAGCCCAACTGCTCGTACGCGGGCAGCGTCAGGAAGTCCGCGTAGTCCTGGTCCAGGGAGACCTGGAGCAGGAGGTCGTGGGCCTGCTGCCACTTGCCGGCGGCGAACGCCTCGTCGCCGATCTCCGCGCGGATCGCGGCCAGTTCCTCGGTCGCGACCTTGCGGGCCAGCTCCGCCGTGGCGTGCTCGCCGTTCTCGAAGACCACGTCCGCGTTGATCCACTGCCAGATCTGCGAGCGGGAGATCTCCGCGGTGGCGGCGTCCTCCATCAGGTTGAAGATGGCGACCGCGCCCATGCCGCGCAGCCAGGCCTCGATGTAGCGGATGCCGACCGCGACGGCGTTGCGCAGCCCCTCGTAGGTGGGCTTGGCGTCCAGGGTGTCGATGGCGATCAGGTCGCCGGCGGCCACCGCGACGTCCTCGCGCAGGCGCTCCTTCTGGTTCGGCTTCTCGCCGAGGACCGCGTCGAAGGACGCCATGGCGATCGGGACCAGGTCCGGGTGGGCGACCCAGGAGCCGTCGAAGCCGTCGTTCGCCTCGCGGTCCTTGTCGGCCTTGACCTTCTCGAACGCGACCTTGTTGACCTCGGCGTCGCGGCGGGACGGGATGAAGGCGGCCATGCCACCGATGGCGTGCGCGCCGCGCTTGTGGCAGGTGCGGACGAGGAGTTCGGTGTACGCGCGCATGAACGGCGCGGTCATCGTCACCGCGTTGCGGTCCGGCAGGACGAACTTGGAGCCGCCGTCGCGGAAGTTCTTGACGATGGAGAAGAGGTAGTCCCAGCGGCCCGCGTTCAGCCCGGCGGCGTGGTCGCGGAGCTCGTAGAGGATCTCCTCCATCTCGTACGCGGCCGTGATCGTCTCGATCAGGACGGTCGCGCGGACGGTGCCCTGCGGGATGCCGACGTAGTCCTGGGCGAAGACGAAGATGTCGTTCCAGAGGCGGGCCTCCAGGTGCGACTCCGTCTTCGGGAGGTAGAAGAACGGGCCCTTGCCGAGGTCGATGAGGCGCTGGGCGTTGTGGAAGAAGTAGAGGCCGAAGTCGACCAGCGCGCCGGGCACCGGGGTGCCGTCGAACTGGAGGTGGCGCTCGCTCAGGTGCCAGCCGCGGGGGCGCATGACGACCGTGGCGAGCTCGTCGGCGGGCTTGAGGGCGTACGACTTGCCGGACTTCGGGTCCGTGAAGTCGATGGCGCGGGTGTACGCGTCGATCAGGTTGAGCTGGCCGAGGACAACGTTCTCCCACGTGGGGGCGGACGCGTCCTCGAAGTCGGCGAGCCAGACCTTCGCGCCCGAGTTCAGGGCGTTGATGGTCATCTTGCGGTCGGTCGGACCGGTGATCTCCACCCGGCGGTCGTTCAGCGCGGCCGGGGCCGGGGCGACCTTCCAGGAATCGTCCGCGCGGATCGCCGCCGTCTCGGGCAGGAAGTCCAGCGTGGAGGTGCGGGCGATCTCGGCGCGGCGCTCGCCGCGGCGGGCGAGCAGCTCGTCGCGGCGGGGCGTGAACTGCCGGTGCAGCTCGGCCACGAACGCGAGGGCCGCGTCGGTCAGGACCTCTTCCTGCCGGGGCAGGGGCTCGGCATCGACGATGGCCAGCGGGGACGGCGCTGGTGCGGACATGAGCTGTCACTCCTTCAGCGGGCGGTGCGGGCGGCGTCTCACGGCCGCCGGGTCGCCTGAAATGGCACGGCGTGCCAGGGCTCCGGGATACGGGCGTGGAAGCCGTCCGAGGTGCAGAGGGCTTCTGACCAGTGGATAGTAGTTTCCTCATGGTGGAAGTTCAATGGTTTGTTGATGTCGAGATTCTCCGGGTCGACAGAACTGCCCCGATGCTGGCGCAGCGTGCCAGTCCGGTCACCCGAGGTGTTTCAGGTCCTCCACCGTGTCGATGTCGTACGCCTGAGCCACATCGGAACACTCGACGAGCGTGATCGCATCGCGGTGCGCCCGCAGATACGCCCTAGCGCCCTGGTCACCCACCGCCCCCGCCGCGATCTGTGCCCACAGGTCCGCCCCGAACAGCACCGGATGGCCGCGCTCCCCGCCGTACGATGCGGCCGCGATCCCCGTCCGGGAGCGGTACGCCGCGCGCACCCGGGCCACCGCGTCCGCGCCGATCCCCGGCTGGTCGACCAGGAGGACGAGTGCCGCGTCCGCCCCCGTGGCGGCCAGCGCCCCGAGGCCCGCCCGCAACGAGGAGCCCATGCCCTCGGCCCATCCGGGGTTGACGGTCACCGCGCAGCCGGTGAGGTCGGCCAGCTCCCGTACCCGCTCGGCCGCCGCGCCGAGCACCACGTGGACGGGGTCGCAGCCGCCGTCCCGCAGCATCCGCACCGCGTGCTCGACCAGTGGCCGGCCATGGTGTTCGAGCAGGGCCTTGGGCCGCCCGCCGAGCCGTCGCCCGCCGCCTGCGGCGAGCAGCAGTCCGGCTACCTTCGGGGCTGGTGTTGTCGCAGTCATGCGGTCTGGATACACCGACGCGCCCCGGACGCGCACCCCTCGTGCCCCGTCGCGCACCCTGCGCACACCCTTCGCGCAAGCAAGCGGAGGCGGGTGCGGACGGCGACGGCGTCCACCGCACGGCGCGCAGATCACCCATACGGGACACCCCGAATTCTGTCCGCGGAGTGGCGCCCGATACCTGTCATGGCGTTAACTTGCGCGCACGCCCGGACACTTGAACAAGGTGTGGGGACCGGTCGGAACACTGGCACAAGGATGTGCGAGGGGGAGTGCTTTGTTGCGAAGCGTGGGGCAGACGCGGGTGACCGGCAGCGGCGAGGATCCGAGGGTGACCGAGCTGCGCACGGCCGTCTCCCGGCTCCGCCGTGAGCTGGCGGGGCATCCGCGCGAATTCCCGGACCGGGGGATCGCCGAGGAGGAGCTGGCCGCCCTGGACGCGATGGCGACGGGCGGCGTGCCCGAGATTCCGCGGCTGCGCCGTTCGCTGCTGCTGATCGCGGGGGCGATCGGCTCGGTGAGCGCGCTGGCCTCCGCGCTCAGGGACGTACGGGTCGCCGTCGATCTCTTCGGCGAGCCGCCGCGCGGCTGACCGGCGGCGCGACGGCGGGCGGCGGCGTCAGCGGCGGATGAGCCTGCGGGCCGTCGCCGCCGCGACCGCCGAGGTGCGGGAGTCCACGCCGAGCTTGGCGTAGATGTGCACCAGGTGGGACTTCACCGTCGCCTGGCTGAGGAAGAGCCGCTTGCTGATCTGCAGGTTCGACAGCCCCTCGCCGACCAGTTGGAGTACCTCCAGCTCGCGCTTGGTGAGGGCCTCCGCGGGGGTCCGCATGCGGTCCATCAGACGGTGGGCGACGGCCGGTGCCAGCGCCGAGCGGCCCGCCGCCGCGGTGCGTACCGCCGCCGCCAGCTCCTCCGGCGGGGCGTCCTTCAGCAGATAGCCGGCGGCACCCGCCTCGACCGCGGCCAGGATGTCGGCGTCCGAGTCGTACGTGGTGAGGATCAGGACGCGCGGCGCGCCCGGCTGCGCCGTGATGGCCGCGGTGGCCTGCGAGCCGTGCATGCCCGGCCCGAACTGGAGGTCCATGAGGACGACGTCGAACTCACCGGTCGCGGCGAGCTCGACGGCCCGCTCGGCCGTGGCCGCCTCGGCGACCACCCGGAAACCGGGTTCGGAGTCGAGCACGGCGCGCAGCCCCGCCCGTACCACCGGGTGGTCGTCGGCGAGCAGCAGCCTGATGGGGGTGTCGGCGGGGGTGGTCATGCGGCGTCCTGTCCTGGCCGGCCGTCGGGGATCGGGAGCGGAAGGGTCAGGGCGACGGCCGCGCCCTGACCGGGGGCCGACTCGACACTGAGCGTGCCGCCCAGCGAACGGGCCCGCGCACGCATCGCGGGCAGTCCGAAGCCCCCGGTGTCCTGGTCCGCGACGACCGGGCCGAGCCCCGGGGTGAACCCCCGGCCGTCGTCTACGACGTCCAGCGACACCGAGGTGTCCATGAAGCTGAGGGTGATCTCCGCACGCCGGGCCCTGGCGTGCTGAACCGTGTTGGCCAGCGCCGACTGGGCGGTACGCAGCAGCGCCACCTCGTACGGGGTGGGCAGCTCCACCGGCGTGCCGCTCACCGCGAACTGCACGGTGAGGCCGGGGCCGGTGCTGCGGGACGAGAGGCGTTCCAGGGCGGCCGCCAGGGAGCCGTTCTCCAGGTCCGGCGGCGACAGGGCGCGGACGAAGCGGCGGGCCTCGGCCAGGTTGTCCTGGGCGGCCTCCCGGGCCCGGCGGACATGCGCGGTGGCGGGGGCGTCGGCGGCCAGGGTGCGTTCGGCGGCGCGCAGCAGCAGCTGGATGCTGGACAGGCCCTGGGCGAGGGTGTCGTGGATCTCGCGGGCCAGCCGCTCGCGCTCGGCGAGCGTGCCCGCGGTGCGTTCCGCCTCGGCCAGCTCCGCCCGGGTCGACATCAGCTCCTCGATGAGCTCCCGGCGCCGTTCGCTCTCCCGGAACAGCGCCTCGTACCCGAGGACCGTGGCGACCGCGACGGCCGCCCCGAGCACCGGCCCGATGAAGGTGCCCGGTGTGACGGGCTCGCCGTGCAGCACGAAACAGGCGATGGCGGCGGCCGCGGTGACCACGACGGCCGGCAGGGCCCAGCGGGTCGGCAGCAGATGCAGCTGCAGGAAGTAGAGCGGGAAGGCCACCCACAGGGCCTCCGGTGACAGGAGGAGCAGCGCCAGCCACACGGCGCCCAGCGCCGCCAGCCACAGTGCACCCGCGGGGGTGCCGGGCTGTACGGCGGGGGCGAGCGCGCCCGCCGCGTAGACGGCGGCCATCAGGCAGCTGACCGTGACGACCGCCGTGGCGTGGGTGCCGTCGCTGACGGCCCGTACCGCCGCGAGTGCGAGCAGCCCCACCAGCAGCGCGTGCAGACACAGCCGCAGCGCGGCGGCGACCGGGGGATGGGCGCGGGAATCCATGATTCATCCAGCGTAGACGGGGGGCGCCGGGCGCCGGTCAATCGAAAGGTTGATGTCGGGCCCCACCGCCGGGCGATGTTTCCGGGCGCCCGGAGGCCGAGGCTTGGAGCATGTTCGTCGCATGGAGAGATCTCCGGTTCGCCAAGGGCCGGTTCGCGCTCATGGGCACGGTCGTGGTGCTGATCACGCTGCTCGTGGGTCTGTTGTCCGGCCTCACCGCCGGTCTGGCCCGGGAGAACACCTCGGCCATCACCGGGCTGAACGCCGACCACCTCGCGTTCGCCGCCCCGCCCGAGGACCGGTCCGTGTCCTTCACCGACTCGGTCGTCCAGGAGAGCGCCTGGCGGAGCTGGGCGGAGCGGCCCGGGGTGAGCGGCGCGGAGCCGCTCGGCATCCGCACCCTCAACGCCGTCGCCGGCCAGGGGGAGCGCACGGCCGCGGTGTCGGCGTTCGGCGTCCGGCCGGACGGGGACCTGGCGCCCACCGGCGGTGCCCGGGTCGGACCGGGGAAGGTGGTGCTGTCCGAGCAGGCCGCCGACGACCTGGCGGCCGGGGCCGGTGACCGGCTGCGGCTCGGCTCCACCGAGGTCACCGTCGTGGCCGTCGCGGGGGACGCCTCGTACAGCCACACCCCGGTCGTGTGGACCTCGCTCGACGACTGGCAGCACTTCGGCGGCGACGGCGACAGCGGGGCCCGGCATGCCACGGTGATCGCCCTGACCACCACCGGCGGCGCCGATCTCGGCGCGGGCGACAAGGCGGCCGGCACCAGCACCCTCACCCTCGCCGACTCCCTCACCGCCATCGGCTCCTACCAGGCCGAGAACGGCTCGCTCCAGCTGATGCGCGGCTTCCTCTTCGCCATCTCCGCCCTGGTCATCGGCGCCTTCTTCACCGTCTGGACGATCCAGCGCAGCGGCGACGTAGCCGTGCTCAAGGCGCTCGGCGCCTCCACCCGGTACCTGCTGCGCGACGCGCTCGGGCAGGCCGTCGTGATGCTCGCCATCGGGACCGGCGTGGGCACCGCACTCGCCTCCGGCATCGGCGCCCTGATCAGTGGCGGGGCCGTGCCATTCGTCCTCGACGCGGCGACCGTCCTGGTCCCGGCGGCCATCATGATCGTCCTCGGTGCCCTCGGGGCGGCCCTGTCCATCCGGCGGATCACCGCCGTCGACCCGCTCACCGCACTCGGGAGTGCCCGATGACCCTCACCCTCGCCGACGTCACCCTCACCTACCCCGACGGCGACACCCGGCTCACCGCTCTCGACCGGATCTCGCTGGACGTGCCCGCGGGTTCGCTCACGGCGGTCGTGGGACCGTCCGGCTCCGGCAAGTCCAGCCTGCTCGCCGTGGCCGCGACCCTGGTCACCCCGGACACCGGCCGGGTGGCCGTCGCCGGCACGGACACCGCCGGTCTCGGCCGTGCGGATCAGGCGCGGCTGCGGCGCGAGCACATCGGCATCGTCTTCCAGCAGCCCAATCTGCTGCCGTCGCTCACGGCGGCCGAGCAGCTCCAGGTGATGACCCACCTCTCGGGCGGCCAGGTGCGCGCGGCGCGCACCCGGGCACTGGAACTGCTGGACGCGGTCGGCCTGGCCGACCAGGCCGGACGCAGGCCCCACCAGCTGTCGGGCGGCCAGCGGCAGCGGATCAACATCGCACGGGCCCTGATGAACGACCCGGCGGTGCTGCTGGTCGACGAACCGACCAGCGCGCTCGACCACGAGCGGGGCGCGGCGGTGCTGGACCTGCTGGTCACGCTCACCCGGGAGCGGTCGACGGCGACGGTGCTGGTCACGCACGACCTGGCCCACCTGGACAAGGCGGACCGCACGGTCCGGATGGACGACGGCCGCCTGACGGTGCCGGAACCGGCCTGAGGCACGGGGGACATACGGGGAGGGGGGTGGCCGGCGGCCACCCCCCTCCCCGTATGCCGGCTCTCAGCCGGTGGAACCGCTGCTCGCCAGCGCGTCGGAGAGCTCCTTGGCGGCCTGCTGGAGGATCGGCACGATCCGCTCCGTCGCGGTGTCCGTCACCCGGCCCGCCGGACCGGAGATCGAGATCGCGGCCGAGGTGGGCGAGTTCGGTACCGAGACCGCCAGGCAGCGCACCCCGATCTCCTGCTCGTTGTCGTCGACCGCGTAGCCGACCCGGCGGACCTGCTCCAGCGCGTCGAGGAAACCGTCGGGGGTGGTGATCGTCTTCTCGGTGGCGGCCGGCATGCCGGTACGGGCGAGCAGGGCCCGCACCTCCTCCGGCGGCGTGTGCGCCAGCAGCGCCTTGCCCACCCCGGTGGAGTGGGGGAGCACCCGGCGGCCGACCTCGGTGAACATGCGCATCGAGTGCTTGGACGGCACCTGTGCCACGTACACGATCTCGTCGCCGTCGAGCAGCGCCATGTTCGCGGTCTCGCCGGTCTCCTCGACCAGCCGCGCGAGATACGGGCGGGCCCAGGTGCCCAGGAGCCGGGACGCGGACTCGCCGAGCCGGATCAGCCGGGGGCCCAGCGCGTAGCGGCGGTTGGGCTGCTGGCGGACGTATCCGCAGAGCACCAGCGTGCGCATCAGGCGGTGAATGGTGGGCAGGGGGAGTCCGCTGCTCGCGGAGAGTTCGCTCAGCCCGACCTCACCCCCCGCGTCCGCCATCCGCTCCAGCAGATCGAAGGCGCGCTCAAGGGACTGCACACCACCGCTGGTAGCGGCGGGCTTGGAGTCGGATGTGCTGGCGTGGGACGGCGGCACGTCAACGTTCCTTTCGAGGCGGAAGAGCGGGTGCCCCGCCCGGCGAGGCACCCAGCAGCCTACCGGGCGGTTCCCGATCGGCCCACTGCTCCGGGTACGGCGTCCTGGCCGGTCAGAGCCCGTTTGTCCTGGTGTCGGCAGTCGGCGGGGCAGTTCTTCGGGCCGGTACTGGTCCTATGTTACGTTCCGCTCTTCGAAAAGAGTCTTCTACTTTGTGGAAATCTCCAGTTGTGGGCGCGGAATGGCCCGACGGCCGCCCGGCGGGGAAAGTGGGTCTTGACGGGCCCGAATCCCGAGTGAAGACTCCTTCAACAGTTCGTTGAATTCGTCAGCGTTCGAAAGTCCGAAGTGAGGAGCACGGGTGTCCGGTGCGGACGTGAAACTGGTACTGCGCTCGACGCGTGTGGTCACCCCGGACGGGACGCGCCCCGCAGCGGTCGCCGTCGCCGACGGGAGAATCGACGCCGTCCTGCCGTACGACGCCGAGGTGCCGGCCGGCGCCCGGCTGGAGGACTTCGGCGACGACGTCCTGCTCCCCGGGATCGTCGACACACATGTCCATGTGAACGACCCGGGCCGCACGGAGTGGGAGGGCTTCTGGACCGCCACCCGCGCGGCGGCGGCGGGCGGTATCACCACCCTGCTGGACATGCCGCTCAACTCCCTCCCGCCGACCACCACCGTCGGCCACCTGCGCACCAAGCAGCAGGTGGCCGCCCCCAAGGCGCACATCGACACCGGATTCTGGGGCGGCGCGATACCGTCCAACGTCAAGGACCTGCGACCGCTGTACGAGGCCAGGGTGTTCGGCTTCAAGTGCTTCCTCTCGCCCTCCGGCGTCGAGGAGTTCCCGGAGCTCGACCAGGAGCAGCTGGCCCGGTCCATGGCGGAGATCGCCGGCTTCGGCGGGCTGCTGATCGTGCACGCCGAGGACCCGCACCACCTGGCCGACGCCCCGCAGCGCGGCGGGCCCGCGTACGCCGACTTCCTCGCCTCCCGGCCCCGCGACGCCGAGAACACCGCGATCGAGGGGCTGATCGCGCACGCCAGGCGGCTCGGTGCCCGCGTCCACGTCCTGCACCTGTCCTCCAGCGACGCCCTGCCGATGATCGCGGCGGCGAAGCGTGAAGGCGTACGGATCTCGGTCGAGTCCTGCCCGCACTTCCTCACCCTCACCGCCGAGGAGGTCCCGGACGGCGCCACGGAGTTCAAGTGCTGCCCGCCGATCCGCGAGGCGGCCAACCAGGACGCGCTGTGGGAGGGGCTGGCCGACGGGACGATCGACTGCATCGTCTCCGACCACTCGCCGTGCACCACCGACCTCAAGACGCCGGACTTCGGCACGGCCTGGGGCGGGATCTCCTCCCTCCAGCTCGGACTGCCCGCCATCTGGACCGAGGCCCGCAAGCGCGGCCACTCGCTCGACGACGTCGTCCGCTGGATGTCGGCCGCCCCCGCCGAGCTGGCCGGACTGACCCACAAGGGCGCCATCGAGGCCGGCCGGGACGCGGACTTCGCGGTGCTCGCCCCGGACGACACGTTCACCGTCGACCCCGCCGAGCTCTACCACCGCAACCAGGTCACCGCGTACGCCGGCAAGACCCTGCACGGCGTCGTGAAGTCGACCTGGCTGCGCGGGGTGCGGATCGCGGCCGAAGGCACCGTCGGCGAGCCCACCGGCCGACTCCTCGAAAGGAACCAGTGACCATGACGGCGACAGCCCGCTTCACCGGTGACGCGAACCCGTACGGCGGCGGCGACCCGTACGCCGACTACCGCACCGCCGACTTCCCCTTCACCGGCCTCGTCGACCTCGCCGACCGGCGGCTCGGCGCGGGCGTGATCGCGGCCAACGACGAGTTCTTCGCCGAGCGCGAGAACCTGCTCCGGCCGGAGCCCGCCGAGTTCGACCCCGAGCGCTTCGGCCACAAGGGCAAGATCATGGACGGCTGGGAGACCCGCCGCCGCCGCGGCGAGAGCGCCGAGGTACCGCACCCCGCGGACGAGGACCACGACTGGGCGCTGGTACGGCTCGGGGTCCCCGGAGTCGTACGCGGCATCGTCGTCGACACCGCCCACTTCCGCGGCAACTACCCGCAGGCGGTCTCCGTCGAGGCGGCCTGCGTGCCGGGCTCCCCGTCGCCCGGCGAACTGCTCGCGCCCGAGGTGAAGTGGACGACGCTCGTCCCCCGTACGGCCGTCGGCGGGCACGCGGCCAACGGCTTCGTGGTCGAGGGCGAGCAGCTCGTCACCCATCTGCGGGTCAACCAGCACCCCGACGGCGGGATAGCCCGCCTCCGGGTGCACGGCGAGGTCACCCCCGACCCCGCCTGGCTGGCCGCCCTCGGCACCTTCGACCTGGTCGCGCTGGAGAACGGCGGCACGGTGGAGGACGCCTCCGACCGCTTCTACTCCCCGGCCACCAACACCATCCAGCCCGGCCGGTCCCGCAAGATGGACGACGGCTGGGAGACCCGGCGCCGGCGCGACAAGGGCAACGACTGGATCCGCTACCGGCTCGTCGAGCAGGCGGAGATCCGCGCCGTCGAGATCGACACCGCCTACCTGAAGGGCAACTCGGCGGGCTGGGCGAGTCTCTTCGCCCGGGACGGCGAGAGCGGCGAGTGGACCGAGATGCTGCCCCGGACCCGGCTGCAGCCCGACACCGACCACCGCTTCGTCCTGCCGGAGGCGGTCCGAGCCACGCACATCCGGATCGACATCTTCCCGGACGGCGGGATCTCCCGGCTCCGGCTCTTCGGATCGCCGACCGAGGAGGGCGCCGCGCGGCTGGCCGCCCGCCACCGCGAACTGGGCGGCTGAGGGCCGTCCCGGGCCGGGATCTTTCGTCCCGGCCCGGGACCGGCGCCATCCGGGCGTGCCCGATGAGTCCGCTTCCGGGGCTTGTGCGACCCTTGTCGCATGATCTTCATCGCCGTCAAGTTCACCGTCCGCAGCGAGGAGCGCGACAACTGGCTCCCGGCCGTCGAGCCCTTCACCCTCGCCACCCGGCAGGAGCCGGGCAATGTGTTCTTCGAGTGGTCGTACAGCGTCGAGAACCCCGACCAGTTCGTCCTGCTGGAGGCCTTCGCCTCCCCGGAGGCCGGTGCGGCCCACGTGAAGTCCGAGCACTTCGCGGTAGCCATGGACCTGATGGCGGACCTCGTTGCCGAGACGCCGGAGATCATCAACGTGGAGGTGCCGGGCGAGGGATGGTCCCGGATGGCGGAGGTCACCCCGCGCTCGCGGTGACGCCGCACGCTTCCGCTTCCTGGCGCGGGAGCGGTCAGGCCGCGTGGCCGCCGTCCACCGTCAGCTCGGTGCCGGTGATGTACGCCGCCTCGCCACCGGCCAGGTAGGCGACGAGGGAAGCCACCTCGTCCGTCGTGCCGAAGCGGTCCAGGGCGGTCGCCGAGCGCTGGCCGGCGGCGAACGGGCCGTCGGCCGGGTTGAGGTCCGTGTCGACCGGACCGGGCTGCACCAGATTGACCGTGATGCCGCGCGGGCCGAGCTCGCGGGCCAGCGGCTTGGTGAGACCGGCCAGCGCCGACTTGCTCATCGCGTAGAGGGTGGAGCCGGGACCGCCCGCGTGCCGGCTCAGGGCCGTACCGATGGAGACGATGCGGCCACCGCGCTCCATCAGCCCCGCCGCGGCGCGGCAGGCCAGGAACACCGCCCGCACGTTCACCGCCAGCACCCGGTCCACGTCGGCCGGGGTGAGGGTGCCGATCGGGCCGAGCACGCCGATGCCCGCGTTGTTGACGAGGATGTCCAGCCGGCCGAGCGCGTCCGCGGCCCCGGTCACGGCCGCCGGGACCGCCTCCGGGTCGGCCGAGTCCATGCGCAGGGCGACGCCCCGTCGGCCGTACGAGCGGATCTGAGCCACGACCTCGTGGGCGGCCGCCTCGTCCTGTACGTACGTCAGCGCCACGTCGACGCCCTCCCGGGCGAGCCGCAGGGCGGTCGCGGCGCCGATCCCGCGGCTGCCTCCGGTGACGAGCGCGGCGCGGGTCGTGCCGGTGCTGGTGACGGTGCTGGTCATGATGGTTTCCTCGCTGGTCGGTGATGTCTGGCCGGTGATGTCTCGGCCCGGTGCTTCGACACGGACCAGGAAAGCCGTTCCGCGCTTCCGTCACCGGCGGGAATCGGACGCCTGCCCCGGGCGCCGTCCATGGCCCGGCCGATGAGTTCCGGGTGGCAGCGGAGTCGAAGGAGAAAGACCATCGGTGGACCGGAACACAGGAGAAGGACCATGGCCAAGCTGACTCTCACCACCTTCCTGTCGCTCGACGGCGTCATGCAGGCGCCGGGCGGGCCCGACGAGGACCGCGGCGGCGGTTTCGAGTACGGCGGCTGGACCGTGCCGTTCGCGGACGAGGGCATGATGCGCTTCATCGACGGGCTGTTCGGCCGCTCGGCGGCCTTCCTCCTGGGCCGCCGCACGTACGACATCTTCGCCGCGTACTGGCCCAAGGTGACCGCCCCCGGGAACCTGGTCGCGAGCAGCCTCAACACCCTCCCCAAGTACGTCGTCTCGACCACCCTGGACAAGCCCGAGTGGCACAACACGACCGTCATCTCCACGGACGTCGCCGAGGAGATCGCCCGCCTCAAGGAGCGCACGGAGGGCGGCGAGCTCCAGATCCACGGCAGCGGCGCACTCGCCCGTTCCCTCATGGCGCACGGCCTGATCGACGAGTACAACCTGCTGTACTTCCCGGTGGTACTTGGCAGCGGCGGCCGCCTCTTTCCCGAGGGCGGGCAGCCCACCGCCTTCGAGCGGACCGAGGCGCGGGAGACCCCGAGCGGAATCTCGATCCACACCTACCGGCCCACGGGCCGGGCGCGGTTCGGCACCTTCCCGCTCGATGACTGAGAGGGCTGTTGTGGACGGGGCGACGCCGGTACGGTGATCGTTCCGCGTGTGAGCCGTCGAGGTCTCCACATCGTTCCCGCCGTGGAGAACCAGGAGCAACACCCAGGTGTCCTCGATCGCCGTGCCCACCCTCGCCCCGTCCCGCCGCGCCTGGCTCACCGATCTGCCCGTGCTGCTCGTCGCCGTCGTCTGGGGTTCGAGCTACCTGGCGGCCAAGGGCATCACCACCGCCCAGACGGTCCTGGCCGTGCTCGTGCTGCGGTTCGCCGTCGTACTGCCCGTGCTGGCCGTGGCCGGCCGACGCAGGCTGCGGGCGCTCGGCGCGGCGCAGTGGCGGGGGGCCGGCCTGCTCGGGCTCGTCCTCAGCGCGATCTTCCTCGTGGAGACGTACGGCGTCGTGCACACCTCGGCGACCAACGCGGGGCTCATCATCAGCCTCACGATGATCTTCACCCCGCTCGCCGAGGCCGCCGTGACACGTGTCCGTCCGCCCAGGGCCTTTCTCGCCGCTGCGGCGCTCTCGGTCGCCGGAGTGGTGCTGCTGACCCAGAGCGGCGGATTCACCAGCCCCTCGGCCGGTGATCTGCTGATGCTGGTGGCCGCCCTCGCCCGCACCGTGCACGTGCTGCTGATGGCCCGCATCAAGTCGGTGCAGGGAGCCGACTCGCTCTCGCTCACCACGGTCCAGCTCGGCAGCGCGGTCGCCGTCTTCGCCCTGCTCGCGGCCGTGCCCGGCACCGGGGAGGCGCCGTGGACAGTGGCCGCGGGATTCGGCGTCCGGGAATGGGGCGGGCTGCTCTTCCTCTCCGTCTTCTGCACGCTCTTCGCCTTCTTCGTGCAGATGTGGTCGGTGCGCCGCACCTCGCCGTCCCGGGTCAGCCTGCTGCTCGGCACGGAACCGCTGTGGGCCGCCGCCGCGGGCATCGCGATCGGTGGCGAGCGGCTCGGCGTCCTCGGCGCGATGGGCGCGGTGCTCGTCCTGGCCGGCACCGCCTGGGGCCGCCGCGCGGTCACTCCGGCCGCCCCCTGAGCCGGCCGGCGGCCGCCGGCGCCCCGCCCGTCGCGCCGTCGGTCCGAAAGTCTCGCCCTTCGCGACTTTGGTCGCCCGGCACGCCCGTACAGCCGGGACCACCCGCCCCACCTGGGTAGTTTTGTGGCATGACGCGTACGGAATACCGCTGGCTGCTGCCCTCGGCGATGGCCGACCCCGAGCTGCCCGGCGACCGGCGCGGCCGCGCGCGACGCACCGTGCGGGACTGGGCCGTCGACCTCACCGCCTTCCTCTGCGCGGCCATGGTCGGCATGCTCACGGTCGCGACGATCGAGGCCGACCCCACCACCCCGGACGGCGTCCTGTTCGCCGACATCGTGATCGGCACCCTGGCCTGCTGTGTCCTGTGGGTGCGGCGGCGATGGCCGCTGGGCATCGCGGTGGGCCTGGTCCTGGTCGCCGCAGTCGAGCCGGTCGCGGCGGGGGCCATGCTCGTCGCGCTGTTCGGGGTGGCCGTGCACCGCCCGTTCCGGCCCGTGGCGGCCGTCGGGGCACTCGCCCTGGCGCTCGCCCCCGTACAGCCGTATCTGCGTCCCGACCCGGGCACCTCGTTCGTGCAGGCCACGGCCATCGGGGTGCTGCTGCCCCTGCTGGTGATCAGCTGGGGCATGGCCGTACGGTCCAGGCGACAGCTCGTCGTCACCCTGCGCGAGCGGGCCCACCGGGCCGAGACCGAGGCGGAGCTCCGCGCCGAACAGGCGCAGCGGCTCGCCCGCGAGGCCATCGCCCGCGAGATGCACGACGTCCTCGCCCACCGGCTGACCCTGCTCAGCGTCCACGCCGGAGCCCTCGAATTCCGCCCCGACGCCCCGAAGGCCGAGGTGGCCCGTGCGGCCGGGGTCATCCGGGACAGCGCGCACGAGGCGCTCCAGGACCTCCGCGAGATCATCGGAGTCCTGCGCAGCCCCGGCGAGAGCGACGGCGACCGGCCGCAGCCCACCCTCGCCACGCTGGACTCGCTGATCGCCGAGTCCCGGCTGGCCGGCATGAAGGTCACCTTCGACAACCGCGTCGACGACCCCGGCACGGCCCCTGCCGCCACCGGCCGCACCGTCTACCGCATCGCCCAGGAGGCCCTGACCAACGCCCGCAAGCACGCACCCGGCACCGAGGTCACCATCACGGTCGCCGGAGCCCCGGGCCAAGGGCTCACCGTCGAGGTGCACAATCCGGCACCCACCGAACCCTTCGAGCGGGTCCCCGGCTCCGGCCAGGGACTCATCGGCCTCACGGAACGCGCCACCCTGGCCGGGGGCAGCCTCGACCACGGACCGCAACCGGACGGCGGATTCCGGATCAGCGCCTCGCTGCCGTGGCCGGCCGCCTGACCGTCACGCGCCGTCCCGGTCCCCGACACGACCTGGCTACGGTGGCCCCATGACCACCACCCCGACCCCGATGGACCCCTCGGCGCAGCCCATCCGGCTGGTCGTCGTCGACGACGACCCGCTCGTACGGGCCGGACTCGCCCTCATGCTCGGCGGCGCCGAAGACATCGAAATCGTGGGGGAGGGGGCGGACGGCACCGAGGCCGAGGAACTCGTCGGCCGGCTGCGCCCCGACGTGATGCTGATGGACATCCGGATGCCGGGCATGGACGGGCTGACCGCGACCGAGGCGCTGCGCAGCCGCCCCGGCGCCCCGCAGATCATCGTCCTGACGACGTTCCACGCCGACGAACAGGTGCTGCGGGCCATCCGCGCCGGAGCGGCCGGTTTCGTACTGAAGGACACCCCGCCGGCGCAGATCGTCGACGCGGTACGACGGGTGGCGGCCGGTGACCCGGTGCTGTCGCCCGCGGTGACGCGTCAGCTCATGGCCCGCGCGGCCGGGACCGGGCCCCGGACCGGCAGCGACGACCGGGCGGACCGCGCCGAGCGGGCACGGGCACGGATCGCGTCGCTCGCCGAGCGGGAACGCGAGGTGGCGATCGCCGTCGCCCGCGGCCGTTCCAACGCCGAGATCGCCGCGACGCTCTACCTCAGCGTGGCGACCGTGAAGACACAGGTGTCCCGGATCCTGGCCAAATTCGGCTTCAACAACCGTGTCCAGATCGCGCTGCTGGTGCACGACGCCGGGCTGCTCGACGATGACGGCACGGAGCCGGCGACATAGGGTGAACCGGTCGGTCCGAAGCGATCGAGCCGAACGACCGTCAGACCGGGAGGGGCGATCCCATGTCCGATGCCAGTGGCCGTGCCGAGGTCGATGTCGATCTGACCGGGATCGCGGACTTCACCGCGAACCCGTATCCGTACTACGAGAAGCTGCGCGCCGCGGGCCCGGTGCACACCGTACGCACCGACGAGTTCGAAAGCGTCTGGCTGGTGGTGGGATACGACGAGGCCCGTGCCACCCTTGCCGACCCGCGGTTCGCCAAGGACTGGCGGGGTTTGCCGGGTGCCCCCACCGAGAGCGACCCCATCTCCTTCAACATGCTGGAGCTGGACGCCCCCCACCACACCCGGCTGCGCAAGCTCGTCGTGAGGGAGTTCACCGCCCGCCGGGTCGAGGCGCTGCGCCCCCGCGTGCAGCAGATCACCGACGGGCTCCTCGACGCGATGGTGCCCGCCGGACGCGCCGATCTCGTCGACGCGCTCGCCTTCCCGCTGCCGATGACCGTCATCTGCGAGCTGATCGGTGTGCCGGACCTGGACCGCGAGGCATTCCGCGGACTCTCCAACGGTGTCATCACCCCCGCCTCGCCGCTTCAGGGGATCGAAGCGGTGCGCGCCATGAACGAGTACCTGAGCGAACTCATCGAGGACAAGCGGTGCTCGCCCGGCGACGACCTGATGAGCGCCCTGATCCGCACGCGCGACGAGGACGGGGACGCGCTGTCGCCCGACGAACTCGTGGGGATGGCCTTCCTGTTGCTCGTCGCGGGCCATGAGACCACGGTCAACCTGATCACCAACGGCGTACGGGCGCTGCTCGGCCACCCCGCCCAGCTGGCCGCCCTGCGGGCGGACCCGGAGCTGCTCGACGGTGCGGTCGAGGAGATGCTGCGCTACGACGGGCCGGTGGAGACCGCCACGTTCCGCTATACCCGTGAACAGGTCGAGATCGGGCGGCGGACCATCCCGGCGGGCGCCCCGGTCCTGGTGTCCCTGGCGGGCGCCGACCGGGACCGCGGCCGCTACCCGGAACCGGACACCTTCGACATCCGCCGCGACGCCCGGGGCCACCTGGCCTTCGGGCACGGTGCCCACTTCTGCCTGGGTGCTCCGCTGGCCCGTATGGAGGGCCGGATCGCGATCCGTACACTGCTGGAGCGCTGCCCCTCCCTCGCTCCGGACGTGGGGGCAGGGGAGTTGGACTGGATCCCCGGGATGCTGATCCGCGGGGTGCGCGGGCTGCCCGTCCGCTGGTGAGACAAGGAGCCCCGAAATGAACGGACTCGACCTGGAGCTGGCGCGGAAGGTTCTCGACAGCCAGCCGTTCAGCGGTCTCGTGGGGGCGCGGATCACCGCCTTCGGGGACGGTGCCGCCACCCTCGAAGTGGACATACGCCCCGAACTCCAGCAGCAGAACGGCTTTCTGCACGGCGGGGTCCTGGCCTACGCGGCCGACAACGCGATCACCTTCGCCGCCGGCACGACGCTCGGCCCGGCCGTGCTGACCGGTGGCTTCTCCATCCAGTACGTCCGGCCCGCCACCGGCAGCACACTCGTCGCCGACGCCGAAGTGGTGCACACCGGCCGCCGCCAGGCGGTGGTCCGCTGCGAGCTGTTCGCGGCAGGGGAGGACGGGGAGCGGACGCTCTGCGCGGTCGCGCAGGGGACCGTGCTGTCGGCCGCCCCGTCCGCCTGAACCCGGGCCCTCAGGGGGCGGGCCGCGCCGCGCAGTCGGCGATCTCCGCGATCGCCACGGGGCGCCGCTCCCGGCGGGACACCTCGCACGCCTCCGCGATCAGCAGCGCGAACCACGCCTCCCGCCCGTCGCACGGATTGGGCCGCTCCCCCCGAACCACCCCTACGAACGCGTCCAGTTCGGCCTCGTACGCCGGGGCGAACCGCTCCAGGAAGCCGGGCCACGGGGAGGAAGGAGCCGGGGGTCCCTGCGGTTCGGCCGAGGTGACCGGGGTGCGGCCGTCCAGGCCGACCGTGATCTGGTCCAGCTCGCCCGCCACTTCCATCCGTACGTCGTAACCGGCGCCGTTGCAGCGGGTGGCCGCCGCCGTGGCCAGGGTGCCGTCATCGAGGGTCAGCAGGACGGCCGCCGTGTCCACGTCGCCCGCCGCCCGGAACATCCCGGGCCCGGCATCCGACCCGGTGGCGTACACCTCCGTCACCTCACGGCCGGTCACCCACCGCAGCATGTCGAAGTCATGGACCAGGCAGTCCCGGTACAGCCCGCCGGAGAGCGGGAGATACGCGGCAGGCGGCGGGGCGGGGTCCATCGTCACCGACCGCACGGTGTGCAGCCGGCCCAGCGCACCGGCCCGCACGGCGGCGCGGGCCGCCCGGTACCCCGCGTCGAACCTGCGCATGAAGCCCAGTTGGAGCACGCTCCCGGCCCGGTCGACCTCGCGCAGCGCGGCCCGGGTCCCCGGCAGGTCCAGCGCGATCGGCTTCTCGCAGAACGCCGGGAGCCCGGCCCGTGCGGCCCGGCCGATCAGCTCCGCGTGCGCCGAGGTGGCCGAGGCGATCACCACGGCGTCCACCCCCGCGCCGAACACCTCGTCGGCGCCCGGGACCGCCGTCGCGCCGGTGCGGTGCGCGACCTCGGCCGCCCGCGCCCCGTCGGTGTCCGTCACCACCAGGGCGTCCACCTCGGGATGGCGGGCCAGCACGCCCGAGTGGAAGGAACCGATCCGGCCGGTGCCGATGAGTCCGATGCGCATGGACCCAACGTGCCGTCCGCCGACTGCGCTGTCAACCATATGTCCGGACAAGGTGTCCTTTGTTCGTTGGTCATGCTGTCCGGACAACAGGACGACCGGACTTCCGGAGGTTCTGACGTGGGGGATACCCTCACGCGTGTGCCCAAACCCACCACCGACCCGGCCGCGCTCGAACTCGGCGTGGACCGTTCCAGCCCGATCCCGCTCTACTTCCAGCTCGCCCAGCAGCTGGAGGCCGCCATCGAGCAGGGCAGGCTCGCCCCCGGCAGCCTCCTCGGCAACGAGATCGAGCTGGCGGCACGGCTCGGCCTGTCCCGGCCCACGGTCCGCCAGGCCATCCAGTCGCTGGTCGACAAGGGGCTGATGGTGCGCCGTCGCGGCGTCGGCACCCAGGTCGTGCACAGCAGGGTCAGGCGCCCGCTCGAACTGAGCAGCCTCTACGACGACCTGGAGGCCGCGGGCGGGCACCCCACGACCCGCGTCCTGCGCAACACCGTCGAACCCGCCGACCCGGCGGTGGCCGAAGCCCTGGCGGTCGCCGAGGGCAGCGACGTACACCTCGTCGAGCGGCTGCGGTACGCGCACGGCGAGCCGCTGGCGCTCCTGCGCAACCACCTGCCGCCCGGGATCGTCGAGCTGGACACCGCGCGGCTGGAGGCCACCGGTCTGTACCGGCTGATGCGCGGCGCCGGCATCACCCTGCACAGCGCCCGCCAGACCGTCGGCGCCCGGCTCGCCACCGCCGAGGAGGCGGCCGGGCTCGCCGAGGCCGAGGGGGCCGCCCTGCTGACGATGGAGCGCGTCACCTTCGACGACACCGGACGGGCGGTCGAGTTCGGCTCCCACATCTACCGGGCGTCCCGCTACACCTTCGACTTCCAGCTGCTCGTACGGTGACGACGGCCGACCCCTGCCCCGTTGACGTCCCGTACGCCCACCGCTAGAACTCCTCCAGCCGCAATCGGGCGGCCGGGAGAGAAGGCGGACCCACCATGCGTACCTCTCGCAAGGCAGCAACCCTGATCACCGTCGCGGCCCTCGGGATCGGCATCGCCGTCTCCGGCTGCAGCGGCTCCGGCGGCCGGAGCGCCGAGGAGAAGCCCGCGGGCACGAGCGGCGGCGCGGCCGCCGGCACGCCCCGGATGAAGATCGCGATGGTCACGCACTCGGGGGAGGGCGACACCTTCTGGGACATCGTGCAGAGCGGCGCGAAACAGGCGGCGGCCAAGGACAACGCCGAATTCCTCTACTCGGCGAACAAGGAAGGCAAGGAACAGGCCCAGCTCGTCCAGGCCGCCATCGACCAGAAGGTCGACGGGCTGATCGTCACCCTCGCCAAACCGGAAGCCGTCAAGGACGTGGTCGCCAAGGCCGTGAAGGCCGGCATACCCGTCGTGACCATCAACTCGGGCGCGCAGTTCTCGAAGGAGATCGGCGCGCTCGGGCACATCGGGCAGGACGAGAAGGTCGCGGGCGAGGCCGTCGGCGACGAGCTCGACGCACGGGGCCGCAAGAAGGCGCTCTGCGTCATCCACGAGCAGGGCAACGTGTCGCTGGAGGAGCGCTGCGCCGGGGTGCGCAAGACCTTCGGCGGCAAGGTCGAGAACCTGAACGTCGAAGGCACCAACATGCCGGCCGCCACCTCCTCGATCGAGGCGAAGCTCCAGGCCGACAAGGACATCGACGCGGTCGTCACCCTCGGCGCCCCCTTCGCCGCAGCCTCCGTCAAGGCAAAGGACGGCTCCGGCAGCACGGCCGAGATCGACACCTTCGATCTGAACGCCGAGGTCGTCAAACGGCTGAAGGCCGACGAGATCGGCTTCGCCGTCGACCAGCAGCCCTACCTCCAGGGCTACCTCGCCGTCGACGAACTCTGGCTGAACCGGACCAACGGCAACGTCGTCGGCGGCGGGAAGCCGGTGCTCACCGGTCCGGCGATCGTCACCGCGAAGGACGTGCCGCAGCTGGAGAAGTACACCGCGCGCGGCACCCGGTGAACCTTCCGCGCGCCGCGGCGCCCACCGGGCGCCGACACACGCGTCCCGCCCCTGCCGGGCGGTGCCGTCGGCCGCTCGGGGATACTTGGCCAGCCGGGCCGGGTGTGCGCCATCGCCGGCCACTCCAAGCAGCACAGCGAGCAGCACTAGAAGGGCACGGCGTCGTGGCAAGGGTTCGGACAGGGGTACGTGCGATGGGCGCCGTGCTTGCGGCGGTGCTCGGGGCTTCCCTCGTGGGATGCAGCAGCACCGGTGGCAAGCGGGCGGAGGAGCGCGCGGCCCGGGCCGCCGCCGAGGGCCGGGCCGCGGTGGACACACCCCGCTGGACCTTCGCGATGGTGACCCACTCGGGCGACGGCGACACCTTCTGGGACATCGTCCAGCGGGGCGCCGAGCAGGCGGCCGTCAAGGACAACATCAAGTTCCTGTACTCGCACAACGACGAGGCGCAGCAGCAGGCCCAGCTGGTGCAGGCCGCCATCGACCAGAAGGTCGACGGGCTGATCGTCACCCTCGCCAAGCCCGACGCGATGAAGGACGTGGTGACCAAGGCCGTCAAGGCCGGAATCCCGGTGATCACGGTGAACTCGGGCTCCGCGGAGTCCAAGCGGTTCGGCGCACTCACCCACATCGGCCAGGACGAGTCCATCGCGGGCGAGGCGGTCGGCGAGGAGCTCAACGCGCGGGGCCGCAAGAAGGCGCTCTGCATCCTGCACGAGCAGGGCAACGTCGGCCACGAGCAGCGCTGCGCCGGAGCGAAGAAGACCTTCGACGGGCAGCTGCAGAACCTCTACGTCGAGGGCACCAACATGCCCGACGTCCAGGCGTCCATCGAGGCGAAGCTCCAGGCCGACAAGGACATCGACGCGGTCGTCACCCTCGGCGCGCCGTTCGCGGACGCCGCCGTCAAGGCGAAGAGGACCGCGGGCAGCAAGGCCGAGATCGACACCTTCGACCTGAACGCCAAGGTCGCCACGGCCCTTCAGGACAAGACCCTCGGCTTCGCCGTCGACCAGCAGCCCTACCTCCAGGGGTACGAGGCGGTCGACCTGCTCTGGCTCTACCGCTACAACGGCAACGTCCTCGGCGGCGGACGACCGGTCCTCACCGGACCGCAGATCATCACCGCCAAGGACGCCGCCGAACTCGCCCAGTACACGAAGCGGGGGACCCGATGAGCACGACCGCCGGACCGTCCGCCCCGGCCGGGGCCGACGAGCGGCTGCTGCGCACCTCACCGCTGCGCAGGCTGCTCGGCCGCCCCGAGCTCGGCTCGGTGGTCGGTGCCGCGGCCGTCTTCATCTTCTTCTCGATCGTCGCCGACAGCTTCCTGCGCGCCTCCAGCCTGGGCACCGTGCTGTACGCGGCCTCGACGATCGGGATCATGGCCGCGCCGGTGGCGCTGCTGATGATCGGCGGCGAGTTCGACCTCTCCGCCGGTGTGCTGGTCACCAGCTCCGCGCTGATCTCGTCGATGTTCAGCTACCAGATGACGGCCAACGTGTGGGTCGGCGTCTTCGTGTCGCTGCTGGTCACCCTGGCCATCGGGGCGTTCAACGGCTTCATGCTGACCCGCACCAAGCTGCCGAGCTTCATCATCACGCTCGGTACGTTCCTGATGCTGACCGGCCTCAATCTGGGCTTCACCAAGCTGATCAGCGGGACCGTGTCCACCAAGTCCATCGGTGACATGGAGGGCTTCGACTCGGCCCGCAAGGTCTTCGCCTCGCAGTGGACCATCGGTGGCGTCGAGTTCAAGGTCACCATCCTGTGGTGGGCGGTACTCGTCGCGATCGCCACCTGGATCCTGCTCCGTACCCGCTTCGGCAACTGGATCTTCGCGGTCGGCGGCGAGGCCGACGCGGCCCGCGCGGTCGGCGTCCCGGTGATCCGTACCAAGATCGGCCTCTACCTCGGGGTCGCCTTCGCGGCCTGGGTCTCCGGCCAGCACCTGCTGTTCTCCTTCGACGTGGTGCAGTCCGGCGAGGGCGTCGGCAACGAGCTGATCTACATCATCGCGGCCGTCATCGGCGGCTGTCTGATCACCGGCGGCTACGGCTCCGCGATCGGCTCCGCGGTCGGCGCCTTCATCTTCGGCATGACCAGCAAGGGCATCGTGTACGCGGAGTGGAACCCGGACTGGTTCAAGTTCTTCCTCGGAGCCATGCTGCTCCTGGCCACCCTGCTCAACGCATGGGTACGCAAGCGCGCGGAGGCGACGAAATGACGGCCCCCAAGGCACCGGCCGACCAGGAGGCGCCCCACCGGGCGCTCGTCGAGCTGGACCACGTCAGCAAGTTCTACGGCAACATCAAGGCCCTGACGGACGTCTCGCTGGAGGTCCACGCGGGCGAGATCTCCTGTGTGCTCGGCGACAACGGCGCCGGCAAGTCCACCCTGATCAAGATCATCGCGGGGCTGCACCGGCACGATGCCGGGTCCTTCCTCATCGAGGGCGAGGAGACCACCCTCGCCAACCCGCGCGACGCCCTGGACCGCGGCATCGCCACGGTCTACCAGGACCTGGCCGTCGTCCCCCTGATGCCGGTCTGGCGCAACTTCTTCCTCGGCTCCGAACCGACCACCGGCGCCGGCCCCTTCAAGCGCCTCGACGTGCGGCTGATGCGCGAGACGACCCGCTCCGAGCTGCTGCGCATGGGGATCGACCTGCGCGACGTGGACCAGCCGATCGGCACCCTGTCCGGCGGTGAGCGCCAGTGCGTCGCCATCGCGCGGGCCGTCTACTTCGGCGCCAAGGTCCTCGTCCTGGACGAGCCCACCGCCGCGCTCGGCGTCAAGCAGTCCGGGGTCGTGCTGAAATACGTCGCGGCCGCCCGCGACGCCGGTCTCGGCGTGGTTCTCATCACGCACAACCCGCACCACGCGTATCTCGTCGGGGACCGTTTCGTCCTGCTGAAGCGGGGCGCCATGTCCGGCAGCCACACCAAGGAGTCCATCACTCTGGACGAGCTGACCCGCCAGATGGCGGGCGGCAGTGAGCTGGAGGAGCTCAGCCACGAGCTGGAACGGGCCCCCGCACCGACCCATCTCGGCGGCCACCCGGCTCGCGGCAAGCACGAGTAGCCCCCGGCCGGCAGCGGCCCCCTGCTCACCGGTCCGCCAGCCCCGGTGCCCCGGCAGTGGCAGAATCGAGGCCGACGGGCGCAGTCCGCCGCCGGGAGCACCGCCCCCGGCTCCCCCAGACCCCGCAGGGACGATGAGCACGTACCGCGACTTCACGCACCGCGGCTCCGCCCGCGCCACCGTCCTGCGGACCGTGGGCACCCGGGAGCGGCGCTCGCACCTCACGGCCCCGCGGGTACCCACCGTCGGCATCGACATCGGCGGTACGAAGGTGATGGCGGGCGTCGTCGACGCCGACGGCAACATCCTGGAGCAGCTGCGCACCGAGACGCCGGACAAGTCCAAGAGTCCCAAGGTCGTCGAGGACACCATCGTCGAGCTGGTCCTGGACCTCTCCGACCGGCACGACGTGCACGCCGTCGGGATCGGCGCGGCCGGCTGGGTCGACGCGGACCGCTCCAAGGTGCTCTTCGCCCCGCACCTCGCCTGGCGCGACGAACCGCTGCGCGACGCCCTCGCCTCCCGTCTCGTCGTCCCCGTCATGGTCGACAACGACGCCAACACCGCCGCCTGGGCGGAGTGGCGCTTCGGCGCGGGGCGCGGCGAGGACCACCTCGTCATGATCACGCTCGGCACCGGCATCGGCGGCGCGATCCTGGAGGACGGTCAGGTCAAGCGCGGCAAGTACGGCGTCGCCGGTGAGTTCGGCCACATGCAGGTGGTGCCCGGCGGGCACCGCTGCCCCTGCGGGAACCGCGGCTGCTGGGAGCAGTACAGCTCGGGCAATGCCCTGGTCCGCGAGGCCAAGGAGCTGGCCGCCGCGGACTCCCCGGTGGCGCACCAGATCATCGAGCGGGTCAAGGGCAACATCCCCGACATCACCGGGCCCCTCATCACCGAACTCGCCCGCGAGGGCGACGCGATGTGCGTCGAGCTGCTCCAGGACATCGGCCAGTGGCTCGGCGTCGGCATCGCCAACCTGGCCGCCGCGCTCGACCCCTCCTGCTTCGTGATCGGGGGCGGTGTCAGCGCCGCCGACGACCTGCTCATCGGCCCCGCCAGGGACGCCTTCAAACGCCATCTCACCGGCCGCGGCTACCGGCCCGAGGCCCGGATCGCCAAGGCCCAGCTCGGCCCGGAGGCAGGTATGGTCGGCGCGGCCGACCTCGCCCGGCTGGTGGCCCGCAGATTCCGCCGTACCAACCGCCGCCGGGTCGAGCGGTACGAGCGGTACGCCCAGATCTACGACCAGGCCGCGAGCACCATCCGTAATACCCGCAACACCCGCACCTCCTAGGGATGCCCAGACACATGACCGCAGCCGAGCACCCCGTCCTGCCGCGTCAGTCCACGCCGCCCGACGACGGCCGGCCGCCGCAGGACCGGCGCCGGATGATCCGCCGCAGGCTGATCACGGCGACCATCATCGTGCTGCTCATCGGCATCCCGGCCGGCTATCTGCTGATCTCGGCCGGGCAGAGCCGCCGCGCCGGCCAGAACAAGGAGGCCGAGGCCTCCGCGCAGGGGCTCCGGGAGGGCTGGCCGTCCCGGATGCAGCGCCGGATCTTCGAGCTGCCGATGCCCGGCAACTCCCTGGACGTGCAGTACTACGAGACCAACAACTGGAAGGCCAGCCGGCTGTACGTGGAGTTCCGCACCACGTCCGCCGGGCTCGACCGCTTCCTCGGCCGGATGGGCAGCGGGCGCTCCGACCTGGAGCCCGGCAAGGTGACCATCGGCGAACGCGACCAGAAGGTCTCGGGCTGGAAGTTCGACCCCGGGACCGAATGGGCGGGCACCAGGCACACCAACAAGGACCCGCGCCCCACCCAGGACATCATGGTGAACATGACCGACCCGATGAACCCCGTCGTGTACGTGGTCTCCGCGGCGACCCCCTGAGCGCAGGCCCTGGGCCGCGTCACCCGGCGGCGGCCGTCCCGGCCGGTCGTGCGCGGGCGCGCAGCGTCCCCGGCGCCAGGCCGAGCCGGGCCTCGGCCGTCTCGATGGCCACGTCGCCGTAGTCCGGGCCGTCCTGCGGCGCGTCGTCGTTTGCGTACGCCCCCAGCCCGTCGACGGTGATGAGGATGTGCAGGGCCGCCCTGACCGTGTCGTCGGTCGTGAACTCTCCGGCCCGGACGCCCATGCCGACCAGGGCGATCAGCTCGTCGCGCGTCTGTGACTCCTGCGCGCTCACCGCCTCGCGCAGCACTTCCTTGAACCTGCTGAGGTGCCGCGCGTTGAGCCACAGGCGGCTCAGGTCCCGGTAGTCGCCGTCCGTCAGGCGCACGAGGAAGCGCGCCAGCCGGTCCACCGGTGGCAGATCCTCCTCGTCCGACGGCAGGAGCGACCCGCGTTCCGACGTGGCGGCGAAGGCGAACGCCTCGCCCAAGAGATGGTCCGCGACCGGGAAGTAGTGGCCGATCAGGCCGGGGCGGACGCCCAGGGTCTCGGCGACGCGGCGCAGCGTGACCCGCTCCAGTCCCTCCTCCAGTCCGATGCGGGCGGCGGTCCGCAGGATCTCCGCGCGGCGCTGCCCGGGCAGTTTCCTGGATTGCTTCGGCCGAAGTCTTGACGTCATGGACCAGAGGCTATTGGATCGGTGACCAATAAGTTGTTGGCCATGTGCCCAATAAAGGCAGCGTCGCCTGGACATCCGAGAGGCCTCGATGACGACACAACCCACCACCGCCGCAGGAGCCCTCGAAGGGCAAGGCTCCGAGCGCTCGGGGCAGCTGGAGACCCGCGGGATCGACCTGATCCCCGCCGACGAGCGCGGCGGTCGCCCACGACAGCTCTTCGCCGTCTGGGCAGCGCCGAACGTCAGCTATCTGAGCCTCGTCGTCGGCGGCACGCTGATCCTGATGGGGCTCACGCTCCCGCAGGCCATCGGCATCATCCTGGCCGGGAACCTGCTGTGGATCTGTACGGGCGTCATCGCGGCCGGCGGTCCGGCCGCCGGCACCAGTGGGTCGGTCATCTCACGCGCGTTCCACGGCGTCATCGGCAACAAATTCGTGCTCGTCCTGACCGGCTGGCTCATCGCCGCGGCCTATCTCGCCCTCAACTGGTCGGCCGCCTCGGTCGCGGGCATCGGACTGGCCGCCCGGATGGGTCTGCCGGACAACGCGGCCGTCCACGCGACCGTCATAGTCCTCATCGCCGCGGCGACGCTGCTGATCGCCATCTACGGATACGCGACGATCGTCCGCCTCTACACCGCGCTCAGCGTCCTGCTGACCGTCGTGTTCATCGTGGTCACGGGATACGTGCTCGCCGAGACCGACTGGTCCTACGCCCCGGCGGAGCCCCTCAAGGGCGGTGCGCTGGTCGCCACGATCGGCATCGGCTTCGCCATCATCGCCTCCACGCCGCTCTCGTACAGCAACAGCCCCGACCTGGCCCGCTACCTGCCGCGCGACAGCAGCCCGTTCGCCGTCGCCGGCTGGACGGCGCTGGGCGCGTACGTGCCCAGCGTCCTGTTCACCACGGTCGGCGCCCTCGCCGCCACCACGCTCGACATGACCGACCCGCAGGCCGCGCTGGAGGGCATTCTGCCGGGCTGGTTCGTCCCCGTCTTCGTCATCGCGGTGGTCGTCAACACCATGGCGAACAACGGCATGACGGCCTACAGCGCCAGCCTGTCCATCCAGTCGGTCGGCGTCCGCCTCGCACGTATCCCCGCCGTCCTGACCATCGGCATCCTCGGTACGGCCATGACGCTTTACGCGATCCTCGTCTGGGACTTCCTGACCAGCGTCAACACCATGCTCCAGCTCGTGGTCGTCGTGACCGGCCCGGCCATGGCGGTGGCCGTGACCGACCTCGTCATGCGGCGCAACCGCTACAACGGGGCGGACCTGATCGGAGAGGAACGTGGCGGGCCGTTCTGGTACCACCGCGGTGTCCACTGGTCCGGCATCCTCGCGCTCGTCAGCGGCGGCGTCGCCTCCCTGATGTGGGTGAACACCACCTTCTGGACCGCCCCGCTCGCACGGGTCATGGGCGATGTCGACCTGTCGATCCCGGCCGGCATGGTTGTCGCCGCCGCCGTCTACTGGTCCACCGCCCGCATCCTGCGGACCGTTCCCCGCCCCTGACGGTCCCCGCCGCCCCGCCCCACGCACAGCACCACCGGAAGGAAACCCGTGTACGCCGATGTCATCGTGACGGCCGACCACGTAGAGACACTCGCAGAGGAGTCTCCCGACCCGCAGGCCACCGCGACCGCGACCGCGACCGCGACCGCGACCGCGACCGCGACCGCGACCGCGACCGCGACCGCGACCGCGAACGCGATCGCGATCCGCGACGGCCGCATCGTCGCGGTCGGCACCGCCGCGGACCTCGAACCGGTGCGCGGCCCCGGCACGGTCGTCCACGCGTTCCCGGGCGCCACGATCCTGCCGGGCCTCACCGACGTCCACGCCCATCCGGTGTGGGGTTCGATCGAGATCGGCAGCGGCGTGGACCTCTCCGGCGCCTCGACGCTCGACCAGGTGTTCAGCTGCCTGGCCGACGCCGCTCAGGGGCGGCTGGCGGACGGATGGATCACCGGCTTCGACCTCGACGTCAACGTCTTCGACGGTGATCCCACCGGCACCGTGTTCGCGGACCGGCTCCCCGGGCGGCCGATCTCGCTGATGACACGGGACGCGCACGCGCTCGTGGTGAGCCCCCGGGCGGTCGAAGTCATCGGGCTCACCGGCCGCGAGACGTTCACCGACGCCTCGTCGGTCGAGGTCGGACCGGACGGCCGCCCGACCGGATACGTGGTCGAGCTCCAGGCGATGGACCTGGTGTTCGCCCACTACCCCGAGGTGCCGGTGGACACCGCCGCCGGGTACGTGCTCGACCAGCTCGACAGCCTCGCGCGCAGCGGGCTGACCGGGCTGCACGCGCTCGACTTCACCGACCCGTCCGAAGCCGTGTACCGGCACATCGAGGAGGACGGCGAGCTGCCGCTGCGCATCCGCTGCTCCCCACTGGTGCCGGCCGACTCGGCCCCCGAGGTGTGGCACGACATCGCCGGCCAGCAGGGCCTGCGCGGGCGGCGCTGGCACGTCGAGGGCGCGAAGTTCATGCTCGACGGCACGGCGGACAACGGCACGGCGTGGTTCGAGCGGCCGGACACCCACGGCGAGAACCGTGAGCCGCTCTGGCGCGACCTCGACGCCTACCGGGCCGCCATGCGGTTCTTCACCGAACGCGGCATCCCGACCGCGACCCACGCCATCGGTGACCAGGCCGTGCGGTTCGCGCTCGATGTCATCGAGGAGGTCGGCCCGGCCGGCCGCGCCCCCCACCGCATCGAGCACATCGAGTCCGTCCCCGACGACCTCCTCGGACGGTTCGCCGAGCTCGACGTCGTGGCGAGCCTCCAGCCCGTGCACGGCACCCGGCACACGCGTGCCGACGCCACGGACAACTGGTCGCGGCGGATCGGACCCGACCGCGTCGCCCACGGCTGGCGCACCCGCGACCTGCTGGACCACGGCGCCGTCGTGGCACTCGGCTCCGACTGGCCGATCGGCCCCGGTGACCCGCGCATCGGTCTCGCCGACTGCCAGCTGCGACGCCCGGTCGAGGAGCCGGACACCGCACCCGTCCAGCCCGGCCAGGCGATCTCCGCCCGCGAGGCCTACACCGGCATGACGGCAGCGGCCGCCCACGCCGCCGGAGCCTCGCACGAACTCGGCCGGATCGCGCCGGGCCACCTCGCCGACCTCACCGTCTTCGCCGCGAACCCGCTCGGCCTCGCCCCCGACGCACAGCCCGGCAACCCCGTCCTCGCGACGGTCGTCGGTGGAGCGGTGCAGCTCCACCCGAACAGCACAGAAGGAAACCAGTGACCGCCATGTCCATCCCCCGTCCCGAGAACCGATCCCACATCAAGGCAGCGGGCACCGACCCGTACGAGCGCGGCGTCGCCCGGGGCGAGCAGCTCCACGACGGCATCCCCGCCGCGATCGAGGTGTACGACCGGCTCTTCGCGCTCGGCGGCATCACCACCGCCCGGATACGGGAGGACGCCGAGCGCGCCCTCGAAGTGATCGGGCGCTTCCGGCCCGCGGCCCACGCCGAGATCACGGGCATCGCCAAGGGGGCCGGTGCCGAGGAGTGGCGCGTTGCCGCGCTCAACGCCCGCACCGAGATCCTGGCCCGCAGCGTCGCCGTGCCGCCGGGGGAGTGCACCACGATCGTGCGCCGCAGCCCCGGTGACGACGGTGCCGTGCGGACGTTCGGCGTCCAGACGTGGGACTGGCACGTCGAGCTCAACGGCATGTGGCACACGCTGGAGTCGCGCGGCGGCACCCATGACGTCGTCGGCCTCACCGAGAACGGCATCCTCGGCAAGATGGGCGTCAACAGCGCCGGTCTCGCCCTGCACTTCAACATCCTCGGCCACGTCGACGACGGCATCGGCGGCATCCCCGTCCATGTCCTCGCGGCGATCGTCCTCGAAGAGGCGGGGAGCGTCGCCGAGGCCGTCGAGATCATCCGCAGCGCACCGCTCGCCTCGTCCGGATCGTTCGCGCTGTTCGACGAGACCGACGCCGTGCTGCTCGACATGAGCCCCGTCGGCATCTTCGAGATGCGCCCCGAGAACGGCACCCTGCTGCGTACGAACCACTTCCTGACGCCGACGCCGGCCACCGGCGAGAAGACCTGGCTCTACCAGCCCGATTCGGGCGAGCGCTACGACTTCGTCCGCGACCGCCTCGCCCGCAGGCAGCCGCCGACCACGGTCGACGAGCTCGCGGACTTCCTCGTCACCGGGGCGGGCGAGCCCCCGGTGACCTGCCTGCCCGACCCGGACCTGCCGCTCGGCCGGCGCTGGGCCAGCCTCGCGACCATCACCCTCGAACCCGCGACGCGCACCGCCAGGATCCTCGACGGGACGCCCGCCGACATCGGCGCACGCGACTGGCGGGTCCTCACCGCCGGCTGATCCCGGCGCGGCGCCCGCGGGCGCCGACGACGAGCGGGCCGGCCGGGTCCTCATGACCCGGCCGGCCCGCTCGCGCCATGTGAAGGGCGCACCCGCAGCAGCCGCCTACCGTACGGCCCGCAGCAGACCGGCGATCTCGGTGAAGCCGTGCCGCTCGGCGTGTTCGAGGGCGGTGACGCCCTCGCCGTCCGGCAGGTACGCCGTGGCACCGGCGGTGATCAGCAGCTCGACGATCTCCTGGTGCTCGGGTCCGCCGTCGCCGAGGATGACGGCCTCCAGCAGAGCGGTCCAGCCGAGCCGGTTGACGTGGTCGATGTCGATGTCGGTCTCGCGGAGCACGGCCCGGACATAGTCGACGTGGCCGCGCTCGCTCGCGGGGATGAGGGAGGTGCCGCCGAAGCGGTTCGTCACCTTCAGGTCGGGGCCCGCCGGGAGCAGGGCGCGCATCATGGCGACGCTGCCGGTGACGCCGGTGACCAGCCAGGGGCTGTCGAGGCGGTCGTCCTGGGCGTTCGGGTCGGCGCCGGCGGCGACCAGCGCCTCGGCGACGGCCACGTGATCGGCGAGCGCGGCCAGCAGCAGGGGGGTGCGCAGATGCGCGTCGCGGGTCTCCACCGCGGCGCCCGCGGCGAGCGCGGTCCGCACGGCGTCGGCGTCACCCGCCTCGGCGGCGTGCAGCAGATCGCGGTCGAGGTCGTTCATCGCGGTGCTCCTCGAGCTCCAGGGAGTGCGGGTGCGCAGAGCGGACAGGGTCGTCGTCATTGTCGTACGCACCGCGATCCCGATCCCCGCCCTCAGGGCCGCGCGGACGCGGGCGGAGGAGAGGGGCGACCGGCGGTGCACGGTACGGGGGGTTCCGCGCACCGCCGGGGTCAGGGCGGCCGTACCTCTCAGAGGCGTCGGCATGGCCAATGGCTACTTGGCGAGCTCGGCGACGCCGGCCTGGGCGAACTTCTCGTCCAGGTCGCCCGACGGGGCGCCGGCCACGCCGATGCCGGCGATCGGCGCGCCCTTGGCCGCGACCGGGGCACCACCGGCGAGGAAGAGGGTGCCGGGGATGTCCTTCAGGGTGGGGGCGTTGGTCAGGCGCTTGGCGAGCTCGGAGGTGGGGGCGTTCCAGGAGACGGCGGTGAACGCCTTCTTCTGCGCGGCCTCGTAGGACTGCGGGCCGGCGCCGTCGCCGCGCAGGGTGACGATGGTGTTGCCGTTGCGGTCGACGACGGCGACGGAGACGCGCTGGTTCTCCTTCTCCGCGGCCTTCAGGGTGGCCTCGGCGGCCTTCGTGGCGGCCTTGATGGTCAGGTGCGTCGTCTGCATCGTGTTCTTGTTCTTCACATCGGCCTTGGCGACCGCGGCGGCCGGGGCGGCAGCCGACGCGGCGTTCGCCGAGACCGCGCCGAAGGCACCGGCACCGAGCGCGGCGAGGGCGACGCCGGTGGCCAGGACGCGGGTCCGCTTCGAGATCTTCTTCATGGTGACTGTTCCTTGCGGTCGTCGCTCGGGTCCGGGGCCCGGGCGGTCCCGGGGCGGGGAGACCGGGAGGACCTGTGCCGTCCGGCTCCGAGATCAATCCTGGGGCCGCGGAGGGCCTCGACCCGTCGACCCGGCGGCTCGTCGTCGGCTTCCGCCCGGAGGACCCCTGGGTCAACCGATCGGTTGACCCCGCCCGGCACGCGCGGCGGGAGCGACACGGAAGCGTACGGCGCCCGGCATCCCGCACAAGCCATAGATGTCATCGATCAATGTGATCGACATTGAGTCTTGGACTCTATAGGGGCTGGTCGTGCATGGTGGATTACGTCAGTCCAACGGGGCCGGCAGCGACCGAGAGGAGTGAGCATGTACGACCTCGCCGAAGGTGTCGGCACTTTCCAGCGCGATGTCTTCCCGGCCAAGGCGGAGCTCTTCGCCCACCTGGCCGACACCCACCGTCCGTCGACACTGTTCATCAGCTGCTCGGACGCCCGTGTGGTGCCGGAGCTGATCACCAGCAGCGAGCCGGGCGAGCTCTTCGTCGTCCGCACCGCCGGAAACCTCGTACCCGCCTACACCCCCGCACCGGACGGCATCGCGGCCAGCATCGAGTACGCGGTCGCCGTCCTGGGCGTGCAGGAGATCGTGGTGTGCGGGCACTCGGCCTGTGGCGCGATGACCGCCCTGGCCGAACGCCAGGACCTCTCCGGCGCACCCGCGGTCGCCGACTGGCTGCGCCACGCCGACGCCTCGGTCGCCCGCACCGCCGCCGACGAGCAGGACGTGGCCGCGCTGGTGCGCGAGAACGTGCTCGCCCAACTGGCCAACCTGGCCACCCACCCCTCGGTGGCCCGCGCAAGGGCCGCGGGCGCGGTCACCCTGCGCGGCTGGGTCTACGACATCCCCACCGGCACCGTCGAGGAACTCGACGTCACCGGCCGGCCCGCCGCCCTCGCGGCCTGACCACCGGCCCCACAGACCTGATCCCCGCCGCCCCACCGGCATCCGGGATCACTCCTCACCCCGTACCCGCCGCTCCCGCCTCCCCCCACTTCGGCGAGCGGCACCCACGAAAGGAAACACCCCATGGTGCACGCCCAGTTCGACCCCACCGCCCGCCAGCTGCTCGCCGCCGCCGCCGTCGAGGCCAAGGTCCGCAAGGACCTGTCGTGGCAGCAGATCGCGGACGCCGCCGGACTGTCCGTCGCGTTCGTCACCGCCGCCGTCCTCGGCCAGCACGCCCTCCCGGCCGCCTCCGCCGAGGCCGTCGCCGAGCTCCTCGGCCTGGACGAGGACGCGGCCATGCTGCTCCAGACCATCCCGACCCGCGGCTCGATCCCCGGCGGCATCCCCACCGACCCGACCATCTACCGCTTCTACGAGATGCTCCAGGTCTACGGCACCACCCTCAAGGCCCTGGTCCACGAGCAGTTCGGCGACGGAATCATCTCCGCGATCAACTTCAAGCTCGACGTCAAGAAGGTCGCCGACCCCGAGGGTGGCGAGCGCGCCGTCATTACCCTGGACGGCAAGTACCTCCCGACCAAGCCCTTCTGACAGCACGTCAACATCTAGCGAACCCCGGGCGGGCCGACGGAATCTCTTCCGTCGGCCCGCCCGGCGTTTTACGGATTCAGCGGTGTCGCCCTCGGGCCGCGTCCCGGTCAGGGGCGGTTGGTCAGGTAGCCGCCCATGGAGGTGAAGTACTCCGTCGCGGGCAGCTCCCGGCCGTCCTCGGTCCGTACGCGGGTGATGGCCAGGCCGTGGTTGCGGCCGGTGCGCGCGTCGGCTCCGGCGACGATCACCACGCCCTCGCCCTCGCGGTAGAAGATGCGTCCGGGCGTGCCGCCGTAACGGCCCCGGGACACCACCGAGGCGAGGACTTCGAGCCGCTTGCCCCGGTGGAAGGTGAAGGCGCTGGGGTACGGCTCCGACTGGGCGCGGACCAGGCGTTCGAGGTCCTCGGCCGGCCAGTTCCAGTCGATGCGGATGTCCTCGGCGGCGCGCTTGTGGAAGAAGCTCGCCCGGGACCGGTCCTGCTTGGTGAACTCCGTCTGCCCGGCGGCGATGAGGCCGAGCGCTCCGATGGTGACCGGGGCGATGAGGTCGACGGTCTTGTGGAAGAGGTCGGTGGCGGTGTCCGTCGGTCCGACCGCGACGGCCTCCTGCCGGACGATGTCACCGGCGTCGAGCTCGTCGTCCATCATGTGCGCGGTGACGCCCACTTCGGACTCGCCGTTTATCAGCGCCCAGATCAGCGGGGAGAAGCCGGCGTACTTCGGCAGCAGCGAGTCGTGGACGTTCAGCGTGCCGTGGCGCGGGAGGCCGAAGATGTGCGGCGGGATCCAGGTGCGCCAGTTGTTGGCGACGATGATGTCCGGATCGGCCTCCTTGAGGCGCTCGAACAGCTCGTCGTCGTCGGGACGGTTGCGGATCAGCACCGGGACGCCGTGCTCCTCGGCGAGATCGGCGACCGAGTCGCTCCAGATCTTCTCGTACGCGTGCTCGCTCCTGGGGTGCGTCACGACCAGTTCCACACTGTGCTCGGAGTCCAGGAGGGCTTGCAGGGTGCGGTGCCCCCAGGTCTGGTAACCGAACATGACGACCCGCATGGGGTTCCTCCTCAGGGCAGGGATGGACCGGCGGTAAGTAAAGCAAGGCTTACCTTAGTTTGCAACAGGGCGATTTCGGGCCTTCATTGACGGACCCTCAGGTCGATCGGTGGCGCCGGCTGCCGGCTTGACCTATCGACAACGTCATGTGATTAGCTTAGGCTCACCTAAGTTTGGTCGGGTGGCCTGTTCGGCATGCCCGCCTCTCGCATCTTTCCTACGCCTGACAGGCGGCTTTCCCGCACGATGGGAGTGACATGTCACAGGTTCTTCCTGGCGACGCACCACTGGTCCACGACCTGATCGGCATCGGCTTCGGCCCCTCCAATGTGGCGATGGCGATCGCGCTGAGTGAACACAACACCCGCGTCGGCAGGCAGGAGTCGGTCACCGCTCACTTCTTCGAGCAGCAGCAGAGCTTCGGCTGGCACCGCGGCATGCTGATCGACGACGCCACCATGCAGGTGTCCTTCCTCAAGGACCTGGTGACGCTCCGGAACCCGGCCAGCGAGTACAGCTTCCTCTGCTACCTGCAGAGCAAGGGCCGGCTGATCGACTTCATCAACCACAAGAACCTCTTCCCGCTGCGGGTCGAGTTCCACGACTACTTCGAGTGGGCCGCGGCCAAGGTCGACGACATGGTCTCCTACGGACACGAGGTCGTCTCCGTCACGCCCGTCGTCCAGGACGGCGCCGTGGAGTACCTGGACGTGACCGTCCGTTCGGCACAGGGCCTCTCGGTCCACCGGGCCCGCAACCTCGTCGTCGGAACCGGGCTGCGCCCCCTCATGCCGGAGGGTGTGGAGCGCGGCGAGCGGGTCTGGCACAACTCCGATCTGCTGCGGAAGGTCGACGGCCTCGAAGCCGCCTCGCCCTCGCGGTTCGTCGTCGTGGGCGCCGGCCAGAGCGCCGCCGAGAACGTCGCCTACCTGCACCGCCGCTTCCCCGAGGCCGAGGTGTGCGCGGTCTTCTCCCGCTACGGCTACAGCCCCGCCGACGACAGCAGCTTCGCCAACCGGATCTTCGACCCCGGCGCCGTCGACGACTACTTCGCCGCGCCCGAGAGCGTGAAGACCCGGCTGATGGCCTACCACGGCAACACCAACTACTCCGTGGTGGACATCGACCTGATCGACGACCTGTACCGGCAGATGTACCAGGAGAAGGTCCTCGGCACCGAACGGCTGCGGTTCCTCAACGTCTCCCGGGTCACCGGGGTCGAGGAGACGCCCGACGGCGTCCGCACCACCGTGAACTCCCTCGTCACGGGCGAGGAGACGCTCCTGGACGCGGACGTCGTGGTCTTCGCCACCGGTTACAGCCCCGCCGACCCGCTCGGCCTCCTCGGCGAGGTCGCCGGCCACTGCCTGCGCGACGACGCGGGCCGGGTCCGGGTCGAGCGCGACTACCGCGTCTCGACCGGCCCCGAACTGCGCTGCGGCATCTACCTCCAGGGCGGCACGGAGCACACGCACGGCATCACGACGTCCCTGCTGTCGAACACCGCGATACGGGTCGGGGAGATCCTGGACTCGCTCCTGGACCGGGGCGTCAAGTCCGCCTCCGACGAGGCCCGTCCGGTCGCCGACGGCACCGGTACGCACGCGTGAGGTGCGGGGCAGGATGCGCGGCCCCGGCGGATCATGAGGGATGACGGACATCGAGATGCGCACGACCGAAGTTGAGCGCCCCGCACCCGGGGGCACGAATCGGGCCCGCCGGCGGCGGGTCGTGGGTCTGGGTGTGCTCGTGGTCGTCCTGGTGGTCGCGGCGGCCCTGTCGCTGGCCGTCGGTGCGCGCGCGCTGAGCCCCGCCGAGGTCTGGCACGGGCTGTTCACGGCGCCCGAGGCCGACCGGCGGCTCACCGAGGTCAGGCTCATCGTGCAGACCGTGCGGGTGCCCCGGACGGTGCTCGCGATCGTGGCGGGCCTCGCCCTGGGCGTCGGCGGCGCGCTGATCCAGGGATACACCCGCAACCCCATCGCCGACACGGGGCTGTTGGGGGTGAACGCCGGCGCCTCGTTCGCGGTGGTCTCGGTGGTCGCGGTCCTCGGGCTCGCGAACCCGTTCCAGTACGTCTGGTTCGCCTTTCTCGGGGCGGCGGTCGCCGGAGTCGTGGTCTTCGGCCTCGCCAGCATCGGCCGGGGCGCGGGCAACCCGCTGACGCTCGCCCTGGCAGGGCAGGGGCTCACGGTCTTCCTCGCGGCGATGACCACCGCGGTCGCGCTCTCCGACCAGAAGTCGCTGAACGCGCTGCGGTTCTGGAACGCGGGCTCCGTGGCCGGTGTCGGATTCGACGTCATCCGGCCGGTCACCCTGTTCATCGCGGTCGGACTGGTGCTGGCCCTGATCACCCTGCCCGCCCTCAACCTGCTCAACCTGGGCGACGACGTGGCGCGGGGGCTGGGCGTGAACATCGCGCTGAGCCGGACCGTCGGCATCGTCGCCATCACCCTGCTGGCGGGCGCGGCCACGGCGGCGTGCGGCCCGATCGCCTTCCTCGGGCTCATGGTGGCCCATGTGGCCCGGTACCTGACCGGGCCAGACTACCGCTGGCTGGTGCCGTACGCGGGTCTGCTCGGCTCCGTCGTCCTGCTGGTCTGCGACATCGCGGGGCGGCTGGTGGTGCGTCCGGGCGAGTTGGACGCGGGTGTCGTGGTCGCCCTTCTCGGCGCCCCGTTCTTCGCGGTTCTGGTGTGGCGAGGAAAGTTCAGGAGCGCATGAACGGGACGGACATGAACCCATCGGTGGCGCCCGGCGTACGGATCGGCCAGGTTTCGTTCGTATGGCGGCCCTGGCTCGTCCTGGTCACCCTGCTGCTGGCGGCGGGCGCCTTCCTGGTGTTCTGCCTCTCCATCGGTGTGGGGGACTTCCCCATCGGGCTGCCCCGGGTGATCGCCACGATCCTCGGCCGGGGCGAACAGGTCGACGAGTTCGTGATCATGGATCTGCGGATGCCGCGCGCCCTGGCCGGTCTCGTCGTGGGGTTCGCGCTGGGCATGTCCGGGGCGATCACGCAGTCCGTCGCACGCAATCCGCTGGCCAGCCCGGACATTCTGGGCATCACCGGGGGAGCGGGCGCGGTCGCGGTCTTCCTGGTGACTGTGTCGGGCGGGGCGGCCGCGGCGGTCACCGGCTCGGTGGGCCTGCCCGCGGCGGCGCTCGCGGGCGGACTCGGCACGGGACTGCTGGTGTACTTCCTGGCCTGGCGGCGTGGGATCGACGGTTTCCGGCTCATCCTCATCGGGATCTCGGTGAGCGCCGTGATGGAGGCGATCACCACCTGGCTGCTGGTCTCCGCCGACATCAGGGACGTGGCCAGGGCCCAGTCGTGGCTGGTCGGTTCGCTGGACGGCCGGTCGTGGGACGAGGTCCGGGTGGCGTTCTGGTGCACGCTCGTCCTCGTGGTGGTCGTGGCCGCGGTCGCGTTCCAGTTCAGACCGATGCATCTCGGCGACGAGGTCGCCGCCGGCCTGGGTGTCCGGTACTCGCGAGTGCGGGCGGTCCTGCTGCTGTGCGCGGTCCTGCTGGCCGCACTGGCGGTGAGCGCGGCGGGCCCGGTGCCGTTCGTCGCCCTGGTGGCGCCGCAGGTGGCGATGCGTCTGGCGAGGTTCCCGACGCCCCCGATGGTGGCCTCCGGCCTGGTGGGCGCGGTGCTGCTGATCGGCTCGGACCTGGTCGCGCGCACGGCGCTGCCGATCACCCTCCCGGTCGGTGTGGTCACCGCCGCGATCGGTGGCCCGTTCCTCATCTACCTGCTGGTGCGGGCGAATCTCAGGTAGGCGGAAAGAATGCAGAACAGACCCAGACAAGGGGGGCCCGTGGCCACTCAGTTCACCACCGGGACCGAGGCCGAGGCCGAAGCCGGGGCCGGGGAAGCGTCACGGCTGGCAGCCAGGGGCGTCACGGTCGGGTACGGCGGCCGGACGGTCATCGACGCCCTCGACGTGGCGATCCCCTCGGGGGTGATCACCACGATCATCGGCCCCAACGGCTGCGGCAAGTCCACCCTGTTGCGTACCCTGACCCGGCTGCTGAAGCCGTCCGGGGGGACGGTCGTGCTGGACGGCGAGGACATCGGCAGGCTCCGGACCAGGGACGTGGCCAAGAAGCTCGGTCTGCTGCCGCAGGCGCCGGTCGCCCCGGAGGGGCTGACCGTGGCCGACCTGGTCGCCAGGGGGCGCCATCCGCACCAGAGCTGGCTGCGGCAGTGGTCCTCGGACGACGCCGGCGTCGTGGAACGCGCGCTGGCCATGACCGGGGTGTCCGAACTGGCCGACCGTCCGGTCGACTCGCTCTCCGGCGGACAGCGCCAGCGTGTCTGGATCTCGATGACCCTGGCCCAGGGGACCGACCTGCTGCTGCTGGACGAGCCGACCACCTATCTGGACCTGGCGCACGCGATCGATGTGCTCGACCTGGTGGACGACCTGCACGAGTCGGGGTGCACCGTGGTCATGGTGCTGCACGACCTCAATCTGGCGACGCGTTACAGCGACAACCTGATCGTGATGCGGGAGGGTTCCGTCCTGGCGCAGGGGCACCCGCGCGAGGTGATCACCGCCGAGCTGCTGCGCGAGGCGTTCGGGCTGCACGCCACGGTCATCGACGACCCGGTGGGCGACCGGCCGCTCATCGTGCCGATCGGCCGTACGCATGTCCGGCTCGACCCGTAGGGCCCGGCGACCGGGGGCGTACACCCAAGTCATGCCCGACAAGGGAAAGTTCGAAAGTTAGGCTAGGCTGGCCTCACTTGTGCGAGATAAGGTTTGGCTGCCCTTACAACGAGGTGCAGTGGGCCGTGTGAAAGCAAGGGATTCCGGATGCTTCTCCATCGAACGACGCGTGTGAAGCCCTGGCGGCGGGTGGCGGCGACACTGTCCGCCGCGACGCTCGGCGTCGGCCTCCTCGCCGGGTGCGGTTCCGACTCGGCGGACAAGAAGGGCGAGGACGCCCCGGCCGCCGCCTCCGGTGCGTTCCCGGTTACCGTGGAGCACGCATTCGGGTCCACGGAGATCACCAAGGCCCCGAAGCGCGTCGTCTCCGTGGGCTACACGGACGACCAGGCCATTCTGGCGTTCGGCATCAAGCCGGTCGGCATGGTCGACCAGTACCCGAACCCGGCGGGCAAGTCCCCCGACATCAACACCCAGTGGCCCTGGGTCAAGGACAAGTGGGGCGACACCCGCCCCGAGGTCATCATGAACAACGGTGACTCGGGCCCCAATTACGAGAAGATCGCCTCGCTGCGGCCGGACCTGATCATCGCGGTGTACTCCGAGATCGACAAGGCCGCCTACGAGAAGCTCTCCAAGATCGCTCCGACGGTGGGCCGCACCAAGGCCGAGAAGGAGCCCTTCAGTGCGCCGTGGCAGGACAACGCGGTGCACATCGCCAAGGCACTCGGCAAGGAGGCCGAGGGCAAGGAGATGGTGAAGGGCATCCAGGCCAAGCTCGACACGGCCGCGAAGGCCCACCCGGAGTTCACGAACCAGACCGCCGTGGCGCTGTCCTGGTACAAGGACTCCGTCGCGCCGTTCACCTCCACCGACGTACGCGGCCGGCTGGTCACGGGCATCGGCTTCAAGTACCGGACCGAGATCGACAAGGTCGCGGACGGCAAGTTCTTCACCGTGCTGTCCCCCGAGCGAGTCGACCTGGTCGACGCCGACCGCATCTTCGTCATCAACGACAAGGCGGACACGGACGCACTGAAGAAGTTCGAGCTGTTCACCAACCTGCCCGCCGTCAAGAACGGCAAGGTCTCGTACCTGCTGGACAGCGAGGGCCCGGCGGTCGGTGCCGCCATGTCCCAGGGAACCCTGCTTTCCTTGCCGTACGCGATCGACGAGCTCGTCGAGTCGGTCAAGTAGCAATGCCGGTCCAACTGCCCCGTCCCCGGAGAGATTCGGTCTTCGTGTGAGTGCCACCGACACCCGCGCCGCCCCCGCGACCCTGCGCACGGCGACCGGCGGCGAGGCCACCGCTTGGGTCGTGGCGCACTGCCGCCGGGCCCCGTGGCTGACCGCCTCCACCCTGCTCACCACGGTGGCCGGGGCGGCGCTCCAGGTGCTCCCCGTGCTCCTGCTGAGCCGGGTGGTCGACGGGGTGACCGAGGGCGGACCGCGCTCGGCGCTCGTCACGGTCGGGGCGGTGATGGTGGCCGCCGCGCTGCTCGGCGCGGTGGCCACCGCCGCGTCGACGTACCTGATCGGGCGGCTGGGGGCGGATCTGCTCGCCCGGCTGCGGGAAGCGGCCGTCCGCGCGGTGCTGGGGATGCCGAGCGCACGCGTCGAACAGGTGGGCCGGGGCGATGTGCTGTCCCGGGTCGGCGACGACGTGGCCGTACTGTCCAAGGGGATCCGGGCGGCCATCCCCACCGTGTTCTCGGCGGGCGTGCTGGTCGTCATCGCCACGGCCGGCATGTTCGGACTGGACTGGCGGCTCGGCCTGGCCGGCGCCGGTGCGCTGCCCGCGTACGCGCTGGCCCTGCGGTGGTACCTGCCCCGCTCCGCGCCGCTCTACCGCAAGCAGCGGGCGGCCCAGGCCGACCGCGCGCAGGCACTGATCAGCGGTCTCGACGGGATCGACACGGTACGGGCGTACCGCCTGGAGGGCGCCGTCCGGGAGAAGGTGACCGAGGAGTCGTGGCGGGTGCGCGACTACGGCGTCGAGGTGTTCCGCTTCTTCGGGCGGTTCGTCGGCCGGGAGAACCGCGCCGAGTTCATCGGGCTGGTCCTCATCATCGTGGTGGGGTACGCCCTGCTGGAGGCCGGCGCCGCCAGCCTGGGCGAGGTGTCGGCGGCCCCGCTGATGTTCCACCGGCTGTTCACCCCGCTGGGCGCCATCATGTTCACCTTCGACGAGGCGCAGAAGTCGGGCGCGAGCCTCACCCGCCTGGTCGGGGTGGTGGGGGAGCCCGCGGAGGACCGGCTGGTGGGCGACGTGTCCGTCGCCCAGGCGGACGCCGGACCCTATCCGGTGACCGTTCAGGGGCTGACCTTCAGCTATCCCGGCGCCGAGGATCCGGTCCTGCGGGACGTGAACCTGTCCATCCCGGCCGGGGGTTCGCTCGCCCTGGTGGGGGCGACGGGCGCGGGCAAGTCGACGCTGGCCGCGCTGATCGCCGGCACCGGAACCCCGCAGGCCGGTTCGGTACGCATCGGATCGCAGGACCTCGCCGGTCTGGACGAGGCCGGGGCACGGGCCCTGGTGAGCATCCTGACGCAGGAGACGCACGTGTTCTCGGGTCCCCTCGCCGAGGACCTGCGGCTGGCCGCGCCCGGGGCGAGCGACGAACGGCTGCTGCAGGCGCTGCGCACGGTCGGTGCCGACGGGTGGGTGGAGCTGCTGCCCGAGGGGCTGAACACCATGGTCGGCGAGGGCGGTGAGCGTCTGGACGTCACCAAGGTCGCCCAGATCGCCCTGGCCCGGCTGGTGTTGGGCCGTGCCCCGGTGGTGGTGCTCGACGAGTCGACCGCGGAGGCGGGCAGCGAGGGCGCCGCGGAGCTGGAGCGGGCCGTACTGGCCGCGTGCTCGGGCCGGACCACGCTGTTCGTGGCACATCGGCTGACCCAGGCGATGGCGGCGGACCGGATCGCCGTGCTGTCCGAGGGGCGCGTCGTGGAGGAGGGAACGCACGGGGAGCTGGTGGCTCTGGGCGGCCAGTACGCCCGACTGTGGCGGGCCTGGCGAGAGGGTAGTTAGGTAACCCTGAGTTAGGTTAGGCTAACTTGCATACCCCGGAAGGATGCTGAGTCTTCGATGACGGAACCGCGCGCTCCTCACGTGCTGCTCTCACCCGCTCGCCTGGCCGGCGTACGCCGGCGGACCGGCGACTACGGCGACCGGACCATCGCCGGAGCGTGCGCCATCGGACTGGCGTACTGGGCGACCGGCCTCGGCCCCGAGGGCCTGGACCTCACCCCCGGTACGCGGTTCACCGACGTACTCGGCTGGGTCGACAACGGCGGTGGCGGGAGCGCGGGTTGGGAGGCCGGCCCGGACGGCCGGACCATCACCGTCCCCGGCGGCGTCGCACCGTCCGACGCGCAGCTCGCCCTGGACGACCTGGCCGACTTCCCGGACCGGCCCATCGGCACCATCGGCCCGTCCGGCCCGGCGGCGAGGATCGAAGCCCTGGCCGAGTGGAACGACACCCGGGCCGACCGGGTCCGCCCGACCATCATGGAGATGTTCCGGGAGCAGGCGCGCAGCAGGCCGGACGCCGTCGCGATCACCGATGAGCACCGCTCGCTGACGTATCGTCAAGCAGATGAGTACTCCAGCCAGTTGGCCCACCACCTGATCGAACGCGGGCTCACCTCCGAACAGGTCGTCGGCATTTCGCTGGGCCGCTCGGCGGAGATGGTCATCGGGCTCCTCGCCGTGCTGCGGGCGAAGGGCGCGTTCGTGCCGCTCGATCCGCAGTGGCCCGCCGCGCGCCGCGCCGTCGTCGTCGAGGACGCCCGCGCCGTGCTCCAGCTCAACGACTCCGGCGAGCACGGAGCGGGTGAACCGGACGCCGTGGCCGTCGACCTCGACGACTGGCGCTTCGGCGACCAGCCCGTTCAGGGGCCGGAAGCGAGCGTCCCCGGCACGGCCCTGGCGTACGTGATCTTCACGTCCGGTTCGACCGGACGGCCCAAGGGCGCCATGATCCGGCACGAGGCGATCAGCGAGCGCCTGCTGTGGCAGGTCGACGAGATCCTGGGCTTCGGCCACGACGACGCGTCGCTGTTCAAGGCGCCGCTGTCCTTCGACATCTCCATCAACGAGATCTTCCTGCCCCTGGTATCCGGCGGCAGGCTGGTGATCCTGCGGCCCGGCGGCGAACGCGACCCGCACCACCTGCTGAGCGTGATCGCCGAGCACCGGGTCACCTTCACCTACCTGGTGTCGTCGATGCTGGACGTGCTGCTGGAGATCGCGGGAGACTCCGGCCGCCTGGACAGCCTGCGCCACGTGTGGTGCGGCGGCGAGGTGCTGACCCCCGAGCTGTACGAGCGGTTCCGCACCCGGCTCGACATCCCGCTGTACCACGGCTACGGCCCGGCCGAGACGACCATCGGTGTCTCCCACGTCATCTACCGGGGCGAGGCCGAACGCCTGTCGACCTCGATCGGGAAGGCCAACCCCAACACCCAGCTGTACGTGCTCGACGACGAGCTGCGCCCGGTCCCCGTCGGGGTCGGCGGCGAGCTGTACGCGGGCGGACTCCTCCTGGGACGCGGGTACGTCAACGCACCCGGCCTGACCGCCGCCCGGTTCGTGGCGAACCCCTTCGCCGACGACGGGTCCCGGCTGTACCGGACCGGTGACCTGGCCCGTTTCGCCCCGGACGGGTCGCTGGACTTCCTCGGCCGCGCCGACAACCAGATCAAGATCCGCGGCATGCGGCTGGAGACCGAGGACGTCGAGGCCGGCCTCGCGGAGCACCCCGGGGTACGGCACAGCTGCGTCGTCGCGAAGAAGAACGCGGCGGGCGGCACCTACCTGGTGGGGTACGTGATCCCGGCCGCCGGCCACGAGGACCTGCGGGCCGACGACGTCAGGGCCTGGGCCACCGGGCACATGGTGGAGTACATGGTGCCCGCCCACCTCGTCGTGATGAAGGAGTTCCCGCTCACCGCGAACGGCAAGCTCGACCGGGGCGCCCTGCCGGAGCCCGCGATCGGCACCGGTCCCGTCGTGGCACCCGCCACCGAGAACGAGCGGGTGGTGTGCGCGGCCGTCGCGTCGGTGCTGCGTCTGGAGCAGGCCGGTACCGACCAGGACTTCTTCCGGCTCGGCGGCGACAGCATCCTGGCGATCTCGCTGCTCGGCGCGCTGCGGGAGGCCGGTCTCCACGTAACCGCACGGCAGATCTTCACCCACAGCGTTCTCGGGGCACTGGCCGCGGTGGCGAGCCGTGAGGAGGTGTCCGCCGCGGACCACGGCGATGTCGCGACCGGCCTTGTCGTGGGATCGCCCATCGTGCAGTGGCTCGGCCGGACCACCGACGCCATCGACGGCTTCGTGCAGTCCGTCGTGCTCAACACACCGGCACAGCTGAGTGCCGAAGCGCTCGACGAGATCCTCGCCGCGGTGCTTGAGCGGCACGACATGCTCCGCGCCAGGCTGGTGCGCGGCGAGCGGTGGAGCTTCGACATCCCCGAGGCCGGACGGGCCGCCGCCGGGTGGCAGGAGAGCGACCGGCCACTGGCGGAGTGCGTGGAGCTCGCCACCGAGGGGCTCGACCCGGACCGCGGTGTGATGCTGCGCGCCGTGTGGCGCCGCGAGGCGCGGCAACTCGTCCTGGTCGCCCACCACGTCGTGATCGACGGGGTGTCCTGGCGGGTCCTGATGGACGACCTGGCCACGGCGTGGCAGCAGTACGCCTCCGGAAATCCGGTCCGACTGCCCGCCGTGGGAACGTCGTTCAGGCGCTGGACCCAGCTGCTGGAACGTACGTCCTTCGAAGCGGACCGCGCCCACTTCGAGCGGCCGCTGCCGGGAGCGGACACGCCGCTGGGCAGGCGCCCCCTGACGGACTCCGACACCGTCGCCCGGGAACGCACGCGGACCGTCGACATCGGACCCGAGGACACGGCCGCGCTGCTCGGCACCGTTCCCGCGAGGTTCCACGCGGGCGTCAACGACGTACTGCTGACCGCGCTCGCCGTCACCCTCGCCCGATGGCGCCGCGACCGCGGCCAGGACCAGACCTTCGCCCACATCGAACTGGAAGGACACGGCCGCGAGGGACGGTTCGTGGCGGACGCGGCCGGCTTTGATCCGGAACTCTCCCGGACCGTGGGCTGGTTCACCACGCTGTTCCCGGTGACCGTGGACCCCGGCACGGCAGCCGACCTCGCCGCCCCCGCGTACCTGGCCGCCGCCCTCAAGGCGGTCAAGGAGGACCTCGCCCGGGTGCCCGGCAACGGCCTCCCCTACGGCGTCCTGCGCCACCTCACCGAGTCCGGGCCGGCCGCCCCCGCACCCCAGGTGCTCTTCAACTACCTGGGCCGATTCGACGCGGGCACCGGAGGCGACTGGCAACTCACTGGAGCCACCGGACAGTTGGGCGAGAAGCGCGACCCGAGGATGCGCCTGCCGCGCGCCCTGGAATTCAACGCGATCGCCGAACCCGACGCGAGCGGCGAATTCCGGCTGGTCACCACCATCTCCTGGCCCGAGGGGATGTTCACCGACGCGGACATCACCACCCTCGGCCAGTACTTCCGGTCCGCCCTGACCGCCCTGGCCGCGCTCGAAGAGGGCGGCCACACCCCCAGCGACTTCCCGCTGGTACGGCTCACCCAGGCCGACGTCGACGACCTGGACGGCCCGGCGCTGCTCGACGTCCTGCCGCTGACACCGCTGCAGGAGGGCCTGTACTTCCACTCGGTCTTCGACGACGACGCCACGGGCAGCTACGTCGAACAGCAGCTGCTGACCCTGGACGGCGACGTGGACGCCGACCGGCTCGCCACTGCGGCCACCCGGCTGCTCGCGCTGTACCCCAACCTGGCGGCCCGGTTCACCGCGCTCGCCGACGGCCGGGTCGTCTCCGTACTCGAAAGCGGCACGGCGGCGCCCTTCACCACGCTGGACCGCCCCCACCTCACCGACGAGGAGATCCGCGAGCACGCCGAGCGCGACCGCCGCGCCGGATTCGACCTGGCCACCGGGCCGTTGATGCGCTACACGCTCATCCGCACCGGCTCCGGGCGCAAGGTACTGGTGCAGACCGTGCACCACATCATCGCCGACGGCTGGTCCGTCCCGCCGATGCTCCGCACGCTGCTGGCCGAGTACCACGCGCCGGGCACCGTGTACCCGCTCGGCGGCTACCGCGACTACGTGAGCCGGCTCGCCGGACGCGACCAGGACGAGAGCGAGCGGGTGTGGCGCGGCGAACTCGCCGGTCTGACCGGCCCCTCGCTGGTCGCCGAAGGGCACACCCCTTCCGAACGGTTCGCCGACATCGCCGTCGAGCCCGCCGACGACCTCGACGGAGCCGTCCGGTCGGCCGGAGTGCCCCTGAGCGTGGCCGTGCACAGCGCGTGGGCGGTGACACTGGGCGGCATCCTGCACCGCGGCGACGTGGTCTTCGGATCCACCGTCTCGGGCCGTGACGCCGAAATACCCGGCATCGGGGACATGGTGGGCCTGTTCATCAACACGATCCCCGTGCGAGCCAGGTGGACCGGAGAGACCACGGCACGCGAGCTGCTCGCCGCGGTGAAGGAACACCAGAGCACGGTGCTGGCGCACCAGCATGTCTCGCTGGCCGGGATCGCCCGCCAGGCGGGCACCGGCCCCCTGTTCGACACCCTGGTGGTCTTCGACGTCGCGACGGACGTGGACGCACTGCGCGGGCCCGACGACACCCTGACCATCACCGGCATCGTCAACGAGGGCGCCCCGCACTACCCGTTGACGCTGGTGGCGGAGCGCACCCCCGACGGCCGGCCGCGCTTCAACCTCATCTACGACGGGGAGCTGCTGCGCGAGGCGGGCGCCGAGGCGATCCTGCGCACCTTCACCGAGACCCTCACCACCCTGCTGAACCGCCCGGACGCCCTCGTCGGCGAACCGGCCCCGGACGCCGCCCGCCGCCCGGCGCCGGTCTCCCCGGCGACCCTGGGCGAGCTGTTCGACACCGCCGCGCGGCGCGACCCGGCGGCCACCGCCGTCACCCAGTGCGCCCTGGACGGCACCACCCGGTCCCTGACCTACGGTGAACTGGCCGCAGAGAAAAGCGAGTTGGCCTCGGTCCTGCGCGCCGCCGGGGTCGGCTCCGGCAAGCGGGTCGCCGTCGCCGTGCCGCGCTCCGTGGAGCAGGTCGTCGCCCTGGTCGCGGTCGTCAGCGCGGGCGGCGCGTACGTGCCGCTGGACCTGGCGTACCCGGACGAGCGGCTGGAGTACATCCTCTCCGACGCCGCCCCGCAGGTCGTGCTCGTGGACCGGGACCAGCGGGACCGCTTCACCCGGCTGCTGGTCCGGGCGGGTGTCCAGGCCCGGGTGCTCGTCCAGGGCGACGAGCTGCCGCGCGACACCACCGAACCCGGCACCGGCCGGCACGACCCCGCGTACGTGATCTACACCTCCGGTTCGACCGGACGGCCCAAGGGCGTCGTCGTCCCGCACTCCGCCGTGCTGACGCTCCTCGCGAACACCGGGCCCGGCATGGAGTTCGGCCCGCACGACGTATGGGTCCAGTTCCACTCCTTCTCCTTCGACTTCGCGGTCTGGGAGCTGTGGGGCGCCCTGGCGCACGGCGCGGAGCTGCTGGTGCCGGAGTACGCGCTGACCCGCTCCCCGGTCGACTTCCACCGGCTGGTCCGCGAGCACGGGGTGACCGTGCTCAACCAGACCCCGTCGGCGTTCTACCAGTTCATCGAGGCCGACCGGCACGCGGGCGCACCCGTCACCGCGCTGCGCCGGATCATCTTCGGGGGCGAGGCGCTGGACCTCGGGCGGCTGCGAGGCTGGGTCGAGCGGCACGGCACCGAAGCGCCCGAGCTGGTCAACATGTACGGCATCACCGAGACCACCGTCCATGTCACCCACCGGGTGCTGACCGACGAGGACTTCGCCGACGGCGGCGAAGTCAGCCCGATCGGCGGCCCGATCCCCGGCCTGGTCGTCCATCTGCTCGACGACATGCTCCGGCCGGTGCCGCCGGGCCGGGTGGGTGCCATCTACGTCGCCGGGGACCAGGTGTCGCTCGGCTACCTCGGCCGGCCGGGGCTCACCGCGGGCCGGTTCGTGGCCAACCCGTTCGCATCCGACGGCTCCCGCATGTACCACACGGGCGACCTGGCCCGCCGCACGCTCGGCGGGGAGCTGGAGTTCGCCGGCCGGGCCGACGACCAGGTACAGCTCAAGGGATTCCGGATCGAGCTTGGCGAAGTGGAGTCCGCCGTCCGGGAACTCGACGGCGTGGTCGATGCGGCCGTCACCGTGGCGGACGGCGGGGACCACCTCGTCGCGCACGTCGTGGGCCGGGCGCCCCATGACCTCACCGGCCTGCTGGCCGCCAGGCTGCCCGCGCACATGGTGCCGGGCCGGGTACTGCCGGTCGACGCCCTGCCGCTCACGGTCAACGGCAAGCTGGACCGCGAGGCCCTGGCCGAACGCGCCGCCGAGGACGGAGCGGCGGTTGCCGCGCGGGGCACCGGCCTGGTCGCCACTGCGGACACCACCCCGGTGGCCGCGAGCGACTCCGCGCTGACCGCACTGGTCGGCATCTTCGCCGAGACGCTGCCCGGCGTCGCCGTGGACGCCGACACCGACTTCTTCGGCGCCGGGGGCGACAGCATCGTCGCCATCACCGTGATCAACCGGGCCAGGGCGCTCGGCCTGCCGATCGCACCCCGGGACGTGTTCCTGCTGAAGACCCCGCGCGCCCTCGCCGGCCACCTGGGCACGCGCTCCCCGCAGCCCGTCGAGTCCGAGCCGGCCCGCCGCGAGGACGGCCCTCTGCCGGCCACCCCGATCATCCTGCGCCGGCGCGAACTGGGCGGATCGCTCGCCCGGTTCGCCCAGGCCAGGGCGGTGGCGGTGGCCGAGGGCATCGGCCTCGCCGACATCCGGCGCGCCGCGAACGCCGTCGTCGCCGCGCACCCGGTGCTCCGGCTGCGGCTGAGCACCGAGCACGGTGCCTGGGCGCTGCGCACCGAACCCGCCCGTGAGGTCACCGTTCTACCGTCGGACGCCGCCGACGCGACGGCCGCGGCGGACGAGGCCGCCGGCCGGCTCGATCCCGGAGCCGGGGACGTCATCGCGTTCTCCTGGCTGCCGGCGAGCCGGACCCTGGTCGTCACCGTGCACCACCTCGCCGTGGACGCGGTGTCCTGGCTGATCCTCCTCGACGACCTGGCCGCCGCGATGAGCGGTACGCCCCTGGCTCCGCCGACCACGTCGTACGCCGAGTACGCCGAGGCGCTGGCGGTGCGGGCCGTGCAGGAGACCGAAGGCCTCGGGCACTGGATCACCACGCTCGGGGCGCCCGCGCCGCTGCCCGTGGCCCGGGGCCTGCGCGACACCACGGTCGTACTCGCCCCCGAGGCGAGCGACCTGGTGACCCGCACCGCCCCCGCCGCACTCGGCGTGGGCCTCACCGAACTGCTCTGCGGCGCGCTGCGCACCGCGCTGACCCGCGTCCAGCCCACCCCCACCGATCTCGCGATCGACCTGGAGCGGCACGGCCGGGTCCCGGCCCTGGAGCACCACGACTACTCCCGTACCGTCGGCTGGTTCACCGCCATCGCACCGGTGCGGCTCACCGCGCACACCGACCCCGTCGCGGCGGCGCGCGAGCTCGCCGAACGCCAGCCGGACGAGTCCGGGCACGTCGCCTACGGCCGGCTCAGGTACCTCAACCCGCAGACGGCCCCGCTGCTGACCGCCCGCCCGCAGGTGCTGTTCAACTACCTCGGCCGGGGCGGCGAGTCCCAGGCCCTGCGCCTCACCGGCGGCGAACACGACAGCCCGTACGCCGTCGAGGTCAACGCCTGGACCGACGACACCACCGGGAGCCTGCACGCGCAGTTCACCCTCGCCGAGGGCATGCCCGACGAGATCGCCGGGCACTGGATCGGCGCACTGGAGCACATCGCGGACGCCTCCGCGACGGCCGAGCGCACGGCACCGGTCACCCCGCTCCAACGGGGCCTGTTCTTCCAGGCCCAGATGGCGGGCACGGCCGGACACTACGTCGCACAGAGCTGGTTCACCTTCGACCGGCGCCTGGACGCCGACGCGCTGGCCGAGGCGATGGCTTACGTGATCGCGCGCCACCCGGTCGTGGGCGCCGGCTTCACCACGGACGACGACGGAAACCCGGTCCAGGTCCTCGGCCGTGTCCGTGAAGTCCCGCCTGGCTCGCGGCGTACGACGGGACTTCACGGACACGGCCCAGGCGCGGGCCGCCGGGTCGACGTCCGTACGGTCACCGCGACGAGCGACGCGGAGGCCGAGGAACTGCGCACCCGGGACCGCGAGTCGGGCTTCGACCCGGGCGAGCCGCCGCTGATCCGGCTGACCGTGGTGCGGCTGCCCGACGGCCGGGACGGCCTGCTGCTCAGCTACCACCTGCTGCTCTGGGACGGCTGGTCCCGCGAGATCGTGCTGCGGGACCTGTTCGAGGCGTACGAGGCCGTCCTGGCGGGCGAACCGCCGGTCCCGGCCCCCGCCGTGCCGGGCTTCGAGGAGTACGCCCGGACGCTCGCCGCCAAGGACCCGGAGGCGGCGAACCGCTTCTGGGCGGAGCACCTGGCGGGGCTGCCCGGTCCGACGCTGCTCGCCGGCCCCGCCCCGGTCCTCTCGGACGAGCTGCCGCACGCCCTCACGCACACGATGTCCGCCGAACTCTCCGACCTGCTGCGGAATGCGGCCAGGGCGCACGGCGTCACCCTGAACTCGGTGCTGACCGGTGCCTTCGGCCTCCTGCTCGGCGCCCGCACGGGCCGCGCCGACGCGGTGTTCGGGGTGACCGTCTCGGGCCGGGAGGGCGAGGGCCACGACGGCATCGTCGGTGTGCTGCTGAACACGGTGCCCATGTGGACCCGGGCCCGGCCCGACGACACGGTCGGCGGGTACCTGTCGGCCGTACAGGCGGCCCGGGTCGAGGCGATGGACCACGAGCACCTGGGGCTCGGCGAGATCCAGCGGGCCGCCGGCCACGACGCCCTGTTCGACAACCTGTTCGTGCTCCAGAACTTCCTGGACCTGGACGCGTTCGCCGAGATGAACACCCGGCACGGCATCACCTCCGTGCGGGCCGACGACTCCACGCACTACCCGTTCACCTGGGTCGTCACGCCCGGCGACCGGTTCACGGTCAAGCTGGAGCACCGCGACGGCGACCTCGCGGGCGCCCGCCGCCTCCTCGACGACTACCTCCGCGTACTGGAGGACCTCGCCCGGTCGACGGGGCGGGTCGGCGCCCTGCCGGGACTCGCCCCGGACCCCGGGCCCGCCGAACGCACCGACATCGGCACGGACACCGTCGTCGACCGCTTCGACCGGGCGGCGGACCGCGATCCCGGACGGCTCGCGCTCGTCGCCCACGGATCGACCATGACCTTCGCCCAACTCCAGGCTCGCAGCCGGGCGTTGGCGGGTGTGCTCGCCCGGCGCGGCATCGGCCCGGAGACGGCCGTCGGCCTCGCGGTCCCGCGCTCCCTCGACTCGATCGTGGCGCTCTTCGCCGTACTGCGCGTCGGCGCCGCCTACGTACCGCTGGAACTGGACCACCCGGACGAGCGGATCGCGGCGATCGTCGCGGACGCCCGGCCCGCGGTGATCCTCACCGTCAGCGCCGTGTCGCACCGGCTGAGCGGCGAGCTCATCGAGCTGGACCGCCCGCTGCCCGCTGCCGATCCGTACGTGACGTTCGCGCCGGACGACCCGGACCGCCTGCGCCACCCCGCTTACACGATCTACACCTCCGGCTCGACCGGGAAGCCCAAGGGCGTGGTGACCGAGTACGCCGGGCTCACCAACATGCTGATCAACCACCAGCGGCGGATCTTCGAACCGGTCCTCGCCGACCACAACCACCGGGTCTTCCGCATCGCGCACACCGTGTCGTTCGCCTTCGACATGTCGTGGGAGGAACTGCTGTGGCTCGCCGACGGTCACGAGGTCCACATCTGCGACGAGGAACTGCGCCGCGACGCCCCCAGACTGGTCGAGTACTGCGGTGAGCACGCGATCGACGTCATCAACGTGACCCCGACCTACGCCCAGCAGCTGGTGGCCGAGGGCCTGCTCGACGACCCGGGACGGCGGCCGGCGCTGGTGCTGCTGGGCGGCGAGGCCGTCACCCCGACGCTCTGGCAGCGGCTCGCCGAGACAGAGGGAACGGCCGGCTACAACCTCTACGGGCCCACCGAGTACACCATCAACACCCTCGGCGTCGGCACCTTCGAGTGCCAGGACCCGGTGGTGGGCGTGGCGATCGACAACACCGAGGTGTACGTACTGGACCCGTGGCTGCGCCCGCTGCCCGACGGGGTCCCCGGCGAGCTGTACGTATCGGGCATCGGCATCGCCCGCGGCTACCTCGGGCAGAGCGCCCAGACCGCGCACCGCTTCGTCGCCTGCCCGTTCGGCGCGCCCGGCGAGCGCATGTACCGCACCGGGGACCTGGTGATCCGCCGGCCCGACGGGAACCTGACGTACCTGGGCCGCACCGACCAGCAGGTCAAGATCCGCGGACACCGGGTCGAACTCGGCGAGGTCGAGGCCGTGTTCCAGGCGCACCCGGCGGTGCGGTTCGCCGCCGCGGTGGCCCAGCCCGACCCGCAGGTCGACGGCGCGTACCGGCTGGCCGCCTATCTCGTACTGGACGGCGCCGACCTGGCGCAGGTCGCCGGCGAAGTGGGCGCCGGACTGCCGGACTTCCTGCGCCCGACGCACTACGCCCGGGTCGACGGCATCCCGCTGACCGTGAACGGGAAGGCCGACACCAAGGCACTGCCGGAGGCCAGACCGCTCGGCGCGCTGACCACGGCGGGCGAACGCGGCCCGGCGACCGGGACCGAGACCGTGGTGTGCGAGTACTTCGCCGAGGCACTCGACCTGGACGACGACGAGGTGAGCGCGGTGAGCGACTTCGTGTCCCTCGGCGGTCACTCCATGCTGGCGGTGCGGCTGACCGGGCTGCTCCGCCGCGAGTACGGTCCTGTGATCACGATCCGTGATCTGTTCACCCTGCGAACCCCCGAAGCGATTGCGCGCCACCTCGATGACAACTCCTGACACACGGCGGCCCCGGCCGGGGGCCCAGATCCTGCGGACCGCGCTCGGCCGCAACGTCGGCGCCATGGTCCGGGGCACCGTCCTCATGGGCCTGTACCAGGCTGGGGAGACGGCCTTCCCCATCGCGCTCGGCCTGATCGTCGAGCACACCATGCAGGACCGGAGCCCGGCCGGGCTCGGCCTGTCGATCGGCGCGCTGGCCGTGATCATCACGACGGTCTCGCTGTCGTGGCGATTCGGGATGCGCGTCCTGCAGAAGGCCAACACGACCGAGGCGCACCGCTGGCGGGTGCAGGTGGCTGCCTGCGGGCTCCAGCCGGTGGCCAGGGACATCGACCTGAAGTCCGGCGAGGTGCTGACCATCGCCACCGAGGACGCCGACCAGACCGCCGACATCATCGAGGTGGTGCCGCTGCTGATCAGCTCCCTGGTCGCGGTGGTGGTCGCGGCGCTCGCGCTGGGTCTGGCCGACATCCGGCTCGGCCTGCTGGTGGTCGTGGGGACCGTCGCGATCCTCTCGATCCTCGCCGTGATGTCCAAGCGGATCGGCGCCAGTACCCGTGAACAGCAGGCCCGGGTGGCGCGGGCGGGTGCGAAGGTCGCCGACCTGATCACCGGCCTGCGCCCGCTGCACGGCTTCGGCGGCAACCACGCGGCGTTCGGCTCCTACCGGAAGGTCAGCAGGGACGCGCGGCACCAGGCGATCACCGTCGCCCGGGTGAACGGCGCGTACGCGGGCACCGCACTGGCCCTCAACGCGGTGCTCGCCGCCGCCGTGTCCCTGACGGCGGGCTGGCTGGCGTTCGACGGCCGGATCACCATCGGGGAACTCGTCATGGCCGTGGGCCTCGCGCAGTTCATCATCGAACCGCTCAAGATGTTCTCGGAGATGCCCAAGTACGTGATGATGGCGCGCGCCTCGGCCGAGCGGATGGCACTGGTCCTGACCGCGCAGCCGGTGACGGCTCCCGGGACGCGACGCCCGGCGGCGGGCGGCGGCCTGGCGGTGGACGGCGTCCGGTACGGGGAGCTGCGCGGGCTGGAGTTCGAGGTGGCCGCCGGGGAGTTCGTGGCGATCGCCGCGTACCGGCCGCGCGCGGCGGCCGACCTCGCCTCGCTCCTCGCGGTGAAGGTCGCGCCCGAGGCGTACGGGGGAGTGGTGCGGGTCGGCGGACAGGCGCTGGCGGACCTGTCGGTCGAGGCGGTCCGCGAGCACATGCTGGTGAACCCGTACGACGGGGAGATCTTCGCGGGCACGCTCCGCACGAACATCGACCCGTCGGGAACGAGCCGGACGATCGCCGAGGCCGTCGAGGCGTCCATGCTGACCGATGTCGTCGCCCTCCACCGCGACGGGCTCGACTACGCGGTCCGCGACCGCGGGGCGAACCTCTCCGGGGGCCAGCGGCAGCGGCTTTCCCTGGCCCGCGCCCTGGCCGCCGACTCCGACGTGCTGGTCCTGCACAACCCGACGACGGCGGTGGACGCGGTCACCGAGCAGCTCATCGCCCGCAACGTCGCGAAGCTGCGCCGGGGCCGCACCACGGTCGTGATCACCAGCAGTCCGGCCCTCCTGGACGCCGCCGACCGGGTGCTCGTCCTGGACGACGGCGTCATCACCGCCCAGGACACCCACCGCAACCTCCTGGCCGGCGACGCGAACTACTGCCTGGCCGTGGCCCGTTGAGAAGCCGGTGCCGGGGGCCTTTCACAGCAGGGCCCAGGCGACGTCCCTGAGCAGGGCGTGGCGCCAGCCCGCCCGGTCGTGATCCGAGGCCGACCGCGACACCCGTACCGTCGCGCCGGCCTGTTCGGTCAGCGCCTCGGTCAGTTCGCAGTGCGGCAGCATCCGCGTCTCGTGCTCGCCGACATCGAACGCGCAGCGCAGACCGGACAGGTCGGGGCCGCGCCGCAGCCGCGCGGCGACGGCGCCGCCGACCGGACCGCCCAACGGGTCCGGCAGGTCCTCGGCCCCCGGCGACCACCAGAAGGACGGCGACTGGCAGGCGACCCGCGAGACCAGGTCCGGGAACTCCAGCGCCGCGTACATCGCGCTCAGCCCGCCCAGACTCTGCCCCGCGACCACCAGCCGGCCGGGGTCGGCGGGCATGCCGGACTCCGCGACCAGCGGCAGGAGTTCGTCCCGGACCGCCTCCCACAGCTCGGGCCTGCACCCGAACTCGGCCTGCCGGTCCCTGGCCGGAAGGAAGACCAGGGTGACGGGCGGCATCTCGCCGCAGGCTGCGGCCGAGTCGAACGCGGTCACCGCCGGGTGCAGATGCAGCCAGTCGTCCCCGTCGAGCAGCAGGACCACCGGCCCGCCGCCGCCCACCGGGTGGACGCGCACGGTGCGCCGCCCGCCGAGCCGCTCGCTCGCCCAGCGGATCCGGGTGCGGGGGAGCGGCAGCACGTCGTCGGCGCCGACGACGGGCCAGTGCGGCTGGGCCGGGGCGTCCGGGGTCGCGGCGATGGACCGGTCGGCGCCCGCACCGACCGGGTTGAACGGATCGGCACAGGCCGCGCCGCCCGCGATGAACCGGTAGGTCACCCGCAGCCGCGCGGGCATGCGCACTTCGGCGTACCAGCAGTCGGTATCGGCCCACCGGCGCAGGGGGACCGGCTGCGACCAGCTCTCGAAGTCGATCAGCGCCTCGGACCCGCGCCACAGGAACAGGGTCCGCCAGCCGCCGTCACCGGCGGGTACGGGCACCGGTGTCCGTACCGCCGCCCAGAACTCGTCGGTGCCGGGCCTGCCGTGCAGTCCGAACCCGGCGAAGGCGTTGCCCCCGTCCTCGTCGCGGACCCGCTCGGTCACCGGGCGCATCGGCATCTCCTTGTGAGAGGGAAGGGGAAGAGGTTAGGCTCACCTTGCATTAGGTGAGCCTAACCTAATATCGCTGCTCGCTTCAGCTCCGATCCGACCCGCACCCGCGCCCTGACACACACTCACGACGCCGCCGTCACCGGCCCGTCGGCCCCGAGGAGGCACCGACACATGAGCACCAACCCCTTCGACGACCCCGAAGGCCGCTTCCTGGTCCTGGTGAACGACGAGGGACAGCACTCGCTCTGGCCGTCCTTCGCGGAGGTACCCGGCGGATGGACGACCGCCCTCGACGAGAACAGCCGCGAGGCCTGCCTGGACTACATCGAGACCCACTGGACCGACCTGCGCCCCCGGTCCCTCGCGGCGGCCACCGACTGACCCCGAAGTCTTGATCACTGCCACGCCGCGCCCGGCTCCGCTGCCGCCCGCGCCCTCCGCGCAGACGCACTCCGTGCGCCCCGCCCGCCCCCAGGACGCCGCCGAACTCGCCGGACTGTCCCGGCCCTTCGTGCGCTCGGGGGCGCTGCGGGAGCGGCCCGTCTCGCTCTACGCCGCCCACGCGGCCGACTTCCTCGTGGCGCAGGCCCCCGGATCCCCGCTGGAAGGCTGCGTCGGCCTGCGGGTGTACCCGGCGGGCCCGGGGGAGGACCGCGGGTCTGTGGGCGTCGTGTACAACTTCTGCGTCGCCGGGCACCGGCAGGGGTGCGGCGTGGGAGCCGGGCTCCTGCGCGCCCTGCTGGCCACGGCGCGCGCCCGGTCGCTGGACGCCTTGTTCACGGCGACGACCGGCGGTGGTGACCTGTTCCTCCGGTACGGCTTCGCGCCCACGACCACGCGCCCGGCGCCCACGTCCTGGGTGGAGTCCCTGGATCCCCGGCGCGAAGCGCGGATCCTCGCGAAGATCCTCTGACCGCCCCTCGCGCATGCGCAGCGATGGCGGCCCCTCGCGCAGGTGCACCGATGGCCGCCCCGGACCGGAGTCCGGGGCGGCCATCGGCCGTTCCGAGGGTGTCCGACGCGGTCAGGCGGTGCCGCTGCCGTGCTCCGGGACGTCGCCGGGAACCACGGTGGTGCCGGGGCCGGCCCCGCCGAGGACGCCGTGGAGCACGGCGTGCGGCACGCGGCCGTCGAGCACCTGCGCCCGGCCCACGCCGCCGCGGACGGCCCGCAGGCAGCCCTCCATCTTCGGCAGCATCCCGCCGGCCAGCCCCGGCAGCAGCCCGTCCAGCGCGTCGGCGGTCAACCGGCCGATCACCTCGGTGCTGTGCGGCCAGTCCGCGTACAGCCCCGCCACATCGGTGAGCATCACCAGCCGCTCGGCATCGAGCGCCACGGCGAGGGCGGACGCCGCGAGGTCGGCGTTGACGTTGTAGACCTGTCCGTCCTCGCCGCGTGCCACGGGGGAGACCACCGGGATGTGCCCCTGCTCCAGGAGTGCGCTCACCATGCCCGGGTTCACGTCCACGATGTCACCGACGAGACCGATGTCCACCACCCGGCCGTCCACCCGGGCCGGCCGCCGTACCGCCGTCATGGTGTGCGCGTCCTCGCCCGTCATGCCCACGGCGAAGGGCCCATGTGCGTTGATGTGGCCGACCAGTTCCCGCTGGACCCGGCCGCTCAGCACCATGCGCACCACCTCCATGGTCTCCGGAGTGGTCACCCGCAGCCCCGCCTCGAAACGGGTCTCCAGGCCGAGGCGGTCGAGCATCGAGCTGATCTGCGGCCCGCCCCCGTGCACGACGACCGGGCGCAGTCCCGTGTGCCACAGCTCCACGACATCGCGGGCGAACGTCCGTTGCAGTTCCGGGTCCACCATGGCGTTGCCGCCGAACTTGACGACGACCGTGCCGCCCCGCGGTTCCTCCGGCCGGCGAAGCGGCCTGGCGGACGGATGCGCGTCCGCGCGCTCCGTGACGACCGGTCCCATGTCTGCCCCCACCCTGGTCGTTCGTCCGAGTCACCCCTGATACCTATTTAACTTAGCCTAACCTAAATAGGTGTCAGGGGTGTGTGGACGCGGGCCGATGGAGTCCTGCAACTCGCGGCAGAGCAGGGCGTCGGGCGTCTTCCCCTTGGCCCACGCGCCGGTGGGCATCCCGGCGCGCTTGCCGTCGGTGTGGCAGCGGGGCGGGCGACATGCCGAGGGCTGTCGGCCGATGGTCCCAAGTGGCCTTCCCTGGAGGCCTGTTGGAAACACATCGCCAAGGTGTCGGCGAAATCACAGCCATCCGTTGCGCTGCGCCTGCAAGGCCATCTGGAAGCGGTTCGCGGCGCCCAGCCGGGCCATCAGGACCTGGAGGCGGCGGAAGAGCGTGCGGCGGCTGATACCCAGTTCCCGGGCGATCACGTCGTCGCCGGCGCCGCCCGCGAGGAGCCACAGCAGACGGCGGTCGGCGGGTTGCAGGCCGCCCGGACGAGTGGTGCGGCCGTGGAACGGCAGTGCGTTGTGCCAGGACTGCTCGAACAGTGCCATGAGTGCGGAGAGCAGCCCGCACGGCTGCACGATCAGCATGGTGTTGTGTACGTCCGCCTCCTGGATCGACAGGGACACCAGCGCGTACGCCTCGTCGATGATCACGAGCTTGACCGGCACCGACGGCAGTACCCGGGCCTGCTCTCCGGCCCTGATGCACGGTTCGATGGCATCCTTCAGGCGGCCCGGATGCTCCAGCGACTCCCGCGAGTACACGACCCGCTGCGTCACCCCCCTGGCGAGGGTGGCCAGCGCGTCGTCCGTGGCCCCGGGCAGGGGGAAGTACGGCGGTGACTCCAGCTGCCGGATCTGCTCGCGGGCGCTCGCCCATGCCTGACGCATCCGGGGGCCGATGGCCTCGCCGGTGACGACCTCCACGAGATCGTCGTTGTACGCGGCGAGGCGCTGCCGCCGGAACGACTCGAACGCGCCCCCGACGGTGATGCGCGACTCCTCGACCTCGGCCGCACGGTGCCGGGCGAGGATCTCCAGCCCGGCGGCCGGCGGAACCGGGGCCACCACGTCCCCGCCCTCCTCGGCGGCACTGGCCAGACCGGCATCGACCAGTGCCCCGTACGCGGCGGCCAGGTCCGCACCGTCCAGACCGGCCGCTTCTGCGATCGCACTCAGCGGCGCGGGGGCCAGTTCGAGCAGTGCCAGATAGACCCGGCCCGCCTCGTGACCGATGCCCAGCAGCCGAAGCGCCTCGCCGAGTCTCGCGTTCGTCATGTGCCCCATTATCGACGCCCCCGGCCGGCGGATGTGGCCGATCCGTGCCAGTGGCACTCCTCGGCACCACACGTGCGCGGCGCGGGATACCGTCCTGGAGCCGCCGACGACCGGCGGCGGCGAGGGCGCCGGGCGCCACCGCGAGCAGGGCCGTCCGTACGGCCGCGCTCCACCCCTCGCCGGCGAGGAACCCACCGAGGAACCCGCACGAGGAACCCATCGAGAGGAAGGCGTACGCCGTGGCCAAGGGGCGAAAGAACGGTCTCTACACAGGGATCTCCGAGGAACTGTCCGCTCTGATGCGGACGGGCTGGGCGGACACCGAGCGGCACGACCTGCGGCTCGACGAGCAGGCCCCGTACGCGGCCCGCCGCCGCACCGCGCTCTCCGCGCGCTTCCCGGGCGAGCGCCTCGTGATCCCCTCCGGGAACCTCAAGACCCGTTCGAACGACGACACCTACCCGTTCCGCCCGTACACGGGTTACGTCCACATGACCGGCGACCAGGCCCGGGACGGTGCTCTCGTCCTCGAACCCCGCGCGGACGGCGGCCATGACGCCTACTGCTACCAGCTGCCGCGGGACAGCAGGAACAACGACGAGTTCTGGACGGGTTCCACGGCCGAGCTGTGGATGGGCAGGCGCCGCTCCCTGGCCGAGTCGGAGCTGGTGCTCGGCCTGCCCTGCCGGGACGTCCGCACGGCGGCCGCCGACCTCGCCGCCGCCTCCGGTGCGCCGACCCGGATCGTCCGGGGCATCGACCCGTCCCTGGAGGGCGCCGTCACCACCGACGAGGAGCGCGACGACGAACTCGAAGAGGCGCTCAGCGACCTCCGCCTCGTCAAGGACGACTGGGAGATCGGCGAGCTCCGCAAGGCCGTCGACTCCACGGTACGCGGATTCACCGACGCGATCGGTGAGCTCTCCGGCGCGATAGAGACGTCCGAGCGGTGGATCGAGGGCACCTTCTTCCGCCGCGCCCGCCTCGAGGGCAACGCGGTCGGCTACGGCTCGATCTGCGCCGCGGGCGAGCACGCCACGATCATGCACTGGACAAACAACGACGGTCCGGTGCGCCCGGGGGAGCTGCTCCTGTTCGACGCGGGCGTGGAGACGCACACCCTCTACACCGCCGACGTCACCCGCACCCTGCCGATCAGCGGCACCTTCACTCCTCTGCAGCGCAAGGTCTACGATGCGGTGTACGAGGCCCAGGAAGCCGGCATGGCCGCTGTCAAGCCGGGCGCCGCGTACCGGGACTTCCACGAGGCCTCCCAGCGCCACCTGGCGGTACGACTGGTCGAGTGGGGCTTCATCGAGGGCCCCGCCGACCGCGCGTACGAGCTCGGCCTCCAGCGCCGCTTCACGATGGCCGGTACCGGCCACATGCTCGGCCTGGACGTCCACGACTGCGCGCAGGCCCGCAACGAGGAGTACGTCGAGGGCGTGCTGGAGCCGGGCATGGTGCTCACCGTCGAGCCCGGCCTGTACTTCCAGCCGGACGACCTCACCGTGCCCGAGGAGTGGCGCGGCATCGGCGTCCGGATCGAGGACGACCTGGTCGTCACCGAGGACGGCCACGAGAACCTGTCGGCCGGACTGCCCAGGTCGGCGGACGAGGTCGAGGAGTGGATGGCCCGGATCGCGGGCTGAACGGTCCGGGGCGGTGAACGCGTGAGCCGGGCGGACCTCATGCCCAGAGCCGTTCACCGAGGCTCCCGGCGGATCCGGCACCGGGCAGGACATAGGCCACGGCCGAGGCCCGGTGCTGGAGGAACGGGTTGAGCGCGTCGCGTGCGGCCAGCCGGTTCTGGACGCGGGTGAACTGGGCGGCGTCGCGCATGAAGGCACAGAAGAGGAGGCCGCGGTCGCCCGGTCCGTCGTCGTAGCTGTAACTGCGGCGGAGCATACGGGCACCGCCGTCGAAGCGGGGGCTGGCGAGGCGCACGTGGGCGGTGGCGGGGATGACGTAGGAACCGTCGGGGTTCTTGGCGTAGATGTCCGGCTCGTCGCGCTCGGCGGTGCCGGTGAGCGCGACTCCGTCACGGGCGCGGCGGCCGATCACCCGGTCGCGCCGGTCCTCGGAGAGGGCCGCGAAGCCGGTGACGTCCATGTGGATCCGGCGGTAGACCAGAACGGTGCCGTCCCCGTGGGCTCCCGGTGGGCCCCAGACCCACTGCTCGGCCGCCGCGTGATCGGGGTTGGCGGTGCCGTCCTTGGAACCGAACAGGTTGCGCGGGGTGGTGCCCGGGGGAGTGTGGGGCAGGAAGCCGGACTGGGTCCAGCGCGGCACGGCACCGGCGGCCTGCGCGGCACTGCCGACGAGTTCGGCGACGACGGTGAGCGTCCAGCGGTCGGCCGCGCTCAGCTGGACCAGGACGTCGCCGTTGCTGCGGCGCGGGTCGAGGCGGTCGCCGGGGAACGGCGGTAACTCCGCCAGCGAGGCGGGGACATCGAGGTCGAGCCGGGCGGCGAGGGCGGGGCCGATGCCGACCAGGGAAGCGAGCCGGGTCGTGCCACCGCCTTGGAGCCGCGGGTCCGGCGGGGAGTCGGCGGCCGCGGTGGCGAGCGTGTTGCTCAGTGCACCGAGGACGTTGCGAAGAACCTTCCGGTCGGCGGCGGCCGAGGTCCGGGGGAGGTCGAAGGAGAGCAGGTGCGTCGCCGGCTGCTGGGGCGCCGTGACACCTGCCTGCCGGGCGCCGTGGAAGGGAATCGCGGACTCGGCCGGCGGGGAGCCGGCGGTGGCCCGGCCGGCCGGCCCCTCGCCCCTCGCCAGTTCGTCGGCCGCCGCTCCGGCCCCGGCAGCGAGCACCGCTCCGGCAGCGAGCAGTGCCCGGCGCCGCCCGATACCGGTTGCCGCGGGGCGGGACGGATCCTGCGCATTTCCGTGTTGGGTGGGCATGGGCTTATTGGAGACGATAAAACATCTTCCATGCAAACCCTGTCTGCATTACGCCCGTTGAACCGCTCGGCCGTCCCGACGACAGTGTTCCGGGCGGTGCTGCGTCTGTCGATGGTGGTCGTCCCGCTCGCGCTGGCGGCCACCGGATGCTCCGGCACGGAGCCGACCCCCGCCGACGCGCGGCATCCGGCGGGGAGTGTGCTGCGCGTTCCGCAGGATTTCCGCTCGGTGCAGCAGGCGGTGGACACCGCTCGTGAGGGCGAGACGGTACTGATCGGCCCCGGCGTGTACCGGGAGAGCGTGCGTGTCACCAAGCCCCGGGTGGTACTGCGCGGAACGGACCGCAACAAGGTGGTCTTCGACGGCGGTGTGCGTCTGGCCAACGGCATCACCGTGACCGGCGCGGGCTCGGTGGTGGAGAACCTCACCGTGCACGGCTACCTCGCCAACGGCGTGCTGTTCACCGGCGTCACCGACGAGCGGTTGCAGCAGCGCGGGGCCGGCGGCTCCGCCTACGACCCGCTGGACACCACCCGTTTCCCTCCCGTCCGCGGCTTCCGCGCGACCCGGGTCACGGCGTACAACAACGGCCTGTACGGCATCTACGCCTTTGACGCGCGCGACGGCGTGATCGAGGACTCCTACGCCTCCGGGCACGCCGACTCCGGTATCTACGTCGGCCAGTGCAAGCCCTGCTCCACCGTCGTCCGCGGCAACACCGTGGAGCGCAACGCTGTCGGCATCGAACTGACCAACGCGTCGGACGGCCTGTCGGTGCTGGGCAATCGCGTCGCCCGCAACCGGGTCGGCGTCACGGTCAACTCCAACGACCTGGAGGCCCTCGCCCCGCAGCACGGCGCGGTGATCGCGGGCAACGTGGTGGCCGACAACAACGCCGCCGACACGCCCGAGCAGGCGGACGGGGGCTTCGGTATCGGCATCGGTATCGGCGGCGGCACCGCGAACCGCGTCCAGCGCAACCTGATCCGGGGCAACCGGGCGGCCGGAGTGGTCGTCACCGACCCGCCGGGGCACCCGGCGAGCGGCAACCGCGTCGAAGGCAACCGGGCCACCGGCAACGGCATCGACCTCGTACTGGCCTCGGCCGACCCCGGCAACTGTTTCGCGGGCAACCGGCCCGGCACCCAGAGCCCGGACGGCCTGGAGGGACGCGCGGGCTGCGGCACCCGCGGCAGGGGCACGCTGCCCACCGGCCGGACCGCTTCCGTGCAGCCGCCGCCCGGCGTCCCGTTCAGCCAGGTGCCGGCCCCACCCGCCCAGCCGTCCATGCCGGATCCGATGTCCCCGGGCAGCCCGGCGACCGGCCTGCCCGGGGACGTCGACCCGGCCGCGTACCCGCTCCCGAAGGACGTGGACGCCGTGCCGCGCCCGCGCTGAGCACGGCGCTGCGGTGGAAGCCGGGGCGCACCGGCATTGAGGTCTCAGCCGGTGCCCCACGGCGCCTCGGGGAGCTTCGCGCGGCCCTCGCGCCCGGTGAACTCCACGGTGGTCGGCGTCCCCAGACCCGCCATCCGCATCGTCACCCGCCGCAGGCCGCCGTCACCGTCGACCCAGTACGTCAGCGGCGACCGTCCGTCGTCGGAACCCGCACCGGGCTTGGCGCCCTGGGCGCGCGGCCCGGCGAACCGGTCGTAGCCGCGGCCGTCGATGCGGTCGTGCGCCAGCCACCGGGCCCCGGACTGGGCGAGCAACATCGGGTTGTCGGGGCGGTCCGCACCGAGCCCGATCAGCAATTGGAGCCCGGCGTCCAGGGGATCGGTCGTGTAGGAGCGCGATGACCAGCCCGAGCGCGGGATGTGCTCGGCCTGCTGCCAGGGCTGCTTGTCGTCGCCCGCGGGCGCGGGGGCCAGGCCGAGGCCGCCGGTGTCCCAGACGATCAGCCCGCGGTCGAGCTGCCCGGCGGCGGGCGGCCCGGAGGTGGCTGAGGACCCGGAAGTACCGGTGGACCCGGTGACTTGATAGCTCCCCACGGCCCGATGGGCCCGGTAGTCCACGACCCCCTTGACCCGCACCACCACTCCGCCGCCCTCGGTGGCGGTCAGGGTCACCGCCACGGGACTGGCCTGGTACAGATTCAGCCGCGACAGCGCCAGCCTGGACGCCTCCTCCGTCGTCACCGGCCGCTCGGCGGCGGTGGAGTCGTCGGAGTAGCTCCGGTACGCGGCCACGCCACCCACTGCGGCGCCGCACGCCGTGATCGCGATCAGTGTTCTCAACCAGAGGGCCCGACGTGGCGTACGGCCATCGGTCTTCCTCTTCCGAACCATGCGGTCGCCTTCTCTCATCGGTCGTGCGGGAGGTCGGTCATGCGGGAGGGCGGGTCCGCGAACCGCTGGTTCGCGAACCCGCCCGAGCCGGCCCGGACGGCTACCGGTGCCGGTCGCCCCGATCCGGGGCTAGTGGTGCTGCGCCCTTCGCCTGCGCATCAGTACGACCAGTGCCGCACCGAGGCCGGTGAGCGCGGCGCAGCCGGCCAGAGCCAGCTGAACCGCCTGGCTCATACCCGTGGACGCCAGGCCCCAGTTGGATGTGTGGCCCGGTTTGCCTGGTGCGCCCGGAGCCTCCGGCCAATCCGGCTTGTCCGGTTTACCCGGCCACGACCCCGGCTTCGTCGGCTTCGGTGTCGGCTCGGTGGTTTGCAGCCGTCGGTTGACCGCTGTCACCGAGACCCCGTCGTCGAGGTTGTCGGAGGTCAGCACCAGCGGCCCGAACACGGGCTCGTCCGGTGCGGCGTAGCCCGCGGGCGGGCTGACCTCCTGCCAGTAGTACGTGCCCGGCACGCCGGTGCCGCGGCAGATGCCGTTGGCCCGGGTGACGCAGGGCTTGCCGACCTTCGTGTCCGGGTCCTCCCCGGTGGTCTGCAACTCGTCGGAACCGTTCGTCTCCTTCCACAGCTGGAATTTCGCGTGGGCCAGCGCTCTGCCGTGCTGGTCGTGCTTGACCAGGCGCAGCTCGCCCTCCTGTTGCCGGAAGCCGAAGTCGTAGGTGTGGTCGTTCTCGCCGGGCCCGCCGGTGGTCAGCGCGCGCTCCGGGAAGCGCGCGTTACGCGGGACGATGCCCTTGGAGTCGACGAAGTGGTTGTCGCCGACATCCGCTTTCGTGGGCACCCACTGGTGGAGCGGACCGCCCTCGGCGTAGTCGGCCGGTTTGTCGAGGCGGATGGTGTACTTGGTCCTCGGCCGGAGACCACCGGTGACATTGGAGTCGTCGAAGTAGTACTCGCCACGCGCCGTCGTCACGGTCGTCCCCACAAGCTTGCCCGACTCGTCGTACAGGTTGACGGTCGCGCCCACGACCGGGCGCTGGCCCGGGTTCTGGATGCCCTTGCGCTCGGGGTCGTACCAGACCCGGTTGCCGATCTGGAGCGGGGCCTGGTCGCAGAGCACCTCCAGGTCGCCCATCGAGGCGCCCTTGCCGAACGGGGCCACAGCACCCGCCGGGTTGAGGCGCAGGCCGAACTTCGGGTCCTGCGTGCCGTCGCGCTGGAGGAACGACGTGCCGTACCCGAGGGCGGTGTGGTTGGGGTCGAAAGCGGAGACCGCGATGGTGTTCTCGACCTTGGAGAGCGCCATGCCGGCGAACGCCGTGTTGCGGTGACCACCCCAGCTGGTGTCGAAGAAACGGGTGCCCCGGGGGGAGAGCCCGCAGCCGTTGTTGGTGTCCATCACATACATGCCGTCCGCCTGGCAGGCCTTGTTCAGGTCACCGCCCGACATGACGACGGCGGCGGAGCCCGGCGTGGGACCGGCCGGCGCACGGTCGCCGAAGCGGTCGCGGAAGGCCAGCAGCATCGAGCCGTCGGACTCGAAGTCGATCTCGCCCAACTCCGGTTCGGGGTTGGCGATGGTGGAGTTGCCGCACGGACGGCCGTTCTGCGAGTCCGGGTAGGTGCTCGTCCACGGGAACCAGCCCGCGCCGTCGCACGGGCCGTTGCCGACCGTGGACTGGCGCGGGTAGTCCAGCGGCTGGTCCAGCACCGGCTTGCGGAACGCCCCGGTGCCGAGGTCGAAGGGCATGACCACGGCGCGCAGGTCCGAGAGCTTCCCGGTGGACTCGCCGGAGCACACCCCGCCGACGTAGCCGACGCCGTCATGCAGGCCGAGGCCGAACGGGCGCCAGTCCTCCGCCGCCGGACAGCCCGGGTCCGGGATGGCGGCGACGGCCTCGGGCGCCGCCGCGGTCGCCACGGTGGCGTCGTAACGGTAGAGCTTGCGGTTGTTGAGGTTGACGACGAACAGGTCCTTGCCGTCATCGGTGATCTTGATGCCGCCCAGGCTCTCCTTGCCGGGTGCGGTGAGGAAGGCGTCGTCGGTGCCCTGGCCGTGCGCTGTCGTCCCCGCGTCCGGGACGACGGTGAACAGGGTGGTCGACTTCTGCGCGCGGTCGGTCACGTAGATGCCACCGGCGCCGCCCGGACCGTAGTCCGTGGTGCGCTTGGCGAGCGCCGAGGAGAACACCCGCTTGTCGGCCTTGTTCCACGCGATGCCGAACAGTGTGCCGGTCTCGGCGTCGGTGGCGATGTTCGTGACGTTGACGTCGACGCCGTCCTGGCCGCGTGCGTCGTACGGGAAGGAGACCAGCGTGCGCTGGGTCCCGCCCTCGCGCGTGGCGGGCTGACAGGTCGTCATCAGTGGTGCGTTCTTCTGGCAGTAGTCACCCGGATTCCACAGCCCGGTGGTGTACGCCACGTTCTTTCCGTCGGAGAGGTCGACGAACTCCTCGTTGCTGCTCAACCGGTTGGGCGCACCTTCCAGCCCCTGGCGCGAGGCGAAGGCGGGGAACAGTACTCCCGGCTTCGGATTCACCACCTGCACCCGGTACCTGCCGCCGACGGGCCCGTCCGCCGCCGGGGTGAGCGTCACGGTGCCGTCGGCCGCCGTGACCCCCTCGATGCCGGCGCCGGCGTCGTCGGTGAGGGTCACCCTGACGCCTGCGATGCCCGGTTCCAGCGCGGGGGTCCAATCTCCGGTGTTGTCCACGGCCCGGATCACCCGGACCGTCACCGCCCCGTCCCCCGCCTGCGAGTGCGCCACGGGCGCCGCGGCTAACGAGCCACTGCCGATTCCGAGGGCGAGCGCGGCCAGGGAGCCGACGGTACGGCGACCGGGCATGCCCGGCCTCCGCCGACGCGTCCCGGGCGCGGCTCCCTTCACTTCTTCATTCGTTGATTTCATCTCCTGCTCTCAGTGTTCAGAAGGACCTGAGGCCCTGCCAGTGAGGGAATACATAGAGATGCGGAGAACCGCCTTTACAAGGATCTTAGAAGGGCTTTGGGCGCGATCATGGAGGAATGGTGAACTCGTCCGCCGCTGAATCTTCATGTAGCCACCACCGATCGTGTCGCGGGCAAGGTGTCGAAAAAATGAGCGAAATTCGCACTCCTGTCTCATTGGCCACTGTGGTGCCGACGCTGTCCTGGTTCCGGCCAGGCTCGGAGGGCGCACGCGCCGTAGCGGCCAGGTGCGCAACCCTTCGCCCGGGAGAATCCCAGCGCTTGCGAGGCCTCCGTAATGCTTCCCGTTCCGCCCCCGGGCGGCTCGAATGGGTGCGGGACTTCACCGCGCTTTCGGCAACTGGACGGCCTGTCCGCGCAAGGGGATTCACCAGGTCATTTCGAGGCCGCGCCCAATGAATCCGGTCCAGCCGGCAGTGCACGCGTCCGCGAGGCCGTGGCTTGTCCGGGGGGAAGACGGCGACACCCCCGGCGACGTGAGATCTCGTGCGCTATGGGAGCGTGAGCGGGTGAGTGAGACAACGACTGAAACCCTGCAATACCGCTTTGACGGGCCGGACGACGCGCCGATCCTGGTCCTGGGCCCCTCCCTCGGCACCTCGTGGCACATGTGGGACCGGCAGATACCGGAGCTCACCCAGCACTGGCGGGTCTTCCGCTACGACCTCCCGGGCCATGGCGGCGCCCCCGCCCATCCCGCCACCGCCATCGCCGACCTCTCCGACCGGCTGCTCGCCACCCTCGACGGCCTCGGTGTCCAGCGCTTCGGGTACGCGGGCTGCTCCATCGGCGGTGCGATCGGCGCCGACCTCGCGCTGCGCCACCCGCAGCGGGTCGCCTCGCTGGCCCTGGTCGCCGCCTCGCCCCGGTTCGGCAGCGCCGACGAATTCCGCCAGCGCGGGGTGGTCGTGCGCACCAACGGCCTGGAGCCGATGGCCCGCACCGCGCCCGAGCGCTGGTTCACCCCCGGGTTCGCCGCCGCCCAGCCGGCCATCGTCGACTGGGCCGTCCAGATGGTCCGCACCACCGACCCCGGCTGCTACATCGCCGCCTGCGAGGCCCTCGCCGCCTTCGACGTACGCGGCGAACTCGGCCGCATCGGCGTCCCGACCCTCGTCCTGGTCGGCGCCGAGGACCGGGTCACCGGACCGGGCGACGCCCGCATCCTGGTCGCCGGCATACCGGACGCCCGGCTCGCCCTCGTACCCGGCGCCTCCCATCTCGCCCCGGTCGAGCAGCCCGGAGCCGTCACCGATCTGCTGCTCACCCACTTCTCCTCGGCCTGGCAGGACACCCTCGCCGCCATCCCCGCCCCGTCCGTCATCCCGCAGCTCTCCGCGCCCGTGCTGCCCGTCGCGGAGATCACCGCCGCCACGCCGCAGCCCGACCCCGGGACCACCGGACGCGCCGACCCGCACGAGCGCGGCATGAAGGTACGCCGCGAAGTGCTGGGCGACGCCCACGTGGACCAGGCCATGGCCGCCTCCGACGACTTCACCGAGGACTTCCAGGAGCTGGTCACCCGCTACGCGTGGGGCGAGGTGTGGGCCCGGGATGGGCTGGACCGCCGGACCCGCAGCTGTGTCACGCTCACCGCGCTGATCGCCTCCGGCCGCCTGGAGAGCCTGGCCGCGCACGTCCGGGCCGCCCTGCGCAACGGCCTCACCCCGGCCGAGATCAAGGAGGTGCTGATGCAGACCGCCGTGTACTGCGGGGTGCCCGCCGCCGGCGCCGCTTTCACAGTCGCGCAGACCGTGATTCAGGAGGAAACGCGGCTCCGCCCGTAGCAGGATGGGGCACATGAACGCCGTGAATCCCATGCACCTGACACTGACCAAGAAGACGCACTCCTGCATCCGGCTGGAGAAGGACGGGCGGACGCTCGTCATCGACCCGGGCGGCCTCTCGGAGGAGGACGCTGCCGTGGGCGCCGACGCGATGCTGGTGACGCACGAGCACTTCGACCACTTCGACGAGGGACGGCTGCGCGCCGGTATGGAGGCCAACCCGGCCGCCGAGATCTGGACCCTGCGCAGCGTCGCCGACCGGCTCACGGCCGCCTTCCCCGGCCGCGTCCACACCGTCGGCCACGGCGACACCTTCACCGCGGCGGGCTTCGACGTACAGGTGCACGGCGAGCTGCACGCGGTGATCCACCCGGACATCCCGAGGATCACCAACATCGGCTTCCTGGTGGACGGTTCGCTCTTCCACCCGGGCGACGCGCTCACCGTCCCCGACCGGCCGGTCGACACCCTGATGCTCCCGGTGATGGCCCCCTGGAACAAGATCTCCGAGGTCATCGACTACGTACGCGAGGTCAAGCCGCGCCGCGCCATCGACATCCACGACGCGCTGCTCGCCGATCTCGCCCGCCCGGTCTACGACAACCAGATCGGCAGCCTCGGCGGCGCGGACCACGGCCGGCTGGCCCCGGGGGAATCGACCGGCCTGTGACCGGCGCCGGTCCGGCGGCTGTCAGTGCCAGCAGCTAGGTTTACGTACATGCGCATCGCCACCTGGAACGTCAATTCGATCACCGCCCGGCTCCCGAGGCTGCTGGCCTGGCTGGAGAGCACCGGCACGGATGTGCTGTGCATCCAGGAGACCAAGTGCGCCGCCGAACAGTTCCCGGCGGACGCGCTCCGCGAGCTCGGTTACGAGTCCGCGGTCAACGCCACCGGGAGATGGAACGGCGTGGCGCTGGTCTCCCGCGTCGGCCTGTCCGACGTCGTCACGGGACTGCCGGACGGCCCGGACTACGAGGGGGCGCAGGAGCCGCGGGCGATCTCCGCGACCTGCGGCCCGGTCCGGGTCTGGTCGGTCTACGTGCCCAACGGCCGCGAGGTCGAGCACGCGCACTACGCGTACAAGCTGCGCTGGTTCGAGGCCCTGCAGAAGGCGGTCGCCGCGGACGCCGCGGGCTCGCAGCCGTTCGCGGTGCTGGGCGACTTCAACGTGGCCCCGACCGACGAGGACGTCTGGGACCCGGCCCTGTTCGAGGGCGCCACGCATGTCACCCCCGCCGAGCGCGCCGCCCTCGCCGCGCTGCGCGAGGAGGGGCTGTCGGACGTCATGCCGCGCCCGCTCAAGTACGACCGCCCGTACACCTTCTGGGACTACCGGGAGCTGCGCTTCCCGAAGAACAAGGGCATGCGGATCGACCTGGTCTACGGCAACGCGCCCTTCGTCGCGGCGGTCGAGGACAGCTATGTGGACCGCGAGGAGCGCAAGGGCAAGGGCGCGTCCGACCATGCCCCGGTGGTCGTGGACCTCAGTATCTGAGGATCCGTTGTCAGTGGTGGCCGCTAGCGTGGTTCCTGTCCTTATTCCGCTTGCTGGCTGCTTGCTGTGAACAGGACGGCCCCGCCCGTTCAGCGCCGGGCGGGGCCCCATCCATCGCCGCCGGTCAGGCGGTGGCGATGCGGCGCATGCCCAGTGACGCCCCGGCGGTGCCCAGCGCCAGGACCATCAGCAGCGCGCTCACCCACAGCGGCGACCGGAAGCCGAACCCCGCGCCGATCGCCAGCCCGCCCAGCCAGGGGCCGAGCGCGCCACCCACATTGAACGCGGCCGTGGCGAACGAGCCGGACAGCGTCGGTGCGTCGGCCGCCAGCCGGAACACCCACGAGATCAGCGCGGTACCGGTACCGAACGCCAGCATCCCCTGGACGAGGACGAGCGCCACCGTCGCGAACGGGCTGCCCGCCATCAGCGCGAACCCGGTCCAGCCGACCGCCAGCGCCACCAGACCGGCCGCGGTGAAGGCGACCGGCCGCAGATCGACGAGCCGGCCGGCGGCCGTGACGCCGATGAACGAGCCCAGCCCGAACAACGCCAGCAGACCGGGCACCCAGGCGGCGGTGAGCCCGGTGACATGGGTGGCGAGCGGCTCGACGTAGGAGAAAGCGCAGAACGTCGCCCCCTGCACCAGGGCGCTGGTCAGCAGGGTCAGCAGCAGCCGCGGACCGGTCAGGGTCCGCAGCTCGACGCTCGCAGGGGCGGGGGCGGACTCGGGACGCCCCGCCGGAACGGTCCTGGCGATCACGAGGACGGCCGGTACGGAGACCAGGGCCACGGCCCAGAACGCCGACCGCCACCCCCAGTGCCCGCCCAGCGCCGCACCGGCGGGCACCCCGGCGACACAGGCGATGGTGACGCCCCCGACCACCACCGAGGTGGCGCGGGCGCGGGCCTCGGGCCCGACCATGGAGACCGCGGTCACCAGGGCCACCGCCCAGAAGCCCGCGTTGGCCAGCGCCCCGACGACCCGCGTCGCGAGGAGCAGCCCGTAACCGGGTGTGAGCGCGCCGATGACATGGACGGCGCTGAAGACACAGAGGAAGAACACCAGGGCGCGGCGGCGCGGCCAGTTCCGGCTGAAGAGCGCCATCAGCGGCGCCCCGACGATCATCCCGATCGCGAAGGCCGAGGTCAGCAGCCCCGCGGCGGGAATGGACACGTGCAGGTCGGCGGCGATGTCCGAGACCAGCCCGGACAGCATGAATTCGGATGTGCCCTGGGCGAAGACGGCGAGCCCGAGCGCGTAGACGGCGAATGGCATGAAGGAACCCCATGGACGACTGACGGATGGACCAGGCAAGGGGTGTGGGCCCGCACCCGCCCGTCATGACAGGCGGCGACGCGGAAGAACGTCCGGGGTGCTCAGGGACGTGACCGGCAACGCGGCATGTGCCGGAGCCGGGAGCCGGAGAATCCGCGCGTGGTGCACCGGGAGCGGTTCACGAGCGCGGAGGGAGGAGCGCAGCCCACACAGCGAGGGCCCTGCGGCGGCGGCCGATGGAGATCACCCCGGGCCGGTACTCGGCGTGACGGGAGCGATTCGACGGCGGATCAGCCACCGGCGGACCGGTGGCTAGCCTCTGTCGGACTCGGGGCTGGACATGATCGCGAAGCTACCAGCCCGGATCGCCTCGCCTCCACCTCTTTTTCCGCCGGAACCGTGCGGGGCGGTGGAACGCGGCGCGTGCGGAGGCGCGCGAGCGGGCGCCCGCTTCGGATTCAGCACTCGAACGACAGGCCGCGTGCCCTGTGGTGCGTACCACAGGAGGGATGCGACCCTGAGTGGCATGAACATCCCTTTCTTGGACAACTGGCGTAAGCGTCACGACGGTGCGCGGGGGGCGGGGCTCGCCGCCGCCGTCGCGGCCGATCCCGAGGGCGTGGCCGAGCTCCTCGCCGAATGCGAGCTGCTGCGTGTCCGAGCGGGGCAGCGCGGGCTCGAACTCGACGACAGCCCGGCCTCGTTGGCGGCTCTGGACCAGTTGCCGCCGCGCTGGCGGGACGACCCCGAGGAGCTGCCCTGGCTGGGCAACGACGCGGGGCTGTACCTCGGGACGGTCCTGGTGCGGAACGTCCCCGGCGCGGTCTGGGGCATCCGGCCGAGCGGGCAGCCCGTGGTGCAGCTCGCCTCCGGCCGGGAGATCGACGTGGTCGAGGCCGGGCTGGACTGGGCGATGGCGGGCAGCCCCGAGCTCTCCCAGGTCTATTCGGAGTCGGCCGAGAGGTGAGAGCTCCCGTGACAATCGAATAAGAAGCCTTATGCCCCATTTGTGCGTGTCGGCGGCGAAGTCCCTTTCCAGGCTGGATAGTTTGCGCTGACCTCGACACAGCGAAAAGTGGGTAGGGCAGCGTATGGCCGTCGATCCGTTGATCGAGCTGCGGAACGTCAACAAGTACTACGGACAGTTGCACGTACTGCAGAACATCAATCTCACCGTCGGCCGCGGGGAGGTGGTGGTGGTCATCGGCCCCTCCGGCTCCGGCAAATCGACCCTCTGCCGGACCATCAACCGGCTGGAGACGATCGAGTCCGGCCATATCGCGATCGATGGCAGACCTCTCCCCGAGGAGGGGAAGGGGCTGGCCCAGCTCCGGGCCGAAGTGGGCATGGTCTTCCAGTCGTTCAACCTGTTCGCGCACCGCACGGTGCTGGCCAATGTCTCGCTCGCCCAGCTCAAGGTCCGCAAGCGGAAGAAGGACGAGGCGGACCGGCGCTCCCGTGAACTGCTGGAGCGGGTCGGACTGGCCTCGCAGGCCGACAAGTTCCCCGCCCAGCTCTCCGGCGGCCAGCAGCAGCGCGTGGCCATCGCCCGCGCCCTCGCCATGGACCCCAAGGCGCTGCTCTTCGACGAGCCCACCTCGGCGCTCGACCCGGAGATGATCAACGAGGTGCTGGAGGTCATGCAGCAACTCGCCCGGGACGGCATGACGATGGTCGTGGTCACCCACGAGATGGGCTTCGCGCGCTCAGCCGCGAACCGCGTGGTCTTCATGGCCGACGGACGCATCGTCGAGGACCGCACTCCCGACGCGTTCTTCACCGCTCCCGAGAGCGACCGCGCCAAGGACTTCCTGTCCAAGATCCTCAAGCACTGACGGGGGGCTCCGTGTTGCGTACGAGAAGAGTTCTGGCCGCCTGCGCCGGCCTCCTGCTGGCCGTGCTCGCCGCCGCCTGCGGCAAGGAGGGCAGCCCGCCGGTGAAGGGCCCCAAGCCCGAGCAACTGCCGGTCTACAAGGTCGACACCGCCTTCCGGCTGCCGGCCTCGCCGACCTGGACGAAGGCGAAGAAGCGCGGCTACCTCCGGGTCGGGGCCAAGGAGGACCAGCCCTACCTGGGCGAGAAGGACCCGGCCACCGGCGTCTACTCCGGCTTCGACATCGAGATCGCCAAGATGATGGCGGCCTCGCTCGGCTTCGACCCGAAGACGATCCGCTTCAAGACCATCGCCTCCGCCAACCGTGAGACGGCGCTGCAGAACGGGCAGATCGACTACTACGTCGGCACCTACACCATCAACGACATGCGCAAGAAGCTCGTCGGCTTCGCCGGTCCCTACTTCATGGCCGGACAGGGCCTCCTCGTACGCACCGACGAGCACGACATCAACGGCCCGCAGGACCTGGCCGGCAAGACGGTCTGCTCGGCCGCCGGGTCGACCCCGTACCAGCGCATCGCCGCCGACTACCCGAAGGCGATCCTGGTCGCCTACGACACGTACTCGATCTGCGTCGACAACCTGCTGACCTACCAGGTCGACGCCGTCACCACCGACGACGCCATCCTGCTGGGCTTCGCGGCCAAGGCGCCCAAGGAGATGAAGGTCGTGGGCAAGCCGTTCTCCCAGGAGCCGTACGGCATCGGCGTCCCGCGCAGCGACAACGCGTTGCGGTTCGCCCTGAACGACGCCCTGGAGGCGAACGAGAAGAACGGCAACTGGAAGAAGGCGTTCGAGGCCACGCTCGGTCTGTCCGGGGTGCCCGCGCCGACGCCGCCGCCCATCGACCGCTACCCGGCCACCTGAGAGGGCGGGCATCGACCATGGACGTACTCACCGAGAATTTCTCGCTCTACGGCAAGGGTTTCCTGGGCACGGTCGAACTGACCGTCTACTCCTCGATCCTGGCCCTGGTCCTCGGCTTCATCATGGCCTCCTTCCGCGTGGCCCCCGTCGGCTCGCTGCGAGTGCTCGGCACGGTCTGGGTGACAGTGCTGCGCAACACCCCGCTGACCCTGCTCTTCTTCGCGGTGCTGCTCGGACTGCCGCGCTTCGGCCTGGTCCTCCCCTTCGAGGTCTTCGCGGTCCTCGCGCTCGGCTGCTACACCTCCGCGTTCATCTGCGAGGTGCTGCGCTCGGGCATCAACACCGTGCCGACGGGGCAGGGCGAGGCGGCCCGCAGCCTCGGCATGACGTTCGGCCAGACGCTGAACACCGTGGTGCTGCCCCAGGCGTTCCGGTCGGTGATCCCGCCGGTCGGCTCCACGCTCATCGCCCTCGCCAAGAACTCGGCGATCGCCGGGGCGTTCAGCGTCACCGAACTGCTCGGCACCTACAAGACCCTCAACGAGCTGGGATACAGCATCATCTGGACCTTCGTCTGGATCGCCGTCGGCTACCTGATCATCACCCTGTCCATCAGTGCGCTCTTCAACGTGATGGAGAAGCGCTGGGGAGTCGCCCGATGACCACCCGCACCGCGCCGCCCGCCACCGCGCTCTACGACATCCCGGGCCCGGCGACCCGCAAGCGCCATCTCCTGTACGGGATCGTCTCGACGGCCCTGATCCTCGCCCTGCTGGGCTGGGTCGTCTATCTGCTCTTCGACACCGAGCAGTTCACCAGCGCCAAGTGGACGCCCTTCACGTACAAGGGAATTCAGGAACTGCTGCTGCGCGGACTGGGCAACACCCTCAAGGCGTTCGCGTACGCGGCGGTGCTCTCGCTCCTGCTCGGCGCGGTCCTCGCCGTGGGCCGGCTCTCCGACCACCGGCCGGTGCGGTGGATCGCGACGCTGCTGGTGGAGTTCTTCCGGGCCATGCCCGTACTGGTGATGATCTTCTTCATCTTCGTGGCGCTGAAGGTGCAGCCGCTGCCCGCCCTGGTCACCGGTCTGACCCTGTACAACGGCTCGGTGCTCGCCGAGGTGTTCCGTACCGGGATCGTCTCGGTGGAGCGCGGCCAGTCCGAGGCGGCGTACGCACTGGGGCTGCGCAAGACACAGGTCACCACGTACGTACTGGCCCCGCAGGCGGTGCGCGCCATGCTGCCCACCATCATCAGCCAGCTGGTCGTGGCGCTGAAGGACACCTCGCTCGGCTATCTGATCACCTACGAGGAGTTCCTCCACGCGGGCAAGCTCATCGCGTCCAACCTCGACTACGATCTTCCCTTCATCCCCGTGGTGATGGTGATCTCGCCGATCTACATCGGGATGTGCATGCTGCTCTCCTGGTTCGCGACCTGGGTGGCCAAGCGGGAACGGCGCAATCCGAAGATGAAGGCCGTGAAGATCGCACCGGCCGAACCAGGAACGCTGCTGCCGGGAGTGCAGTAGCCGGGGCCGCCGCCAAGCGGTTCCAGCAGAGCGGTGCCCACCCGGCAGCAGTCGGTGATCACTTCTCGCGCAACGGCACGGACACGTACGACGGGTCCGCCGGGGACGAGGAGAAGGTCAGCTGCGATCCGGTCGGGTCGTGCTCGATGCAAAGGGGGTCGACGGTGTCGATCACCAGGGTGAGACGGCGATCGGCCGGGACGTCGTAGGCGGCGGAGAACAGCTCCGGGCCCACGGGGAACGGCCGGCCCGGCGTCGGCCCGCGGAAGGTACAGGGGGCGTTGCTGGCCGGCTTGCCGAGTCCGAGCGGCCCTTCGTCGTGGAGATACGCGACGAAGGTGCCGCTCTCCTTGTTGCGCGTCGGTCCAGGTGTCGTCGGGCAGGCCGAGCAGCCCGGTGGCTTCCGCCATGGCGTGGTCGCCCGGCCGGAACTCCAGGCGCTTGGGGCCGCTGGGCTCGAGGCGTTCGGCGGGGAGCGCTACAGCGCGCTCTTCGCCTGCCAGTCCGCCCACGACACGTTCCACGCCCCGTACCCGTTGCCCTCCGCGACCGTGCCCTTGGCGTCCGCGCCGGTGATCTCGAACGGGTCGCCGACCCGCACCTGCCCGTACAGCGCGCCGGCGTCGGCGTCGCTCATCCCGACACAGCCCGAACTGCGGTTGGCCACCCCGAAGTAGCCCGCGTTCCACGGCGCCGCGTGGGCGTACATCCCCGACCAGGTCAGCCGCATCGACGAGTCGACCATCTTGTCGTAGGCGTCGCCGAGGCCGACCGTCTCGGAGCGCATGTTGATCGTGCCCTCCTTCGACATCAGCACGGCGGTCCCGCGCCAGGACGCCTTCTCGCCGCCGGGGGTGCCGGCCGACATGGGCACGTCCATGACGGTCTTCCCGTCCCGCTTCAGCGCCAGCCGGTGGTGGTCCAGGTCGACCTCGACCACCTGGTCGGCGCCGATCGTGAAGGTGGTCCGGTAGTCGCGTACGAACCAGCCGCCGGACGGGCCCGAGTCGATGCCGTTGAGATCGGCGTCGAGCGTGACCTTCGTACCGGACTTCCAGTACTCCTTGGGCCGCCAGTCGACGCGGTCCTTGCCGGAGTAGTCCTGCAGCCAGCCCCAGGATCCCTCGGTGTTGTTCGAGGTGGAGACCTTCAGCGCCTTCTCCACCGCCGCCCTGTCCTTCACCGGGTTGTCGAAGACCACCGACAGCGGCTGGGCGATGCCGACGGTGGTGTCCTTGCCCGGTGCCAGCGTCAGCTTGTTGACCTTGTCGGCGGCGGCGGTCGTGAAGCCGGCCCTGCCACTGCCACCCTCGGTGTTCTTCGCCACGACGTCGTACGTAGTGCCGGGGGCGGCCGCCCGGTCCGACGTCCACGTCCTGCCGTCGGCGGATATCCGGCCGGTGAGCGCCTCGCCCGCGTCCGCTCGCACCGTGACCGTCCTGAGCTTTCCGGTGTCGAGCGTCACCTTCACCGGCGTGCCCGGGGCCGCTTGGCCACCCTGCAGGTTCACCGAGATCCTGGCCTCAGGGGACGCTGCCGCGCGGCCCTTGTCCGACTCCGAGCCCGAGGCGGCGCCACCGGAGCAGGCGGTGAGCACGGCGCCGAGCGCCGCGGTGCCGACGACCAGGGCGAGCCGGACCGGGCGGCCGGGCGGAGCGGTGCGGCGTACGGGCCGACGTGCAGCGATCAACGGAAAAACCTCCAAGGCATTGCTTCTCGCTGAGGGAGAGGGGCACAACCGGTGCCGGGTTCCGTAAATCACCTGAAAACCGGAAATGCCCCGTGTGACATGCACCTCAGCGGTCCGTTTGTACGCGTCGTCCCCGGCTCCGCGGCGGATTGTCCGGGGCGTCCGGTGCGAAACCCGGCGCGGGGTACTCTCCACCCCTTGACCCCGACGACCATGAGTGGGAGACACCGGTGGGCAGAACGGCGAACAACACCTTGTACGGGGCGTTCCGGGCGCACCGGGCCCGCCGGTGACCGCCGCCGAAGCGACCACCACGACGGCCGCGGACCACAGACCCCGCTCAGTGCTGCACAACGGCGCCGTCATGGCGGCCGGCTCCGTCGTCTCCCGGGCGACCGGCTTCATACGCTCGGCGGTCGTCGTCGCCGCACTCGGCACCGGGCTCCAGGCCGACGGCTACAACGTCGCCAACACCGTGCCCAACATCCTCTACACCCTGCTCATCGGCGGCGCGCTCAACGCCGTCTTCGTCCCCGAACTGGTGCGCGCGGCGAAGAACCACGCCGACGGCGGAGCCGCGTACACCGACCGGCTGCTCACCGTCTGCACCCTCGGCCTGATCGCCCTCACCGGTCTTACGGTCCTCGCCGCCCCGTGGATCGTCTCGGTCTACGCCCCCGGCTACCACGGCCGACAGGCGGAACTGACCGTCGCCCTGGCCCGATACTGCCTGCCGCAGATCCTCTTCTACGGACTGTTCACCCTTCTCGGGCAAGTGCTGAACGCCCGGGGCCGGTTCGGCGCGATGATGTGGACCCCGGTCCTCAACAACGTGGTGATCATCGGTGTGTTCGGGCTCCATCTGAGCATCGCGGCGGGCTCCGACGGCGCGCTGACCTCGGATCAGGCCCGGCTGCTCGGCTGGGGCACGACGGCCGGGATCGTCATCCAGACGCTCGCCCTGGTGCCCGCGCTGCGCGCCGCGGAATTCCGCTGGCGGCCCAGGTTCGACTGGCGGGGCAGCGGCCTCACCCGGCCGCTGCGCGCGGCCGGCTGGCTGGTCACACTCGTGCTGACCAACCAGATCGCCTACTGGGTGGTGACCCGGCTCTCCACCACCGTCGGCCAGCGCGCCGACGACATGGAGCTGGCGGGCGGCGTCGGCTACACCGCGTACAGCTACGCCTTTCAGCTGTGGGTGGTCCCGCACGGCATTGTGACCGTCTCGCTCGTCACCGCGCTGATGCCCCGGATGAGCCGGGCGGCGGCCGACGGCGACCTGCCAGGCCTGCGGCGCGACGTCTCGTACGCCCTGCGCACCTCGGCGGCGGTCGTGGTGCCCGCGGTGGCCCTGCTGTTCGCGCTGGCGCCGTGGGTGATGGGAGCGGTGTACGGATACGGGCTCACGGACGACGCGGACATCGACGCGATGGCGGGCATGCTGATGGCGTTCGCGCCCGGACTCATCGCCTACTCGGGGCAGTACGTGCTCTCCCGGGCGTTCTACGCGATGGGCGACACCCGCACACCGTTCTTCCTCAACCTGGTGATCGCGGCGCTCAACGCCGGGCTCGCGGCCGCAGCGTATCTGCTGCTGCCGGTCCGCTGGGCCGTCACGGGGATGGCAGGCGCCTACTCCGTCGCGCTGTTCGCCGGCTTCGCCGCCACCGCGTACGTGCTGCACCGCAGGGTCGGCGGCGGCGCGGCCGCACCGCTGCGCTCGCCCGCGCTGTGGGCGCAGTTCCGGCTGGTGGTGGCGGCTGTGCCCGCCGGTCTGCTCGGTTTCTTCGCCGCGCGGGCCTGCGCGGGGTACGGGGACTTCGTGGCGGTGGGCGTGGGCACCCTCGTGCTGCTGCTCACGGTGGCGCTGCTGGCGCGGCCGCTCCGGCTGCGGGAGGTCAGTGCTGTGCTGGCGGCGGGGCAGCGGCGGTTGCGGCGGGCCTGAGCGCGGCGGCGGGGAGCTCAGCCGGTTGCTCGGTGCGAGTTGCGGGGGGCCGGTACGGGGGTCTGTGCGGCGCGGGTCACGTCGGCGACGATTTCCACCACATCGGGGCCGTACGCCTGAGAGTTGACCACCTTCAGTAGCAGGCAGAAGGTGTTGTTGCCGTGTTTGCGGGCCAGCTTCTCGTAGTTTCGGGCCAGATAGCGGGAGGCCGCCTGGTTGGTGATCGCCTGCTGTCCGCAGAACAGGAAGACCGGCCGGGCCTCCTGACCTGCCGTCAATCGGGCGAGAATCACGTACTCGGCGACGCCTTTCTCGACCCGGTAGCGCTCGGAACCGATCTGGAAGGCGTTGCGGTCGGGGCCGGGTTCGGGGTCGGTGTTCACCTTCACCCCGGGCAGCAGGGAGTGGAGGTGGGCGGCCATCCGGCGGTTGGAGACCGGCCCGCCGACACAGAACTCGGTGCGCTCGCCTATGCCCTGCTGGGCGATGTCGTGGGACAGGATCTGCGCGTGTGCCGAGCAGTCCTTGATCAGCGCGGAGAGTTCGAGCAGGGCGAAGACGTCGTGGCGGTGGACCGAGCCGTCGCCGCTCGCGTCGCGGTTGACGACGAGCAGGCACTCGGAGTTGCCCGGCAGGCCGAAGAAGGCCTGCTTGCGGCGGAGTTTGCGGCGCCAGAGATAGGTGCGGGCGACCCAGCCCAGGGAGGCGCTGATGCCGGCGGCTATCACGCCCAGCAGGATATTGCGTACGTCGTCAGTCATGGGCGGGCATGTTAGCGGGCATTCGGTCCCGGCTTCACGGCGGACCTGACGGGGCGGGCGGCGCGGCGTTACCCTGCGCGGACGATCCAGTACTGGAGGTGCGCATGCGACGTTCCGTTGCGCGGAATGTGTCGTTGTCGGCTGTTCTCGCCGCTGTCGTCACCATAGGGGCGGCGGCCCCGTCCTCGTCCGCGCCACCGTCGGCCCCACCGCCCAAGTCGCCCGTCGCGGTGGGCTACGGAGGGGCCGTCGCCAGTGTCGACGCGGACGCGTCGGCCGCCGGTATCGAAGTGCTCCGCAAGGGCGGCAACGCGGTGGACGCCGCGGTGGCGACCGCGGCGGCGCTCGGTGTGACCGAGCCCTACTCGGCGGGGCTCGGCGGGGGTGGCTACTTCGTCTACTACGACGCCAGGAGAGGCACCGTGGAGACGATCGACGGTCGGGAGACCGCGCCGCGCAGCGCGGACTCCTCGCTGTTCCTGGAGAACGGCAAACCGCTCGCCTTCGACCAGGCCGTCACCAGCGGACTGGCCGTCGGCACCCCGGGCACCCCGGCCACCTGGGACACAGCGCTCGACGCCTGGGGCACCAAGTCGCTGCGGCAGGTGCTGAAGCCGGCCGAGCGGCTCGCCCAGGACGGCTTCGTCGTCGACAGCACTTTCCGCTCGCAGACCGAAGGCAACCAGGCCAGGTTCGCCGACTTCCCGGCGACCCGGGAGCTCTTCCTGCCCGGCGGTCAACTGCCGGTGGTCGGCTCCGTGTTCAAGAACCCCGACCTGGCACGCACTTACGAAGAGGTGGGGCGCAAGGGCGTCGGCGAGCTGTACCGGGGCGAGCTGGCCGACGACATCGTGCGGACGGTCCGCAACCCGCCCGTCGACCCGGCGGCCACCCGGGTGGTGCGGCCCGGCGACCTCACCGCGAAGGATCTGCGGTCCTACCGGGCGCTGCGGCAGGCGCCGACGAAGACCGGTTACCGCGGCCTCGACGTGTACGGCATGGCACCCTCCTCGTCCGGCGGCACCAGCGTCGGTGAGGCGCTCAACATCCTTGAGTCCACCGACCTTTCGAAGGCGAGCGAGGCACGGTATCTGCACCGCTACATCGAGGCGAGCCGGATAGCCTTCGCGGACCGCGGGCGCTGGGTGGGCGACCCGGCGTTCGAGGACGTTCCGACGCGGCAGCTGCTCGACCAGCGTTTCGCCGACGCGCGGGAGTGCCTGATCAAGGACGACGCGGTGCTGACCAGCCCGCTCGCGCCGGGCGACCCGCATCACCCGGCCGACTGCGAGGCCGGGGGAACGGCCGCGCCGACGACGTACGAGGGGGAGAACACCACCCACCTGACCGCGGCCGACAAGTGGGGCAATGTCGTCGCGTACACCCTGACGATCGAGCAGACCGGCGGCAGCGGGATCACCGTGCCGGGGCGTGGCTTCCTGCTCAACAACGAGCTGACGGACTTCTCGTTCGCGCCCGCCAACCCCGCCGTCCATGACCCGAATCTGCCCGGTCCGGGCAAGCGCCCGCGCTCGTCCATCTCGCCGACGATCGTGCTGAAGCACGGTGAGCCGGTGCTGGCGCTGGGGTCGCCAGGTGGTGCCACGATCATCACGACCGTGCTCCAGTCGCTCATCGGCACGGTCGACCGTGGGCTCCCGCTGGTCGACGCCATCGCGGCGCCGCGCGCCAGCCAGCGCAACTCGGCGACGACGGAACTCGAACCGGGGCTGTGGAACAGCCCGGTCCGGGCGGAACTGGAGTCGCTGGGGCACGCCTTCAAGCTCAATCCGGAGATCGGGGCGGCGACAGGTGTGCAGCGGCTGCCGGACGGGCGGTGGCTGGCGGCCGCGGAGAAGGTGCGCCGGGGCGGTGGCTCGGCGATGGTCGTGCGGCCGAGCGGACGCCCGTGACGGTTGACGGCCTTCGGACGCAATAGGTGACGAGACGTCAATAGTGGTCTGTGCGGGGCTGGTTCCTGGTGAGCATTCACTGGGAACCAGCCCCGCGGTCTTGACGGAGGTGCCTGCCCGGGGCCATGTTGTGCGCGTCGGTAAGGAAAGTTTCCTAATGGAAGGGCACCCCCACTGTGCGTACCCGAACGCTCGCCCTCGCCGCCGCCTCCGGTGCCGCCCTGCTCGCGACCGTCACCCTGACCCCGGCCGCCCACGCCGGTTCGGCCCCGGCCGGAGCGGACCTCGAGGAGGGCTCGGTCAGCGCGGCAGACCTGCTGGCCAAGGTCACCTCGTGTTCGCAGATCTCCAACGGCAAGTACCGTACGGACGAGGAGACTTCGGCGACCATTCCGGTCTGCGGCAAGAACGGAGCCGTGTTCTGGAAGGCCGACATGGACATCGACTGCGACGGCGAGATCACCGCCGCCTGCAACGAGGACACCGACCCCTGGTTCCAGAACGGGACGGCGTTCGAGACCTCCGCCGGAAAACCCCTGAACGCCGAGAAGCTGCCGTACGTCGTCGTCCCGAGCGTCAGCAGCATCTGGAACTACGGCGATGCGGGGATCAAGGGCGGTGGCGTCGTCGCCGTCATCTACAACAACAAGGTCGAGTACGCGGTCGTCGGCGACACCGGCCCCAACAAGATCATCGGCGAGGCGTCGTACGCCACCGCCAAGGCCCTCGGTATCGATCCGGATCCGGAGACCGGCGGTGCGGAGTCCGGCGTCACGTACATCCTGTTCAAGAACTCAAAGGTGTCTCCGATCGAGAGCCACAGTGCCGCCGTCACCGCCGGCGACGCCCTCGCCAAGCAGTTCATCCAGAACAACTAGGGCCTTTCCGGCGGGTCGGGGGCGGTCACAGCGCGGTCAGGATGCGCGGGCCGTCGTCGGTGATCGCCACCGTGTGCTCGGCATGCGCGGCACGGCTGCCGTCGGACGTGCGCAGCGTCCAGCCGTCCCGGTCCGGGTGGAAGACGTCGTTGCCGCCGCCGATCAGCATGGGCTCGATCGCCAGCACCATCCCGTGCCGCAACGGCATGCCGCGACCCGGTCGTCCCTCGTTGGGGACGGCCGGGTCCTCGTGCATCGACCGGCCGATGCCATGGCCCCCGAACCCCTCCGGAATGCCGTATCCCGCGCCGCGGCAGACCGTGCCGATCGCATGCGCGATGTCGCCGATCCGATTGCCGACGACCGCCGCGGCGATGCCTGCCTCCAGCGCCTCGAAGGCCGTCTCGACGAGCCGGGTGTCGGCGGGCCGGGCGCGCCCGACGACGAAGCTGATCGCCGAGTCGCCGGCCCAGCCGCCCAGCGTCGCGCCCGCGTCGATGCTCACCAGATCGCCGTCGCGCAGCCGCTGGTCGGTCGGGATGCCGTGCACGATCGCATCGTTGACCGAAGCGCAGATAACGGCGGGGAAGGGGGTGGGCGCGAAATGCGGCCGGTAGTTCAGGAACGGTGACCCGGCGCCGGCGTCACGCAGCACGCCGCGGGCCACCTCGTCCAGTTCGCGCAGCGAGACGCCGACCGCCGCCGCTTCCCGTACGGCGGTCAGCAACTGGGCCACGACCCGGCCGGTCTCGCGCATCGCTTCGATGGACGTGTCTGTCTTGAGCTTCACCATGCCAATTACTATACCGGTCACAGTGGTATTAGAATGACGGCATGGTACGAACGCCCCTGACCCCGGAAGAGCGCCACCGCGGCGAGCGCCTCGGCGTGCTGCTGCGTGAGGCACGCGGCGGGCGCAGCATGGTCGAGATCGCGGCGAGCGCCGGAATCTCCGCCGAGACGCTGCGCAAGATCGAGACGGGCCGCGCCCCCACCCCCGCCTTCTTCACGGTCGCCGCACTGGCCGGGGCGCTCGGACTCTCGATGGACGAGATCCTCGCCCGCTGTGCTCCGGAGCCGGACGTGGTGCCGCTGGCGGGGTAGCGGCGGCCCTGACGGCGCGCGTAGCCGTGCTTCGACCGCAGCGCGGTCGAAAAGCGCGCGTAGCGGTGCCGTAACACGGCTGATGTCGAATGCCTGCGAACCGGAAGGCTCCGGCCGGCGTCGGCGAGGGCAGAGATGACAGTACGTCAAGATGGTGGGGAAGTAAGCGAGTTCGCTCGCTACTTACGGGAACTCGTAACACTGCTGGATCCCGGGAGCGGTTGGTACGGAACCTTCTGCCGCAGCGATCCTGCCGGGATGCGCGTCTGTCTCGACGGGGCGGAGATTCCGCCCTGGGACGTGATGGAGTCGCTCCTCCAGGATTTGGCGGTCCTGCGTGGCACGGCGTTCGCCCGGCGCGAGTCGGTACGGGCCGCCGCCCTGTACTCCTCCTCGGTGGCCGCCCACGACCGCCGGCCGGGCGGGCGGCGGGCGCTCGTCGAGCGGCTGGAGCTGATGCGGCGGGAGCAGGCGCACGCGGCCCGGCGCCTCCGCGACGCCGGTGCGGGCGGTGCGGGCGGTGCGGTGATCCCGGACGCGGACGCGGAGGCGGTCGCTCGGGCCAGGGACGACCACGAACGTGCCACGGCCCGCTGCTCGGAGCTGCGCCTACGGCTGGCCGCGGTGGCGACGGCGGTGCCGGCGGTGCCGGAGGTGTCAGCGGCGCCAGGTATGCCGGAGGTGTCAGTGGTGCCCGAGGCGACCGAAGCGGTGGAGCGGGCCGGGGAGGGTGGGCCGCCGCCGCGCGGCCCGAATGCCCCGCCTTCCGGCCCTCGGCAGACCGCCCCCGGGCGCCGGAAGCCGCGTGGTGCCCGGTTCGCGGGGCTCGACATGGATGACACCGACGACACGCCCGTCCAGCCCGCTCCCGCCCCGCCCCTCCCGCCCGCCACCGCCGCCGCGCCGCGCGGAGCCCGCTTCGCCGCCGTGCCGGCCCGGGGCGACACGTCCTCCGGGGCCACTACCCGTGCCGTACCTCCGGATCCGGAGGCCCGCCGGGCCGCCGCACGGGCCGTCGAGCGACTGGTCCGGCTACGGGCCGCGGGCCGCAGCGGTGAGGCGCACGCCGTGCTCTGCGAAGCGGCCCGCTGGCCCGCCGAGCGGCTGCCGGTACTCGCCGACGAACTGCACCGCACCGGCCTCGACGCGGACTGGGCAACCCTGTTGTGGGAGGTCTCCTCACTGCCGCCCGCCCAACTGGCCTCGGCCGCCGCGGCGTTGCATGCCGCGGGGCGCCCCGGCGACTGCGGCCGGCTGCTGCGCCAGGGGGTGGCGAGGCCGCCCGGGGAGATCGCCGACGCGGCGGTGGCCCTGGAGCGAGCGGGCCGGGGGGTGCAGGCGGAAGCGTTGCTCGACGCCTTCGTCCGCGTACGGACTCCGCAGGACGTGGCGAGGGTCGCGGTGGGCGATCCGCACCGACTCGTACCGCGACTGCTGGCAGTGGCCCGAGCGGTCTCGCCCGCCAGGGAACGGGATGTCGTCCATGCCCTGCGGGTGGCGGGCATCGTGGGGGCGCCCTGAGTGGGTGCGCCCTGAGCAGGTGTCCCGTGAGCGGGTGCCCCGTGAGCGGGTGTCCCGTGATGCCCGGCGGGCGCGCGGGCCCGGCTACTCGGGTGCCGGTGGGTAGAACCGCCGGGCCCAGCGACGGAACGGGCCGATCGGGCCGTCGCCGGGGGCGAGGCGCGGTGGCTGCTGGTACTGCTTGTGGTTCCAGATCGGGAAGTCCGCGGCGGTGAACTCGCAACTGGACCGGAAGACGGCACGGTCCAGGACCCTGGCCGCGGTCCGGCTCACCGCACGGGCGAGCGGGGCCGGGAGCCGGGACGGCTCGGCGAACGCGATGCGGTTGCGCTGCCGGAACTGCATCCGGTTGGGCGCGATGGCCGTGGGCAGCACCATCGTGCACATCCGCAGGCCCAGCCGGGGAGTGTGGACATCGGCGTGCAGGCAGCCGAGTCCGTACCCGTCCACTTCCACGTCGACGACGAAGTCGCCCAGGAGCGGCGCCGACTCGTGGGCCCGCATGGACACGTGGAACGAGGCGTCGTCGTAGACCACGGGCCCGCCGATCTCAGCTTTGTTCCAGCCGTGCAGGGTGGCGAAATGTCCGAGGTCCACCGAGTTCTCGATGACTTCCTGGACATTGCCGGCCAGCTCCCAGGCGGCGCTGCGGGCGGGCCGGTGACCGATCTCGTGCCAGGCGGGGATGGTCCAGTCCGGAGCCCGGCCGTCGTGATGCCGCCAGACGAACACCGCGCCGTTGACCTCCAGGACCGGCAGCTGCGACAACGGCGACTTCGGCGGCTTCGTGTCGTAGCCGGTGCGCACGCATGTGCCGTCCGGGCCGAACGCGAAGAAGTGGAAGGGGCAGACGAGATCGTCCCCGTCGACCCTGGCCAGTCCCAGATGGGCGCCCAGGTGCGGGCAGTACGGACGGATGGCGCGGACCGCCCCCGTACCGAGCCGGTACAGCACCACGTCCTGGCCCGCCAGGGGCCGGGTGAGCACCGTGCCCGGCCGCAGCTCCTCGGAGAACGCCAGCGCGGACCAGCCGCTCGGACAGGGCAGGGCGGGCGCGCCCGCGGCGTCGGCCGGTGTCGGCCCTTCGCTGATGGCGCGCCCGTACTCGCGTGACAGTCCCACTGCTTACCCTCCCGGAATCGGTCCCTGGAGACTGCCCAGGCCGTTCCAAGATCCTCAACAAATGCCTCACATCACCCGAACGGGAAGGAATTCGGCGGGAGTTGACGCAAGGTGGGTCAAAGACCCTAGCGGGCCCGCTGCTCGTAACCCACGAGCCTGACGCAGACGGCGAGCCCCGCGATCGCCTGCTCCAGCTCCGCGAGCCCCGGGTAGCTGGGCGCGATCCGGATGACGGCGTCGCGCGGGTCGTCGCCGTACGGGTGGGTGGCGCCGGCCGGGGTCAGCACGATGCCCGCCTCGGCGGCGCGGCGCACGACCTCCTTGGCGCAGCCGTCCGGCACCTCCAGGGTGACGAAGTACCCGCCCTTGGGCGAGGTCCAGGTCGCGAGCCCGGTCCCGCCGAGCTCGGCGTCCAGGATCCTGGCCACCACCTCGAACTTGGGCTGGAGCAGGGCGCGCTGGCGCTCCATGTGGCCCCGCACCCCGTCGGCGTCCCGCAGGAACATGACGTGCCGCAGCTGGTTCACCTTGTCCGGGCCGATCGAACGCTTGGCGTTGTTGCCGAGCAGCCACTGGAGGTTCGCGGGCGAGGAGCCGAAGAACGCGACGCCCGCGCCCGCCGCGGTGATCTTCGACGTGGAGCCGAACACGAACGCCCGGTCCGGGTTCCCGGCCTCGGCGCAGGCGCCGAGCAGATCGGCGATCTCGACGGGCTCGTCGGTGAGGTGGTGGGCGGCGTAGGCGTTGTCCCAGAAGATCCGGAAGTCGGGAGCGGCGGTGTCCATGGCGGCGAGCCGGGCCACGGTCGCGTCGCTGTAGCAGGCGCCGTCCGGGTTGCTGTACTTCGGCACGCACCAGATGCCCTTGATCGCCGGGTCCTCGGCGACGAGCCGCTCCACGGTCTCCATGTCCGGGCCGTCAGGGGTCATCGGCACCGGGATCATGTCGATCCCGAACCGCTCGCAGAGAGCGAAGTGCCGGTCGTAGCCGGGCACCGGACACAGGAACGCGATCCGCTCCTGGTCCACCCAGCGCGACCCGGCGCCCGGCACCACGCTCAGCAGGGCGTGCACCAGGCAGTCGTGCATCAGCTCAAGGCTGGAGTTCCCGGCCGCGAGGAGCTGGCCGGCCGGCACCTGGAGCACCCCGGCGAAGATCTCCCGGAGCTCGGGCAGGCCCTGGAGCCCGCCGTAGTTGCGTACGTCCACGCCGTCGGCGGAGGTGTGCCGCCCACCCGGCAGGCTCAGCAGGTCCTCGGAGAGGTCGAGCTGCTCGGGAGCCGGCTTGCCCCGGGTGAGGTCGAGCGAGAGTCCGAGTCCCGCCAGGTCCTGGTAGTCCTGACGGGCCCGGTCGAGGAGCCCGGACAGGGCGTCGGGGCTCAGCTCGGTGGTCATGGTGTTTCCTCTCGCAGGTGCCGCTCTGATGGGGGGCGCCTGCCGAGAATACAAACCGGCGCGGAGCGCCGATGCGCCGGAGTCCTCGCCCGCCGCCGGCCGCCGCGCCGTCCGACCGGCTGAACGTGTGGACCGCACGGGTGTGAAACGTGATCGACTCAGCCGGTTCACGGCGATGGTCTTGCCCCGCTGTGTGACGGGGCTTACGTTCTCCTCTACGCACGTGTCTACGGGCGTAGAAACGCGTTGAGGCTCTCTGACGCCGCGTCGAAGGAGCAGCTCTTGTCCCAAGTCGTACGCGCCGCACTTGTCCAGGCGACCTGGACCGGCGACACCGAATCCATGATCGCCAAGCATGAGGAGCATGCGCGCGAGGCCGCCCGGCAGGGCGCGAAGATCATCGGCTTCCAGGAGGTGTTCAACGCCCCCTACTTCTGCCAGGTGCAGGAACCCGAGCACTACCGCTGGGCCGAGCCCGTCCCGGACGGGCCGACCGTCCGCCGGATGCAGGAACTCGCCCGCGAGACCGGCATGGTGATCGTCGTGCCGGTCTTCGAGGTCGAGCAGTCCGGCTTCTACTACAACACCGCCGCCGTGATCGACGCCGACGGCTCCTATCTCGGCAAGTACCGCAAGCATCACATCCCCCAGGTCCAGGGGTTCTGGGAGAAGTACTACTTCAAGCCCGGAAACGTGGGCTGGCCGGTCTTCGACACCGTCGTCGGCAGGGTCGGCGTCTATATCTGCTACGACCGGCACTTCCCCGAGGGATGGCGCCAACTCGGTCTCAACGGCGCTCAGTTGGTCTACAACCCGTCCGCCACCTCGCGCGGCCTCTCCGGCTACCTCTGGCAGCTGGAACAGCCCGCTTCGGCCGTCGCGAACGAGTACTTCGTCGCCGCGATCAACCGCGTCGGCCAGGAGGAGTACGGCGACAACGACTTCTACGGAACCAGTTACTTCGTCGACCCGCGCGGGCAGTTCGTCGGTGAGGTCGCCAGCGACAAGGAGGAGGAACTCCTCGTCCGCGACCTCGACTTCGGCCTCATCGACGAGGTCAGGCAGCAGTGGGCGTTCTACCGGGACCGCCGCCCCGACGCGTACGAAGGACTGGTGGAGCCGTGAGCAGCCTGCACCAGCGGCATCTCGCCGTCAGCCCCGACTGGCTGGCGCTCTATTACAAGCAACCCCTGGAGATCACCCACGGCGAGGGCCGCTACGTCTGGGACGCCAACGGCAGGCGCTACCTCGACTTCTTCGGCGGCATCCTCACCACCATGACCGCCCACGCCCTGCCCGAGGTGACCAAGGCGGTCAGCGAGCAGGCCGGCCGGATCATCCACTCGTCCACGCTCTACCTCAACCGGCCGATGGTCGAGCTGGCCGAACGGGTCGCCACACTCTCCGGCATCCCGGACGCCCGGGTCTTCTTCACCACCTCCGGCACCGAGGCCAACGACACGGCGCTGCTGCTCGCCACCACGTACCGCAGGTCGAACCAGGTCCTCGCGATGCGCAACAGCTACCACGGCCGGTCGTTCTCCGCCGTCGGGATCACCGGCAACAACGCCTGGTCGCCGACCAGCCTGTCACCGTTGCAGACGCTGTACGTGCACGGCGGCGTCCGCACCCGGGGGCCGTACGAGCAACTGAGCGACGCGGAGTTCATCAAGGCCTGCGTCGCCGACCTGGAGGACCTGCTCGGGCACACCCGCCCACCGGCCGCCCTGATCGCCGAACCCATCCAGGGCGTCGGGGGGTTCACCTCCCCGCCCGACGGGCTGTACGCGGCGTTCCGCCGGGTCCTGGACCGGCACGGCGTCCTGTGGATCTCCGACGAGGTGCAGACCGGCTGGGGCCGGACCGGCGAGCACTTCTGGGGCTGGCAGGCGCACGGCGAGAACGGCCCGCCGGACATCCTCACCTTCGCCAAGGGCATCGGCAACGGCATGTCGATCGGCGGTGTCGTGGCCCGTGCCGAGGTCATGAACTGCCTGGACTCCAACTCCATTTCGACGTTCGGCGGTTCCCCGGTCACCATGGCGGCCGGTCTCGCCAACCTCTCCTACCTCCTCGAACACGACCTGCAGGGCAACGCCCGGCGCGTCGGCGGTCTGCTGATCGAGCGGCTGCGGGCGGTCGGCGCGGGTTCGAGTTGCGTACGGGAGGTGCGCGGCCGGGGCCTGATGATCGGCGTCGAGCTGGTGAAACCGGGCACCGACGAGGCGAACCCGGAGGCCGCCTCGGCCGTGCTCGAAGCGGCCCGCGAGGGCGGTCTGCTCATCGGCAAGGGCGGCGGCCACAACACCAGTGTGCTGCGGATCGCGCCACCGCTCTCGCTGACCATCCCGGAGGCGGAGGAGGGCGCGAAGATCCTGGCCGAGGCCCTTCGCTCGGTGGACTGAGCGACGGGGGTGCGGGCGGCGACCCGGCCGGAGGCTGTGTAGCTTGGCCGCCGTCGCACCCCCGGATCAGCCCAGGAGCACCACCATGTCCGAGAACACCCACCCTGCCCCGTCCACCGCCCGGCCGGGTGCGTCGGCGGCCGACGCCGACGCGGTATGGGCCGTCCTCACCGCGATGTACGAGGCGTACGACGCGGGCGACCGCGCCGGGATCGACCGGGCGCTCGACCCCGGGGCGACCGTCTGGGACTCCGCCGCCGACCCGCTCCTGCTCGGCAAGGCCGACCTCGACCGGATCCGCGACGCCCGCCCGGCGCCCGGCGAGGGGCCGCGGGAGACCGGCCTCACCGCGTACGACCGCACCGTCGACGTCTTCGGCGACATCGCCGTCCTGCGCTTCTGGCTCCGGGTCGACTTCGCCCCCGCCCCGGACGGCACCCCGAGCCGTCCCGAGCTCATCCGCAACACCGTGATCCTGCACCGGGCCGGGGCGACCTGGCGGATCGTCCACCTCCACGAGGACGTGCGGCAGCCGGGCCCCACCGGCTGACCCCGGGCGCTGCGCACGGCCGCGCCCCGCGCACCGTGCGCAGCGCACAGCCGCCCGCCGCGCCCCGCCGATAGCGTCACGCCATTCCCCTGAGAAAGCCGGGAGGCGGCATGACTTACCGGGTGGCCATGGACATCGGTGGCACATTCACCGATGTCGTCGCGTACGACGAGACGCGCGGCACCTTCGAAGCGGCGAAGACCCCCACCACGCCGGGAGACCTCGCCGAGGGCGTCTTCTCCTCGCTGGGCCGGGCGGTCGACGACCCCGCCGACATCTCCTTCTTCGTCCACGGCACCACCCAGGGCCTCAACGCCCTGCTGGAGCGCAAGGGCGCCCGCGTCCTGCTGCTCGCCTCGGCCGGGCTGCGCGACGTCTACCAGATCGCCCGCGGCAACCGGGACCGCATGTTCGACCTGCACTACCGCAAGCCCGTACCGCTCGTGGACCGGTACGCCACCGCCGAGGCGGGAGGCCGCTTCGACTCGCGCGGCACCGAACTGACCCCGCTCGACGAGGCCGCCGTACGGGCCGCGGCCCGCCGCGCCCGCGACGAGGGCTTCGACGCCGTCGCCGTCGCGCTGCTCTTCTCCTACGTGAACCCCGCCCATGAACTGCGGGCCGGCGAGATCCTCGCCGAGGAGCTCGGCGACGACGTGATGATCGTGCTCTCCCACCAGGTGGCCCGCGAATGGCGCGAGTACGAACGCACCTCGTCCGCCGTCCTGGAGGCGTACACCGGCCCGGTCGTACGCCGCTACCTCGGCCGGATCGAGGACCGCTTCGCCACGCACGGGCTGACCGTACCCGTACAGGTCATGCAGTCCTCCGGCGGCGTCGTCAACGCCTCCTTCGCCCGCCGCCACCCCCTCCAGACCCTGCTGTCCGGGCCGGTCGGCGGCACCATGGGCGGGGTCTCGGCCGCCGCGCTGCTGGGCCGGCCCAACGCGATCTGCGTCGACATGGGCGGCACCTCGTTCGACGTGTCCCTCGTCCTCGACGGCCGCCCCAACATCTCCAACGAGGGCGCCGCCGACGGCTTCCCCGTCCTGATGCCGCTCGTGGACCTGCACACCATCGGAGCGGGCGGCGGCTCCCTCGCCTATGCCGAGGGGGGCGGACTGCGCGTCGGCCCCGAATCGGCCGGAGCCGTACCCGGGCCCGCCTGCTACGGGCGCGGCGGCACCCGGGCCACCGTCACCGACGCCAACGCCGTCCTCGGCCGGGTCGACCCCGACTGGTTCGCCGGCGGGCACATGACCCTGGACACCGGGGCGGCCCACCGGGCCGTCGCGGAACTGGCCGCCACCCTCGGCCTGGACCCCGTCGAGCTGGCCGGCGGCATCTGCGACGTCGCCAACGCCAAGATGGCCCAGGCGATCCGTACCCTCACCGTCGAACACGGCCTGGAACCACGCGAGTTCGCACTCCTTGCCTTCGGCGGGGCAGGGCCCATGCACGCCGTGGAGATCGCCCGCGAGCTCGGCATCGAGGAGGTCGTCGTACCGCGCTTCCCCGGCGCTTTCTCCGCCTGGGGCATGCTCGGCACCGAGGTCCGCCGCGACCTCACGCTCCAGTTCTTCACCCCCGGCACCGGCCTCGACGGCACCGCGATGGCCGACGCCCTCGCCGGACTGGCGGCCGAAGGTGTCCGGGCCCTGGCAGAGCAGGGCGTACCGGCCGGGCAGCACCGTATCGAGCACGCCGTCGACATGCGGTACGAGGGCCAGGACTACACCCTGACCGTGCCGCTCACCGGCCCCGCCGAGCCGGCCGCCGAAGACTTCCTCGCCTCGGTCGCCGCACGCTTCGCCGGGCTCCACGAACGCCGCTACGGCCACGCGACCCCCGAGGCACCCGTCGAGTTCGTCACCCTGCGCACCACCGCGCTCGGCGGGCTCCCCGAACTCGCCGCCGTCCCGTACGCCGCCGCGCCCGGCGAAGCCCCCGAAGCCCCCGTCAAACCGGTCGTCTTCGGCGGCGCCGCGCACGACACCGCCGTACTGCGCCGCGAGCACCTCGCCCCCGGGCAGTACATCCCCGGCCCCGCCGTCATCGTCGAGGCCACATCCACCACCGTCGTCCCGCCGGACGCCACCGTCACCGTGGACGACAACGGATTCCTCGTCATCAAACTCGGAGGCGTCGCATGACCACCGGCACCGGCACCAGCACCGCGGACGGCCCGGCCCCGGCCGCCGTCGACCCGATCACCACGGAGATCATCCGCTGCGCGCTGCTCCAGGCCGCCGAGGACATGAACACCACCCTGATCCGGTCCTCCTACACCCCGACCATCTACGAGGCCAAGGACTGTGCCGTCGCACTCCTGGACCGCGACCACAACGTCCTCGGCCAGTCCTCCGGCCTGCCGATCTTCCTCGGCAACCTGGAGGAGTGCACCCGCGCCACGGAGCGGATGTACGGCGCCGGGGTCTGGCGGCCCGGCGACGTGTGGGTGCTGAACGACTCGTACATCGGAGGCACGCACCTCAACGACGTCACCGTCTACGGCCCGATCTTCGTGAACGACGAACTGGTCGGCTTCGCGGCCTCCCGGGCGCACTGGATCGACATGGGCTCCAAGGACCCCGGCGGCTCCATGGACTCCACGACGATCCATCAGGAGGGCCTGCGCATGGGCCCGTTGAAGATCTACGAGAACGGCGAACCCTGCGTACTCATCCATGACCTGATCTCCCGTCAGGTGCGGTTCCCGCACCCCACCCTCGGCGACATGCGCGCCCAGGTCGCCTGCGCCCGGACCGGGGCCCGCAGGCTCGCGGAGATCGTCGGACGGTGGGGCCTGGACACCGTGCTCGCCGCCCGCGACGCCATCTTCGCCCAGACCGAGCGGCTGGAGCGCCGGGAGATCGCTGCGATCCCCGACGGCGTGTACGAGGCCACGGGACATCTCGACAACGACGGCATCGACCTGGACACACCCCTGCACGTCACCGTCCGGGTCGCCATCGACGGCGACCGCATGACGATGGACGTCACCGACTGCGCCGACCAGGCGACCGGGCCCGTCAACTGCGGTGCGGCGCAGACCGTCGCGGCCTGCCGGGTCGGTTACAAACTGCTCGTCAGCGGCGAAGTCCCGCTCAACGGCGGGTCGTTCAAGCCGCTCGACGTACTGACCCGGCCCGGCAGCATGCTCGCCGCCGTCGAACCTGCCGCCTGCCAGTACTACTACTCCCATCTCGGCCTCGTCATCGACCTGGTCGTCAAGGCACTCGCCCCGGCCGTGCCGGACCGCGCCGCCGCGGCCGGCTACGGCGACTCGATGATCGTCCAGTTCACCGGAACCGACCCCCGCAGCGGAAAGCTCTTCGTCTCCCAGGAGGCGACGGTCGGCGGCTGGGGAGCCTGGGAGGCCTCCGACGGCGAGTCCTGCCTGATCAACAACGTCAACGGCTCACTGCGCGACATGCCCGTGGAGGTACTGGAGACCCTCTTCCCGGTACGCGTCGAGGAGTACGCGATCCGCCCCGACTCCGCGGGCGCCGGCCGTACCCGCGGCGGCAACGGAGTGGTCCGCCAGTACCGGTTCGCCGCCGACCAGCAGCTCTCCCTGTGGTGGGAGCGGTCGGTCACACCCGCCTGGGGCATCTTCGGCGGCACCGCGGGGGCGGCGCCGCGGGTCACCCTCAACCCGGGCCGTGAAGACCGGCGTTCACTGCTGAAGGCCAATGCGCTGCAGGTGCGTGAGGGTGATGTGCTGCGCTGCGAGAGCGGTGGGGGCGGCGGCTACGGACCGGCGGGGGAGCGGGCGGCCGAGGCGGTGGCCGAGGACGTCCGGCAGGGCCTGCTGACGGCCGGACACGCGCAGACCGTGTACGGCGCCTGACGGACCGGCCGGGACAGTGGCGGAGGAGCCCGCGGAGGGTTCTTCCGCCACTGCCGTTTCCCCTGTTCCCCATGGCCCCGCCCTGGCCCCGTTCTCAGGGCGCCGCGCCCTCGTCGCGCAGCAGTACCCGGCACGCCAGATGCAGTGCCAGCCGCTGCGACGCGTCGTCGGGGTCGAAGCCCAGCGCGCGGATGCGCTCCAGCCGGGCGGCCACCGTGTTGCGGTGCACGCCGAGCACCTCGGCCGCCGCCGTCGGGGCCGCGCCCGCGTCGAGGACGACCGCCAGCGTACGCAGCAGGGTGCCGTCCCGGTCCGCCGCGAGCAGCGGGGCGAGCACCACCTCCGCCGGACCGCGCAGCATCTCGGCCGGTACGGCGGACAGGAGCTGCGCCGCGCCCATCCGGTCCCCGCGCACCACTCTCCCCGGCTCCCCGGCGGCAGCCACCCCGGCCGCCGCGCAGGCGTCGTTCAGGACCGGGCCGAGCGCCGCCGGCGAGGCAGCCGTGCCCGCCACCCCGCCGGCGGCCGGCACATAGGGGGCCATCGCGGCGAGCGCGTCGGCCAGCCGCCGGGTCGCCGCCTCCAGCGGGTCCACCCCGTCCGCGGGGGCGACCGACTCCCAGGCCACCCAGCAGGGTCCGTACGCGACCAGCGGTCCGCCCGGTCCCGCCGAACTCCAGACCGCGCGCAGCGCAGGGCCCGGATCGGGGCCGTCCCAGCCCGCGACGGGACGCAGCGCGTAGCCGACGAGCGGGCCCCGGGCGGGCCAGCCCAGCGCGGCCGCCTCGGCGCGCTCGTTCTCGCCGGGCTCGCCGTCACCGGCAGCCCCGGCGTCCGCCTCCAGCAGCCGGCGCAGGAGCAACGCCGCGCGGTGGCCGGTCCGTTCGTCGTCCAGGCGACGCACCGCGCACCAGGCGGTCAGCGGTGCGACCGCGAGGCGGAGCACGTCGCGCACCGTCTCGCCCCACCCCGCGACCCGCGAGCCCGACCGGGCGACCAGGGTGCCCAGCGAGCCACCGGCACCGTCCGGGACCTCCACCCGGACGGCGAGCGCACCGCCCTGCTCCGAGAGCGCGGCCCGCCGGCCGGCCAGCAGTTCGCCGGTGGGCCCGGTCAGCGCGACCGCCGTGGACGGCAGCACCGCGTGCAGGGCGGACAGCACCCGCCCGGTGTGCGGCCCCGTGTCCGCGAGCGCGCGGGCCGCCTGGGCCACCAGCGCGGTGCGCCCGGCGTCGGGGCGGGCGACCGCGGAGGCGATCCGGACCGCGGCGTCCAACGCGTCCTCGTCGATGACCAGCAGCGGCACCCCGAGCCGGTCGGCGAGCGCGCCCACGGAACCGGGCCGGCCCGCCGCCCCGGTTACCACGACGCAGGCCGCGGCGTGCTCCCAGGCCTTGCGCAGTGCCATCTCCACGGTCCAGCCCGCCGCCGCGACCCGCCCGGTCAGCACGACCGCGGTATGGGGTTCGAGCGTGTCGAGCACCGATGTCCGGTCCACGATGCGCACCGAACGCACCTCCGCGTCCCGTCCGCTCGCCCCGGCCATCCGGACCCCGGCGAGCCGTCCCTGCTGGACGAGTTCCGCGACGGTGAGCGGGCCCTCGCGGACCGGGCGGTTCACCATGGCTCCTCCTGTGCGCCAGGTGTGTCCACCGCGCCGGTACGGGCCAGCCGACGGCCCTCGGGCGTCTGCCAGGCGGGCGCGGCGGGAATGACCACCACCTCGACCTCCACCCCCGGCACCGCCCGCTCCACATCCAGCACCCGCCGGTCGGCGGAGGCCGAGAGGATGAGGATCTGGTCCGGGGCGGCGGCCACCGGTGCCCCGTCCGCCAGCGCCAGCAGAACCTCGTTGTGCGCCTCCAGCCGGAAGTGGCGGCCGATCCCCTCCGTCTCGGCGATCAGCACACTCGTCGGCCGCGACGGAAGTGCCGGCCACGACGGGGCGGAACCGGGCCCGGTGGGGCCGTCCGGCTCCGGCGGCCCGTAGCCGTACGGGTCGTCCTCGGTGGCCACGGGGTGCTCCACCGCCGTGATCCGGCCCCGGCACAGCCGCCGCGGCGACCACGGTGCGAACAGGTTGCCGGGCCGGGCCGAGCCCGCGCGGATCGCCCGGCCGACCGTGCCCGGCACCACGGATCCGGCCAGCACGTCGCCCGGCATCGCGTAGCAGACGGCCACCGCCCAGCCGCCGGCCGCGGGCACGAGCGGCCGCACCAGGTCCTCCACCCGCCCGCCCGCCGACTCCACCACGACCACATCGCCCGACGGGGTCGCCAGCGCGAGGGGCGCCGCGGCCACCCCGGCCAGCGTGAACGTCGACTGCTCCAGCAGCGGCAGCACCCGCCCGCAGCCGTCACCGTCGACCAGCGGCAGCCCGCAGTCGGCCGCCGCGGCCACCGACAGCAGGGCGTTCTCACCGGCCGTGTTCAGCGCGACGACCGCGTCGGCGCGGGCACCCAGCAGCCGTTCCAGGGCGCGCACCGCCCGTACCGTCTCCGCACCCGTCGGCAGCTGCTCGGCGAGCGCCGCCGACGAGCCGACCAGGGTCACGGTCACGCAGAGCCGCAACCCGCTCAGCTCGTCCGGGGCCAGCAGCCGCACCGGCCCGTGTGTGGCGACCGATGCCCGTGCCCAGTCCAGCGCCACCCGGAACGCCGACTCGGCCGCGCCCGCCGCCAGCACCAGCGACCCGGCCGCCAGCCGCTCCAGCACGGCGGCGTCCACCTGGACCGGTGCGCCGGTCACGGGGTCGCTCCCGCCGGTGCTCCCACGGCCCGGACCCGGATCCGGTGCACCCCGCCCGGGAGGTACGAGACGGGTGTGTGGACGGTCCGGGCGACCCGGGCGCCGCCCGGTGCCGCGCCCGCCGACACGACCCGCGCCAGCGCCTGGTCACGGGCCAGAGCGATGACCCGGTCCAGTTCCGCGCGGCCCGGCGCGACCACCACCTGCTCCAGTTCCACCCGGGTGTCCGCGTGCGCCGCGCCGTACGCGGCCGCCCAGATCCCGTCCGGCGAACCCCCGAAGAGCGGGGCCGCGCCGCCCGCGTACAGCACCGTGCTGCCCGGCGAGCGCTCCAGCACACCGGCCACCAGGGCGTCCACCCGCTGCCGGGCGTCGGCGGGCGGTTCCTCGCCGCCGAACGGGAGGGTGGCCAGGCGGGGCCTGGACACGTCCATCCAGAGTCCGCCGGGCCCCGGGCCCGCGTCCCCGGCCTCCAGCTCGCCGTCCGCGACGGCAGAGCAGCGGACCGCGGAGCCGGCCGCGTCCACCACGACGGCCCGCTCGGCGTCCGCCAGCAGCGCGGCTCCGCGCAGCGCGCAGGCCGTGGCGGAGGCAGTGGCGATCACGGGGTAGCGGCGGACGTACTCGGCGGAGACCAGACCGGCGTCGTCCCGGGCGAGGAAGAGCGGGGCCGTGATGCCCCGCGCGCGCAGCGTCCGCTCGGCAGTGCCGGTGAGGCGCTCGGCCCAGGAGCCGAGTGAGGCGTTGGCGGCCGCGGCGTTCTCGCGCTCGCGCAGGCCGGGTGAGCCGATCTCGTACGAGAGGGTGATGTGCGCACCGGGCACCAGGCGGGCGATCACGGAGGCGGCGGTCAGTTCGGGCTCCGGGCGGGCGGGCGACCCGGCCGCGCAGACGGCGAACGCGGTGATCGACGCCGCCCCGGCCTCCCGGGCGAACGCCTCGACACCGGCCCGGTCCAGCGGTGCCAGCGGCCGGCCGGTGAGCGACGAGCCGCCCGCCACCACCCGGGTCAGCCCGCCCGGACGCGGCGACGGGCCGAGCGCGGGATGGGCGGCGGGCGAGATACGGAGCACGGCGACGGGCGACGGCGTGCCCGGCGTGCGGTCGAGATCGGTCGTGAGACAGACGACGTCGGCCCGGTCGTACGGGGCGTTCCCGAGGCCGTCCAGCGCGTCGAGGACATCGCGCAGCGAACGGTCGAGGGAGGGCGACGACGCGACCACGGCATGAACCGGCGGAGCACCGCCGGGGCGTACGAGCACGGCGACCGTCGTCGTACGCCCCACGTCCACACCCAGTCTCACCTGCGTCATCCTGCCATCACGTCCCGGGGACCGCGCCGTGGAGAGGGCCTGCCGGGCCGAGCCGGTACAGGTTCCCCGCTTCCGGGCCGCTATTCCAGGTCCCGGCCCTCGGTCTCCGGCAGCGGGGCGGCGAAGACCAGCGCCACCACCAGGAAGGCCGTGATGAACAGGATCGTCGTGGAGAACTTGGTCGCCTGCGCCAGCAGAAAGCCGACCACCGACGGGGCGAGGGAGGTCGCGACCAGCTGGGCGGCGGTGGCCCAGGAGTACCCCGTACCGCGCAGCGCGGTCGGGAAGAACTCACCGTTCCAGGTGTTCCAGACGCCCCAGGCGCCGAGGCTGAAGAAGGCGAGGGCGAAGTTGGCGATGTACAGCTCGGTCATGGAGGTGGAGTAGGCGAAGAAGATCCCGCTGATCGCGGCGAGCGCCACGTACGGCAGGAAGACCTTCTTGCGGCCGAAACGTCCGGTCAGCAGCGACGCAGACACATAGCCGGGGATCATGAACAGCGCGCTCAGCGCGACGAAACCGAGGCTCGCCGACATGCTGAGGCCCTTGTCCTGGAGCAGCGTCGGCAGCCAGGTCTGCAGGCCCCAGTAGCCCCAGTTGAAGGTGAAGTTCACGACGAGCATCAGGACCGTGATCCGCAGCAGCCCGCCGCGCAGCAGCTCCACCGGCCGTCCGGACCGCTCGGGGGCGACGACCGCGAAGCGGGTGCCGTCGGGGACGTCGACGCCCAGCCTGCGCAGCACGGCCGCGGCGTCATCGTGCCGGTCCTGCGCGGCCAGCCAGTACGGGGATTCCGGAACCCAGGCGCGGATCGCGAAGACCCAGAGCCCGGCCAGGGCGGAGGCGATGGCCACCACATGCCAGCCCAGGCCCCCCAGCAACTGCGTCACGCCGACCGCTGCCAGCACCCCGATCGGCCAGCCGATCGACAGATAGACCGCGGCCCGGCCACGCGTCCGGGACGGCAGCAGCTCCAGGAAGTACGGGAAGGTGACCGTGTAGATCCCGGCCAGCGCCAGACCCGACAGCACCCGGGTGGCCAGCAGGACCGTGAAGTTCGGGGAGAAGGCGGAGGCCAGCGCGACGACTCCGTAGGCCGACAGGCTCCACAGACACACCGCACGCCGGCCGATCCGGTCCGAGACCGGACCCCAGACCAGCGCACCGGGGATCATGCCGAGCGCGACGGCGGAGAGCACCCAGCCGATCCGGCCGGTGTCGATGGAGAAAGCGTCGCCGAGATCGCCGGAGACATAGACGAGGGCGAGCTGCTCCCACGACTCGATGACGAAGGCCATGAACAGGGCCAGCGCCGCCAGGACGTGGGCGCGCCCGAGCGGCATGGCCTCGAAGAAGGAGCCGATGGGCCGCGGCCCATCGGCCTGTCCCGGCCCTGTCTCCAGGGGTTCTCCGGTTGCACCGGAACGTGCGGTTGTCGCGCTCACCGGCTGTCCTCCTGGCTTTCGTACCGGCCGAATCGCCCCTCGGCGATTGGGGATGGCGGCACAGTAGACAGGCCCGGGAGCGGGAACCTGTGCGCAGCGCACAGCGGAGGGGAGAGCCGCTGTGCTGTGTGCCCGGCGGCCTGTGGTGGGGGCCGCACGGGCGGGAACAGCCACGGTAACCCGGCGGGTGCGCGCGGCGGCCGGGGCCGTGTCCGGCGCGCATGTGACGGCCGGGCCCCGGCCGGTGGTTCCGGGGCCCGGCCGGTCGGTCAGCCCCGGTGGCCGGTGGGGCGGGTGAGGTCCAGGGAGCGGACCGTGTCGAGCTCGCCGTAGTACGCGAGGTGCTGGTGGCGCACATCGGTGACGGTCAGCGTGGCCTTGGCGACGCCCCGGCCCACCGTGGCCTTGAAGCGGACCGATCCGTCCTTCTCCGTGGTGCCGGTCAGCCTGTGCACCTTGCCGCCGGCCGTCAGCTCGGCCGTGACCTCCGCCCCCTTCACCGGCTTGCCCTGCGCGGTCCTCACCACGCCGTTCGCGGTGACCTTCCAGGCCGATTCGGAGCCGGGCCTGCCGAGCAGCACGGTGTCGGCGTCCAGCGAGGCGACGGCGAGATCCGACGGCGGGTGGGGCTGGCCGAAGGCGACCCGGTCGACGGTCCAGAAGGCGCTGTTGGTGCCGGTGTAGCGGAAGCTCAGCCGGGCCGTCCTCGCACCGTCCGGAACGTTCAGCTCAAGCCGCTCGACGGTGTTGCTGTCGGCCCGGTAGGACTTCACGAGCTGCGGGGTGCCGCCGTCGTACGAGACGTAGACGTCACCCGTCTGGGGGCCGTCGACCCGGTAGTTCGTCGCGTACGACACGGTCGCCTTCGCCGCGCCGTTGAGCTTGTACGCGGGGCTGACCAGGGTGGAGTCGAACTGTCCGGCACCGTGTGCCTTGTCGTCCCACTCGTCGGAGTCGGCGACCGCGAACACGTCGCGGGCGCGGACGTTCGTCTCGCGGCCCTGGCCGCGCTCGGCGTTGGTCCAGAACTCGTCCGTGGCGAAGGACCAGCCGCGCCACTCGGTGACGCCACCGGCCGGCATCTTCGAGTTGTCGATCGACCAGCCCTCGGGCGCGGTGTCGGTCCACCCCTTGGCGTCGGCCGGGAGCTTGGTCTCGTCGACGGGGGTGCGCAGCGAGGGGCGCAGCGCGTCGAAGGCGTCCGGCTCCAGCTCGGCGAGCGAGGTGCCGTCGAGGTTCCAGGCGGGATCGGTGGCGACGCCCTCGTGGCGCAGCACGGTGGGCGCGATGTCGGTGATCTTGACGTCGTCGCGTACCGAGCCGGGGCGGATGCCCTTGCCCTGGGCGATCACGAACGTGCCACGCTCCAGCGGGGTGTTGCCGCCGTGCCCGCCGGTGGGGGTGTGGCCGTGGTCGGCGGTGAGGACGACGAGCCAGTCCTCCTGCGCGTACGTCGGACGCGAGGTCACCGCGTCGAGCAGGCGGCCGATCTGGCCGTCGGCGGTGTTGAGGGCCTTCAGGTAGGCGTCGCTCGCGGAGCCGGTGCTGTGGCCGGCGCCGTCGACCTCGTCAAGGTGGACGAAGGTGGAGTCGGGGTTGCCGTGCGCGAGGTAGTCGGCGGCCTTGGCCGTGGTGCCCTCGTCGTTGCCGCCCGCGATCCGCAGATCGGTCCTCGCACCGAAGACGATCTGGGGGATCGGGCTCCAGGTGCCGACGACCAGGGTGGACGTGGCCGGGTCGGCGGTCTCCAGCCGGGTCGCGTAGTCCGGGTACCGGCCGTAGTTCGGGGCCGTGAAGTTGTTGTCCTTCACGTTGTGCTTGTCGGGCCAGACGCCGGTGGCGATGGACGACCAGCCGGCGCCGGAGACGGTCGGGGCCATCGGGTCGGCGTACAGATTGCTCCGGGCGGTCAGGCCCTTGGCCATCAGCTGCCGGATGTGCGGTACGTCGGCGCGCGAGAAGGCGTCGAAGGTGGCGCCGTCGATGCCTATGACCAGGGTCTTCGCCTGCTTGGTGCCGGACGGCAGGCCGGCGTACGGGGCGGCGGCCGGGGCCTGGGACCCCTGGGCGTGGGCGGTGGTCGTGGCGAGCGGCAGTGCGACGGCGGCGACGGTGGCGGCGGCCAGCACCGTACGCGCGGAGCGCGACAGGGACACGTGATCCTCCGGGATCGGTCGTTGGACACCGGACCACGGGGGCGTCCGGTGATGTGTCCGAGGCTCGCCGTCGGTGGTGATCGGATCACGCCGCGTACGGGACGGGGGCATGAACCGTACTCAACATTTGGCCCAGACCCGTAATCATTCCGTTATCCGATGGTGGTCGTGGTCATCGCCGCGGCTGTGGGCCGGTGGAGTGCCGGGCGGATGAAACAGAAACGTCTTCAGCGGTTAGCGGCAGCGGTATTGCCACAGTGGGTAACCCACTTCTACGTTCTTCATCACGCACCTTGTCTACGTGCGTAGACCCATTCCGCCACGAGTGAGGAGGGGTACATGAGCCGCACCGTCATCCACGGTGGTCTCGTCATCACCGCGTCCGACGAACTGCATGCCGACGTACTCATCGAGGGCGGCCGCATCGTGGCCCTCGCGGCGCACGACAGCGACGCGGCCGAGAGCTGGAGCGCCGACCGCAGGATCGACGCCACCGGCAAGTACGTCATCCCGGGCGGTGTCGACGCGCACACCCACATGGAGATGCCGTTCGGCGGCACCTACGCCGCCGACACCTTCGAGACCGGCACCCGGGCGGCCGCCTGGGGCGGCACCACCACGATCGTCGACTTCGCCATCCAGTCCGTGGGCCGCGCGGTCCGCGAAGGTCTCGACGCCTGGTACGCGAAGGCCGACGGCAACTGCGCCATCGACTACGCCTTCCACATGATCCTCTCCGATGTGAACGAGTCCTCGCTCAAGGAGATGGACCTGCTGGTCTCGGAGGGGGTCACCTCCTTCAAGCTGTTCATGGCGTACCCCGGCGTCTTCTACAGCGACGACGGCCAGATCCTGCGCGCCATGCAACGGGCCTCCCACAACGGCGGCCTGATCATGATGCACGCGGAGAACGGCATCGCCATCGACGTGCTCGTCGAACAGGCCCTCGCCGAGGGCCGCACCGATCCGCGCTACCACGGTGACGTGCGCAAGGTGGCACTGGAGGCCGAGGCCACCCACCGTGCCGTCCAGCTCGCCCGCGTCGCCGGATCGCCGCTGTACGTCGTGCACGTCTCCGCGGACGAGGCGGTAGCCGAGGTCGCCGCCGCCCGCCACAAGGGACTTCCGGTCTTCGGCGAGACCTGCCCGCAGTACCTCTTCCTCTCCACCGACAACCTCGCCGAGCCGGACTTCGAGGGCGCCAAGTACGTCTGCTCCACCCCGCTGCGGCCCAGGGAACACCAGGAGGCGCTCTGGCGGGGTCTCAGGAACAACGAACTCCAGGTCGTCTCCACCGACCACTGCCCCTTCTGCTTCTCGGGCCAGAAGGAGATGGGCCGGGGCGACTTCTCGAAGATCCCCAACGGCATGCCCGGCGTGGAGAACCGGATGGACCTCCTGCACCAGGCGGTCCTGGACGGTCACATCTCGCGCCGCCGCTGGATCGAGATCGCCTGCGCCTCCCCGGCCCGGATGTTCGGCCTCTACCCGAAGAAGGGCACCATCGCCCCGGGCGCCGACGCCGACGTCGTCATCTACGACCCGGCGGCCGAACAGACCATCTCCGCCGAGACCCACCACATGAACGTCGACTACTCGGCGTACGAGGGAAAGCGGATCACCGGCCAGGTCGAAACGGTCCTCTCGCGCGGTGAAGTCGTCATCGACGCAAGGAAGTTCACCGGCCGGGCCGGACACGGCATGTACACCCCGCGAGCCACCTGTCAGTACCTGGACTAGGAGCACCCGTCATGGACTTCGGACTCGTCCTCCAGACCGATCCGCCCGCCTCGGCCGTCGTCGGCCTGATGCGCCGCGCCGAACGCAACGGCTTCCGCTACGGCTGGACCTTCGACTCGACGGTGCTCTGGCAGGAACCGTTCGTCATCTACAGCCAGATCCTCGAACACACCGAACACCTCGTGGTCGGACCCATGGTCACCAACCCCGGCACCCGCACCTGGGAGGTGACCGCCTCCACCTTCGCCACCCTCAACGACATGTTCGGCAACCGCACCGTCTGCGGCATCGGCCGGGGCGACTCGGCGATGCGCGTCGCCGGCCGCAGACCCAACACACTGGCCCGCCTCGGCGAGGCCATCGACGTCATCCGCGACCTCGCCGAGGGACGGGAGGCGACCGTCGACGGGCAGCCGGTCCAGATCCCCTGGGTGAAGGACGGCAGGCTGCCCGTCTGGATGGGCGCGTACGGTCCGAAGGCGCTCGCCCTGGCCGGACAGAAGGCCGACGGCTTCATCCTCCAGCTCGCCGACCCGTTCCTCACCGAGTGGATGATCAAGGCGGTACGGGACGCGGCGGCCGAGGCCGGCCGGGACCCGGACTCCGTGACCATCTGCGTCGCCGCCCCCGCCTACGTGAGCGACGACCTCGACCACGCCCGCGAGCAGTGCCGCTGGTTCGGCGGCATGGTCGGCAACCACGTCGCGGACCTCGTCTCCCGGTACGGCGCGCACTCCGGGCTCGTCCCCGAGGCCCTGACCGAGTACATCGCCGGGCGGACCGGCTACGACTACAGCCACCACGGCCGGGCCGGGAACCCCGACACCACCTTCGTGCCGGACGAGATCGTCGACCGGTTCTGCCTGCTGGGCCCCGCCGAGGCGCACATCGAGAAGCTGCGGGCCCTGCGCGACCTGGGCGTCGACCAGTTCGCCGTATACAACATGCACGATGCGCGGGAGGCGACGATCGACGCCTACGGTGCGCGGGTCATCCCCGCCCTGTCCGACTGACCCGCCCTTCTCCCGCTCTCCCGCCGTCCCGCTCCGGCGTACTCCCCACGCTGTCCGCACCCCCGTCCCCGTACCGCCGCTTCCCGCTGTTTCCCGCTGCTTCTCGCCGTTTTCGCACCCCGCCCCGCACGGCACCGTTCCCGAGCGAAGGGTCCAGCCGCCATGACCTCGTCCGTCCCACCGGTATCACCCGTTCCACCGCAGGACCCGATACCCGACCCCTCGGGCCGCGTCGAACTCGCGCCCGGCGCCGTTCCCACCGACAACCGGTTCGTCAACGAGGACCTGTTGCCCGTGCCGCTGGAACGGCGCCGCTGGACGACGTACAACTTCACCGCGCTCTGGGTGGGCATGGCCCACAACATTCCGTCCTGGCTGCTCGCCTCCGGCCTGGTGGCCCTCGGCATGGACTGGAAACAGGCCGTTCTCACCATCGCGCTGGCCAACCTGATCGTGCTCGGACCCATGCTGCTCACCGGACACGCCGGCCCCAAGTACGGGATCCCCTTCCCAGTGCTGGCCCGCGCCTCCTTCGGGCTGCGCGGCGCCAATCTGCCCGCCCTGATCCGGGCCGCGGTGGCCTGTGCCTGGTTCGGCATCCAGACCTGGATCGGCGGCGTCGGCATCTTCACCCTGCTGGGGAAGATCTTCGGCGGCTGGGCGAAGGCGTCCGAGATCGGCGGCCAGCCGTGGACGCTCTGGCTCTGCTTCGTCCTCTTCTGGGCGCTCGAACTCGCCATCATCTACCGGGGGATGGACGCCCTGCGGCGGTTCGAGAACTGGGCGGCACCGTTCGTCATCGTCGGTGCCGTCGTGCTGCTGGTCTGGGTAGCCGTCAAGGCCGGCGGCTTCGGCCCGCTGCTCGACCAGCCGTCGGAGCTCGGCTGGGGCAAGGAGTTCTGGCCGGTCTTCTTTCCCTCACTGATGGGCATGATCGCCTTCTGGGCCACGCTCTCGCTGAACATCCCCGACTTCACCCGCTTCGGGGCCGGCCAACGCGCCCAGATCCGGGGCCAGTCGCTCGGCCTGCCGACCACGATGACGCTGTTCGCCCTGCTCTCGGTCCTGGTCACCTCCGGATCACAGGCGGTGTACGGGGAAGCCATCTGGGACCCGGTCCAGCTCGTGGCGCGGACCGACAACGTCTTCGGGCTGCTCTACGCCCTGGTGACGGTGCTGGTCGCGACGGTCTCCGTGAACATCGCGGCCAACGTCGTGTCACCCGCGTACGACCTGGCGAACCTCGCGCCCCGGTTCATCAACTTCCGTACCGGCGCACTGATCACGGGCGTCGTCGGCGTCCTCATCATGCCGTGGAAGCTCACCGAGACCCCCGAGCTGTACATCTTCACCTGGCTCGGGCTGGTCGGCGGACTGCTCGGCACGGTCGCGGGCATCCTGATCGCCGACTACTGGATCGTCCGCCGCACTGTGCTCGACCTCGCGGACCTCTACCGCCCCGGCGGCCGCTACTGGTACACGAACGGCTGGAACTGGCGGGCGGTCGTGGCGTTCGCCGTCGGCGGCGTCCTCGCGATCGGGGGATCCCATTCCGCCCCCGGGGCGGGCCCGTTCCCGGCCGACGGCCTGATCCCGTTCCTGAAACCGCTCGCGGACTACGGCTGGGCGGTCGGGCTCGCCTCGTCGCTCGTGCTGTACGTGGTGCTCAGCGGGCGGTCCGGCGTCACACCGGCGAGGACGTACGGCCCAGCAGGGCGCTGATGTCGTACGTCTGGTCCGGCGGCGGCGTGGTCGTGGGCACCGGCTTGTCGAAGGCCGAGAAGCCCACGACCGCGTCCGCCCCGCCGCCCTGAACGGTGATCTTCACGGGGTACGGCTTGCCGGTGGCCGCGACGTACGTGGTCACCGTCCGGTCGTCCCGCACCCTGGTCACCGGCACCACCGGAGCCCCGTCGAGCGTGGTCTTGTGGCCCTTGTTCAGCGTGCCCCGGTCGTTGTCCGCGTTGTCGCTGATCAGCTTCCGGAACGTGTCCAGATCGCAGCCGTTCGCCAGATCGCGCAGCCGCGGGTCGTCGGCCGACCCCTTCATGTATCGCCCGTTCAGGATCGCGGCGAAGGCCGAACCACCGCCCGGGACCTGGTTCTTCCAGAAGTTCGCATCCGGCTTGACCCAGACGTCGTCACCGCGCTTCACGATCTGGACCGACCCCTGGCTCCGGCCCAGATCCACCGAACCGTTGCAGTTGCCGTCCCGGTCCAGGGTGAGCTCCAGAGTCATCGGCGGGATGTCGTCCTCCAGCTCGCCGCGGGCGCTCAGGTGCAGGGAATGGGCGCTCAGGAGGGCGTCACGGGAACGGTCCGCGATCTGCTGCGCGGAGAGTTCGTCGATGCCGTTGTCCGCCTGCGCCGCACCGCTGCCCAGGACGCTTCCGCCGGTGATTCCCAGCACGACGGCCGCCGCCCAGGCGGCCCGGCGTGTGCCCCTGTGTCGACCGGTCACGTCGCCTCCCTGGTAGTGCCCATAGGGCCCGTACAGGTGCCATCCGATTGCCATACGACCCTTCCGAGCGTACGCCGGGGCGGATGCGGTCGCGCGGCGGAGCGCACTCCCGAGGACGCAAGCGACACATACACAGTGTGAGGTTTTGCCTCGTTTTGGGCCATGGAGGGTGGGGGACGGTGTCGGGGCACCGAGTTCACCACCAGCGAGGAGGAACAGTCAGACATGAAGCTGTCGATGGGGAGTGTGTCCAGGGTCGTGCTCAGGGGAGTCGTCGTGGCCGGGGCTGCCACCGCGCTCGCCGTTCCCGCCACGGCTGCCACGGCCGTCACCGCCGTGCCGTCCGCGGCGACGCCGCCCGGTCTGTCCTGCGACACCGGCAAGCACGAGATCGACGACTACACGGGCTTCGCGCTGTGCCGCAACGACGGCAGTACGACGCAGACCTTCTGGGTGCACCTGGTCTGCGGCTGGTCCCCGGACGTGGACGGCGAGCACGTCACCCTCAACCCCGGGCAGTCCGGTCAGTCCACCGCGCACTGTGCCGGCCTCGGCACCGGCATCGGCGAGATCACCGTCCAGCCGTAGGCCGCGCAGGCCGCACCGGCGAATCCGCCGGTGCGGCCGCTGCGGCGCCACGGGCCACCGCGGTGCTACGGAACGCTCTGCTCCAGCAGCCGTGGCAGTGCGGTGGCCAGCCGCTCACGCAGATGGTCCGGTCCGCCTTCCACCCACGGATGCCCGGCGTGGAACGCGGACCAGTCCACCAACCAGTCCAGCACCGCCCCGGGCGTGAATCCCGGCGCGTGCGGCCCCAGGACCGTGCGCAGCAGGCGGGGCGACAGACGGGTGGCGTGGTGCTCCGCGAGCAGCACCGCGTCGTACAGGTCCTTGGCCCCCGACCGGCCCTCCGCCTCCTGGTCCTCGGCGAGCCACAGCAGCTTCCAGGCGAGCGAGAGCCCCGGGCTCGCGGTGCGGACGGGCGTCGGGGGCCCGCCGTCGCCGCGCGGGCAGGCCGTCCACCCCGGGGCCTGGGGGAGCCGTTCGTCCTGGGCGAAGTCCATCCGCAACTCGCCCGGCGGCAGCCCGTCGGCCTCCCAGGGGACGACGACACGTACCCCGGGCGTCTCGTACGTCCGGTACATCCATGTGGCGTCCGGCTGCACCCGGAGCGGATCGATGCGAATCCCCTCGGGCAGCTGCGGACCGGCTGCCAGGGCGGCCACGACCTCCTCGGCGGGGGAGGCCGGGGGATCCTTCTCCTCGGCCTCGATCCAGTGCAGTCCCTCCGGCGCCGGTACCGGCCGGGCGCCACCGGTGTCATGGCACTCGCCGTCCGTCAGCAGCTCGGGAGCGGCCGCGCCGTGCGCGGCCTCCGGCCACTGCTGGACGGCCTCTATCGAGTTGACGTAAGGGTAGGGATCGAGGCCGTCGACGAAGTCGTCCTCCGACGGCTCCAGCACGATCCAGTCCAGGTCGGCCGGCTCCCGCGCGGCCGCGCCCACCCACGCCTGGAGCGGGACGCTGCCGCGCAGGACCAGACCGTCGCCCCAGGGCGACTCGGCTATCACGCGCAGCAGATGGTCCTGGACGGCGCGCCGGGCGGCCCGCCAGCGCGGCGCGAGCGACGGGTCGTCGTACTCCGGTTCCCCGGGGAAGGGGCGGTGGTCCGCGCTCACAGCGAGACCCCGGCCCGCGCGTCCAGCCAGCCCGCGTCCACCGCCGGATGGTCGTCGTGCACCACGAACTCCTCCTCGACCTCCAGCACTTCGAGTCCGGCGGCGGCCAGCCCGCCCAGCAGCGCGTCGAGCTCCGCCCTCGCTTCCGGGCGGCCCACCGCGTGGCAGCGCTGCGTGACGAACCGCTCGTGGCGTCCGGGACCGGTGGTGCGGCGGGCATTGCGCGACAGGCGCGCGCCGTGCCGCCCGGCCACCGCCCGAGCGACGGCGAGCTGCGGCTCACCGGTCAGCAGCAGCTTGACGTGATGCTCGAAGTGGCAGTCGGGAGAGAGCGCGGCGGCCTCGTCGGCCGTTTGCGGTATGTTCTCGTTCCACGGAGCGGCCTCGATCTTCACGCGTATGACGGCGAAACCCGCGGCGCGCAGCTCGGCCGACCGGAGGCCGGCGGCGGCCCGCTGCCCGGAGAGCGATCCCCGTCCCCGTTCGGTCAGCATGGGCTGATCGGGCGTGGCACCGCGGTCCAGGAGGATACGGGTGAGCTTCAGGCCGTTGAGCTCCGCCCAGCGCCCCAGCCGGTCGGCCTCCCGCGCGTCCCCCGTCCCGTCGTCGGCGCGGGGATCGAGACGCACCGTCAGATGCGTCTCGAACTCGCCCTCGAACTCCGCTTCCACGCGCCCTCCAGCAGTACTTTTTCGCTGTTCTCTTCCGCTGCAGAACGTAGCAAGCGGCACTGACACTCCCCGGATGCGACCGGGCACTCCCCGAGCGCGCGTGGGACGAGCCTCGGGCCGCTTTCCACCGAACGGTTGAGCGGACCGCTCATTCCTCGTTACCCTCCGGTAAGTTCGTTCGGGAGTACCAGGCGCGCGGCGCACCGGCCCTGCGCGGGTGTCCTCCGACACGAGGAAGGCGGTCAGCCCATGTCCTCAACGGAAGCGGTGGAAACCACCGGCCCGGCCGGCCCGGCCGGACTGGCCGACAGCGCACGGGAGCTGGCCGAGGGCCGCACCACCTCGGCCGAGCAGGTGTCCGCCGCGCTGCGCCGCATCGAAGCGAGCCAGGGCACCCTCAACGCCTTCCGGCACCTGCGTCCCGAGGCCGCGCTCGCCGAGGCCGCCGAGGCCGACCGCCGGCTCGCGGCGGGGGAGCGGCTGCCGTTGCTCGGCGTACCGGTCGCCGTCAAGGACGACACGGACGTCGCCGGGATGCCGACCTACTTCGGCTGCGACGGCGATCTGCCGGCCGCGACCACGGACAGCGAGGCCGTGCGCCGGCTGCGGGCGGCCGGCGCGGTGATCGTCGGGAAGACCAACTCCTGCGAGCTGGGCCAGTGGCCGTTCACCGAGGGCCCCGCCTTCGGCGCCACCCGCAACCCGTGGCACACCGGCCACACCCCCGGCGGCTCGTCCGGTGGCTCCGCAGCCGCGGTCGCGGCCGGCCTGGTGCCCGCCGCGCTCGGCTCGGACGGCGCGGGGTCCGTACGCATCCCGGCGGCCTGGACCCATCTCGTCGGCATCAAACCCCAGCGCGGCCGGGTCTCCGGCCACCCGCACACCGACGCCTTCCAGGGCCTGACCGTCAACGGACCGCTGGCCAGGACCGTCGCCGACGCCGCACTGCTGCTCGACGCGGTCGCCGGTGCCCACCCCGACGACCAGCACCGGCCGCCGCCCGTCGCCGCCGCGGCCGCCGCCCGCCGCGACCCCGGCCGGCTGCGCATCGCCCTCGCCTGGCGCCCCCCGCTCACCCTCACCGGCTCCGCACCCCACCCCGATGTGCGCCGGACCGTCCTCGAACTGGCCGAGGCCCTCGCCCGCCTGGGGCACGACGTCGAGGAGGCCAGGCCCCGGTACGGGCTGATCGGCCTCGGGTTCGTCCCCCGCGCCACCGCGGGGATCGCCGAACTCGCCGCCCGCCACCCCGACCCCGCACTCCTCGACCCGCGCACCCGCAGCGCGCTGCGCACCGGCACCCGGCTCGGCGGCCGGGTGGTGCGGGCCGCCAGGGAGCGCGAGGTGCGCCAGCACCGCAGGATCGGCGAGTTCTTCCGCCCGTCCCGGGCCGGCGCCGGGTATGACGTGCTGCTCACCCCGACGACGGCCCTGCCGCCGCCACCGATCGGCCGTTTCGACGGGCTGAGCGCCTGGCGCACCGATCTGGCGATGACCGAGGCATGCCCGTACGCCTGGCCCTGGAACGTGCTGGGCTGGCCCGGCATCAGCGTCCCGGCCGGGTTCACCGCCGACGGGCTGCCCGTCGGGGCACAGCTGCTCGGCCCGTCCCGCAGTGAGGAACGCCTGATCTCCCTCGCCGCCCAGCTGGAGGCCGACCGGCGCTGGTACGAGCACCGGCCCCCGGCCCCGCCCGCCCGGTCCGGGCCGGGCACGGTGCGCTGACCGCCTCCTGCCCCCGCCCGGCCGCGGCCCTCCCCGTTGTCGCTCGCACCTGAGCGCGGGAGGCGGGATCATGGACAAGGAGCGGATGGGTGGTGTCAGGTATGGCGTGTGCAGGCCCGAAGCCGGAGCCCGGCGAACCCTCGCCGCCCCGCACACCCCGGCACTCCCACGACATGGCGAACGACGCGACCGCGGTGGTCGCCGGCAGCGGAACGGTCGTCGGCTGGACGCACAGCGCGCAGGAGCTGCTGGGCTACCGGGCCGCCGAGGTGGTCGGGCGGTCCGCCGGCTTCCTGCTCGCCATGCCCGAGGATCCGGTACGGGTGGCGGGGATCGCCGAGCGCTGCCGGGCGGGCGTGGGATGGCGCGGCGTCGCGGACGTGCGGCGGCGCGACGGCAGCCGGATCGAGGTGGACCTGCGGGTCTCGGCCGCGTTTCACCTGGATGGCCGTGAGTGCTTCCTGGTCTCCGGAAGCGAACGGCGGCCGGAGTGGACGGTCGGGCAGTCCGTGCTGGACGCCTTCCTGTCCGGTTCACCGATCGGCATGGCGGTGATGGACCCGGATCTGCGCTACGTCTGGATGAACGACACCCTGGAACGCTTCGGCGGCGTCCCGCGCGAGCATCGGGTGGGCCACCGGCTCAGCGAGGTGCTCCCGGGGCTGGAGACCGAGGCCATCGAGACGCTGATGCGCGGTGTGCTGGACACCGGGGTTCCGGTCATCGACTACGAGTACCTGGGCTGGACCTGGGCCGATCCGCGCCGCAGACGCGCCTACTCCACGTCGTACCTCCCGCTGACCGACAACGAGGGCGTGGTCACCGGCGTCTGCTACATGGTCCTGGACGTCACCGACCGGTGGAACGCCCAGCAGCGGCTGGCCCTGGTCAACGACGCCGGAGCCAGCATCGGTTCCACCCTGGACGTGATGCGTACGGCTCAGGAACTGGCCGACTTCGCGGTGCCGCGATTCGCCGACTTCGTGATGGTCGACCTGCTGGAGCCGGTCACCAACCCCGGCGCGCCCGGCCCGTGGCCGCTGGGCACGAGGCTGTCCGGTGCGGAGCTGGTCCGGTCGGGTGCCTTCGCCGCCTCGTCCCGGCCGAGGATGCGCCGCGCCGGGATGAGCTCGGTGCGCGAGGGCTGTCCTGAGGCGATCCGCCAGGTCGGGGACCCGGTGGACTTCGTGCCCCCGCCCCACGACATGCGGTACCTCATGGACGGCGAACCCCTCCTCATCCCGGTCCTCGACCCCGACAACCATCTGTGGACGGCCGAACAGCCCGCCAGGTCGGCGAGCATCCGCGAGTACGGACTCCATTCCGTCATCTGCGTACCCATGCGGGCCCGTGACACCGTGCTGGGCCTGACCACCTTCGTACGGTCGGTGAACCCCGCTCCCTTCGAACCGGAGGATGTACTTCTGGCGCGCGAGATGGTGGCGAGGGCCGCCGTGTGCGTGGACAACGCCCGCCGCTACACCCATGAGCACGCTGCCGCGCTGACCCTCCAGCGCAGCCTGCTCCCGCACACACTGCCCGGCGGAATGACCCTGGACGTGGCCTCCTCCTACCTCCCGGCGGACGCCAAGGACGGTGTCGGCGGCGACTGGTTCGACGTGATCCCGCTGTCCGGCGCCCGGGTCGCCCTCGTCGTCGGCGACGTCGTCGGCCACGGCATCGCCGCCGCGGCCACCATGGGCCGGCTCCGCACCGCGGTGCACACCCTCGCCGACATGGACCTGCCGCCCGACGAACTCCTCGCCCACCTCGACGACCTCGTGCTCCGGCTGAGCGACGAGGAACCAGAGAGCGGGGAGCAGGACACACCCGTACTCGGAGCCACCTGCCTCTACGCGGTCTACGACCCGGTCACCCAGCGCTGCACCATGGCACGCGCCGGCCACCCACCACCCGTCGTCGTAGCCCCGGACGGCCGCATCACCTTCCTCGAACTGCCCGCAGGACCACCCCTGGGCCTGGGCGGGCTGCCCTTCGAGACAGCGGAGACCGAACTGCCCGAGGGAAGCCTGATCGGCCTCTACACCAACGGCCTGATCGAAGGCAGGGACCAGGACCCCGAACTCGGCATGTCCCGCCTCGGCGGCGCCCTGGCACAGCGCGGACTTCCGCTCGACGCCCTGTGCGCGGCGGTCGTGGAACAGCTGGTCCCGGTGCCCCAGCCCGACGACGTGGCCCTGCTGCTCGCCCGTACCCACGAGCTGAGCGCGGATCACATCGCCTCCTGGGAAGTGCCCGCCGAGCCGGCCGTCGTTGCCGGTGTCCGGGCCCGGACCGCCCGCCAGCTGAGCGCCTGGGGCCTGGAGGAGCTGGAGATGACGACCGAGCTGATCGTCAGCGAACTGGTCACCAACGCGGTGCGCTACGCCAGCGGGCCGATCCGGATCCGGCTGCTGCGCCAGTCCGTCCTGATCTGCGAGGTCGCCGACACCAGCAATACCTCGCCCAGGCTCAGGCACGCCCGCACCACGGACGAGGGCGGTCGCGGGCTCTTCCTCGTCGCCCAGCTCACCCGGCGCTGGGGTACCCGCTACACGGCCGACGGCAAGATCATCTGGACTGAGCAGGAACTGCCGACGCCGGGAACCTGACACCGGGCAGGAACTGCCCAGGCCGGCACCGCCGATGACGGGAACCCGGGACCGCGACAGGTCTCACGGCACCCGGGCGGTCCATTCCCCGGTGCCGAACTTCGTCCGCACCAGCTCCTGCGCACGGGCCATCTCCTCCGCTGTGACCGCACCCGCGGTCAGCCCGTAGCGGTCGCGGAAGGACGCGATCATGTTCTCGATCACCTGCTCCCGCGCGAGGCCGGTCTGACGGCGGAGCGGGTCGACGCGCTTCTTGGCGCTCTTGGTGCCCTTGTCGGACATCTTCTCCCTGCCGATCCGCAGCACCTCCAGCATCTTGTCCGCGTCGATGTCGTACGACATCGTCACGTGGTGCAGGACGGCTCCGGGGCCACCGTCTGGGCCGACGATCCGCTTCTGGGCGGCGCCGGCGATCTTTCCGGCCTCGGTGGCGATGTCGTTGAGCGGCTGGTACCAGGCCTTGATGCCCATGTCGCCGAGTGCGCCCAGCACCCAGTCGTCGAGGTAGGCGTAGCTGTCGGCGAACGACAGCCCGGAGACCAGCGACTCCGGTACGGACAGGGAGTAGGTGATCGTGCTCATGGGCTCCACGAACATGGCCCCGCCACCGGAAATACGGCGCACCACGGTCATGCCGTGCTTCGCCGCCCCTTCGGGGTCCACCTCGTTGCGCAGCGACTGGAAGCTGCCGATGACCACGGCGGGCGAGGCCCATTCCCAGACCCGCAGCGTGGGAGCCCGCCGTCCGGCGGCCACCTCGGTGGTGAGGACCTCATCCAGTGCCATGTGCAGGGCCGGGGCCTGTGGTTCGGTGTGCACCAGCTGCCAGTCGTAGTCGCTCCACTCGGTCGCACGGGCCAGCGCTCGCCGAACAGCGGTGCCGACGCCCTCCGCGCTCAGTCCGAGCATGACCGTCGACTCCGGCAGACCCGCCGTGATCCGGGCCGCCAACCCCGCGGCGTCCGTCGAGGACGGGGCACCCTCCAGGGCCTTGTTGATCGAGAGGATCGCCTCGTCGGGCTCCAGGAAGAAGTCCCCGGCGACGCGCACGTTGCGCAGCACGCCTTCCTCGATGTCCAGATCCACGACGACAAGCTTGCCGCCGGGCACCTTGTACTCGCCATGCACGGTTTCGTTCCCTTCCGGGGTGCGGCGTGGCCCCTGCGTCTGTTGCTCCGACATGGGGCAGAAGCGCACATACTGTGCATCGCACTTTAGACCGTGCCCTGCCGGCATGCCGCGGCCCCGGCACCGTTTCCGGATCGGGCGAGCCATGGGAGCCGGGAACCGGCCGGCCCACCGCCCGTCCGCCTCTCGCCGCGCGCCGGCCGCGGCCGGGCTTGAGCCCGGTGAGATTGACGTGCTGGTCATGGGAACCGCCGCCCCCGACCAGCTGATGCCGGCCACCGTCAATCTCGTCGCCGACCGCCTCGGCATCAACGACGTACCGACCTATCAACTGCAGTCCGGCTGTTGTGTCGCCGTGCAGGCACTGGACATCGGCCGTCGGATGCTGCAGTCGGCCGGGCACACCAACGCACTGGTGCTCGGCGGCGACGTGTGTGCCCAGTTCTTCGACCTGGACGCCGACCTGATGAGTCTGCGGCCGGAGGAGCTCGTCAACGCGGTGCTCTTTGGGGACGGGGACGGGGCCGCCGTGCCGTCGGCATCGCTGTCGAGTCCAGCAAGTGGATCAGGTCCGGCTTCGCCCTGGAAGGGGTCTGAGTGTGTCCACCACCACGACCACCGGGCCCACCGAGGCGGCGGAGCTGCGGTCCCTTTTCCGCTCGGGCCGTCTCGCCGCCGCCTACCCCGACCTGCCCCGGCTGCTGAAAGAACTCTCCGATGACCGACTGCTGCCCGCCGGACAGCTTCTGAGCCGGATCGAGGCCGACGACGCCGCCCGCTTCGAGGCGGACGGCCGCGGCACGCTTCTGCTCAACACCCTGCCGCGCCGCACTCCTTCGCCGCCCAGCCGCAAGACCGGCTTTGGCGTGAGCGAAGGCCGGTCTTGCTGATCGCTTCAGATTGAGTTGAATCGGGTGGGATTCGCGGACGGACAGCAGTCGGCGCCGCGGGAGCGGGGCAGCGGCGATCGGGCCACACCCCGCGACTGCGGCAGCTCCGCCCGCACTTACCTCCGAAGTAATCGACGCTCCGTCAGTGCCTTGGCAGGCTGGGGCACATGAAGCCCACCGATACGGCGGACGCCACCCGCGCCACCGTTCAGAAGTTCCTCGACCTCCGCATCGCGGGGGACACCGAAGGGCTCACCGCGCTCTTCGCCGACGACGTCGACTGGCTGCTCGCCGAGAACCCCGCGGTGCCCTGGATCCGGCCCCGCTCCACCGCCGCCGAATGCGCCGCCCAGTTCGAGGAGTTGGCCGATCACACCGTGCCGGAGGACGCCCGTGTGTCCATCGACACCCTCCTCGTCGACGGAACCGACGCCGTCCTGATGGGGCATCTCGCGGGTACCGTCCGTGCGACCGGAAAGTCCTTCGAGGGCCCCTTCGCGCTGCGCCTCACCGCCGAGGGCGGCCGGATCACCCGGCTCCATCTGTACGAGAACAGCCTGTCGATCTCCCAGGCGTGCACGCTCTGATGGGCCCGGGTGCCGGCCGGACCGGCGGTCCTACGCCCTGCCCCGGGGCTGCTGCCCCGTATCCGGTTCCGGGACCCCGGCGTCCTGACGGCCGACGGTCTCGCCGCGGATGACGCGGGGCGCCCCCGCTTCACCTTCGGCGCCCTTCGTCTCCTCCATGGCCTTCGCCTCGGCCTTGAGGATCCGGGCCGACTTGCCCGCGGAACGGGCCAGATCGGGGAGGCGCTTGGCGCCCAGAAGGACTATCACCACGATCAGGATGATCGCGATCTCGCTGATTCCGAACATCAGTCGTCACCGCCCTCGTCATCGCCGGCGTCGTCGTTGTCGCCCTCGAGGAAGTCCCCTGCCTCGTCCACGACTTCGGCGGCGACCATGCCCCCGACTACGCCGACCGCGAGGCCGGCCGCACCCACCGCGACGGCCGTTCCCAGGCCCGGTCCGGAGCGGTGACCGTCATTGTGATGGCGGTCCTCGTGGTGGCCGTGACCGTTGCCGTGGTGCCCGGCGTACGGGTCGCCGTGCCCGTACGCGGAACCCGCCGCGTACGCCGACCGGTGCTCGATCAACTGCTGGAGCCAGCCTTCGACGAGCGCCCGCCAGTCCTGATGGTGGATTCCGTCGTGCGCGACCGTGAACCGGGTGAGAGCGTCGTGCCCGTCGGAGAACAGCCCGGCACGCCTGTCCGCCTCAAGGACCACCTCCATGCCGCCCGCGGTGGCGAGGAAGGTCACCTCGATCTCGTCGACCGCGTGAGCGTACTGCGGCGGCGGGGTCAGCTCGATCTCCTGGTAGAAGGGGAGTTGCTGGCCGGTGCCGCCGATGCGGCCGTACTCCAGATCCGCGGACCGGAAGCCGAAGCCGAGCTGTCCGAACGCTTCGAGGATCGCCTCCTGCACCGGCAGCGGGCTCACGGCGAGCCGGTCGAGATCACCGTTGTCCTTGGCCCCGGCGACCGACAGCTCCGTGTGCACGCCGAGCACGATGCCGAGGTTCTGCCCGTACAGCTCGGTGATCGGCGTCTCCCACGGCAGCGTGACCGTGAACGGCAGGCTGAGCAGCTCACCCTCGGCGAGCCGGAAGCCGCCGCCGACGGTGAAGCGCTCGAAGGCCACGAAGCGCTCGTCCTCTCCCTCCTCGCGCTCTGCCTCCACCTGCGCGACGAGCTCCAGCGCGATGTGGTCGATGTCGAAGTCGGCGCTGCCACCCCTGAGATGGACCTGGCCGGACAGGTGGCCGCCGGGAGCGATCGCCCCGGTGGTGAGGACGGTGTCGACGGTTGGGCCGCCCACACCGAGCGAGCCGAGCAGTCGTTTGAACACCATGGCGGCGTCCACTCCCTTACGTGCGTACGAGGGGTACGAGGGAGCACGGGAAACACCGAGGGGGGCTCCCGTGCTCTACAGACGTGTAGAGCATAGGGGCGGTCGCGAGGCTTCCGGCGCCGGGAGGGCCCGGTGGGCGGGAAAGTCCGAAAAGGATCGCCCAGACGGTCCGGGCAGCCGCTTGACGAGCGCGTTTTGCCACGCTTTTACTCCAACCGCGCTGCCGCTCGCGACGGCAGGCGGAAACGGTCCGGGGCCGTGTGGTGCGTGTGCACCACACGGCCCCGGACCGTTGGATGGGGGGTGTTCCGGCCTGGCCGGGGTCAGCCCTTGCGGGACTTGACCTCGTCGGTGAGCTGGGGAACGACCTGGAAGAGGTCGCCGACGACGCCGTAGTCCACGAGGTCGAAGATCGGGGCCTCGGCGTCCTTGTTGATTGCGACGATCGTCTTCGAGGTCTGCATCCCGGCCCGGTGCTGGATCGCACCCGAGATCCCCGACGCGATGTACAGCTGCGGGGACACGGACTTGCCGGTCTGGCCGACCTGGTTGGAATGCGGGTACCAGCCCGCGTCCACCGCCGCACGCGAGGCACCCACGGCCGCACCCAGCGAGTCCGCGAGCGCCTCGATCAGCGCGAAGTTC